>NZ_CP172311.1:1473333-2210000 GCF_047946655.1 Leeuwenhoekiella sp. A2
TATGGTTTGCTTAATATCATACAACCCTTGTTTTGTAGTATCTATAGCAACATTTGCTACTTCTACCTGCATTGAGTCTGTAAGAAAAGGTTTTTCATTTATAATAATGCGCTGCTGCGGAATGGTGTAAGAACCGCTATCAAATTGCGTTAAGCCGTATTTCTTTAAAAGTTTAACTTTCGCCTGAGCGAAAGAAGTATCTACTTTATAAGATTCTATAACTTCTAATGGCGAGAAACTCTGCCCTTCAGGAAAAACGACAAGATCTGTAGAATCTGTTACAACTTCTACAGAGTAATTGATTTGCTCACCTATTTTTATAGAAGTAGAATCTATAGCAGCCTTAACTTGCTGCGCATGCAAATCAACTGAAAAAATAAAGCAAATGGCAAAAAAGAAGAAGGCGTATTTAGCTTGTGATATTTTAAAGTGGCCTTTTATTTTTGTTTTGGGGTTCAATATATAATTCATCTTTCTTCTCCTGTTATCCTCTTCTTTTGAAATAGCCCAAGAGTTTTTTTACATAACTTTCATCTGTGCGCACATCTATAACTCCGGCGCCACTGCGTCTAAAGGTTTCTTCATAGTACTTAACCTTATCTCTGTAAAAAGCGGCGTAATTTGATCGCACTTTTTTTGATGTAGTATTGACAAGCATAAGTTCGCCGGTCTCTTCATCTTCCATCTGCACCACGCCCAGACTGGGAATTTCTTCCTCGCGCTGATCGTAAATACGTATCCCGGTTATGTCGTGCTTACCAGATGCTATTTTTAGTGTATCTCTGTACTCATCTGCAATAAAGTCTGAAAGCACAAAAACTATAGCTTTCTTTTTCATCACATTTGACAAAAACTTTAAAGCCTGAGCAACATCTGTCTTCTTACTTTTAGGCTCAAACTCAAGCAATTCTCTTATAATCCTGAGTACGTGTGATTTCCCCTTTTTGGGCGGAATATAAAGTTCTATCCCATCAGAAAATAAAATGAGACCTATTTTGTCATTGTTCTGCATGGCCGAAAAAGCCAGCGTCGCAGCAACTTCTGTAACAATTTCTGATTTGAATTGCTGATCTGTACCAAAAAATTCTGAACCACTTACATCTGCCATGAGCATCATTGTAAGTTCGCGTTCTTCTTCAAAAACCTTAACATACGGCTCACTATACCTGGCAGTCACATTCCAGTCAATACTACGCACATCATCACCAAACTGGTATTGCCGCACCTCACTAAAGGTCATACCACGCCCTTTAAAAGTAGAATGGTACTCTCCGCCAAAAATATGATCAGACAGGCGTCTGGTCTTTATCTCTATCTTGCGTACTTTTTTGAGTAATTCTTTAGTATCCATGATTTGAGTATGCAGCTAATTGTATTTAAAAGCTTCCAAAAAACCCAAAAATCAGGGTTAAAATCGGCCTAAAAAGGTTAAAAATCAGCCTCTATGGCACTTCTATTTCATTAACGATCTTGTTAATGATCTCTTCTGTAGTTACATTTTCAGCTTCAGCTTCATAAGTAATACCAATACGGTGGCGTAGCACATCGTGTACAATAGCGCGCACATCTTCTGGTATTACATATCCTCTTCCGCGTATAAACGCAAAACATTTAGAAGCTGTTGCTAAGTTTATACTTCCTCGAGGCGATGCTCCAAAACTTATTAAAGGCTTAAGATCTGCAAGCTTAAAGTTTTCAGGGTAACGTGTGGCAAAGACAATATCAAGTATATACTTTTCTATCTTTTCATCCATATAAACATCTCTCACAGCCTCCTGCGCTCTCAATATCTGTTCTATAGAAACCACAGGGTTAACCTGCTCATAACTACCTTTAAGATTCTGGCGTATGATGAGTTGCTCTTCTGCATGTTTAGGATAATCTATTACCGTTTTTAGCATAAAACGGTCAACCTGAGCTTCTGGCAAAGGATAAGTACCTTCCTGCTCTACCGGGTTTTGCGTTGCCATTACTAAAAATGGCTTATCAAGAATAAAGGTTTCATCACCTATCGTCACCTGACGCTCTTGCATAGCTTCAAGCAAAGCACTCTGCACTTTAGCAGGAGCCCTGTTAATCTCATCTGCAAGCACAAAATTGGCAAAAATAGGACCTTTCTTAATACTGAAATCATTCAGCTTCATATTGTAGATAAGCGTACCTACAACATCTGCCGGTAATAAATCTGGTGTAAACTGTATACGGCTAAAACTACCGTGAACTGCTTTAGAAAGTGTATTTATTGCAAGTGTTTTTGCAAGCCCGGGAACTCCTTCTAGAAGTATGTGCCCGCGACCCAACAAGCCAATAAGCAAGCGTTCTACCATGTGCTTTTGCCCTACGATGACCTTATTCATCTCAAGGGTAAGAATCTTTACAAAAGCACTTTCTCTTTCTATTTTTTCATTAATGGCCCCAATGTCAATGGCTGTATTGGTATCTTCCATAATATTTGGTATAATTTTGTGCAGTTAACAACTCTGCAATGTTCAATTTTATTACAGAACACCTTGTTAACAATAGGTTAAAAAAATCTTTAATGACTAGGGTTTTCAAGGGTTTTTCTAATTTCAATCTCTGTAATTTCAAGTTTTGAAAATAAGAAATTCTGCCCATGCCTCTTGCTGCTAAATTCGCAAAAAACAGTGCCTATTTCTATCTAATCCATAGACTGTAGCAAAAAGGTGATGTTGCAAACAAATCCCCCACCGATCTGAAAAAATAAATACCTGAATTTACAACCCTTTGATTGAAAAGAATTTAAAAATAGATTAATGACAAAAAAAACTGCTTTAATAACGGGTGCAAGTAGCGGTATAGGCCTTGCAACTGCAACAGAATTTGCTAAACACGGTATCAACCTCATCATTTGTGGGCGAAATAAGGAAAAACTTAAAGATTTAAAAGAAGAACTGAAATCCTCTGTAGATGTTCATATACTCACCTTTGATGTTAGAACAAAGAAAGATGTTTTCTCTGCAATAGAAAGTCTTCATGAAAATTTCGCTCAAATTGATATCCTGATTAACAATGCAGGCAATGCCTATGGGATGGATACCATTCAGGACGGTGAAACGGATGACTGGGACGCTATGCTTGATATAAATGTGAAGGGCTTATTATATGTAAGTAAAGCTATTATCCCGCAGATGATAGAGCGCAACAGCGGTCACATTATTAACATAGGCTCAACCGCAGGCAAAGAAGTCTATCCAAAAGGTAATGTGTATTGTGCCAGTAAACATGCTGTAGACGCAATAAATCAGGCAATGCGCATAGACCTAAATCCATACAATATACGTGTGGGAGCTGTAAACCCGGGTATGGTTGAAACGTCTTTTAGCGAAGTGCGTTTTAAGGGGGATAAAGACAAAGCCGCAAATGTTTACAAAGGCTTTACACCCCTTGTTGCAGAAGACATTGCAGATATACTTTATTTTGTGGTTTCCAGACCCGCACATGTAAATATCGCAGATCTTGTAGTGATGAGCACAGACCAGGCAAGTAGTACCGTGGTGAATAAAAAGACAAGTTAATCTTTGCTATTCTTGAAAGATATGTCTTAATTATACATAACTATCAAAACTACTTTAATATAGGATAAACTGTGATCAACAAACGCTTACTCATTAAAAACCTGCTTGCTCATAACGACGAGAATAGTTTTTATGATAAAAAGCGGAAAGTTGACATTAGTACTAAAGAAGGTAAAGCGAAGTTCTTAAAGCACATTTGTGCTCTCTCTAATTCTAATCCTAAAAACAACAGCTACATAGTTATAGGTGTAGAAGATGACACAAATGAAATCACAGGAGTTCCGTTTTTTGACGATAGCAAAATTCAAAATCTTGTAAACGCCTATCTTACAAATCCGCCGCTTATTTCTTACGAAAATATTCCGTTTCCCAATTTACCCCGAGATCTGGTGGTAGGCCTAGTAACTATACGACCCACTAACAGATTGACAGCCTTGCGGAAGAATATCTGGAAATACTGGGGCGGCAGTGTTTTCTTTAGAGATGGCAGCATCTCAATGCCCAAGGTTTTTGATATCGAGATAAAAGACGTCAATAGTTCTATCGTTGCCACAATAGAAAATCATGCGCGCAACAGCATAGAACTTACTTTAAATGGTGTAATCGATTTTATAAACAACCGCCACAAAGATCTTTATACCAATTATAAGGTTTTTAAAGAGCAATTTGTGGTGTGCTGGGCCGGGCATCAAAAAAAGGTTAAGGATAAAACGTATTACAGCCGCGTAGATATTGAGCTTATTAATGAGCAGGTGCGCCTGTTTTATTCGGCGCTTGACGAAGTCTCGATCACGATAACAGAAGATACATTTACCATTTTAGAATATGTATTGTTGGGGCTTCAGAACAACTTTAAATATTACCCTTTAGAAGAATTAACGATTACATTTAAAGAAAATGGCTTTTACGGCATAGACAGCAAACTTGCTTTTGAGCCTCCGCTTTATGACAAGAAGTTGCTGCATCACATTTACAACAACAACAATGTAATTTTACAAAAACTTAAAGCTGACACCGCTCTTAATAAAGGTGAGAATGATGATCTTGCAAACCTGGCCTCAACATATCTTATCTGTTATTTAAACGGATTTGAAGAAGCAATAAATAAACTGGAAGAAGCGCGCCCTTTCCTTAGAAAAATAGGCGGAAAACTCTATGATTCTTACAAAGAGAATATGCGCATTCTTAGAAAAGTAAAATATAATTAATGGGACGAACTCTGGTAATAGGTGATATACATGGTGGTTTAAAAGGCTTAAAACAAGCCCTTAAAAGAGCCGAAATTAAAACGGATGACCACCTTATATTTTTAGGTGATTATGTTGATGGGTGGAGTGAAAGTGCTCCTACTGTAGAATTCTTATTAACGCTTTCGCGAAAGCAAACCTGCACACTTTTAAGAGGCAATCACGATGATCTTGTGTACCAGTGGTTATGCGGTGCAGATTATAATGAAAGCTGGATGCGACATGGTGGTGTAGCAACAATTGATTCCTATAAAGGCTATTCTGAAAAAGAGAAAGCCGCTCACAAAAAATTCTATGAATCACTTATAGATTATCATCTGGATACTGAATACAGATTATTTGTACACGCAGGTTTTCAAAACCAAAGCGGGCCAGAATATGAATACAGCAGCGTCACTTATTATTGGGATCGCACGCTGTGGGAAATGGCGCTGGCGATGGACACCTCAATTACAGAAAGTGACCCGCGCTATCCCAAGCGACTTACACATTGCAAAGAGATCTATATTGGGCATACTCCCGTTACTCGCATAGGCGAAACCACGCCGGTTAATATTGCCACAATTTGGAATATTGACACAGGTGCCGCTTTTAAAGGTCCGGTTACAATTATGGATGTTGACACTAAAGAATACTGGCAAAGTGACCCGGTACACACGCTGTATCCTGAGGAAAATGGGCGCAATTAGAGCGATTTTTAGCACTAAACAACCGATTTTCCTGAAATATAATACTGAGAAAAATCGGTTTAAACCGGCTTATTTTCGGCTTTAAAAGCTAAAAATCAGGTAGTTTGTTATTATCCTTAAATTAAAGATCAAATTTTATTCCCTGTGCAAGGGGCAATTTTGTCGTATAATTTATGGTGTTGGTTTGCCTGCGCATATAAACCTTCCACGCATCAGAGCCGCTTTCACGACCGCCACCGGTTTCTTTTTCGCCGCCAAAGGCACCACCTATTTCTGCCCCTGATGTACCAATATTTACATTTGCAATACCACAGTCACTGCCTGTAACGCTTAAGAATTGTTCTGCTTCGCGCAGGTTATTTGTCATGATAGCAGAAGAAAGGCCTTGATTTACACCGTTTTGCAGTTCAAGCGCATTAGTCACATCTCCAGAATATTTTAGCAAATAGAGAATAGGCGCAAAAGTTTCATGCTGCACGATCTCAAAATCGTTTTCAGCTTCGGCTATAGCTGGCTTTACATAGCAACCGCTTTCATAACCTTCACCTTCTAAAACCCCGCCCTCAACAAGCAGATTTCCACCTTCGGCGACTACTTTTTCGAGCGCAGCCCGGTACATTTTAACAGCGTCTTTATCTATAACCGGCCCAACATGGTTATTTTCATCTAAAGGATTACCTATCTTCAACTGATTATAAGCCGCTACTAAAGCTTCTTTTACCTGATCATAAACAGACTCGTGAATTATTAATCTGCGGGTAGAAGTGCATCGTTGCCCTGCAGTGCCCACAGCACCAAAAGCGGCACCAATAATGGTCATTTTAATATCTGCATCTGGCGTTACTATTATTGCATTGTTTCCTCCTAATTCAAGTAAAGATTTACCCAGGCGTGAACCCACGGTACTGGCTACAATTTTACCCATACGCGTAGAACCGGTCGCAGAAATAAGCGGAATTCTTGAATCCTGCGTCATGAATTCACCCACATTGTAATCACCATTGATCAGGCATGAAATACCTTCCGGAAGATTATTTTCAGCAAAAATACGAGCTGCAATTTTTTGACAGGCGATGCCGCACAAAGGCACTTTCTCTGACGGTTTCCAGATACAAACATCGCCACATATCCACGCAAGTGCCGTATTCCACGCCCAGACAGCAACAGGAAAATTAAATGCCGAAATTATACCCACGATCCCCAGTGAATGGTATTGCTCGTACATTCTATGACCGGGACGCTCTGAGTGCATGGTTAAGCCGTGAAGCTGTCGCGAAAGACCAACCGCAAAATCGCAGATATCTATCATTTCCTGCACTTCGCCCAGACCTTCCTGCAAAGATTTGCCCATTTCATAACTTACCAGCTCGCCAAGTGGCTGCTTTAATCTGCGCAGCTCATCACCAAATTGCCTAACTATCTCCCCGCGCTGAGGCGCAGGTTTTAGTCGCCACTCTTTAAAAGCTTCTTTAGCAGTTTCTACAACAGTTTCATATTCCTCTTTTGTGGTGGTAGTAACTTTAGCGATCAATTTACCGTCTACAGGAGAATATGAAGCGATCTCGTCGCCTGAGTCATATCTTTTACTCCCCGTAGAAGAGCCTGCGTTTATAGGAGTTATTTCTAGATCTGCTAAAACTTTATCTATGCTTACCATGTTTGTTTTTGTAATTATCGGGTAGTTTGTACCTAAAATCGGTTAAAAATTGAAGAAATCGGCCTGAAATTATTTCAGTTTTATCTCACAAAACGAGGATCAGCTTCCATCACATGCCCGCAATTATCGCAGGTACGCAATTCTTCACTGCCGTAGAATATTTTAAAGTGCTTTAAAAAATCCTCCTCTATATCATTTAACGGGA
Source organism: Leeuwenhoekiella sp. A2 (assembly GCF_047946655.1). Taxonomy (GTDB): domain Bacteria; phylum Bacteroidota; class Bacteroidia; order Flavobacteriales; family Flavobacteriaceae; genus Leeuwenhoekiella. Next base: position 1,480,668 of record NZ_CP172311.1, read on the forward strand.
AGTAAACCTCATATAGTTTATGATTACAATTATCACAAAACCATAAAAGACCATCTTTTCCATCAAGGTCTGCTCTTTTTCGCTCAACAACCAGACCAATAGAATTTTCTTTTCGCACAGGCGAATGCGGCACTTTTGCCGGGTGCAAATACATATCACCGGGTCCTAATTTCATAGTTTTCTTAACTCCCTCATCCTGAACATGCACCTCTATCTCTCCTTCCAGCTGATAAAAAAGTTCTTCGGTCTCATTATAATGGTAATCTTTACGCGCGTTAGGCCCTGCTACCACCATGACGATATAATCATCTGCATCTTTGTAAAGATTCTTATTCCCCACGGGTGGTTTTAAAAGATCTCTGTTCTCATTGACCCATGCTGTAAGATTAAAAGGTTTTGCTATCGCCATGTTGATATTTTAGGTTAAAAATACAATATAAGTATGTGTTTAAAAACTAACGGTGCTTTTAAAAAATCTGCTCAAATACATGAAAAATCTCGTTTTTAAGCATAAAAAAAGCAGGCTCTCGCCTGCTAATGGGGGTAATATTTATTTATTGTTTATTCTTTTACAAAAATCTCTGTAAAGTAAGTAACGCCGGTTGCAGTCTTAACAACTGCGATCCCAGAATGTGTAAAGTCACCTTCTAGTGCTGCTCTGTGACCCGGGCTTTTTAACCACGCTGCAACAACATCTTCTGGAGTGTCATAGCCAAAGGCTACATTCTCACTTACTTTGTCTGCCCCTTTAGATTTAAGATAATCTGATCTCTTAAAGAAATTATCGTGGCTTATTTGATGTTTTGAAGCCATGTACTTAGAGTGATCTACTGCCTGAGATTCAGAATCTGAATGTGGTTGTAGGTCTGAAAGACCCATAGACTCACGGTGCAGATTAATCTCATCTAAAACAGCTGCTGCAAATTGACCTTCTACCTCTAAATTAGGTGCAAGTTCAATCATATCTATCTCGCTGGCAACAAGTTCATCGTCTTTGCTGCAAGAGGCTAAAAGGCATAGCAATGCCATAGCGAATATGCTTCGTAGTATCAATTTCATAATTTGGGGCTTATGAGTTATTACACTACAATAGTAATAGATATAACTGAATAAAAAAAGCGTTTAAACGCAGTAAACGTGTATTTCATCGAATAGTTGGTCATTTTAATTAAATTTTAACGCTTTTAAACTTTTTATACGTGCCGTTTATCGGTTATTTAATTAATTCAGGATTTTCTAATGCGAAATGTCATTTTGTTTAACAGTTTTATGAATTTCAATTTTTCTATCTTTCACCTCTAAAGCTGTTTACGATGAAAAAGATATTCCTCCTTCTATGCCCATTTCTTCTTTTACTTTCTTGTGATGAATCAACTACGGTCAATACAACTCAAGAAAACACCACAACCGCAAATGACACTACTCAAAATACCTTTGGCCTTATCATACACGGTGGCGCTGGTACTATTTTAAAAGAAAATATGACCGACTCTATGGAGACGGCCTATAAAGAAATGCTTACAAAAGCCATAAAAACAGGTCATGAGATCCTAAAAAATGGCGGTAGTAGTCTGGAAGCTGTGCAACGTACCATAAATGTGATGGAAGATTCGCCACTTTTTAATTCGGCTAAAGGAGCAGTTTTCACAAATGCCGGCATAAATGAACTAGATGCTTCTATTATGGATGGTAAAACCCTTAACGCAGGTGCTGTCGCCGGTGTTACTACAGTAAAAAATCCTATTAATCTTGCTTATGAGGTTATGACAAATTCAGACCACGTAATGTTGAGCGGTAAAGGCGCAGATAAATTTGCAAAAGAGCGCGGACTAGAAATTGTTGACCCTTCTTACTTTTTTACCCAAAAGAGATATGATGCCCTTATGGATATTAAAAAGAGAGAAACGATAGAACTTGATGACGATAATAAATCTGCCTTCTACGATCCTTTTATTAAAGATGAAAAATTTGGTACCGTAGGTTGCGTTGCTCTTGATAAAAACGGAAATATAGCTGCGGGAACTTCTACAGGCGGTATGACCAATAAAAAATACAACCGCATTGGCGATTCACCTATAATAGGCGCTGGTACTTATGCTAATAATAAGACTTGCGGAGTATCGTCAACAGGCTGGGGTGAATATTTTATACGCGGTATTGTAGCTTATGATATTTCGGCACAGATGGAATATGCCGGTAAGACTCTTGAGCAGGCGGCTAAAAATGTAATTCAGGGTAAACTCACAAAAATGGGCGGTACAGGCGGCATTGTTGCCATGGATAAAGATGGTAACGTCGCCATGGAATTTAATACTGCCGGAATGTACAGAGCACATATGGATGCCAATGGTAAACTTGATATAGGTATTTATTCTAAGTAAAACTTTATTAAAAATCGGCATTAAAGCATTAAAAATCAGCTAGAAATAGCTGATTTTTAATTTAACACAAGCTTAAGTTTGCGTAGTTCGGGAAATACCGAACTGTTTGTAATTTCGCATTTTCAAATCTGAAACATGCGCGCAATACTACCTGTTTTATCTGTTTTATTTTTTTTCGCCTTGAGCTTTCATTCTTTCAATCTGGAAGCCCAGGCACTCTCACGCGAGGAAGTAGATGATACGATACAGAAAATGCCCGCGTTTTCCATTCACAAAAACAATTATTTTATAACTGGTATTCCTACTCACGAGCGCATTAACAGTACTTCTACAGATGCTAAATACCAGATAAGTTTTAAATTATTGCTTACGCGAAATACACTACCGCTGGATAGTTATTTATTTCTCACCTATACCCAAAAAGCCTTCTGGAATATTTATCAATTTTCCAGTCCTTTTGAGGAGATCAATTTTAATCCCACCTTGGATCTGGGCAAACCACTTTATAATAAAGATGATCAAGTGAATGGTCTTGCCATTCTACAACTAGAACATGAATCTAATGGTCGTGACAGTATTTTTTCCCGTAGCTGGAACAATCTATCTCTCGCCTATCACACCCAGTTAAATGACCGCACAACATTACAAGTTAAAGGGTGGCTACCATTTTTATACAAAACAGACAATCCTGATCTTTTAGATTACATAGGTCTGGGTGAGGCAAATATTAGTTATGACATCAAACCAAAAAAACTCATTTTAAATGTAATTATGCGTAAAGGATGGGGATGGGACTGGAAAGGTGCTGTTAAAACTCAACTTCTCTATCGCCCGTTTAAAATGCCTAATCAATTTATTATGCTTGAGTGGTTTACGGGCTATACAGAGAGTTTAATAGATTATCAGGAATATAAAAGCATGATCAGGTTTGGCTTTATTATCAAGTCTGATGAGTTTGAAATATTCAAAAAACAGACGAGAAGAAATTAACAAAATTTTAAGTTTCGTTTAGTTCGATTAAAACCGAACTAAACGTAGTTTTGCCGTTCAAAATGAATTTATGGAGTCTGAGGAGTTAAAAAAACAAAAAGAACGTCTTATAGAACGCCTGGGCGTTCACATAGAATGTAAGGATCAATTTGCCCCCCTTGCGGCGCGTATTATGTCAACATTAGTTCTCACGGGAAAAAAAGGCTGCTGCTTTGATGCACTCGTTGCAGACCTGAACGCCAGTAAAAGTACCGTCTCAACACATCTTAATAATTTACAACAAAGCAATCGCATCTCTTATTATACGAAGTGCGGCGATCGCAAAAAGTATTTTATCATGCATCCTGATAGTATGATACTTAAAATGGATGAAATGGTTGCCACCTGGGAAAAAGAAAAAGACCTGCATTTGCAGATCATGGAATATAAGAAAGAGATCAATAAACATTTACCCCAGGATGACGACTCAAAATTTGAGTTAGAATTTCACACAGACTATCTGCTTTTTCTTGAGCAGGCTAGTTCCTCAATAAAACGCTTACGCGAAAAACTTTCCACAAAAATCAAAGAAGACTAATCAATCACGACATGAAAAAAAGATCAATACCCTATTTTATACCGGTTATATTAGGAGCCTTATTCACCCTCGCCTCTTGCGGTGATGGTGATAATAGCGCACAGCAAGCGCAGGCTGCTCCCCAGGCTTTACCTTTTCCGGTTATAGAAATACCTACACAAAGTGTGACTGCTTATAAAACGTATCCTGCAAGTATTGAAGGAATTGTAAATAGCGAAGTAAGAGCTAAAGTTTCCGGCTACATCACAGATGTTTTAATAGATGAAGGGCAAAAAGTAAAAAAAGGACAAACCTTATTTAAACTAGAGACCCAATCTCTTACTCAGGAAGCTAATGCTGCACAGGCTAATGTAAATGCTGCGCAGGTTGAAGTTAATAAACTGAAACCTCTGGTAGAAAAAAACATTATTAGCGAAGTACAGCTGGAAACAGCAAAAGCACAATTGGCTCAAGCCAAAAGTGGCTACAACAGTATCGCTGCAAACATAGATTACGCTAATATTAAAAGCCCTGTAGATGGTTTTGTAGGATCAATACGTTTACGCAAAGGTTCTTTAATAAGTCCTCAGGACCAGCAGCCTTTAACTACAGTTTCAGATATAAGTAAAGTGTATGCTTACTTTTCTATGAATGAAAAAGAATATTTAGATTTCATCCAGAACACTGATGGTGAAAACATAGAAGATAAGATCAAAAATTTGCCTAAAGTTAAATTGCTATTAGCAAATAACACCTTTTACGATCAGGAAGGAACTATAGAGACTATTAACTCTATGGTAAATAATAACACCGGTTCTGTGTCATTTAGAGCGGTTTTTGACAATCCTAACCGGATTTTATCTAACGGAAACAGCGGTAAAATTCAAATACCACAAAATTATACAGACGCAGTTGTCATTCCGCAGCAATCTACTTATGAGCAACAGGGTTCTACTTACGTATATAAAGTAGGTGCAGATAATACTGCCATCTCTACAAAGATCACCATTTCTACAGAAGTTGATAATCTATATGTTGTAAGCTCTGGTGTAGAAAAAGGTGACCGTATTGTAGCCACAGGTGTAGGCAAGTTAAGAAGCAATGCACAAATACAACCTCAGGAAGTACCTTTTGACAGTATCGCTAAACCTATGAACAAGGTATTCAAATAATAGAAAAAGAAAATCATGCTAAAGACATTCATTGAAAGACCTGTTCTCTCGACAGTAATTTCTATTATAATAGTCATATTGGGTGTTCTGGGTTTAACGACCCTTCCTATCACCCAATATCCAGATATTGCGCCGCCCACCATACAGGTGACAACATCATATCCTGGTGCTAACGCAGAAACCATACTTGAAAGCGTTATTATCCCTATAGAAGAGCAAATAAATGGTGTAGAAGGTATGACCTACATCACCTCAACTGCTACTAACAATGGTACTGCAGAGATCACGGTTTTCTTTGATCAAAATGTAGATCCTGATATTGCAGCGGTAAACGTGCAGAACAGAGTTGCTCGTGCAAACCCGTTATTGCCACAGGAGGTTAAACAAACAGGTGTACTTACGCAAAAGCAACAAACAAGTGCGTTGATGTACCTTTCCTTTTATAGTACCAATGAGGACTATAATGATACTTTTATACAAAACTACCTTCAGATAAATGTTATCCCTGAAATTCAAAGGATAAACGGTGTGGGTAGCGTAAATGTATTTGGCGGTAAGGATTATGCCATGCGTATTTGGCTAGAGCCTGATAAACTTGCCGCATATGATCTTGTACCGGCAGATGTTTCTGCTGCTTTAAGAGAACAGAGTCTTGAGGCTGCTGCGGGATCTTTGGGTGAAAACAACGGGGAAGCATTTTCTTATGTTATTAAATACCCGGGGCGTTTTAAAACTGAAGATCAGTACAGTGATATAATTATAAAAGCGCTGGGAGATGGTCAATTTTTACGATTAAAAGATATTGCAAGTATAGAGCTTGACGCACAATCATATAGCGGTGGCTCTACTACAAATGGATACCCAAGTGTGAACATGGGTATTTTTCAAACCAAAGGTTCTAACGCCCGAGATATAATTGACGCAATACAGGAACAACTTGATGATACCAGAGCAACATTGCCAGAAGGTATACAGATATTTATACCTTATGATACAAATAACTTCTTAAATGCATCTATTGATAAGGTGGTTCATACCCTTATCGAAGCATTTATATTAGTGTTCATTGTGGTATTTGTTTTCCTTCAGGATTTCAGGTCAACTTTGATTCCTGCCATTGCGGTTCCGGTTTCTATTATAGGAACTTTCTTTTTCTTAAACCTCTTTGGCTACTCAATCAATCTACTTACTCTTTTTGCACTTGTATTGGCAATTGGTATTGTGGTAGATGATGCTATCGTAGTTGTAGAGGCGGTGCACGCCAAAATAGATGAAGGGGCAAAGACGGCTAAAGGTGCTACTCTTGATGCCATGCACGAGATCTCTGGAGCGATCATATCGATCACACTGGTTATGGCGGCGGTATTTGTGCCGGTAACTTTTGTGCAAGGACCTACAGGTGTATTTTATGAGCAGTTTGGTGTAACTCTTATTGTGGCAATATTTATTTCAGCGCTAAATGCATTGACTTTGAGTCCTGCATTATGTGCTTTATTCCTTAAACCACACGATGAGCATGAACATGATAAAAAGAAAAATTTCCTTCAGCGTTTTTATGCTGCTTTCAACAGAGGCTTTAATGCAACGATTCACCGTTATGGCAGATCACTTAGTTTCTTATATCGCAATAAATGGATCACAGCTGTTATTCTAGTACTCGCCGTTGGTGGTATCTGGTGGTCGTCTACAACCACAGCTACAGGATTTGTGCCTGATGAAGACCGTGGAATCATATTTATAAATTTTGAACTTCCTGCAGGTGCATCTTTAGACAGAACCACAGAAGTAAGCCAGACACTATATGAAAACATCATAAACATGCCTGGGGTACAGGGAGCTTCTTTTATTACAGGTCGTAGTTTATTGAGTGGCGCAGGTAGCAACTATGGTTTAGGATTTATTCGTTTAGATGACTGGGATGAGCGTACAGATGATTCTGTAAGTATAGAAGCTATCACCGGTAAACTCTTTGGTATGGCAGCGACAATTCCGGAAGCAAATGTGATATTCTTTTCACCTCCTAGTATTCCGGGTTTTAGTGCGTCTTCTGGTGTTGAGGTGAATTTATTAGACCGTTCTGCAGGAGCTTTTACAGATCTTGACCAGGCAAATCAGGAATTTATGAATGCGCTTACACAGCGACCTGAGGTTCAATATGCTCAATCATCTTTCAACACACGCTATCCTCAATATCAAATGGATATAAATGTGCCTTTAGCGAAAGAACTGGGCGTTCCTATTAGTAGTATATTTTCTACTCTTCAAGGCTATGTAGGTGGTGTTTATGCAGCAGATTTCTCAAGATTTGGTAAGCAATATCGCGTTTATATGCAGGCGCTTCCAGAAGACAGAGCTGAAGAAAGTGATCTTAATTCGCTTTATGTAAGAACAGGAAGTGGCGAGATGGCTCCGGTGACAGAGTTTGTTACTCTTAGCCGGGTTTATGGCCCACAATCAGTTACACGTTTCAATCTTTTCAATTCAGCTAAAGTGAATGTAGCGATGAATCCTGGTTTTAGTAGTGGTGATGGTATTGCGGCAGTAGAAGAAGTTGTGAGTTCGCTGCCCAATAATTACACCGCGGCTTACTCAGGTCTTACTCGTGAAGAGGTAAATGCAGGAAACCAGACAACAACAATTTTCATTCTATGTATTGTCTTTGTTTACTTCTTACTTGCTGCTCAATATGAAAGTTATTTACTTCCATTCTCTGTGCTATTATCATTGCCTCTGGGTGTTTTTGGAGCTTATATCTCGACAAAACTGGCAGGCTTACAGAATAACATTTACTTCCAGATATCATTGATCATGTTAATAGGCCTTCTGGCGAAAAATGCGATTCTTATTGTAGAATTTGCTTTGCAACGCCGCAGAAGTGGTGAAAGCATTGTAGATGCTGCGATTGATGGAGCAAAAGCTCGTTTACGTCCTATTTTAATGACCTCATTTGCCTTTATTTTAGGTCTTACTCCTCTGGTACTCGCAAGTGGTGTGGGTGCAGCAGGTAACAGATCAATAGGTACAGGCGCTGTAGGTGGTTTGCTTATAGGTACTATTCTGGGTGTCTTTGTAATACCTATTCTGTTCATATTATTTCAATGGTTACAGGAAAAAGTAAGCAAGAAACCCACTACAGAAGTTGTAAATGACTAACCTAAACTAGAAACTCATAAAATGAAAATCATATATAAATTTAAATTCCTCATTTTAATAGGCGTCGTATTCAGCTTACAGTCCTGTTTTGTGGCTAAGGATTACCAAAGGCCGGAAGAGATTATTAATGAAGATTTCTACCGTACAGATATGCTTACTCAGGATACCCTGAATATTGCGGAAGTATCCTGGAGAAATATGTTTACTGATGCTACGCTGCAATCTTATATTGAAGAAGGTCTCGAAAACAACATAGATATTCGGGTAGCATTACAGAATATTTTGGCTTCTGAAGCTTATTTTAAGCAGGGAAAGGCAGGTTATTTACCTACATTGAGTGGAGGCGCAACATATACGCATCAGGAGCTTTCTGAAAATAGTCAGTTCGGAAGTTTGTTCTCAGCCTTAGATCAATATCAGGTAAGTGCAGATCTTTCATGGGAAGCAGATATCTGGGGAAGAATTCGTAGTCAGAAAAGAGCGTTTCAGGCAAGTTATCTGCAATCAATAGCTGCACATCAGGCTGTAAAAACGCAATTGATCTCAAGAATTGCTTCTTCTTATTATGAGTTGCTTTCGCTTGACGAACAAATTCGTATTACCGAGGAAACAATTTCTACGAGAGAGAACAGTCTTGAAACCACACAAGCACTTAAAGATGCCGGTAATGTTACAGAAGTAGGCGTTAAGCAAACCGAAGCGCAGTTGTATAATGCGCAGGCTATTCTTATTGATCTAAAGAATCAATCGCGTTTGCTGGAAAATACGTTCTCAATTCTATTGGGAAGAACTCCTTCAAATATTGAAAGAACCTCCTTAGATGAGCAGGAAATAACTACAGAACTTAAAATAGGTGTGCCTGCACAGCTGTTGAGAAACAGACCAGATGTAATCTCTGCAGAGTACAATCTTGTAAATGCTTTTGAACTAACAAATGCCGCAAGAAGTAACTTTTATCCTGCACTTACGCTTACCGCTTCCGGCGGGTTGCAAAGTTTAGATTTTAATACTTTGTTTGATCCTGAATCATTTTTTGCAACGCTGGTGGGTGGTATTACACAGCCTATTTTTAATCAGCGGAGAAACAGAACTCAATACGAGGTTTCACAAGCTCAGCAGGAACAAGCAAGGCTTGATTTTAGGCAGGCCATTCTTACGGCAAGCAAAGAGGTGTCTGATGCTTTATACAGCTATGATACCGCAACTCAAAAAATAGAAATAAAACAAAAGGAATTTGATGCCTATGACCTGGCGACAGATTACTCTGAACAGTTACTAGATAATGGTCTGGCTAATTACCTTGAAGTTTTAAATGCCCGTGAGAATGCATTATATGCAAGACTTGACCTTATAAATGCCAGATACAACCAGTTGCGCTCTGTAGTAGATCTTTATGAAGCTCTGGGCGGCGGATGGAAATAAAACGAGATGCTTTTCCCCCTAAAGTAACTTTAAGAAAAAGCCAACCTTGCGGGTTGGCTTTTTTTATGCTTCATAATTTCTTATAACCAATTTATAAAAGGGTGTTTGCTTAACTGCGAATTGTAGTAGCGTATCTCACCGGTTACTTCTTGCCCCAACCAGGAAGGATGTGCAAATTTCTCATCAGCATGTTTAAGCTCAATTTCTGCGACGACAAGTCCTTCATTTGCTCCAAAAAACTCGTCTACTTCAAAAACATGTTCACCTTGAGGTATTTCATAGCGCATCTTATCAATAATTCCCTGCTCACAAAGTTCTAACAAAGCATCTGCCTCTTCAACGGCGATAGATTTCTCCCATTCAAACCTTGTTGTGCCACTTTTATCAGAAGCTCCTTTAATGGTTATAAACGCCTCGTCGCCATAAATACGCACACGTACAGTTCTGCTAGGATTGCTGTTTAGGTATCCTTGAGAAATACGAATACTTTTAACTGCTTCGGTTTTAAAATCCTGTGATTCTACTAAGAATTTGCGTTCTATTTCAATAAGTGCCATGTGCTATTGCTTTAATTTCGTTAGACGGAATAATTACGTGTTTATATCCATTTTTAGCCACTTGTATCATGGCTTTGGCAATTGTAAGCGGGTGTATGCTTCGATATTTTTTCAACCCACCAATTAGCAACGGATTGATAATTGTCATAATCATTTTACTCACCGTTTCTAATGTGCGTTTTTCATCACGATCTCCTGCAATTAATGACGGTTGCAAAAAATAACAATTTTTGATCCCTAAACCGGCCACATCACTTTCCATCTCCCCTTTAGTACGGTTATAAAAGATCTTGCTTTGCGCATCTGCGCCAATTGCAGAAATAGTGATCATCGTATCGATATTGTTAACCATGCATAGACAGGCCGCGGCCACAGGAATACCGTAATCTATTTTATGATAGAGATCTTTATCTGGCGTTTTTGCCTTGGTTGTACCTATGCAGCAAAAAACCACATCAGCTTTAAACCGCATTTTTTGCTCCTCCAGATCAAATAAATCAATTATATATTCGGTCAATTTTGGGTGCTTTAAACCCGATTTTCGTCGGGAAAAGGCGATTATTTTTTCGTAATCCTGAGACGCGAGAAGTTCTTTCGCCAGAAGGCTTCCTGTTAAACCGGTTATTCCTAAAATTATAGCTGTTTTTGCCAATTTTTTACCTGTTTAAGGAGGTTTTTATATACGCATCATATACAAATTTAAAGGAATGCATTGAGCTTTGCAGTATTTTTGTGTAATGAATACAAGTGCTGAAATTCAGTTGCCCGTTAGAAAGATAATCCACGTTGATATGGATGCTTTCTATGCTTCTGTAGAGCAACTTGACAATCCTGAACTTCGCGGGAAACCAATTGCTGTAGGTGGCGGTTCACAACGCGGCGTTGTAAGTGCTGCAAGCTATGAGGCCAGAAAATATGGTGTGCGTAGCGCAATGGCAGGTACAATTGCCAGAAAATTATGCCCTGAACTTATATTTGTAAAGACCAGATTTGATCGCTATCGCGAAATAAGCAGCCAGATACGAGCCATATTTTTTGAATATACGGATCTGGTAGAACCACTTTCTCTTGATGAGGCTTACCTTGACGTAACAGAGAATAAAAAAGGCAACCCAAGCGCAAGCCTTATCGCCAAAGAAATAAGAAGAAAAATAAAAGAAAAGACCGGTTTAAATGCTTCGGCAGGTATTTCAATAAATAAGTTTATTGCGAAAGTTGCCAGCGATGTAAACAAACCTAACGGACAAAAAACTGTAAATCCTGAAGAGGTGATTCCCTTTTTAGAAGAACTGGAAATTAGAAAGTTCTATGGCGTAGGAAAGGTGACAGCAGAGAAAATGTACCAGCTGGGCATTTTTACCGGCAGAGATCTTAAAACTAAAGATCTAACTTTTCTGCAGCAAAATTTTGGCAAAAGTGGCGCACATTATTACCATGTCGTACGCGGCATTCATAACAGCGTTGTTAAACCTGACCGAATAAGAAAGTCTCTGGGTGCAGAGCGCACATTTTCAGAAAATATTTCTTCTGAAGTATTTATGATAGAAAGACTTGAAAATATTGCCGAGGAGATAGAGCGTAGACTTATAAAAACACCTGTAGCCGGCAAGACAATTACTTTAAAAATAAAGTACAGCGATTTCACCCTAAAAACAAGAAGTAAAACTTTGCCTTATTTCGTAAGAAATAAATCTATAATTCTTGAAGTGGCAAAAGAATTACTCTATCAGGAAAAACTTCTTAATTCTGTACGTTTGCTGGGGATTACCCTGGCCAACTTAAATACTGAAGAAAAAGAAGAATCTCCCGCTGTAGAGGAAATCGCTGTTCAATTAAAATTTGATTTCTAGTTATTTGTTATTTCGCGTACACGCAATGTATTAACCATGCCTTGCTCTGTCATTGGCATAGACGCTAAACTAATTACCATATCACCTTTCTTAACATAACCGCGTTTCTTAGCAATTCTATTTACGTCGCCTACAGTTTCATCTGTAGATACAAACTTGTCATAATAGAACGCTTTAACGCCCCAAAGCAGGTTTAAACGCGATAAAATCGTCTTATTTGAGGTGAAAACCAGAATGTGTGCATTAGGTCTCCATGCTGAAATCTGGAATGCCGTATAACCACTGTTAGTTAAAGTGGTAATCGCTTTCGCCGAAATTTCATTTGCCATAAGAGCTGCGTGATAACAAACAGCTTTAGTGATGTATCTTTTTGTACGTATGTGCGGTGGCTCATGAGGTACATGAATTAATGGTGAATCTTCAACACTCATTAAAATTGAAGCCATTTTCTCAATCACCTGCACAGGATATTTACCTACAGATGTCTCACCACTTAGCATAACTGCATCTGCACCATCCATAACAGAGTTTGCCACATCGTTAACCTCTGCTCTTGTAGGAGTAAGGCTATCTATCATGGTTTCCATCATTTGGGTAGCGATAATTACCGGTATTCTGGCTTGTTTCGCTTTAAGCACTAATTGCTTTTGAATAAGCGGTACTTCTTCTGCAGGAATTTCTACACCCAGATCACCACGTGCAACCATTAAACCGTCGCTATATGCTACGATTTTATCAATGTTTACTACAGCTTCTGGTTTTTCTATTTTAGAAATAATAGGGATCTTGTAAGCTGAATGCTTTTTAATTAGCTCCTGCAATTGCATAAGGTCTCCCTCATGTCTTACAAATGAAAGTGCCATCCAGTCTACCTCCTGCGAGATCGCAAAAATTGCGTCCTCAATATCTTTTTCGGTTAATGCAGGTAGTGAAATATTGGTATTAGGTAGGTTCACGCCTTTACGAGAACGCAATGGCCCACCTTGTATAACAACTGTTTCTACTTCATGCTCGTGGTCTGTTTTAAGAACCTCAAATATTAGTTTACCATCATCGAGTAAGATACGCTCGCCTTTTTTTACATCACGAGGAAACTCCTTGTAATTCATGTAAACTCGCTCTTTTGTACCTAAAAACTCTTCTGCAGTAGAAAAAGTAATAATATCACCGGGATTCACTTCTACTTCTTCTTTCATTTTCCCAACACGCAGTTTAGGACCCTGAAGATCTGCCAGGATAGAAGTATTGTACCCAAATTCTTCACTTAACTCTCTAATCATCTTTATACGCTCCTTTACATCTTCATAATCTGCGTGAGAGAAGTTTATTCTAAATACATCTGCTCCCGCTTTGATCATTGAATGCAGGACTTCTTTAGTACTTGTGGCGGGACCTAATGTGGCCACAATTTTGGTCTTTTTTCTATCTGGCATTATTCGAATATTAAATTTTTTTTAGATTTTAATTGGTTTACCTCTACCTCGTATGCTGTTACGATCTGGGGTATCTGGTTTAAGTTTGCCATTAAAGCAGCTTTGGCAAAAGTATTAGAATCAGTCTCTATTTTCAGCAAAAAATCTGCCTTTTTAAATTCTGGCAGCAAATTTATTGATTTATAATGTGCATGTGCATTAGATTGAAACAGTCCGTTACTACTTGTAACTCCATTGCTGGCCGTTTTGCACTTGTTACTTACAAGGCTGTAATCAATGTAATTTCTTGAATCATTATACTTAAAAAGTGGAAAAAGTGCAGAGTAGCCCGTTTCTTTATAATCTATGTCATTGCGGGTACGTTCTAGGTGTAAACCTGCATATTTATTAATTAAAAAAGCAAGACGATAATCTTCTAACGAGCAGTGTATTGCAACTACCGTAAAGTCATACTCAAGTGCGTCATCTAATAATAACATTACAGTCGCCATACTTTATAATAGGAGTTAAATATAGGTAAAGTAATAAATAAAAACTGACCCTGAATATTAAGATTTAAACAGGATTTGTCTGTTATCTAATTAAACTGTTGCACATCTATTTTATTCTGAAATGCATAATATGCGCGTTTTGCAGCCTTTTCTTCTGCTTTCTTTTTTGAGGTAGCTCGAGCTTTAGCAACTTGCTTATTATCTATAGTTAGTTTAACCGAAAAGTGTTTTACCAGATCAAGACCGTTGTCTTCGTATGTATTAAAGTTGAATGATTTCTTTTCTTTCTGGCACCATTCTATAAGCATACTTTTATAACTTATAACCCTGCCTTCAAGCATTTCTATATCAACATAGGGATCTACAACGCGTTTATATATAAATTTCTTCACATAACTATAACCGCGGTCTCTGTAAATCGCCCCTATTAATGCTTCAAAGAGGTTGCCGTGAATATTTGCACCAAAATTCTCTTTAGGAATTGCAGACCTCACAAGATCGAGCAAATGCAGATCTCTTCCTAACTCATTGAGGTGTTCACGACTTACAACCTTAGATCTCATTTTAGTAAGATAGCCCTCGTCACCATGCCCCACTTCATTAAATAAATGGGCGGCTATAACCGCGCCCAGCATAGCATCGCCTAAAAATTCAAGACGCTCATAATTTAAAGAGTGCCCTTTTTTATTTTTCAGGTTTAATGATCTATGTGTAAATGCTTCTTCATAAGGGCCAATATCTTTTGGCTTAAAGCCAATGATTTTTTCGACCACTGCAAAAAAATTCCCGCTCTTTTCAGAACGGGAATTAAATATGTTGCGAATAGCATTCATATAGTACTAATCGCTTATTTTTTTAAAAACGACACAAGCATTATGACCTCCAAAGCCAAAGGTGTTACTCATAGCAACATTGACTTCTCGTTCCTGCGCCTTGTTTAAAGTAAGGTTTAATGAAGAATCAATATTTTCATCTACAGTACCATGATTTATGGTAGGCGGCACAAGGCTGTTCTTCATTGCAAGAATTGAAGCTATTGCTTCAATTGCTCCTGCAGCTCCTAACAGGTGTCCCGTCATTGATTTTGTAGAATTGATATTGATATCTTTAGCATGATCTCCAAAAACGTTAGTAATTGCTTTTAACTCTGCTACATCTCCTAACGGTGTAGAAGTACCATGTGTATTGATAGCATCTACATCTTCTGGTTTTAAATTTGCATCGCGTAAGCAATTTAACATAACGCGCTCAACGCCTATACCATCAGGATGAGGAGCAGTCATGTGATAAGCATCACTAGACATACCGCCACCTAATAATTCAGCATAGATCTTTGCTCCACGGGCTTTAGCGTGCTCATATTCTTCAAGAATAAGAGCTCCTGCTCCTTCTCCTAACACAAACCCATCACGGGTAGCATCAAAAGGTCTGGAAGCAGTCTCTGGACTTTCATTACGGGTAGAAAGGGCATGCATCGCATTAAAACCTCCCATACCGGCCATAGTTACTGCGGCCTCACTCCCTCCTGTAACAATAACATCACAATGTCCTAAACGTATATAGTTTAAGGCATCTATCATTGCATTTGCAGAAGAGGCACAAGCAGAAACAGTGGTGTAATTAGGCCCCATAAAACCATGTTTTATAGAGATGTTACCCGGTGCAATATCTGCGATCATTTTAGGTATAAAGAAAGGATTGAATCTTGGTGTGCCATCGCCATTAGCAAAATTTATAACCTCATCTTGAAAGGTTTCTAAACCGCCAATTCCTGCACCCCAGATAACACCAACCCTAAATTTATCTACCTCATCCAGATCAATACCAGCATCTGCTATTGCCTGATCTGAAGAGACCATTGCATACTGAGCAAACCTATCTAGTTTTCGGGCTTCTTTCCGGTCAAAGTAGTCGAGAGCATTAAAGTTCTTAAGCTCGCAAGCGAATTTTGTTTTGAACTTGTCTGCGTCGAAATAGGTAATTGGGGCGCACCCACTCTTCCCTGAACGCAATCCGTCCCAATATTCTTCAATATTGTTACCGATAGGTGTTAACGCTCCAAGACCGGTTACTACAACTCGCTTTAACTCCATAAGGTGTACTGCTTACTTCTTACTTTGCGTTTTCAATATAGGAGATAGCTTGCCCTACCGTCGCAATGTTTTCAGCTTGATCGTCTGGAATCTGGATATCAAATTCTTTTTCAAACTCCATAATAAGTTCAACTGTATCTAATGAGTCTGCTCCTAAGTCATTAGTGAAGCTAGCTTCAGCAACGACTTCGTTCTCATCAACGCCTAATTTATCTACGATGATGGCTTTTACTCTTGATGCAATGTCTGACATAATCTTTAAATTTAATTTTTAATTAAGTGGCAAAAATAGCAAACTTTATGTTATCACCATTCCTAACCCCAAAAATGTGTACGTAATTTAATGATTTAAAATCAAGATTTGACAGATTACCTTTCAAAAAGTTAATAATAATTCTTTGTTTTGTAGCTTCACAAACACTCCCCATGCAGCTATGAAACGTATCGTGATATTTGCCTCTGGCGACGGGACAAACGCTGAGCGCATTGTAACTTATTTTAGAGAAAAACAGACTGCAGAAGTGGTCTTAATCCTATCTAATAAAGCAGATGCTTTTGTTTTAAAACGAGCCAATAAATTTAACATAAGTGCCTTCTATTTTAATCGCACTGCGCTCTATGAGACAGAAAATGTATTAGACCTGGTTAAAAACGCAAATCCAGACTTAATAGTTCTAGCCGGTTTTTTATGGTTATTCCCAACTAATATTCTTGAAGCATTCCCAAATAAGGTCATAAACATTCACCCCGCCCTTTTACCAGACTTTGGTGGCAAAGGCATGTATGGCCATCATGTACACAATGCTGTTATCGCTGCAGCGAAAGAAGAATCTGGCATTACTATACATTATGTGACTAATGAATATGACAAAGGCTCTACAATTTTTCAGGCAAAAACGGCAATAACAAAAGAAGATACTCCTGAAACACTTGCCCAAAAAATTCACCAGTTAGAATACAAAAACTTCCCTGTAGTGATAGAAAACCTCCTTTTAAGCTCAAAAAATGGCTAAAAAAGAAAAATTCTATGTGGTATGGCAGGGCAAACGCCCCGGCATTTATAATAAATGGAACGATTGTAAAGCTGCCATTACAGGATATAAAGGAGCGCAGTATAAATCATTCTCAACTTTCGCTGAAGCGAAAAAAGCATACAATGGCAACTACAATGATTATAAAGGTAAAACAACACCTAAAATTGTCGACAAAGAACTGCTGGCGCGCATAGGCGAACCTAATTACAACTCAATTGCAGTAGATGCGGCGTGTAGTGGCAACCCCGGCATTATGGAATATCGCGGTGTAGAAACTAAAACTGCAAAAGAACTTTTTAAAGTTGGCCCTTTTAATCAGGGAACAAATAATGTAGGTGAATTTCTCGCACTGGTACACGGTCTTGCCTTTCTAAAGAAGAAGAACAGCAACCTTATTCTCTATTCAGATTCTCGCATCGCAATAAGCTGGGTGCGGCAGAAAAAATGTAAGACAAACCTAAAAGAAACCGCTGTTAATAAAACTATTTTTGACCTTGTGCGCCGAGCCGAAAATTGGTTAAAAACAAATACTTACAGCACGCCCATTGCTAAATGGGAGACAAAGGTATGGGGAGAGATTCCCGCAGATTTTGGGCGAAAATGATTTCGCACTTCAAAACTTCATAATTACATATTCGGATTGCAAAAGTGTATATTTGCAAAAATTTTTTGAATGAGCAAACTTTTGATTGTAGGCACCTGTGCCTTTGATGAAATTGAATCCCCTTTTGGTAAAACCGGTAAAATTTTAGGAGGTGCCGGCACTTTCATCGGGCTGGCTGCATCGCAGTTTAATGTAGACCCGGCTATAGTCTCTATTGTAGGAGACGATTTTCCACAAGAATATATCGATATTTTAGCTAATAAAGGCATTAATCTTGACGGTCTTGAGATCGTTGAGGGTGGAAAAACTTTTTTCTGGAAAGGTCTTTATCACAATGATCTTAATTCACGCGATACTTTAATAACAGAATTGAATACGCTGGCAGACTTTAATCCTAAAGTACCAGAAGCATATAAAAATTCTGACATAGTTATGTTAGGAAATCTGCATCCTTTAGTCCAACTAAGTGTGTTAGATCAAATGAATGCAAAACCTACGTTGGCAATTCTTGATACGATGAACTTCTGGATGGATAATGCTCTTGAAGATCTTAAAAAAGTAATTGCTCGTGTAGATGTTATTACAATTAATGACGCAGAGGCGAGACAGTTAACAGGAGAATATTCTCTTGTAACAGCTGCCCAAAAAATACACAAAATGGGACCTCAGTTTGTGGTGATAAAAAAAGGAGAGCATGGTGCTTTATTATTTAAAGACGAGCAAATATTCTTTGCCCCTGCTTTACCTTTAGAAGAGGTTTTTGATCCTACCGGCGCTGGCGACACCTTTGCAGGTGGTTTTGCCGGCTACATTGCAAGTACAGGAGATCATTCTTTTGAGAATATGAAACGAGCAATAATTTATGGCTCAAATCTTGCTTCCTTTTGTGTTGAGAAATTTGGCACAGAGCGGATGCTACATTTAACACAAGAAGAAATTAACAAGCGGCTGCTAAGGTTTAAGAGTCTTACGCAGTTTGATATTAAATTATAACCCCGCGCCCCAAAAATTTTGGGGCGTAATTTATTTATAGAGTTATGAGTGACGGTATTAAACATGAATGCGGAATTGCGGTTATTCGCCTTTTAAAACCTCTTGAGTACTATAAGGAGAAATACGGTAGTGCTTTTTACGGGGTCAACAAGATGTATCTAATGATGGAAAAACAGCACAACCGCGGTCAGGATGGTGCGGGTTTTGCCAGTATTAAACTAGATATGAAACCCGGTGAGCGCTACATAAGCAGACAGCGTTCTGTTGCGCAGCAGCCCATACAGGATATTTTTGCACAGATAAATTCACGCATCAATGACACATTAGCCGAAGCTACTCCAGAACAGGCAAATGATGTGGCATGGCAGAAGAGACATGTGCCTTACGTGGGCGAATTACTTCTGGGTCATGTGCGCTATGGCACTTTTGGTAAGAATAGCGTTGAGAGCGTTCATCCATTTTTGCGTCAAAACAACTGGATGCACCGTAACCTTATCGTTGCAGGTAACTTTAATATGACAAACGTATTTAAGTTGTTTGACAAATTGGTATCGCTGGGACAACATCCTAAAGAGAAAGCCGATACTATTACTGTGATGGAGAAGATTGGGCATTTTCTGGATGACGCTGTAGCGAAAGTTTACAAAAAGCTAAAAAAAGAAGGTTATTCAAAATTTGAAGCTTCACCACAGATCGCAGAGCGTCTAAACGTAGGTAAAATCTTAAAAAGAGCTTCAAAAGACTGGGATGGTGGCTATGTAATGGCCGGTCTATTAGGTCATGGAGATTCTTTTGTACTTAGAGATCCCGCAGGTATACGCCCTGCCTATTACTACAAAAATGATGAGATTGTTGTTGTAGCCAGTGAAAGACCGGTTATACAAACAGTATTCAATGCTCCTTTTGATGAAGTCATAGAGCTTGATCCCGGGCATGCGATTATCATTAAAAAAAGCGGAAAAACTTTAATAGAACAAATACAAGAGCCACTTGAGCGAAAAGCCTGTTCTTTTGAAAGAATATATTTCTCAAGAGGTAGTGATGCAGAAATTTACCAGGAACGTAAACTTCTGGGCAAACTTCTAATGCCAGAAGTGCTTAAAAGTATAGAGCACGATACGCAAAATACTGTTTTTAGTTACATTCCTAATACTGCAGAAACATCATTCTATGGTATGGTAGAAGCTGCACAGGAGGAACTCGACAAGCAAAAAATGGCTGAAATCCTAAGCCGAAAAGATACTCTTGACGAAGCTGGCCTACACGATATCCTGTCGTTAAAATTGCGAACTGAGAAAATAGCAATTAAAGATGTTAAGCTGCGTACCTTTATTACAGAAGACAGCAGCAGAGACGATCTTGTCGCACACGTTTACGATGTCACTTATGGCGTTGTTAAACCATCAGATACTTTAGTTATTATAGATGATAGTATTGTACGCGGTACTACACTTAAAAAGAGTATCATAAAAATGTTATCTAGACTTAATCCTAAAAAGATTGTTGTTGTCTCATCTGCACCACAGATTCGCTATCCAGATTGCTACGGCATCGATATGGCGCGTTTACAGGATTTTATCGCATTTAGAGCCGCAATAGATCTTCTTGAAGAACAAGGTAAGGAGGAGCTTATTGACATTGTTTATGAAAAATGTAAAGCTCAGGTAGATTTTGAAGATAAAGATGTGACCAATTATGTAAAAGATATTTACGCACCATTTACAGATGAAGAAATATCTGCAAAGATCGCAGAGCTTTTAAAAGATGAAACCATTAAACCAGAAGTAAGTGTTATTTATCAAAAGGTTGATAATCTACATAAAGCATGTCCTAAAAATTTAGGTGACTGGTACTTTACAGGAGACTACCCAACCCCTGGTGGTAACCGCGTTGTTAACCGTTCTTTTATCAATTATGTAGAAGGAAGTGTAGCAAGAGCATACTAAAACAGCATATTTTTGTGTACTTAATCTAAAAATTGGGCCGTTAGTCTAAAAGTTTTGGAAACTCGTAGAGTACTCCTTTATATTAGCAGAGCCATAGCATAAGTAGGTTAAGTTCATGGTAGATTTGGGGCAAAAAAGGTGGATCTTTCCACCTTTTTTATTTGGTCTAAATTGAAGCTAATTCTACAGTAGCGACTCAACTGATACTTCGTCATTCCTTAATCAAATCATACGTTTGCTTCCTAACGACCCGACTATTCTGCAAGAAACATTTCAATATCACTTCTGCTTTCAACTTATATAAGTAAAGTTTAGCAAAAGCCCTAAAACAAAAAGTCCGATCAATGACCGGACTTTCATATTTAAAAGGTTTTAAACTTTTATTTATTCTGAGCATATCTGCTGGAAACCTCTTCCCAATTAATTACATTAAAGAAAGCTTCAATGTAAGCAGGGCGTTGATTTTGATATTTTAAATAATAAGCATGTTCCCAAACATCAAGACCTAAGATTGGTGTACCACCACATCCTACATCTGGCATTAATGGGTTATCCTGATTTGCTGAAGAGCAGATCTCAAGTTTTCCGCCTTCATGTACACAAAGCCACGCCCATCCTGAACCAAATCTTGTTCCGGCAGCTTTGGTAAATTCATCCTTAAATGATTCAAAAGAACCAAATGCACTGCTAATAGCCTCAGCAAGTTCACCTGTAGGCTCCCCACCACCATCTGGAGACATAATTTCCCAAAAAAGGTTGTGGTTATAATATCCACCGCCATTATTTCGCACGGCAGTGTTAGTCATATCAAGATTTAAAAGAATATTCTCAATGGTTTTACCTTCTAAGTCTGTTCCTTCTATAGCTGCGTTAAGCTTGCTTGTATATCCTGCGTGATGTTTATCATGATGTACCTCCATAGTTTTTGCATCTATATGAGGTTCTAATGCATCTTTCGCATATTTTAATTCTGGTAAGTCAAATGCCATTTTATGAGTATTTACGTTAATTATTTATTTAGTTGGTTACCAAAGTTAAGCATAGTTGCCCGTGTAAAAAACCGTCTACTGTTATAATACTCTTAACTTTTAACATTAGTCTCTTTCTTTTTATTATTTATATTATTTTATATGGGTTTTGCTATCTTCGGGACTATGCAACTACCAGCTATCTCTATCTACAATGCTTCTGCCGGCGCGGGGAAAACATTTGCCCTCGTGCGCAATTACCTAATTATACTTTTAAAGAGTAATAATGAATTTAAATACCGAAATATACTTGCGATAACTTTCACTAACAAAGCGGTTGCTGAAATGAAATCTCGCATTATTAAAAACCTTCAGGAATTTAGTGAACCTACGATCGCGGAATCTCCCACTGCCATGTTTAACGAAATATCGGGCGCAACGGGCTTAAAATCGGAAGAAATCATCAAAAAATCGGAGCGAATTCTTAAAAATATTGTTCAGGATTACGCCTCTTTTGATGTTGTTACCATAGATAATTTTACACATCGTATTATACGCACATTTGCTTATGATCTTAGAATCCCGCAAAATTTTGAAGTTGAGCTAAACACGACAGAAGTTCTGGAGCAGGCTGTTGATAATCTTATAGAGAAAGCCGGAGAAGACAAACTCGTGACGCCTGTGCTTCTTGATTATGCATTAGAAAAAACAGACGATGATAAAAGCTGGGATATTTCTAAAGATCTTTACGATATTGGCAGATTACTTCTCAGCGAGAACGACCGCAGCTTTCTACAACTCTTAAAAGGAAAGTCACTACAGGATTTTTCAGCTTTAAAAAAGCATTTAGTTGATAAGATCAGAACGGTTTCTGAACACGTTAAAATAACAGCAACACAAACTCTCGAGTATATTGAACAACAAGGCTTAGAACCTGCAAATTTTAGTGGTAAATATCTCCCTAAAGCTTTAGAAAAGTGCTGTGACGGTAATTTCAACATAAACTTTCAGGCAGGATGGGCGCTTAATATTGAGAACCAGCCTTTGTACACAAAATCACAAAAGCAGCATATAAAAGCTATTATAGATGAAGCGGCTCCCACAATAGTGCGCGCTTTTAAAATCATACAGCATAATATACTTCAGATTTTACTTTTTGAAGAACTTTTAAAAAAACTTACTCCGTTATCGGTATTACAAGCTATAAATAACGAAGTACAAAAAATAAAGGCTGAAAAAAATCTCATTCTAATTTCCGATTTTAATGAACTTATCAATAAGAATATCGCCGGTCAACCTACGCCATTTATTTACGAAAGACTGGGCGAGCGATATCAACATTATTTTATAGATGAGTTTCAGGACACTTCGGTTCTACAGTGGGAAAACATGATTCCGCTGATTGATAATGCCGTGAGCGCAGAAAAAAAAGACGATATTCTCAACAGTCTTATGCTTGTGGGTGACCCAAAGCAAGCCATTTACAGATGGCGGGGCGGTTACGCAGAACAGTTTATCAAGCTCTCAGGTGATCACAACCCTTTCCAAAATCAAAATAAAGAAAGAATAGACCTCGAGTCTAATTACAGAAGCTATTCTGAGGTAATAAACTTCAATAATTCGTTATTTACGCAAGCTGCTGCCAGCCTTGAATTTGCAGATTATTCTAAGATTTACATCGAAGGCAATAGCCAGAAATTCAACGCAAAAACCGGCGGTTATGTTTCCATTTCTTTTGTAGAGGCAAAGACTAAAGAAGAAGCTATACCTCTTTATCTGGAGCAAACTTTAGCCCTTCTAGATGAAGCCAAGGTCAATTTCGCTTTAAGCGAAATATGTATTCTTGTGCGTAAAAATGATGAAGGTGTGGCTATTGCCCAATTTCTGCAGGAGAATAACATTCCTGTTGTTTCTAACGAAAGCCTTTTGATCAATCAATCTGCACAGGTACGGTTTATTGCTGCTGTATTACAATTTATTCTGCAACCAGATTCATCTGAGATTAGCATACAGATTTTAGAATATCTCGCTCTTGATCTCCTAAAATTAAAAGAACCGCATGAGTTTTATAGTTCACACCTTAAGCTAACAGGTCAACAGCTTTTTATAGCATTACAAGATTACAATATTGACTTTGATCTCGATCGTTGTGCACTATTGCCGCTTTATGAGGCCGTAGAATATATAATTAGATCGTTTGATCTTACAGACGGAGGTTCTCATATTCAGTTTTTTCTTGATAACGTTTTTGATTATACCCAGAAGAATGAGGCAGGAATTCATGGGTTTCTGGACTGGTGGGAAAAGAATAAAGAGCGTAAAAGTATAAGCACACCGCCTTCTACAAAAGCGGTGCAGGTGATGACAATTCATAAAGCTAAAGGCCTCGAGTTTCAGGTAGTAATTTATCCGTTCGCAGAAAGCGATCTATATCCAAGATCTGATAATACTAACTGGTATCGAACAGATCCCGAACAATTCTTAGGTTTTGAAACACTGCTTTTAAGTCAGAAAAAAGAATTATTGAATATTGATGAAAACACTGCTGCTCTTTACAATGCAAAAAGACAACAGCAACAACTTGACAACCTCAATATATTATATGTAGCACTTACACGAGCAGTCGAGCAACTTTATATTGTGTCTCGCTGTAGCGAAAGAAGCAAACCCGGCACAGAACCCACAACCTTTGCAGACATTTTAATTAACTATCTCGATGAGGCAGGACTTTGGAAAGATGATGCGAGATTATTTGATTTTGGTACTAAAAATCGCATTTCTAAACCCGAAAATCAGGCAAAAACCGATGAAAACCTCGATATTATCTCATCTGCAAAAGAAGAGCACAACATAATTGTGGTTACTCAGGCAGAACAATTATGGGATACTGCACGACAACAGGCAATATCTACTGGTAATATCATTCACGATATCATGGCTCAAATAGAAACCAGAGCTGAAATAGAAAACCAACTGGAACTGGCATATAAATCAGGCTTCATCACAGCAGAAGAACTGCCACTTCTCAAAAGAAATCTGCTGGGTCTAACATCGCGGCTTGAGGAAGAAGGCTTCTTTAATAAATCACACCATATATATAATGAACGTGACATATTATACCAAGGCGATGTACTACGGCCAGACCGTGTCGAGACAGATGTATCTAAAAAAGCATATTTATTAGATTATAAGACGGGAGCTCCTAACGATGCTCATAAAAACCAAATAAGTGGTTATGCAATAGCATTAGCAGATATGGGTTTTAAAGTAGAAAAAAAGGTAATTGTTTATCTTAACGAAGCGGAGCAACTCTTGGTTTTATAAGCCCTACATTTTACCACAATAAGGAAGTATAGACCGTATAGTTATTCTAATTTTCACAGAAAGCAAAATCTTAAAATAGCAGGGTTGTTAACATAATGGGCTTGAAAAGCTAACGCCGTTTTAAGACTTCAAAAAAGCGGGTGATTTTAAACGAAAATCTCTGAAAATCATTGATTAAATAGGTTATAACAGTATCTTATAACAGGCATTGTTTTAATAAAATTTTATTACTTTTAGCTTTGTTCATAATTTTTAACAACTTACTTTTGCTCTAATTAACACTTAAAATTAACTTTTGAATATGAAAAATCTTAGCAGATTACTATTGTTCGCTGCGCTAGTATTTTTAGGAACTAGTTCTGCGAATGCACAAGACGAAGATAATCCATGGGGAATTTCGATAGGCGTGAATGCCATTGACACTTATCCAGTTGGAGATGCTTTTCCAGACTTAAGAGGAGAATTCCTTGACGAATTTTACAATGTAGATGATCACTGGAATATTCTTCCTTCAGTATCAACACTTTCTGTAGGTCGTTATATAGGTGATGGCTTCGTATTAGGTGTACGTGGTTCTGTAAACAAATTAGACAAATTAGGAGATACAGAGGCTGATGATTTAGCATATTATGCTGTTGACGGTATGATCTCTTATAGCTTCCGCGACGCTCTTTTTGGCGAAGGTGGTTGGTTTGATCCTTACCTAGGAGTAGGTGGTGGTTACACATTTATTGGTGACATGTCTAGCTTTGGTACTGCAAACGGAACTGTAGGTCTTAAAATCTGGCTAAGTGAATCACTTAACTTAAACCTAAGCTCTACTTACAAGCATGCATTTGAAGATAGCTATACTAAGCACATGCAACACACTGCAGGTATTGGTTTCGCTTTTGGCGGAAAAGATACAGACGGTGATGGTATCTATGACAAGAATGATGAGTGCCCAGAAACTCCTGGTCTACCAGAATTCAACGGTTGCCCTGATACAGATGGTGATGGTATAAAAGATTCTGAAGATAACTGTCCTACAACTGCTGGTTTACCAGAATTTAACGGTTGTCCTGATACAGACGGTGACGGTATCGCAGATCCAGATGATGAGTGCCCAACTGAAGCTGGTACAGCTGCAATGAACGGTTGTCCTGATGCTGATGGTGATGGTGTTAAAGATGCAGATGATAACTGTCCTAATGAGGCTGGTCCTGCTGCTAACAACGGTTGTCCTTACGAAGATAAAGATAACGATGGTGTATTAGACAAAGATGATGAGTGCCCAGAAGTTGCTGGTACTGTTGCTAACAACGGTTGTCCTGAAGTAACTGTAGAGGTTCTTGAAGAAATCAACGTTCAAGTACGTTCAGTATTATTTGATCTTAACAAAGCAACTATCCGTCAAGAGTCTTACGAAACTCTTAACCAAGTAGCTGAAACTATGAAAGAATACTCTAATACAAGATTCTTAATAGAAGGTCACACAGATAGTACTGGTAGCGATAAGTATAACATGGAACTTTCTGACAAGCGTGCTGCTTCAGTACGTGAGTACTTAACAAGCCAGGGTATCCCTGCAGATCGTTTATCTTCTCAAGGTTTTGGTGAGACAAGACCAGTTGCAAGCAACGCTACTGCTGCCGGAAGACAGAAAAACAGAAGAGTTGAGCTTTCTCTTATAGAAGAATAATTCTATAAATAGAAACCATAATATTTGAGAAAACGCCCTGATTAATCAGGGCGTTTTTTATTTTTAGTCTATGATAACATTCATAGAAGAAGTACTAGATGATGTCTTAAAAAATCATTCTGATGTCACTCAACTTACATTTATACTTCCCTCTAAACGAGCAGGAACATTCCTAAAAAAGAAGCTAGCCGCTAAGCTTCATACCTCTACATTTTTACCACGCATACTTGCGATCGAAGACCTAATTGCAGACATTTCAAAACTGACTCTGGCGACTTCTACCCAGCTACAGCTGGAACTATACCATATTTACAGGCAGGAAAACGCTCAAAATTCAGATTCTTTTCTAGAATTTCTTGGTTGGGGACAAACATTAATAGGTGACTTTAATGAGATTGACAGATATCTAATTCCCACTCACGATTTCTTTAATTATCTCACAGCCGTGAAAGAACTCAACCATTGGTCTACAGATGAAACACCATCAGATCTGGTTACTAATTATCTCTCATTCTGGCGCGCAATAGAAAAGTATTACCATAGCTTCTCAACACACCTACGCGAAAAAGGCATCGGTTATCAAGGCATGCTTTATAAAGAATCTGCACGTAAAACAGATCATTATGCTTCTAAGCAAACTGGCTTTTTTGTCTTTGCAGGTTTTAATGCACTCAATGCTGCAGAGCAAAAAATTATACAGTCATTTCTTAATATTGATAAAGCCGAAATCTACTGGGATATAGACAACAAATTTCTCAATGACGAGAAACATGTCGTCAATACGTTCATCAAAGATTATCGCAAAAACTGGTCTTATTATAAGAACCACGATTTTAAAGGCAGCTCTTCGTATTTTGAACAGTCTAAAAAAATTAAAGCCGTTGCCGTTTCTCAAAACATTGGGCAGGTAAAATATGTGGGGCAATTATTAAAAGATCTCAGCAACCAGGAACTTACTGAAACAGCAATTGTTTTAGGCAGTGAGACACTCCTATTGCCATTGCTTAATTCGCTGCCAGAAAATGTAAAGAACCTCAATGTCACAATGGGTCTGCCGCTTAATCAGGTTCCTGATGCAGCTTTTTTTGAGAACTGGTTCACAATGCAAATTAACTCGCGAGACGGGCACTTTTTCTATAAAGATGTTCTTGCCTTATTAGGACAACCATATACTCAACTTTTGTTACAAGGCCAACATCAACATCTAAGAGATCATATTTTAAAAAATAATCTCATCTACATTACTCAAACCGACTTTGAGCAGATCTGGAACAACCCCCAGACTAAGGCAACGAAGTATTTATTCAGTCCGTGGCAAAATAAGATATCTCAAAGTCTCAACAGTGTACTTTTATTGATCAATGAGATTAAAGAAATACTTCTGCCGCAAAAAAACTGGATTCAGCTTGAATACCTCTATGCCTTTCTTAAAATATTTGAACAACTTAAAAATCTTTGTTTAGACTACAACTACATCAATGATATAAAAACGCTACAGCGCTTTTATAAAGAGTTGCTGGCGGTAGAAACAGTAGATTTTAAAGGAGATCCTTACACTGGCCTACAGATCATGGGTGTGCTTGAATCACGTGTACTTGATTTTAAAAACATTATTGTCACTTCGCTAAATGAAGGTGTACTTCCTTCTGGTAAGAGTCAGAACAGCTTTATTCCTTTCGATCTTAAATTAGACTATAAACTACCTACTTATCGCGAGAAAGATGCAGTTTATGCCTATCACTTCTTCAGATTACTGCAAAGAGCATCAAACGTGCATTTGTTATACAACAATCAGGCAGACGGCTTAAATAGTGGTGAGAAAAGTAGATTTCTCTTACAGCTCGCCACAGATAAAAATGCGGTGTACAACTTCACAGAATCATCAGCGAGTGCAAAAGTGACATTGCACAAACACGAGCTTAAACAGATCGATAAGACACCGGCAATAATAGAGGCTTTAAAAAAACATGCTAACTACGGCTTGTCTCCGTCAGCATTGACCACATATATACGCAACCCTATTGATTTTTACTACAAATATGTTTTGGGTATAAATGAACTGGATGATGTTGAAGATATTGTGGCTTACAATACGCTTGGTACAATTGTTCATCAGGCTCTGGAAGAATTATATACGCCTTATCTAAATACGATTTTATCTAAAGAAATTCTTCTTAAGCTTTTAAAATTAGTACCGCAATTTGTGGAAGATCAGTTTGCTAAAGAATATAATCTGGCAAACATCAAAACAGGTAAAAACCTCATCATTTTTCATGTAGCTCAGCAATTTGTAAAGAATTTTATTAAATCTGAAATAAGCCAATTAGATGCCGGTAACGAGATCATTATTAAAAGTCTTGAGAAAAAATACAAAGTCCCGTTTACCGTTGGCGATACCACGATACACTTAAAAGGAACTGTAGATCGCATAGATCGTTTTAACGGAACAACACGCGTTTTAGACTATAAAACCGGCAAAGTAATCGCTGGAGAATTAAAAATTTCTGAATGGGAATTATTAACTTCAGATTATAAAAAACACGGTAAGGCTTTTCAGGTTCTGTGTTATGCCTTGATGCTCTCAAAAGAATCAGATTCTCATCAGGACGTTGAAGCAGGCATAATTTCATTTAAAAATCTTAGCGCCGGTTTTATGAGTTTTGAAGAAAACAGGAATAAGCTTATTTCAAAAGAGATATTATTAAAATTTGAAGAACATTTACAATCATTGGTTGTAGAAATTCTCAATATCGACATCCCATTTATTGAGAAAGAAGTTTAAAAACCCGGGTTTATAGGCTAAAAATCGCTTTTCTAGGCTAAAAAACTGGCTGTAGAATTCTAATCTGGGGTGAAAATTCAGCATTCAAACCAGTGGTAAATTATTACTTGCATGAATACAAAAAAGACAAGACACTTTTAAAGTTGGTTAAAGGGCATTTACATTTAAGTTTTGTACTTTTCTAGCATATTACGCAGGTGAATATTTATAAATTGAATATGACCAAACAACCTGAAAAACCAGTATAATTTGAGCGTATTTCGCTCGTTATTAACCGAATTTAAGCCTGCGAATACAAATCAATTTACATTTATGAAATTGAAACAAACCAGCACACAATTATCAAATCTCTTATCTGGATCACTGCCAGATAAAACGTTTAACTGGCTCGAAGAAAAAATTGAACTTGTTGCCAGAGAAAAATCTACTAAAGAGCTTTTTCTAACGTACAGCTTACTTTCTTCTAAAATTGATAAAACGCAGGAAGTGGTCTATACCACATCTACAGACCTGGTGAAATACCTGCAGAATCATGATGCAAATTATCTTGAAATTAGCAGGTTGTATTTACTGGTTAAAATACTTGAGATAGATCCTGATTTTTTCACACCCAAGGTCGCAAATATCATTCAGGTGGCAGACAAGACTGAACTGGCAACATTTTTAAGATATCTGGCAATTTTGCCTAATGCCAAAGATTTTAAGCATACTGCTGTAGATGCTTTACGCACAAATATAGCATCGGTTTTTAATGCGATTGCACTTAAGAATCCGTATCCGGGTTTATATTTTTCTGAAAAGCAATGGAACCAGATGTATCTTAAAACTGCTTTTATGCAGGGCGATCTTTCTCAAATAGAAGATGTTGATGATCGTGCAAATGCTGATCTTGCAAGAATAATTTCAGACTATGCACATGAACGCTGGGCGGCGGGTCGTGAGATTGAACCGTATTTCTGGAGACCTGTTTCAAACTTTATAGAAGGTGAACTTTATAAAGACATGCAACATTTACTGGCAAGCGAGAACAAGATCGAGAATAAAGCAGCAGCTTTATGTTGTTATTATTCAGAGAAAAAAGAAGCAAAAGAGTTAATACAAAATCACCCAAATCTAAAAAGCCAGATCGAGAATAAAGATCTAAACTGGCAAAACTTAAAAGATCAATAATGGAAGATAAAATGAAATTTATAGATCCACACGTGCACATGACCTCTAGAACGACAGATGATTATGAGGCAATGGCAGCAGCGGGTATTGTGGCGATAATAGAACCATCTTTCTGGCTGGGACAACCCAGAACTCAGGTAGGTTCATTTCAGGATTATTATAGCAGTCTGGTAGGCTGGGAACCTTTTCGCGCAAGCCAATTTGGTATACATCACTATTGCACAATTGGTCTCAATTCTAAAGAGGCAAACAATGAAGCTTTAGCAGAGCAGGTGATAGAATTGCTCCCTCTATATGTGCATAAAGAGAATGTTGTCGCTATTGGCGAAATAGGTTATGACGACCAGACAGAAGCTGAAGATAAGTATTTTAGAATGCAGCTTGATATGGCTAAAGAGCTTGACATGACAGTACAAATTCATACGCCACATCGCGATAAAAAAGCAGGCACCATTAAAAGTATGGAGGTTTGTCTTGAACATGGTCTTGACCCTGCAAATGTGATCATAGACCACAACAATGAAGAAACTGTAAAAGAAGTGCTAGATCGTGGTTTTATCGCTGCTTTCACTATTTACCCCAATACAAAAATGGGCAATGAGCGTATGGTAGAAATTGTTAAACAATATGGTAGTCATCATATAATTGTAGACAGTTCTGCAGACTGGGGAGTAAGTGATCCGCTTTCTGTGCCTAAAACTGCTTCACTCATGTTGAAACGTGGTATTGCAAGAGAAGATGTTATTAAAACGTGTTATCAAAATGCTTTAGATGCTTTTGGTAAAAACGGAAAAATGAATGAAAGCGTGTGGAAGGACAAAGAAGGTATTGATCAAACCGAACTTTTTAATGATAATAGTGTGCTACGCGGTCAAAAACCTCGCGTAGATAATGATAAGATTGTTTAAATGAACCCGGTTTTAAAAGGATATTTAAGACTCACCCGCCCGGCAAATTTACCTACAGCTGCTGCAGATGTTATTGCAGGTATTGCTATAGCAGGTTTATTTATTGAGCCAGACACTTTTTATGTCTTGATTAATGAAGTGATTGCTCTTGTACTCGCTTCGGTGTGTTTATATGCCGGTGGTGTGGTTCTAAATGACTTCTTTGATTATGAGTTAGACGTTGTCGAGCGTCCAGAAAGGCCAATCCCCAGCGGATTAATAAAACTTAAAAACGCCGCGATTTTAGGTGGTTTTTTACTGTTTTTAGGGGTTTTTCTGGCGTTTTTTGTAAATGCTTTGTGTGGCTTTATTGCTTTAGCTTTGGCTATAGCCATATTACTTTATGACAAGTTTGCTAAACACAATGCTTTTTTAGGACCTGTAAATATGGGCGTGTGCAGAGGTTTAAACTTACTTCTGGGTATCGCCATTTTAGGAGAACTAAATCACTGGTATTTCTCTATCATACCTATTTTATACATTGCCGCAATCACACTTATAAGCCGTGGTGAAGTACATGGTGACAATAAGAAACATATAATTCTGGCAGGTTTATTATACGCCGTTGTAATATGCGCGATTACAGGACTATTCCTGAGTCATGATCACAACATCCTGCCTGCCATTCCGTTTATAATCCTATTTGCAATTATGATCTATAGGCCGCTTATAGCTGCCTATAAAGAAAATTCTCCTCAAAATATTAAAAAAGCCGTAATTGCAGGAGTGCTATCGCTTATAATCCTTGATGCCTCTGTGGCTGTAGGATTTTCTCAATGGTGGTTAGGCATTGCTGTTTTACTGTTATTGCCGTTATCTATGTTATTATCAAGATTATTTGCGGTTACTTAAAAATTTCAAATTATGAACTTTACCCCAATAGAACAAACGTTCACTATAAAGTACGATTATAAATTACACTTTACTCAGGGACTCTTTAATCAGGAGAATGCACTATTTGTAGACCTTATTAAAGCCTACAAACCCAATAAAAAAGTAAAGTTGCTCTTTGTGATCGATGATGGTGTAAAATTTCACCATCCTGATCTTGATAGCCAGATAGCTGCTTACTGTAAAAAGTATGATTCTCAGCTGCAGCATACTGCAACTATTGTTGTTAAAGGCGGCGAAAGCAGTAAGAGCAATCCTGCACATGTAGAAGAAGTTATAGAAGCGATTAATGAAAACAAGATCTGCAGACATTCTTTTGTAATCGCAATTGGCGGTGGTGCACTGGTAGACATGGCGGGTTATGCAGCAACAATTGCACATCGCGGAGTAAAATTAATTCGAATTCCAACGACTGTTTTGGCTCAAAACGATGCTGCAGTTGGCGTAAAAAATAGCGTAAATGCTCTTAATAAAAAGAACTTTTTAGGAACGTTTGCAACTCCATATGCGATTATCAACGACAGTGATTTTTTGCTTACTTTAGAATTTCGTGATTGGATCTCAGGTATTGCAGAAGCTGTAAAAGTTGCCCTAATTAAAGATAAATCGTTCTTTGAAGAGGTAGAAAATAATGCTTCCGCTTTATGCGAAAGAGAAATGGAGCCCATGCAGCATCTTATTTATAGATGTGCGCAACTTCACATGCATCACATTGCACAGGGTGGCGACCCTTTTGAAAGCGGTTCTTCCAGACCTCTCGATTTTGGTCATTGGGCTGCACACAAACTGGAAGCCATAACAAATTATAACGTGCGCCACGGTGAAGCTGTAGCTATAGGTATGGCGCTAGATCTAACTTATGCACATCTTATTGGTCTAATTGAAGAAAGTACTTTAAAACGCATCATTAAAGTTTTAGAAGAAGTAGGATTCAGTTTAGGTATTCCGCTTGATAGCGAATTGCAATACGAAGAACTTCTAAACGGCATCGAAGAGTTTAGAGAGCATTTAGGCGGTGAACTTACGATAACCTTGATTTCAGAAATAGGTGTAAAACACGATGTGCACGAGATCGATTATGGTAAAATGCGCCAAGCAATGAGCATGCTCAATGAATTCAGCACCAATAAATTATCTGTTTAAATGCTGGTAAACAATAAATTTCATCTTACCTATTGTACAAATGTTCACCCTGGCGAAAACTGGGATCTCACATTTAAGAGCCTTAAAGAATACGTTCCCGGCATAAAAAATAGCCTAACAGAAGATAAATTCGGGCTGGGACTGCGATTATCAAATAAAGCAAGCGAAGAACTGGGCACCGGCGATGTGCTTAATGGTTTTAAAAAGTGGCTTGATGATAATGATATCTATGTGTTTACTATGAATGGTTTCCCTTACGGGAATTTTCATAATGAGCGCGTTAAAGATCTGGTTCACGCTCCAGACTGGACTACAGATGAGCGTGTGATTTATACTAAACGCCTTGCAGACCAACTAGCGATATTGCTGCCTAACGATCTTGATGGTGGCATTTCAACCTCTCCCATAAGTTACAGACATTGGCACAAAACAGAAGATGCCACAAACAATGCTTTTGAAAAAGGCGCAGAAAATCTAAGTCAGCTTATTGTGCATTTACATGAGCTTGAAGAACGCACAGGTAAATACATACATCTAGATATTGAGCCAGAACCTGACGGAATGCTGGAGAATAGCGATGAATTTTTACAGTTTTTCAGCGATTATCTTTTACCTATAGCTATAGATCATTTAAAGCAGGAATTAGGAAGCGACTCGCGCAAGGCGAAAGAACTTATTTACCGGTACATCACCATTTGCTATGATGTTTGCCATTTTTCTCTGGCGTATGAAGAACCTAAAGAAACCCTTCAAAAGCTAGCAGAAAACGGGGTAAAAGTGGGTAAAATCCAGGTGAGTTCTGCATTAAAAATTTTGTTTAACAAAGGTGACAATGAGGAAATTTGGGAAACACTGGCCCAGTTTAATGAGCCCGTTTACCTGCATCAGGTAACCCAGTTAATTGATGGCAACGTAAAAACCTTTAACGATCTGCCCGATATTTTAGCTAAAAAAGCCGATTTTGAGGAGCTGCGGGCACATTTTCATGTTCCACTATTTTTAGAAAAATACGGAGCACTTTACTCAACACAAGATCACATTTTAAAAGTTATAGCGTACTTAAAAGATCATGCGGTAACAAATCACCTTGAAGTAGAAACCTATACCTGGGATGTGCTTCCGGCAGAATTAAAGACAGATCTGGGTGAGTCTATAACAAGAGAATTAGGATGGCTAACCGAAAAACTATGAAGAAAACAGTCGTTATAAATATTGTAGGGTTAACACGCAGACTCATAGGCGACCACACGCCTTTTATAAAATCATTTTTAGAAAAAGGCAGTTCTGCAGTCATAGAACCCGTTCTTCCTGCCGTAACCTGCTCTACGCAATCTACCTACTTAACAGGTAAATGGCCATCTGAACATGGTGTTATAGGTAACGGCTGGTTTAATAAAGAGCAGCAGGAAATTCAATTTTGGAAACAGTCTAATAAACTGGTAGAAAGTGAAAAAATCTGGGAAAAACTAAAAAAAATCGACCCAACTTTTACTTGTTCTAATATGTTCTGGTGGTACAATATGTATTCTAGCGTAGATTACAGTGCCACACCGCGACCTAATTATCTGGCAGACGGCAGAAAGATTCCAGACTGTTACACGTATCCTTCAGAGTTGCGCGATACGCTACAGAGTGAGTTAGGCACATTCCCGTTGTTTTCTTTCTGGGGACCAAAAACTTCTATAAAATCTACTCGCTGGATAGCTGATGCTTCTATACGAACAGATGAAATGCACGACCCAACGCTCACGCTGATTTACCTTCCACATCTGGATTATAATTTGCAAAAATTTGGTTTAGATTTTAGTATAATAGGCAAAGACCTCAACGAAGTAGATGCAGAGGTCAAGAAACTTGTAACCTATTATGAACAGAAGAATGCAAACATTATTCTACTTTCAGAATATGGCATTACAGATGTAAATAACCCAATACACATCAATAGAATTCTAAGAAAAGAAGGTTATCTCGACATACGCATTGAGCGCGGCCTCGAACTTCTGGATGCAGGTGCCAGCGATGCGTTTGCAGTTTCAGATCATCAGATCGCGCATGTATACCTAAAAGATATTTCGCTTAAAGCGAAAATAAAAGATCTATTAAAAAAGGTTGATGGTATTGAGCAGGTTCTAAGCGATGAAGAACTTGAGAAGGCGCATATTGATCATGATCGCTGCGGAGATATAGTTGTGGTTGCCGATAAGAATTCATGGTTTACCTATTACTTCTGGGAAGATGACAACAAAGCTCCAGATTATGCGCGTATGGTAGACATTCACAAAAAACCGGGTTATGATCCTGTTGAATTATTGACAGACCCCAACGATAAATTAGTTATGCCAAAAGTAGCGTTGAAGTTACTCAAGAAAAAAGCCGGTTTTCGTTCAGTTTTAGATATTATTCCGTTAGATGCGAAATTGGTAAAAGGCTCGCATGGCCGCAAACCAGAGGAGGTTGATGATTATCCTGTTTGTATAACGAATAAATCTGCCGCATTTAACAAACCTGCTTTGCAACCCACACAGATTTTTGAAATTATAGAGAATCATGTCTTAAATACATAGCCATGAAAACATTATTCAAAATTTTTGCACTTGGTTTTGCGATACTCTTTGCCTGGGCGGCTTACTTACAAAACAATGACCCCGATTCTTTTTTGTGGTATCTCATTTATGGCTCTGCAGCTCTAGCGTGTATTTCATTTATCTTTCACAAACTGCATTTTGCTATCGCACTTGTTCTTGCAATTGTTTTTTTGATAGGTGCAATTTATAATTGGCCGGCTCAATTTGAAGGTGTTAGCATAGGCTCAGGAGAAATTGAAAATATAGAACGCGGCAGAGAATCTTTAGGTCTGCTTATAAACGCTGTGGTGATGGCTATTCTAGCCTGGCGTATCAATCTGCAGCGTAAACTTTAGTTTTCAAATAGCGGCTTGCGCACTCCTCCCGGTAAATAAAAATGAAGTTTTAGAGATTTAACACTCGCTTTACGGTTTCCCGTAAAGAACTCCCGTTTAACCTTAGTAATATTGATCATTCATTAGTATTAATGGATGAGGGGAATGCATTAGGCACATGTAAAAATGTGCCTTTTGCTATTTTAGGACTTTACGGTTTCCCGTAAAGAGAAACGGAATTTAACTTGTACTTTTAACATAGTTATAACGTTTCTCTCATCCTCTAAATTATGAATCCATTAATCTGTGTTTTGGTTTTTATTCTTGTATTAAGATCAATTATAGAAGGAAATTTAAAAAAATGGAATGCTGGCGGTGCGCTTCACGCATCTCTCATTGTAGAGTGGAAAGCTGCTTCAGAACACAACAAACTAGCAACTTGCTATGACTTACTCGCCCCAGATCATGGCGCTCTAACATTACTGGAACTTCGTGCTCTTTCTGAAGAATTAAAAATTCAAATTGATGAAGCAGTTGCAGACGATAAAAGTATGGACAATTACAAAGTGAAAGAAATTGCAGCGATGTGCCTCGTGTTAATGGAAAATTGAGACCTGTAAAATCTAAAAGCTTTGTTTATATTTTATTTCCTGAAGGTTTTAATATTAAATGTACTTTAGTTAAAACTAAACCAATGAAAAATAAAATTCTATTTGTCGTATGTCTTCTATTCGGGCTAATGTTTATCAATGCGGGACTCAACAAATTTTTAAATTACATGCCAATGCCAGAAGACATGCCGGAAGAAAGCATAAAACTTATGACGTTTTTTGCAGAAATAGGCTGGTTACTTCCCCTTACAGGTCTAGTTGAAGTTTTAGGTGGTATTCTTTTTATCATACCTAAATTTAGAGCATTGGGAGCTATTATCATTCTTCCGGTAATGATAGGAATCCTTCTTATAAATATTATCAACATTCCCTCTGGACTACCTATAGCCGCAGTTCTTTTTATAATTAATATTTGGGTTCTTTTTGAGAATCGTAAAAAGTATAAAGCTTTGATAGATTAGAAAAACCTATTTAGGTCTTATCACACTTCTATATGCACAAGACAT
The DNA here is from genome assembly GCF_047946655.1 of Leeuwenhoekiella sp. A2. Taxonomy (GTDB): domain Bacteria; phylum Bacteroidota; class Bacteroidia; order Flavobacteriales; family Flavobacteriaceae; genus Leeuwenhoekiella. Next base: position 1,518,265 of record NZ_CP172311.1, read on the forward strand.
TTTACATCTTGCCTTTGACTATGCATTTAAATTTTATTGCACAGGGAAGATGAAATAGAATCTAAACTGTACTAGTGGGGGTGCTTTTCTGCCTTTAAAACCGAGTTTTTAAGCTCTTTTATGCGTTTTTCTTTGTTAGGTTGTCTGTTCTTAATTGCAAACTGGGTATGATATGTATGTCGCTCAAGAAATTTAATCTGCACTTTATCCCACTCCAGTTTTGAATCTATCATAGATCTAAATTGTAATTCTTTAAAAAGCTGATCACTTATGGGGTAGAAATCTGATCTGCCTAAATAGTCAAGATCTGAATCACAAATTATTTTTTCCAGATGTGTAGCCGGCAACTGGGGTATACGAGTAGCCATTATTAAACCTTTCACTTTACAAATGTCTTGCTCACTAAAGTCAAACTCTTCCATCAAACTTATGGCTATGTTGCTGCTAACTTCTTCATGATCTACATATTTTTTTGTAAATCCTGTGTCATGAAAGAAAACCGCGATCCTCAATAATTTAGCATCTTCTGTATTGATATTTTCTCTCTTAATGTAATTATTGCTTGTGTTTAAAACATCTAAAGTATGCGTAAGACTATGATAATATAAACCTTTGGGCAGTTCTGAATTTAATATCTCGAGCGCTCTTTTTCTCAATTTGTAATATCCGTTCATTCCTTCTAATTCCAATTAAGCGTATAATTTTATTACCCATAAAATATTTGTGAGTACTATAAATAGAAAACTCAAGACAAAATACCTGATGGCGAGGTGAACACTTTTAAATTTTTGGTCTATAATCTTGCTCTCAGCATGTATTTGTTCACTTAACTGAACAAATAGCTCTTCTTCACGCTCGCATACTTCTAGAAGGCGTTTAGAATATTCTTTTGTATCTCCAAAGGCATAAACAGCATCTCTAAAGAAGAAAACATTGGGAGTATATTTTAATTCTATTTGCGGTCTAAAGCATTTAAAGCAATGAAAAATAGATAAAAGAACAGATAAAAACCAGAGTAAAGCGAGAACTATAAATGCATTAGTCTGTAAAAATATGGGTTTCAATTCTTCAAGATTATCTACAAAAAACCCTAAAATGAGGCCGTGAAAAGAAAAAACCACCCCTGCCTTAAATTCTGATGCTCGTATAAGTTTCTCCAGGCGCTCCAGTTGCTCCCAGTAATTATTAGAGTCTTGTATCATACATTTGGCTGTTATAGCGTTATTTTTAAACACTAAATTGTCCTAAGAACTTCATTTTAAATATACTATAAAAAATCGACGTATTTATTTTCCTTGGTATTTTCAATAATCAGAAGTTTTAAAATTGTTTTATTTCGCCAGAGATTTCCATCCTTAATCCATTTTACTTTAAAATCTAATTTTCAATAAAAGCTATTATTCTTGGCAGGTTCTGCTTATATTGAGTGATTAATTTAAGATATTCTCATTTTTGCATAAAATGATTGATTTTTTCAAATTGTATGAATAAATTATTGACACCTATTTTCAGCTTTAGAATTGCTTTCATTCTTTTATTGCTAACGGCAAGCCAATTATGCGCGCAGAATAATCCTTTTCCCGAATATCATTTTGAAGCGCTTAAGAATAACACTACCCAACGCGCCGTAGCCAGTATGTCTCAGGATCAACAAGGTTTTCTATGGATGGGAACTAATGGTCTGGGGCTTAATAAATACAACGGTATTGATTATACAACGTACCAGTTTCATGAGGCAGACAGCAGCAGTATTAGCAATTCACTCATTCATTTTACATACGTTGATAGCAAAAACAGATTATGGATAGGAACTGAAACCGGCCTTGATCTTTACAATAGAGATCAGGACAATTTTATTCATATTAATTTATTAGAGGAATCTGAAGATAGCAGTATTTCGGTTCAGGCAATTCTTGAAGATGATAAAGGAGATCTCTTAGTGGGTACTCATCAATACGGAATGTTTAGGGTAAACCCTGCAACATTAACTTCTGAAGCCATAAAAATAATTGGAATTCCTCAAATAAAAAACCTGCTTATAAACAGCATTGTAAGTTTTGATAATAAAATTCTGGCAGGAACAAGTTACGGTATTCTAGATCTTGATGAAGAAAAGAATATCGTTAAACCTCTGTTTTTTAAAACAGCAAGCGGGAAGGAAAAAATTGCTTTCGCTGTTAAAAGCATGGAGATAGACGGTAAAGGTAGTTTGTGGTTAGGCACAACTAACAGGGGTTTATACAAGATTGATCGCAATGAAAATGGAAGGTATAACATTCAGAACTTCCCTATTACTTCAAAAAGAATTTTGTCTCTTTTAAATACACCGCGAGAAACCATACTCTGCGGGACAGAAAATGACGGACTCTTTGAACTTAACAGAAATGGTAAGATTATTAATCATTACCTCAACAATAAAGCTGATGATAGTGGTATAAAATCTAATTCTATTTGGGATCTTTTTCTTGATAGTCAGCAGCGTATATGGGTGTGTTATTATAATAACGGCGTAGGCGTATATGATAAATTCTATGATAAATTTCGAGACATCGAGAGTAAGCCTAATTACCCTAATTCACTTCAATCAAGTTCAGTAACGGGCATACAGGAGGATGATGCCGGAAGATTATGGATAGGAATGGACGGCGGCGGTATTGACGTATTCAATCCTAAAAGCAACGAGTTTACGCATTTACTTGATCACGATAATAAAATCGCAACCGGGCTTAGTGCTGCAGATGTACAAACTCTTTTTAAGGATAGCGCAGGGAATTTGTGGGTTGGCACCTGGGATTATGGTATATTTTATTTGCAAAAAGGATCAACATCTTTTACAAACTATACAGTTGAGACAACTCATGGTGAAATGGCAACTGATCGTATTCTAAGCTTCTCTGAAGATTCTAATGGAACGATCTGGATTGGTACATTTTTGAGAGGAATTCATTCGTATAATCCTGAATTAAGTAAATTCATTTCGTACGACAAAGAACCTTTTTTAAGTGAAAAAATAAGCTATAGTGATGTTAAAAGAATCTATGTTGATAGCGAGGATAATATCTGGATAGGCGGCAACGCTGGGCTATTTAAATTAAAAGTGAAGCCTGACGAATATATTCTGGAAACGTTGTCATCTCGTTTTTATAGCGGAAATAGCAACAACAAATATTCAAGCCTTGTATTAGATATTTATGAGGACTCTGCTAAAAATATTTGGCTGGGAACAGATGGTGGCGGTCTATGCAAATATGATATGAATAATGATTCATTTACCTGGGTAGACTCCAGCAATGGATTTAATAAAGTGACTGTTGCTTCTATTATAGAAGATGAGTCTGGTGCAATCTGGTTAGCGGGTAATAATGGCTTGTCAAAAATTGATAAACAAGGCCAGGTAATACAGAATTTCTCTACAAATGACGGCTTATTAACCAATGACTTTAACACCAATTCTTCTTATAAAGACAATACCGGTAAGCTATATTTTGGCTCATATGAGGGAATAAATTATTTTGACCCAAAGAACATTTCGGTTAATGAAAACCCTCCTATTGTTTATCTTTCAGACTTAAAGATCTTCAATCAACCGGTTGAGCCGGCCGTAAAGAAGTCTCCGCTCAATAAAGTAGTTTCCCAAACGGAAAAGGTAACTTTTTCGCACGATCAATCTGTATTCACTATTGACTATGCATCAATAGATTTTACGCGTCCTGAAAAGATCAAGTTTGCTTATTATCTGGAAGGTTTTGAAAAAGACTGGAACTATGTACAAAATACAAGAAGCGCTACCTACACTAACCTTCCTGCCGGCAACTACACTTTTAAAGTAAAAGCAGCAAATAGCGACGGCATATGGAATGATAAAGCTGCCACACTTAATATTGAAATATTACGCCCATGGTGGTTTACAAATTTTGCCATTCTTTGCTATATCCTAACTATTGCATTAATAATCTATCTGGCTTTTAGATTTCTTGATGCACGCCTTCGTGCACGGCGAGCTATACAGCAGGAGCGTGAAAAACACCTTCAGGAAGAAGCTCTTAATGATAAGAAAATTCAGTTTTTTACTAACATCTCCCATGAGTTCCGCACTCCGCTTACTCTAATTTTAAGTCCGCTGGAAGATATTTTGAAGGAGAATTCACTACCTGAAAAAATAAAAGAAAAGCACCGCATAATTCACAAAAATACAACTCGGCTAAAACGCCTTATCGACGAGTTAATGGATTTTAGAAAACTTCAGTTCAATAAAATACCCTTAACTGTAACTTCTTTTAATATTAACCACCTCGTTGAAGATATAGTTGATCATTTTCAACAGGAAGCCGGGCAAAGAAATATAGTTCTGTCACTGGAAATAGATAAAACTCTGGAAAACATTTGGGCAGACAAAAGCAAGCTTGAAAAGGTGATTTTCAATATCCTCTCAAATGCATTTAAAAGCACTGCAAACAATGGTATAATCACTCTAACTGTAGGCGTTAAACAAGAGCATTCTTTTAAAATGATCAATACAAGGGTTGCTCAAGAAGCGCTTGAGATTAGTATTGAAGATACCGGCAAAGGTATTCCTCAGGAAGAGTTAAGTAAGATTTTTGACCGTTTTTACCAGATAAAGGAGCTTAACGAGCAATATTACAGCGGCACGGGTATAGGTCTTGAGGTTGTAAGAAGTTTTGTTGACCTGCACAAAGGTGAGATTGATGTAGAAAGCGAAATAGGAGTTGGCACAAAATTTAGAATTCTTATTCCATTAGGAAAAGAACATTACGAGCCATCAGAAATAGGTAATAGCTCAGAAACTACGATTAGAACTCTATCTGAAAACGATTCTGTTGAACAGAAAGCTCCTGAAGAGACTAAAAATCAAAAGCGAACTCTTCTGCTGGTTGAAGATAATATTGAGCTTAGATCGTATATAAAACAGGAACTAGAGAACCAATATAAGGTTATTGAAGCAGAAGACGGTGAGGAAGGTTTAAGACAGGCGGCTAAGTACATTCCGGATATAGTAATTACAGATGTAGTTATGCCAAAACTCAACGGGCATGAGTTCTGCTCATTATTAAAAAATGACCTAAGAACAAGTCATATTCCTGTGCTTATGCTCACTGCAAAGTCTATGGTAGATGATTGGGTTGAAGGTCTTAATGCAGGCGCAGACGCATATTTAAACAAGCCTTTTGAAATGAAAGTAATGCGATCACATTTAAAGCAGCTTATTACAAACAGAGACATCTTATTCTCTAAGTATATGGGTAGTTTTAAAAATTCTGAACTAGAACCCAGCACTTCTATTGATAAAGAATTCATTTCTGGTATCATTAGCTACGTACAGGAAAACATAAGTGAGACAGACCTCAATGTTGAAAAACTTGCTGACGAATTTAGTCTAAGCCGAAGTCAGTTATATCGTAAAATTAAAGCTTTGACAGGGTTGACGGCTAATGAGCTTATACGTAAAATTAGACTTGAGAGAGCTAAAGAATTAATTGAAGAGGGGCAAAACTCAATTAGCGAAATAAGCTACAATGTAGGATTCTCATCTCCTTCGTATTTCTCAAAGTGCTTTAAAGTACATTTTGGAATACTGCCAACTGATATTGGTAATGCATAAAAAAATCGGAGGGTTTCCCCTCCGATTTTCAATCTAACCTAACAACATTACATCTAATCTTGTAATTCTCCTGTGAAATCTGAACTTACATCATAACCTGCAAGTCCATCTGCCACACCTTTATAAGCATGCTTTCTTTCGTAATTAGCATCCCACACATTAGGTGATTCGTCTGGTAACCAGTATTCATGCTCTATTGCACTGTCTGATATATTCCAAAGTGTAATTCCGTATTGTTGTGCTGTAGGAATGTTTTCGCTATAACTATCTAGAACAAATTGATACATATCTGCCTGATCTGCTAATTGATCTGTAGTAGGTGAGGCAGTACCTAAGCGAACATCCAATTCAGATATTTTAACTAGTTTTCCTGTAGCTGCCAGTTTTTTAAACATTTCTACAATATTCTCTCTACTCGTATTTAAAGAAATATGCATTTGAGTACCTATACCATCTACTGTTGCTCCCTGACTTTCTATATACTGAGCATATTCTATCAACCCATCGCACTTAGCTAAACTGGATTCTAAATTATAATCATTAATAAATAATTTATCTGTTGCGTTACCATATTGTCTGGCTAAATTAAAAGCTGTTACAGCATAATCCTTACCCAGATATTTAACCCAGTAAAAATCATCTGTAGCTGGATCTGTAACATTACCATCGCGTAAAGACCCTCCTTCTTTCATAGGTTCATTAACAACGTCCCAGGCTGACACTTCAGTCTTATAATGGCTTACCATTTTAGAGATCCAGTCTTCCATAGCGGCACCGATAATTTCAGCTTTCTCTTCATCAGTTTTTTCAATTACAATGGGTGCAGAACCAGTTTGTACTTCGCCGGTTGTAAGAACCACGTCATCTATATAATATGTGGTTGCAGATTCGCCAAAGTCAAAAACAAATTTAGTACGGTTATCTGATGATGGTGTAATTGTTCTGACTACTTGTGACCAAGTGGTGCCTACTTCTATTCCTCCTGCATAATCGCCTGCATAGTCATCACTCTGAATTTCTACCTGCAATATAGACGGAGATGTAGCTTTAACATAAAAACTAAAAGTATACTCTGTTCCTTGTTCCATAGGCGCACTTAAAGTGTAAACTTGCTGTGCTTCATAACTCTGAGCGGCTGTGGGATTAGTTAATACCATAGCGTATCCAGTATCTCCGTAACCCTCACCTTCTGCAGAAATTGCTCGTGTGGAGCCATTTCCATATCCGTTCCATCCATCTAAATTACCACCTTCAAAATCTCCATTACCAATAACATTAGTAACAGAAGCTTCGGCATCAAGATCGACAACACTAATGTTATCAACATCTATCAAATATGTTACACCTGATAAATAACCCATATCGAAATTAAACATGAAAGTTGTAGCTCCGGCTACAAAATCAGCTGCATTAAGAGTAAATTTCACTTGTTGCCATTCTGACGAAGTTTCAAAAGCTTCAGTTTGTTCTCCGGTTCCATACCAATCAAACCAAGGGTACTGATTACTTAAATTAGCATCAAAAGAGATACGCCCTTTCCCAGGCTGATCTGATTTTATATAAAATGAAACTTCATATGAGTGCCCACTAACTATGGTGATATTTGGTGTTCCTAGTTGCAACTCCCATGGGTTAGATGTTCCGTCTGCAATCATCTGCACGGCTTTAGAATCACTTGATAAACCTTCACCATCAATGACTGAAATTGCAGTGTTCCATGAACCTGCCCATCCATCAAGGGTTCCTGCTTGTAGAGAAGATAAATCAAGAGAATTTGCTCCACTAGAACCAGGTATAACTGTTGGGGCGATCAATCCATTTAAATAGCTGGCATTTTGATTAGCATGCCATACAAGAGTGTGACCATAAACGTCTATGTCCGCCTCATTGGTCATAGCCATAAAGTTGTCTACGTTATTAAAATTTAATTCGCCCTGGGCATTAACCATAGCACCATGCTTCATAGCATAGCCAACAGTGACATCATCAAAATTTTCATTAACTATACTTCTATATGTTTCATCGTTCATATAGAGATCCAGAATTATTCCTGCACCTAAAACATAATCAGTATACGTATTAAGAGCATCATATCTTGTTATTTTCTCCTGTAGTTCCAGAGGCAACTCTGCTGTAGTTACTTTACTTTCTTCAGGCACATCCTGCCACTCCATTATATCATCTTCACAAGATGAAAAAACAACAAAAGAAAGCGCTAATATGAGTATTACTTTAGTGTATTTCATTTCTATTTTTTTTGTTCTGTATTTAAATACTATTGAAAAACCAATTATGTATTATATTTCTCAGTCAGGAAAATCACTAACTGCAGGAGTTTCTAATGATACTATTCTCCAGTTATCTGTGTAAACATTAACAGAAGTAGCAGACGATGGAAATTCTACCTCACTACTGTTTCTTTCAACATCACTAAGTTTTATATCAGAGTTTTCGAAGAAGATACCAAAGTTCTTATAGGTAGCAGATTCACGAAAAGCAAGCAGGTCTTCAAACGTATAGTCTCCTCCATCTTCATATCTGTAAAAATCTGTAAAAGGAATTGTTACGGTTGTCCAGCCTTCAGTTTGAAATGGTTCAATTTCACCGTCAACAATCCATGGTACGTAATTGTAAACACCGCCGGCCCATTCACCTCCATTAAAATTATTTATAAGAAGTATTTTTAAGAAACCGCTCCCCGCCCAAGCATCGGGCACGTAAACATCAAATTGAAAAGCAACCTGATCTAAAGGTGTTGATGCAGGAATAAATGGTGTAAACTGCGTTCTCCAGCTTTCGCTACCCGTTGTAAAAACTTCAGAAGCTCTGTTCTTGCCTGCCTCAAAAGTTTCGATGCGAGCAGGACGATGAGCAACATATGTGCCCTGTGATACATTTCCTTCTCCTATAGAAGCTGATTCTAATTCATCTTGACGGATGGTGTCTCCAAATTCACCTATGGCTCCCATTCCATCAAAGTTGAGAATCACCCCTTCTCTAAAATTGAAAAAAGCCGGAGAATAAGCACCTCCATTAGCAGTCTCTACATAAATAGATCCTCCGCTTTCAGAAACACCTTCTGGCATTGTGACTGTAAAGAACTCACCATCTTCTGTATCGTAAGTTATTCCATTGGTCACTTCAACATCGCCTGGAAAAACCACTTTACTAACCTCAATTAACCCTGTACCGTATACAGTAATCTCTTCACCTGGATTAGGAAGCGTATTAGAAATTTTATTTATAGTAGGCGCAGATGATCTAATCTCAAAAGAAATCATAGCTTCATTACTATCATTTACTAAACGTATCGTGTTGCGAACATCCTCCTCTGCCTCAATTGTAGGCGTATCTCCTGAAACTCTGACTAAAAGAGACGTATCTGATACATAAACAGGGTTAAAAGATGTTTGATAACCATTTATAAATATTCTTTTAAGCCCTATAAAACCTGAACCTTCTATACGCAGAAGCTGTCCTAAACGTGCAAAAGAGATTTCTCTGTCTGGTACCGTTGAGTTTACATCTTCAAGATATACTTTACTTATTGTAATAGGACCTCCTTCAGAATCATCACTGGAGCAACTCGTAAAGAACAATGCGACAAACATAACCCCCAGAAGGGACATGAATATCCATGGTTTTTTAGTTGAAATATTTTTCTTCATATTAATTAATTTTTTAATTGTATTTCTTTCTAAAATTTCAAACTTAAAATAAGTCGGTTATTCTCTCTTCTGTAAATTCGTAAGGAACAGGAGCGTCATTTAATAAAGGGTTCTGTACAACTTCAGACTCAGGATATGGCAAATAAAAAGTTCCTGCGTCTGCAACACCTACAGCTCTTGTATCGCTATCGCGAGTATCATCTAAAGAAACCTGATTAGCCTCTGCATCATAAGTAAAAGCAGGAATAACACCTCTGTCTTGTCCATTTATATAATTGATCACTTCTTGTTGTTTGTAATATGATCTTCTAACTAAATCGTACCAGTATTGTCCTTCCATACATAGTTCTACTCTCCGTTCATGAATAATATCTTCATAAGTAAGACTGGTTTTTTCATCAAGACCGGCTCTTGTACGTAATTCATTTACATACATTAAAGCTGTTGCATCACTTGTACTGGCACCATTACCCAAAGTTGCTTCAGCGTAGTTTAGGTAAACTTCAGCAAGACGCATCATATACGTATTTAAAGCTGAGTTCTGCCTTGAGATTTTAGCATTATCTTTCGTTGATCCCACAACTCCTTTTTTCACATTTACATACGTATTTTCGTGATCAACGGTATACCCGCCATTTGATCTGCTTATCTCAGGATAAAAATCTCCATCTGCCATCCAGGTTGCTTTACGTCGCTCATCATTTGATTCATATTCTAACAATACATCGTATGAGGCTCTTGTATAATATCCATAAGCAGCATCATCTCCTGTGATCTCAGATCCTAGTGCGAAAAATGCCTGATGTGGATTATTAACACCGTAGTCACCATTAGGCACCCATTGAAGAGCAAACATTGACTCTGAGTTGTTGTTATTGTCTACTTTGAATAATTCGGCATAATCTGCCATTAACGTGTAAGGCCCTTCAGAAATAACTTTATCTGCAGCCTTTTTAGCAAGATCTAGTAATGCCTGATCTCTCGTTCCGCTATTTGGATCATCACTTAAACCAGCATAAGAAAGATATAGTCTTGAAAGCATTCCATACGCACTATATTTAGTTACTCGTCCCGATTGAGCCGCTTGTTCAGGAAGATATTTTGCCGCGAATTCCATATCACGTATGGCAAACTCATATACATCGCTTCTCGGGTTTTTATTTACAATTGGGTTATTTACTAACTCTGAAGGATTAGTAGAAATGATAGCGTCTCCCCATAATGAAGCAAGATACCAGTAAGCTGTACCTCTCATAAATCTGGCTTCTGCTATATATTGCGTCTTACTTGTCTCATCTACGGCACTATTTGTAATACCAATTATTACATTATTAGATTGCTGAATAACATTATAAAAAGATCCCCAAGCTTCAACCAAAGGCCCTGTTAATCCAGTCTCAGCTAAATCACTGAATGGATAAACATAATCAGAAAAAGGTGCGTATAAATTATAAGAACGACCGTCTCCTAAACCAAAATAAAATTTATCATTAAAAGAAAACCAAACCCTGTTATAAAGAGGTGCTGTGGCAGCCTGAAAATCTGCTTCAGACTGGTAAAAATTCTCTTTTGTAATTTGATCTTCCGGTTCTATCTCAAGCTCATCTGTACAGCTATAAAAACTAGCGAATAACGTTACTATGAGCAAACTGTATATTATTTTCTTTGTCTTCATATTATTTTTTTTTAAAAATTTACATTTACACCCACTGTGAAAATACGTGGCGTAGGATAACGACCGTTATCAATGCCTGTTAGAAGAGCATCTTGATTTATTGATCCTATTTCAGGATCGTATCCAGAATACTTTGTAAACGTGTACAGGTTCTGGATATTAGTGTAAACTTTAAGGTTTAGCAGTCCGTATTTTTCAACCAAATCTCTCGGGAAATTATAACCCAGAGAAACATTCTGAATTCTCATATAAGAACCATCTTCAACAAATCTGTTGCTATATCTAAAGTTAGAAGTTGACGCCGCAGATGATGCTGCAATTCTAGGCATATACCTGTCGCCACCCACAATCTCTACGTTGCGATAATCTGTTGGGCCATCAGGATTAATCAACGCAAGTTCTGCATATCCTAAAGCTGAATGCAATAAGTTAGTGTTCTCTCTTGGGTTTTCTAAGAAACGTCTTTGATAATTTACCGCTTCATTACCGTAAGATCCTGAAAGTTGAATATTTAGATCAATTCCTTTATAAGTAAATGTGTTACCTATACCAAAGGTGAAATTTGGGGAAGGATTACCAATATAATCACGATCTTGCTCGTTGATCACACCATCATTGTTGATGTCTTCAAAAATGTAATCTCCTATCCATACTCCATTTTCACCTATAGTCAAGCCTTCTGGTAAAGCAGTGGGAACGACATCACCAGCATCGTTTCTGTAATAGAAATCTGTTGCCTCTTCAAAACGACCTATCACTTTATAACCATAGAACTGACCAATAGGCTGGCCAACTGCAGTACGCGTTACAATGGTAATATCAGATCCTTGCTGAAGCGTTCTGTTTAGAATTCCTGTTTCGGTATTTAAAGCCAACACTTTATTTCTGTTTAAAGAGAAAACCAGATTAGATCTCCATAAAAAGTCTTCAGTATCTACGTTTACACTATTTAGCGTAAGTTCAAGCCCCTTGTTCTCTAGTGAACCTACATTTACCCATGGTGCAGAAGTTGAACCCACACCGGTTGTACCCACATAAGCAGGTAACGGTAATTGTAATAACAAATTCTTAGTCTTTTTGTAATATACATCTGCGATAAACTCTATACGATTATTAAAAAGAGCAAGATCAACACCCAGGTTACTAGAATAAGTTGTTTCCCACTGCAAATCCTGATTTGCAGTATTTGCGGCAAGTAATCCTGTTCCCCAATTAGTAGCAGAAGCAGCGTATGTTGAAGTATACGCGTAGTTAGGTACATTTTGATTACCTACAGAACCCCAACCCAAACGAACTTTCAGGTTGTTGATATATTCATTGTCTTTTAAGAAATCTTCATTTGATAATTTCCAGGCCAATGCAGCTGAAGGAAACCAACCCCAACGATTGTCTTTATAGAATTTAGAAGAACCATCGTAACGCAGAGTTGCTGTTAAAAGGTACTTGTCATTATAGGAGTAAAAGGCTCTACCAAAAAGGGAACTAATCGCACTTGTATTACTAAAGTTTGAGTTTCTGGCTGTGGTAGCATCACCAGCATTTAAATCTGTTGCACCGTTTGTTAAATAACCTGTGCGGTAACCGTATAAATTCTCATAATGAGATTCTTGATATTCCTGACCTAATATGGCGTTGATGTTATGTACACCAAAACTACGATCATAGGTTAATACGTTTTTAAAATTCCAGTACTTGCTGTAAGCTTTAGTACGAGAACCTTCTCTAATGTCATTTACTATAGCACCAAATCTGTAAGAAGGGTTAAAAGTATATGTATTTGAAAAATTATAGTCAATAGCATATTCTGTTCTAAACGTAAGACCTTCTATCAAAGTCGCTTCAGCGAAAGTGTTTGCTCTTATACCCGCTCCTTCATTTCTGTTGTCCCTAATACTTGCAAGACCTACTGGGTTATTCTGCACAAATTCGTCAGTATCTGGCCCGTCAAAAGAACCATCAGCATTACGTACTGCAACGTTAGGAGTTTGTCTTAAAGCAGTTAAAATTAATGCTTGGTCTGAAACCGTAGTTTTTTGATGAGAATTATTAAATGCAAAATTGATCCCTACTTTTAAATAATCTTTTACTTGTGAATCAAAAACACCTCTAAGGTTAAATCTGTCAAATGACGAACCCAGAGCAATACCTTCCTGGTCTAAATAACCTATCCCCATTGAGTAAGTACTTTTCTCATTTCCACCAGAAATAGACAAGTTATGACTTTGCATCATGGCTCTTGAGAACATAGCAGCTTGCCAGTCTGTACCATCACCTAATAATTCAGGACGAATAAAGTTAGGATCACGTTGAACGATACCTAAATCTGCTCTTGTATTTTTATGAATTGCATATTCCTGAAGATTTAGCAATTCCAGCTTATTTGGTATTTCCTGAAAACCTACATAACTATCATAAGTGATTGATGCCTGCCCGTTTTTACCACGTTTAGTTGTGATAATGATCACACCATTTGCAGCTCTTGAACCATAAATAGCCGTGGCAGATGCATCTTTTAATACGTCAAGTGAAACAATATCTGACGGGTTTATTGATGCCAGCGCATTTTGACTTCCTGAACCTGTACTACTGTCTATAATAACACCATCTATTACGAAAATAGGTTCATTAGATCCATTAAGTGAGCTAATACCTCGTATGCGGATTGAAGAGCTCGATCCTGGCGCACCACTATTTTGCTGAATTTGCACCCCTGCTGCACGCCCTTGTAAAACCTGATCAATCGTTGTAGGGAGAGATTCTTCAATTGCTTTGCTGGAAACTGAAACCACAGATCCTGTAAGATCGCTACGTTTCATCTTTCCATAACCTACAACTACAATTTCATCAAGAGTAGAAACATCAATGTTAAGTGTTGTACTTATTTCTGTTTGATTATTTACCGGAATCTCTTTGGTTTTAAATCCTACAAAACTGAAAACCAATACACCATCTGCAGGAATATTCTCGATTGTATAATTTCCATCAAAGTCTGTAACCACTCCGTTAGAAGTTCCTTTTAAAAGAATAGAAACCCCGGGCAGTGGTCCGGATTCATCAGTGACAGTTCCGGTGACGGTATTTTGCGCGAACGCAGTAAAAGAAATCAGACTCAATAAGACCACAAGGCGCAAACCTCGAATCTTAGAGCTTAATTCATTAAGTAAATGATTTGTCATTGTCATATTTATTTTAATAACGGGTTTAGACATGGGTCAGTAAATAATTGCTACTATTCTAAATAAGTCAAAATAGACTCACTTTATTAAATTTTCATTTTTGCGAAATCGTTTGAGAGATTCACATCTGTTAAGAAAACTTTCACGTTTACGAACAAATATATTCTCACAGTTATAAAACGAGTAAAACTTTTGTTGCAACTCTTCATCAATTTTGAAGCATTGCCCATAAAACATGGCTATTTCAGTCATAATTGATTCAAAAAATCGGGTAAATCAAGGTAAAAATCTCCTTTTAAGAGGGTGATTTTGGCAATATGTATCATTCTGTAAGGCAGTTATCTTTACTTAAAGCAGAGAAACGACGATATTTTGATAATAAGTTATCGCCGCTTGTCTCTATTGGCTAATCATATTCTTATATTTTCTTAATAGATAGGATACCTGCATCTGGTACGGCATCAAAAATCACATACTTTTTCTCATCACCTTCCTCTATAGAAAAGTTAACGGGCTCACCGTCTTGGGTAACCTCAACTTCTGCCCACGTTAGAGGTATTTCCCTTTTTACTGTAAGCGGATAATTATAGATTGAATCATCAAGGTCATCGGTTAATTCTGCGGTGATTTTGTTTTCGCTTTGCGAAAGCTCATTTGTTGTAGCCGTATCACGCTCTTTTATATATTTAGTAATGTTTACAAAAGTATCTACCCAGTACGTGTCACTATTAGCTGCTAAAAACTGAAGGTGCTCTTCCAGTTCTGCAGATTCAATTGGTGAATAACCGCCATCATTGTCAATCCCGTGGAAAAGATAAACTGCCCAGCCATTTTCATTTAAGGCATTTGCAGCTATTGCGTTAAAACTTTCTGCCGTTTTATTATTAGATTGTGAACCACATAAAAAGGAGCTTATCTTCATAAAATCTGTTGGCGTTGGGGCTTCAACTTGTCCGTCACAATCCCGTGCAGCTATGTAAAACTTTTTTGTGAGTCCGTAATCTTCAGCTATACAATTTGAATAAGCAAATGTTAAACATGCATTCGCATTAAGTCTTTCGTTAATGGCATCACGTGACTCTTCTAGCTCTTTAGCTATTTGTTCTTCACTAAGCTCATCAAAACGAGTATGAGTTACAGAATGTGAAGCAACCTCGTGCCCATTTGCAGCAGCTTTTTTGAGCACATCCCAATTAGGCCCCCAATCTGTAACTGTAAAAAAGGTGGTCTGCATATTGTATGCGTCATAAAGCGGCAACGCAACCGTGAGCTGGTTAGCCGTATTGTCATCCCATGTATGAGTTATGGCGGCCTGAGTAAAATTTTTCCAGACAGCTATTTCATATACAGAAGCGATCGCAGAAGTCTCAGTTGGTGCTGTTTCCAGTTGTGCTTGTGCTTCCGGTTCTGCTGCTACCTGTGCGTCTTTTGAACATGAGAGTAATAAGAGAAGGGCAAAAAAGGTAGAGAATACTACGTTCATAATTTTTAAGTCTTATATATTTTTCAATCGCGATCGAAATCGTTTTCGTGAATTTTTCATTAAATAACAGCTAATAGATACTTCAACAAATATATTTGCGCATTGACAAAACAGGTGAAACATTTGCAGCTAGTGTGTATCATTTTTGAAGCATTTAAGGCTACAGCCCGCTTTTTCAACTGTTGATAAAGCATTTATAGGATCTGGAATTCATTTTTAGCCACAAAAAGTGAGGTTTTTGACGTTTTAGACCGATTTTTTATAAGTAACTTCATTTTATTTCTTGCGAAACGAAATAGGATGCAGATATTTTTAAGAATGAGGAATCCCGTATTGAAGCTTTTAAAAGAACACTTACATTTGACTCTCAACAGAATATGGGTGTGAATGTAAAAGGTAAAGCAATGTTTAAAAAAGTTCTTATAGCCGAAGATTTTGGTAGCATCTCTAAAATGCTTCAGGATCTTTTAACCGAATTAGGTGTGCAAGTGGTAGATTTTGCACAATACTGTGACGATGCTTATCTCAAGTTAAAAAGTGCTACGCTCAAGCAAGATCGTTATGATCTGCTTATCGCAGACCTGTCTTTTAAAGCAGATCATCGTACACAAGTTTATAAGACCGGAGAAGAATTAATTGCTGCCGTTCACAAAGAAAATCCAGACCTTAAGATCATCGTGTTCTCAATGGAAGAAAAATTACAACGGGTGCGCACGTTGATAGAACAGTATGGTGTTAAAAGCTATGTGTGTAAAGGTCGCAATGGTGTAAGTGAGCTTACTCAGGCCATAAGGTCTACCGCAAACGACGAACAATACCTATCGCCACAAATAGCTTGTGCTTTCAATGAAAATCAAAATCTGGAAATTGAAGACTATGATATAGAACTCATGCGCCACCTCTCACTAGGTTATTCAAATAAAGAGATAAGTCAACAATTTGAAATTACAAAAGTTGGTCCCAGCAGTCTAAGTTCTATAGAAAAACGCTTAAATCGCTTACGTATACAATTTAAGGCAAACAATGCCACACATCTGGTTGCTATTGTAAAAGATATTGGTCTAATATAATACATTTTTAAATTGTTATTCCAGGTATTGTAATTCTGTCTCTACTGCCTATGGCTATAGAATTGCTAAAAGAGAAACTAAGCGAAAATAATTTTTTTCAATATTATAGGAGTCTTGCGCTCATATTCAGTTGACATACATTCACTTTCTTTTAATTCGGAATTAGAATTTACTTATCTGCAATGCCTATTACATGAGTGTTGCTTATTTGTACAAGCACATCTTTAATATTTATATCTATTTTAGAGGTATGAAAGTAAAGGCTTATGCACTCCTCTTTTTTATTTTAATATTCACAGCTTCTCAAAACTATGCCCAAAGTCCCATAAAAAAAGATAGTCTACTTTATTACTACCACACTATTAGCAACCCTACAGACTATACTGAATTTCAAAAAGCAACTGCTTTCTTTGAGAACAGAGTAAATATTTCATTACGTAATAGGGATACATTATCTGCCATACAAAATTTACGCCTTATTGCAAATGGACAATCAGAATATGGGTTTCTAAATGATAGTGAGCAAACAGTCGTATTTGCTCTTCGTCTTTTAGAAAATCTTCCTGCTGGCGTGCAGGCAAATTTGCGATTAGGGTTAAATAATCAGTTAGGAATAATTTACAGAAGGCTTAATGATTATGAAGAGGCCTTACTATTTTATGACAAAGCGCTTAGTTTTTCTCAATCAAAAAAAGATAGCATAAGTATCTTTAATAATAAATCTAACATTTATAAAGACTTAAAGCAGTATGATTTAGCAGAAGAAATTTTAAAAGAAACGCTTAAGATCGCTTCCACAGAAAACAAAAAACAATATGCCAGGGTACTTTCTAATTTGGGCTATGTACAATTTAAAATGGGCGATGAAAATGCCTTAAGTTCAATTCAAACCGCATTAGCATATAGAATTGAAGAAAAAGATTTAACAGGTCAATACTCCAGTTACGCTGATCTTACAGAGTATTATATCGCATCCCAAGACTATATAAAGGCTAAACTTTATTTTGAAAAGAGTTATGCAATCGCTAAAAAAATTAATTCTGCAGAATATCTTGCCAATTCATTAGGGCAATACGTACTCATAGATTAAGATCCTCTGATAATTACATTTAAAAATCTAACAGACAGTATAGAGAAAGCGCGCCAACTTAAAGAGAACAAATATGCCGCGATGAAATACGACGTGGATAAAGAAAAAGAGCAGACTCAACTCGCATTACTTCAGAATGCTAAAGAAAAACAGGAGAAAACGGTGTATCTGGGCCTTGTTATTTTCAGTATAATTATTTTTAGTGTTATCATTTATATTATACTCGCTAACCGCAAAAAGAAACAACTCGAGACTATTTTTAATACCGAAACCAGAATATCAAAAAAACTACACGACGAGCTCGCTAATGACACATTTCAGGTTATGGCCCAACTACAAGCATTACCAGAAATACCGGAAGAGATTATTGATGAATTAGATCTAATTTATTCTAAAACAAGGAATATCTCAAGAGATCACAACCCTATATATGAACATACAGACTTTTATGAACAGTTAACCACAATGCTTGCAGCATATAAAAGTGATGATTTTAATGTGATCGTGAAAAATGATCAAAAAATAGAATGGGAAACCTTAAACCCGTTAAAAAAGAAGACGGTTTATATTGTGTTGAAAGAACTAATGACCAATAATAGAAAACACAGCCGGTCAAATTTTGCTTTAATAAGCTTTTCTCAAAAAGGGAATAAATTAAACATCGCATATAAAGACAACGGTATAGGCGGTGATTTAAAAAAGAATAATGGGTTGCAAAATTTAGAGTATAGAATTAAAGCTTTAAAGGGAAAAATTGATTTTAATTCTGAAAAAGAAAAAGGCTTTAAAGTCGATATTCTTATATAATTTCTTCTAAACGGCATAATTCAAAATTAGCCACAAAGACAATACATCTCACGCACATATTTTAAATGCCTGTCTGTCATGACACTCTTCAAACCAACGCACATATAAGTCTAGAGGGATTATACAAGCACATCTTTAATATAAATATTTACTTTAGTAGAATGAAAACCAAGCAGAATTTATTCTTCTTTGTAGTGATAAGCTTCTTCACTTTTCAAACTATACTGGGACAGAATACCTCAAAAAAATCAATTGACAGTTCTTCTTTTTACTACAAGGTTTTATTAAAAACAGAAAATCCTAAAGCTTATAATGATGCCCTGACGTATTACTATGATCAATATAAAAAGCACCTAAAAAATAATCATATTTTAAAAGCTGCTAATGATCTGGAAATAATTGCAAATGGTGAATACAATATTGGAGATTTCGTTGAAAGTGAAAAAACGCTTATTAAAGCCTTAGATCTTCACAAAAACTCTAAATCTTCCATTTCTCAAGACGCCCGAAAAAGGATTTATTCTCTCCTGGGGGTTTTATACAACAATATAAAATGGTACGATAAAAGTCTTGATTTATATTCTCGAAGTTTAAATACTGCTAAAAATAGTAGAGATAGTATATCCATCTTTTTAAATATCTCAAATGTTTTACGTGAAAAAAATAATTTCACTAAATCGATAGACACATTAAAGCACGCTCTAAAACTGGTCGAAAATAATAAAAATCCTTTTTTAAAAGCCTACATACTTGACAACCTTGGTTTCAGCGAATTTCTATCTAATAATAAACAAGGTTTTCAGCATCTTTCAGAATCCCTTCAATTAAGAGAAGAACTTAAAGATACTATTGGGCTTTTTTCAAATTATAGACATCTATCCCATTACTATAAACAAAACTCCAGAGTTGAAAAAGCAAACGTATTTGCTAAAAAGGCTTTGGCACTTTCTAAAGAAATTAAAGATCCTAGCTATGAGCTAGAGGCTTTAAACCTTTTAGCATCTTTAGATAATAATAGAAACACTAATAGGTTTCAATTTTTAAATGATAGTATAGAAAAAGCGCGCCAACTTAAAGAGAACAAATATGCCGCGATGAAATATGACGTGGATAAAGAAAAAGAGCAGACTCAACTCGCATTACTTCAAAATGCTAGAGAAAAACAGGAGAAAACGGTGTATCTGGGCCTTGTTATTCTCAGCATAATTATTTTTAGTGTTATCATTTATATTATACTCGCTAACCGCGAAAAGAAACAACTCGAGACTATTTTTGATACCGAAACCCGAATATCAAAAAAACTACACGACGAGCTGGCTAATGACACATTTCAGGTTATGGCTCAACTACAGGCATTACCAGAAATACCTGAAGAGATTATTGATGAATTAGATCTAATTTATTCAAAAACGAGGAATATCTCAAGAGATCACAACCCTATATATGAACATACAGACTTTTATGAACAGTTAACCACAATGCTTGCAGCATATAAAAGTGATGATTTTAATGTGATTGTGAAAAATGATCATAAGATAGAATGGGAAACCTTAAACCCGTTAAAAAAGAAGACGCTTTATATTGTGTTAAAAGAACTAATGACCAACAATAGAAAACACAGCCGGTCAAATTTTGCTTTGATAAGCTTTTCTCAAAAAGGGAATAAATTAAACATCGCATATAAAGACAATGGTATAGGCGGTGATTTTAAAAAGAACAATGGGTTACAAAATTTAGAATATAGAATTAAAGCCTTAAAGGGAAAAATCGATTTTGATTCTGAACGTGGGAAAGGCTTTAAAGTTGATATTCTTCTATAGCTTTCATAAATAAAAAAAGGCTTCAAAAGTAAACTCTTGAAACCTTTTCTAATGTGGAGAAGATGGGATCAACCAAAAACTGAATTTTTGAGTGTTTATAAGGCCTACGGAATGTTCAAATTTTAAGAACTCTCGAATTCCTCCCTTTCTAAAATTTAACAAACTTTAACAAAGCAACTGAATAAAAGATGCTCGTACATGAGTACAAAAAATATTAAAATCATCCGAAAATTAAAATAAGATGTACTAATTTTCTTTTTTATGATTATAGAAAGAACAATGGGTAGAGAGGCAAAGAATTTTAAGCTACGACAAAGTGAGACAATTACAATAGTATTACTTATTATCGCTATTTTGATAATAAGTTGTAACGAAAATAAAGAAGTTAGTTCGATGAACCCAGAAAACTGGTCAAAACGAAGCGCGGTAATAAATACAGAGGATTCGCTTGAATTCGGAAAATCTTATCTTTCTATTTATTCCCAGATTTACAGTCTTTCAGAACATAAAACGCACAATTTAACAGCAATGGTAAGTTTAAGAAATACCAGCGATTCCGATACCATTTATATTTTAAAAGCGGAATATTACGACACTCACGGGAAATCAATCAGAAAATATTTTGATAATCCCATCTTTTTAGCACCAATGGAAACCACAGAGATAATCATAGATGAGATAGACACCTCTGGAGGAACAGGCTCAAATTTTATTTTTGAGTGGAATATTCCACAAAACAGTCCAGAACCATTATTTGAAGGAATAATGAGTTCAACTATGAGTCAGCAAGGACTTTCATTTACTACACACGCAGTACGAGTCAAATAACGTCTGAATACATTTGTTATTTTTGCTGTCATCGCCCTGTTATCAATTTCTGCATATCTTGAAACTACCAAAGTATCTTATGGAATTGATAAAAAGAAGAGGACGGCTCGTGCGTCTATTACTTCTCGTTTAGTTTTGGAACGGCTTCAAAATTTCATGTGAATTACCTCTTTTAATGGACAATCAAAAGTTTCTTAAGAAGTAAAACCTGATCAGGAAAATATAGTTACACTTATCTTTGTGAATAACACATAATAAGAAATATAATGCATTTAACAATTGAAAACATATTATTAGTTGGGTCATTATTACTTCTTGTAAGTATTATTGCAGGTAAGACTTCTTATAAGTTTGGTGTTCCTACTTTATTACTCTTTTTGGCAATTGGAATGTTGGCAGGTTCTGATGGAATAGGAGATATTCATTTTGATGATCCTAAACTGGCTCAATTCATCGGGATAGTATCCCTTAACTTTATCTTATTTTCTGGGGGGCTCGATACTCATTGGACAACCGTTAAACCTATTCTACGTGAAGGAATTGCATTATCCACTTTAGGGGTTTTGCTCACAGCAATTTCTCTTGGCAGCTTTGTATGGTTTGTTACGGACTTCACTATTTATGAAAGTCTGTTATTAGGTTCCATCGTGTCATCAACAGATGCAGCAGCCGTATTTTCAATTCTACGTTCAAAAAGCCTCGCCTTAAAAACCAATCTTAGACCCACTTTAGAATTAGAAAGTGGTAGTAACGACCCTATGGCATATGTGTTGACTATTGCATTTTTAACTTTGGTAGTTAATCAAGACAAAAGTGTAATATCTATAATCCCAGTATTTTTACAACAAATGATTCTGGGTGGTATCGTAGGTTTTGCCTTTGGTGTAGTGAGCAAATTCATCATAAATAAAATAAAACTCGACTTTGAAGGGCTTTATCCTGTTTTGGTTATCGCCCTCATGTTCATTACATTTTCTGCCACAGATTTTGTAGGTGGTAACGGATTTCTAGCCATTTATCTTTGTTCAGTCTACTTAGGTAATCAGGACCTGATACATAAAAAAACCATTTTAAAAATGTTTGATGGTCTAGCTTGGTTAATGCAAATTGTTTTGTTCCTCACTTTGGGTTTACTTGTTTTTCCTTCTCAAATCATCCCGTATATGGGTATTGGGCTACTCATTTCATTATTTCTGATATTTGTTGCTCGACCTATAGGCGTATTTCTTAGCCTTATGTTTTTCAAAATGAAACTGAGACGAAGACTTTACATTTCCTGGGTTGGATTGCGTGGCGCTGTTCCTATTGTGTTTGCAACTTATCCGCTTCTGGAGGGAATTGATAAGGCGCATATGATTTTTAACGTTGTGTTCTTCATTTCGGTTACCTCCATTTTAATTCAAGGAACGACCCTTTCAATTGTTGCAAAATGGCTAAATGTTTCATTACCCGAACAAGCAAAGAAATTGACTCCAACTGATTTACTATTGGCAGAAAATCCTAAGGCCGAAATGAAAGAAATGTTAATAACTCGTGACTGCTTTGCAGTAGATAAGAAAATTGTAGAACTAGGCTTTCCTAAAAATGCGATAATAGCAATGATTAAAAGAGATGATAGCTATATAATACCAAACGGTACAACAAAAATTGAAGCAGATGACATTCTAATTGTTCTTGCTGACAGATCTAGCATTTTTGACGAAGTAGACAAAACATTTAAAACATACATACGTCCAGACAGAGTTTAATTTACAGACCCGTCATTTTAGCATTTTTATTATATTCAAAAATACATAGATATGTATATCAGAATATTTTGATTCTAATACTTTGTATAAAACCGTTTGGAAATAAAGCCTGGTATTTCTTATAATAAAGAAATCAATTAAATAGCTTCTGGCCTACCATTGAGTCTTACCTCGATTTTCTTCTTTTTTGCCGTCAGTCTTTTCATCAACTCCATTAAATCGGGATCATTCGTTTCTTTATATATTTCATTAATACCTAAAATAAATCGTTTTGCTTCCCGGGAGGCATTAATACGATCGCTCGTAGACATATTGCTCATCTTTGACTTTTCAAAATCAATAGCTTCTTGTACGATATTCATATTCATTTTTTTCAAAATAATCATATTGCAAATTTAATTAATAAAAATTTGGGGTTCATTCATCATCACTTCCCTTCAATAATGAAAAAAATATGTATATATTTCAATTCTATTAAATTTTTCTATTACCAATCTATATAATTTAACGTTAGCTGTGTAGTGCGATTAACGGTGTAGCTTCGAAAGGACCCAGATTGATTATCCTGGATTGACTAAGACCATATCTTCTCCCAAAAATCTGGTTTTCTGTCTATAACGCATATTATATATTCTGAATGGCTATTAACAAAATGTTTTAAATCATCTTCTGTTTCTAGATATTCTGTACTTATTGAGATTCCTGTATACACCTCTATCTGAGAACAAACTTTTTTCACATTAGTGGTTTGGATAGATGTCCTGCTGCTTAATCCACATAAAACGACGAGCTTGACTGTTCCTTTAGTAATTTTAACAAGCTCGTACCAATTGGCAATTTTGGCTTCAGGCATTTCGATTTCGAAGTTGGAAACCAATACGAATTCCGGACACTTCTTTAAATGTGCAGAGGAAGGTATTATCATAACAGGACATTCCCTGATATTTTCCAGTACTCTTTTTGCATTTTTGCTATATCTATCAACTTTGTTATCTATCCTGTTTTTTAAGGTAAGAATCACTAAATCTATATTAACTTCTTTAATAGTTTTCCTGATACCTTCAATCAAATCGGAACATTCAGAAATTGCATTGAATCGGTGCTTTTTATTATGACTGGTTAGAGTGAATTTTTGAATTGCACCGCCCAAACCATCAATAGAGTCATTTTTTGGTTTTTCAAACCAATCATCATCTGCTTGCAGAAGTTGTATGGCATTTAATCCCCCAATATTATAGGTATATGTATTGAGAAAATAAAATTCACACTCCTCTCGTTTAAAGAATTTAACTGCATATTCAATAGCATGGTATCTATTGAATTTGAAATCGAGTGGTATAAGAATCTTTTTCATAACGCTATTTATTTTTTATCTCCGTTGGTACTTAGATAAGTTTATATAAATTATTTTTTTAAGATCTCTGAACTCATTTATCAACACGGAATAATGATCTCTTTTTTTCTCATGTTCTTTAGCTCTGACCAAATCATATTCCCGCTTTCCATATTCCAATTCTTTTCTTAATTCTTGCTCATACTGACAAAGGGAACCCATTACCAAAATGCTTTTTCTTCGCAATCCCTGAAGGTTAATCTGAATAGATCCACTTTTAATGAGTTGTTGCTCAATTAACTTTAAATAATCGAGCTCAGAATTGATGCTTTCAATTGTTTCAATCCATTGGCTCAATTCAATGAGATCCTTTTTGATGCATAATTTTCTATGAGACTCAATTTTAAAAGACAATGTGATTTCCAATTGTGCTTTACTTAATCATTAATCAATGAAAACTTCCCTTTCACTTTACTAAAAAATTCATCCTTCAATCTTCTGTACTTATCTAAATGGTATAAATAACTGCGCCTGTAACTTTCATGATCTGTGATAAATGCCATATCGCATTGTGTATCTTCACACTCGACTATTCCATCTCTTGAACTCATATAGTTGTGGAGCGCACTCAATAACGTATCGTTTTCAGTTTCTTTCTTTTTAAATTTTTGAAGAATGCTTTCATCTTCCAGTTTTTTGCTCAAATCATTTGCACATAAATCAATAAGATTTTGCAATTCCTTCTTGATGTATTTTAAGTGGTTGATCCAATTATCTAGTTCTATGGTATTTATCTTATGGCTCACATCTACTTCGTGATCATGATTATATATTTGTGTTTCAAATGCTTTCATAATGTTCTCTTTTTAAATAGGCACTTCGATTCTTTTCTGATTCTCATCTTGTTTTACAACTTCAATTTTAAGTTCTTGCCTTCCATTCGGAAATTCCCACTCAAATGTATCTTCTTCTGAATAACCTAATAGGGCTGCGCCCATTGGGGTAAGAATTGATATCTTATCTTGTTTAAAATCCTTCTCTAAGGGTATAACAAGTTGTAAAGATTTTTTCCATCCTTTATTCGAAGAAACCGTAACCGAACTGTTGAAACGAACAACATCTTCGGGCATATCTACTTCATCTACTATCATTGCACTTTTTAATTCTTCAAATAGTCTTTCCACTGATTTTCTAGTTTCTAGATCTTCCGCATAACCCGAAATATTTAGTATGCGCTTTAAATACACATACTCCTTCTTTTCTATTATTAAACTTCCGTACTTCATTTCTTTATATATTTTAGGATTATACTTTATGGGAAAATACCTCTTTGGATGTAGGCCTTTTCAATGCGTTTAATGGCGATGCAATAAGCTGCCGTACGCATATCAATGGATTCACGTTCAGAATACTCATAGACTTTGTCAAAAGATTCTTTCATCTTTTTATGAAGTTTTGTTATGACTTCGTCCAGTTGCCATAGCTCACCGTTACGGTTCTGTAACCATTCAAAATAGCTGCCAACCACTCCACCAGAATTGCACAATATGTCTGGGATAATGGTTATCCCACGCTCTAACAAAATTTTCTCACCCTCAACGTTGGTAGGTCCATTAGCACCTTCAGCTATTAAACGCGCGTTGATTTGTGGGGCGTTATTTTTTGTAATCTGATTGCCCAGTGCTGCCGGAATACAGATGTCGCATTGAATGCCAAAGAACTCTTCTTTATCTACTGCGTATGCTTCTGAAAATCCACCAATACTCCCATTATTAGATGTAATATAATTTGAAAGTTTTTCTACATCAATACCGTTTTGATTTTCAATACTGCTCCAGGCATCCTGCACTGCCACTAATATCGCACCTTCTTTTTCAAGAAAATGGGCTGTCCAGTAGCCTACATTACCAAAGCCTTGAACGATAAACTTTTTACCTTCAAGAGTTTCATGATTACGCTGCATCCAAAATTTTATATTCAAAAACACTCCGTATCCTGTAGCTCGATCACGGCCTTCGAGACCACCACTGCCATCGGGTTTACCCGTGACCACATGCTGGTTAGCACTGCGCTCTGCCGGCGGACGCGTGCTCATATAAGTATCCGCAATCCATGCCATAGTCTGACTATTCGTATTTACATCTGGAGCCGGAATATCATGCTCTGGCCCAATATTATCTGCTAAAGCAAACGTAAACCTTCGGGTTATACGTTCTAATTCCCCCTGAGAATATTTTGAAGGATCTAACTGAATACCTCCTTTACCACCACCGTAAGGCAGACCTGCAAGAGAGGTTTTCCAGGTCATCCACATGGCAAGGGCTCTTGCTGCATCAATATCAACTGTGGGATGGTAACGCAAACCACCTTTGTATGGACCTAGTGCATTATTGTGCTGTACCCGGTAGCCTGTAAAAATCTCCACTTCGCCGTTGTCCATTTTTACCGGAAAATTGACTAGAATCTCATTATTGGTAATACTCAATATCCTACGAATATTGGGATGAAGATCTATTCGGTCAGCAGCTCGGTTAAATTGCTCCATCACATTATTCATCATCCCTTTTAAAGGCAATTTTTTGATTGAATTCTTTGGTTTTACTGTTAACATATTCATCATCTTTTTTATTTTAAATGTATTTAATACGTCATCAATGCCTCTTCTAAGAATCCCATAGCCCTTGGAAACACATTGAAAGACTTTTTAATCTTATAGTTAATATTCAATTAGCGGCTGACATTTTCTGGATGTTGCTCTCGAATATTCGATTGTTTAGATTGTGATAAAATAATTTCTTGAACCACTTCTGCATCATATTCGCTGCATGACCAAACTTGGCTCTTTTGATCAGTTAGCACACAGGTTTCCCGATGCATGCACGTAGGACATATATTAAATGGATTTGGCTTCATAAGCATTGTTCTAATTTATTTACCAAGATGCAAGGGGTGTACCATGGGAAATAAGAAAGTATCCCTAAACCAGAAAACCCTTGTAAAACAAGGGTTTATATGCTATTTATAATTATAAGAGAAAATTGGAAGTGGTGCATAATTACCCGCCAGGGGGTAAAATGTATCACTCAGAAATGATCACTCTGCAAGTTTGTGTCGTATCGTTTTACGATCAATACCCAAAATAGCGGCAGCTTTGGTTTTATTATTATCTGTGGCATTTAACACTTTTTGAATATAGCGCTTTTCCATCTCTTTAAGTGGGAGTAACTTATCATCTGGGAAGTCAATATGAAACTTTAATGAATCAGGCAGATGCTCAATCTCTACGATTTTATCGCACATAATTACAGCGCGCTGTATCACATTCTCCAGTTCTCGAATGTTTCCAGGCCAGTTATAGCGTTGTAAAACAGCTAAAGCTTCTGGATTTATTTTAACAAACCTGTCTTTATATTCTACACCATATTTAAACAAGAATTTGTCTACCAATAGGGGAATATCATCCTTGCGTTCTCGAAGTGGAGCCACATTAATTTCAACAACAGTAAGTCTGTAAAAAAGATCTTCCCTAAAGGTTTCTCTCTTGATCATTTTCTTCAGGTCACTATTAGTTGCTGCAATTATGCGCACATCAACTTTCTCTGCTTTTTGAGCCCCAACTTTTATCACTTCTTTTTCCTGAAGAACACGCAACAATCTAGACTGTACTGCCATAGATGCATTGCCTATTTCATCTAGGAAAATGGTGCCGCCATTGGCAGCTTGAAAGAATCCATCACGGTTTTTTTCTGCTCCTGTAAAAGCGCCCTTGGTATAACCAAAAAGTTCTGCTTCCAAGAGATTTTCTGGAATGCCTCCACAATTTACCGCAATAAATGGAGCTCTTGAAAACTTACCCTGGTAGTGAATGGCACGCGCCACCAGTTCTTTACCCGTTCCGCTCTCACCCTTGATAAAAATCGTGGCTTTATTATCTTTTACCCGCTCAATGATTTGAATAATATTATTGATCTTTTCTGATTTGCCGATGATTTCACCATATGGATCATCCTTATGAATTTCAACTTTCGCAGAAGCTCTAGCAGAATCTTTTTCACTACCAAGTGCTTTATCTATAGCAGCACCCAATTCATCTTTAGTAAATGGTTTTGTAACATATTCAATTACCCCCGCTTTTATAGTCACAAGCGAATCCTGCACCGAAGGATATCCGGTTACAACAAGTTTGGGAAGTTTGGGATAATGCTCTGAAACAAATTTTATCAGTTCAAAGCCATCTATTTCTGGCATTTTTAAATCTGTTATCAGCAGATCAATTTTTGTATCCCGTAAGATTTGAACCCCTTCTTTCACAGAAACTGCCTTGTAGGTATGGTAGTTCCAAGACTGCAAGTGACGCTGCAGCAACTCCAAAATGTTGATGTCGTCATCTACAATTAATATGTTTTCCTTTTTAAATAGCATAATACTACAAAGTAATTAAGTTTTGGGAAGTTTAACTGTAAAAGATGCTCCTTCCCGTATATTGTTTTCGGCTATGATAGTACCATTATGGCTTGCTACAATGCCATGCACAACGCTTAGACCCAGGCCAGAGCCTTCCCCGATAGGCTTTGTAGTATAGAAGGGTTGAAAGACTTTTTCAAGTGCTTCTTCAGACAACCCGTTTCCTTCGTCTGATATTTTTAATATTATTTGATGTTTAGACTGAAGCGCTTCAATGGTAACCAGTCCATTTTTAGGAGAAAAATAGATAGCATTGATGATCAAGTTAAAAATAATCTGTGTGAGTTGGATGGTATCTGCTTTTAGCCATAATTCCTCTTCTTCAATTTTTACAATGTATTTTACCTCTTCTTTTCTGAAGGTGGGATCGAGCAACGTTATAGCATTTTTAATACTTGGGACGATGTTGACCTTCTTCATTTGCTGGGGCATCTCGCATGCAAAGAACATCAGTTTCTTGACCACTTCCCGTGAAAATATGGCATTACTAATGATTTTGTCAAGATCTTTACCCACTCGCTGGTTGCTGCCAAAATCTTCTTTTAATAGTTCTGCAAAGCCTAAAATATTAGCGAGCGGTGTATTGAGTTCGTGGGCGATACCAGCGGTCAATTCACCCAGAATAGAAAGCCTATCAGCCCTTTCCATTTGCCTTTTAAGTGAGGTTTCGTTTTGCTGTATCTCAATACGTTCCAGCAGGTTTCCTATTTTTAACGCTACACTGTCCAGTAATTGTTTTTCTTCCTTTAAAAACGAACTTTTATCATCAGTCAAGGATGCTATAATTTTTCCATGTGGCTTATTAAATACACTTATATTAGAAGATAAGTTCAAAATATTATTAATAGAACCTGTTTCTATCACTCCATAAGACGTTTTTACGGCAATTTCCGTGAGACTGGGAAACTGAAAGCCTTTTTTTAGACTGAAGCCAATGGCCTTAAAAGTCTCTTGTATCTGCTCTACATTTGCATTTACTATAATTGATGAAATTTCGTAGAGACAGGTAAGCTCTTTGATTCTTTCCTTTAGGGCTTCTTCAGTACGAGTCATAATTTCTTCATTTATTGTTTATTAATTGGGAACCTATCTACGAAGTCGAGGTGCAATATTTAAACTATAAATACCGCGGGTGCACCAAACAATACTATTAAACCTACGTCATTCTCTCAATGCTCAAGGACCTTAGCTTTTCGTCTTTGAACCTAAATACTTTTCCCAGTCAAGAATCCATATATTGCATAATATAAACTAAATGAATTTTTGTTCCAAACCGCCCACAAGCCATTAATTCCTATAATGGGAATAACTTAGTATGCGCCCAAAACTACCAATTGAAGGATGAAAACGAAGAAATCAGGGGGAAGTGGTTGATCTAAAAGGCTAAGGTACTTATCTGTTTATCTTCAATTTTACTAAATTGATCCTCAGGATTGCTATTTCCCTTTAGCGCAAAGTGTAATCACTATTATGCTCTTAATTTTATAATATTCAGAGTGTATTTTCAATTGACAATAGATTGTTACTATTTAAAGCTTTTAAATGATCTGCGGTTTACTTCTCAATATAATAAAACCTACAATTGCTGCAATAGCGGATCCAATAAGAATTCCAATTTTTGCTGAGTTGAGATAAATCTCAGAAGTGAAAGCCAGATTACCTATAAATATAGCCATTGTAAACCCTATTCCTGCAAGAAAAGATACACCAATTATCTGCCGGTTATCAATATTGTCCGGAACTGTAATCCATTTAAATTTCTTTGCCCAAAGCACAATGAGACTCACACCTACCCCTTTTCCTAGTACTAAACAGATTGCAATATTAAAAACCAAGAAATTATCTACAGTTGTCAGGTTTTGCAGCCCTATTCCTGCGTTAGCAAGTGCAAAAACAGGTATTATAAAATACGCTACCAAGCCGTGTAAATTATCCTCTAGGCTTTGCAAAGGCGAACGAAATGTACGTACGATATATTCAAGATTTTCTACCTGTTGCAGCTGCTGGTTTGATAATACGGGTTTCTTTAAAATAGGTGCTCTTTTAATATCCTCATAAACTTTCTGAATACTTTCTAAAAATGTTGAAGTATTTATACTCTGACGTACAGGTACTGCAAATGCCAACAAAATACCTGCGATTGTAGGATGGATGCCAGCTTTAAGAAACAGAAACCAAACCGTTATTCCTGCAAACGTAAGCACCACGGTAGAGTAAATCCCACGGTAGGACAAGAAGTACATAATTATCAAAATTAAAAGTGCGACTAACAACAACATTATATTTAAACTACTGCTATAAAATAAAGCAATAATAAGCACAGCACCTATATCATCAACTATTGCAAATGCAGATAGGAATATTTTAAGACTAAGCGGTACGCGTTTGCCCAAACTATTTAGAACCGCAAGAGAAAAAGCTATATCCGTAGCCATTGGTATGCCCCAAGCATCTTGAGTTTCTGGATTTTGATTAAGTATTAAAAACAGAACTACAGGAACTAGCATACCACCTATAGCGCCTACTAAGGGGAAAGCTGCTTTTCTTATAGAGTTGAGTTCGCCTATGAGCAATTCTCGTTTTATTTCAAGGCCTATCAAGAAAAAGAAAATAACCATTAAGCCATCATTAACCCAGAGGATGACCGGTTTAGTAAAATTAAAAGTATTTAAAGTGATGCCTAGCTCATAATGCAAGATGGAGTAATAGAAAGCATTTGCTGAAGAGTTTGCACAAATGAGGGCAATAGCGGTCGTCACAACAAGTAGTAGCCCACTAAGGCTTTCAATTTTTATGAAATTTTGAAATGGGGTAAGGAATTTTCTAATCATTGAAGTATTATATAGTAATTGGGTAGTCTCAAAACGAGTCTAATCAAGTTTTTAATAAAGAAATTTAAATATGAGTGGAGGTGTAGATTAAATTACTCTACTCTGAGACCCATTCTAGCATTAATTTTAGGAGTGTTTTTTACACGATAAAAAATAACAAGCTGAAGAAGTACACCGATTATTAATAACAAACCAAATTCCATATGGGATAGTAATTGATTTGTATTAAGTGATTTTTGAGCAATTTTTGTCCTGTTTTCACTCTCGGACATTTGTATATCTGCTAGAATATTAAGGTCCTTTTTAATTTCTTTGAATATGGCAGGGATATTTTGATTTTCTATAGAGGGTTTTTTGCGCAATTTAAATTCTATCTTTCTAAGAGTTGCAAGATGTTGCTGTAGGGTTGCAAATTCTCTACGTTCATCTAAGGTCAATTTTGTAGCAGCATACTTTTCGACCAACTCTTCTAAAATAACATCTTGTTCTAGAGATTCCCTAACCTTTTTCTGAAGAAACTGCTCTTCTTTTTGATGGATGATGGTATTCATATTATAAAGATAATGCTGTGCAACCACGCGGTCTTCGTAAACCGTTGTTAAGGCATCTTGTGCGGTATTGAAATGCTTTCTGTCCAATAAATTAGTGGTTAAAACTAAACCGAAAACTATAAATAACGCGAATGCAAAATTCCAACGTTGTTTAACTTCCTTTTTATTATATTTATTATAGCTGCTCATTTCTACTTTTTAAACATATGGTTTCAATAATTACTCCTAGATCTGCAATCAGATTTATATTTATTTAAAATATTGAAATACAATTATTTATAAAAAATAAAGAAAAATCATATCGAGGAATTAATACCCGATTGGGTAAAATATACCCGCCTATTAGTTTTATTATTAAGGCTAAATCTTTACGGAGTGGGATGTTCCTTTTATATTTTAAGAAATATGTTTCTGTATGGATGATATATTTTAAGTTGGAAATAGGAACCAATCTATTACACTACTCGAAACCTTGTTCTAATTCAGGTTTTTGTGAACGGGCAAGGTCTACTAATGATTCAGTTTCTACTCTGAGATATGGATTGTTATAATTGTTGGTCATTGGGCACTCAAACCCAACATAAGCGGTATTTTGTGATAATATTATATAATCGTTGCTCATTGCGCAGCCTTTTTTAATAATAGGCGTTCTCTTTTTCCCATTCCAGTTGCTGCACCAATCTAATTTCATTTTCTTCGGAAGCATCAACAATATTCTCAAATCTATATTGTATGAGAAACATCAATTCGCTTTGCGACCTACCAGTTCGCAATAATTATAAATGACATTTCGGTTTTCAAGACGGAAACTTTGTGAAGAGAGATCTGAAATGGAATAGGCTATGTCGACTTCCAGTTCATAAAAGGATGAGAAACTCTCTTGTGACTACAAAAGATTATGTGTCAAAAAAAGTAAATAAATTAAATACTTCATTTTTAATATAATCCTCCAAAGATTAAAAGGACTGAAAAATTAGCCCCGTCCTCTTGCCGACATAATTATTAGGAATCTCCAATTACACTTTTATTTTTTGAGGGTAGAGAAACTTGAACTAAGTTTATCACTTTAGTTGAGTAGCCATGAATCCCTGATTCATTTATTTAATAACGTGGCATTGTGGACAAACTTAATACCCATATGAGTTCGCCGTATTTCATATGGAAGTTAATGTCTATAGATTGTTCTGCTTTACTTTTAGAATTAACTAGAGATTTATTTATTTAATACTGGGCTAATGAAAAAAAAGTCAAATAATAGTTCCTTTCGTACCCAAAAATATCCAGCATGTCTTCCATAGTTTCGGAATGGGTCTTAAAGTTTTTCTTTGAAAATTCCTGAAACTTTTTCGCTGTTTTTCGTTTGATCCGGATGCTGATAAAAGGTTCCATAATAGTCCTGTTTTTTTAGTGATTTGTCGCAAATAATTGCCTGTTTACTAGGGTTTTAAGAGGATTTGTCGCAAATTCCAGATAAAGTATAATTTTTACCAAAATTAAATACCTGAAAATAAGGCGTTTATAAATAATAACATCGCAACGCGTGTTATCCTCTTGCTTCGCCTTCTGTCCGCCAAAAGCGGACATAAAATCGAACCCCTACGTAAAATGTAAGGGTTCCTATTTCAACACCAAATCACCCTGTAAATTTTAAGAAATTAAAGATTACGCGCTAACAGTATTCTTAAAAAATGAGGGTGAAATCTACAGAAAATTTAATGCTATTCAATTCAAAATCATGGCAGAGCAGTATCAAAAAACAACCTCAAAAAAAATCCATTTACTTTTTATATCTGGAGCGTATTCCTTTTTTTATTTAAAGAAATTCAGGATCTTACAGGTAGAATTTATAAGCTATAAACGAATAAATTTTCCGGTTCACTATCCCTTTACTTCCCATAGCGCCATCGCGTTTCCTTTTCCGATAGACCGTGATTTAAAATTTAAGTTTGGAAAGAGCTTTTATAAAAAGTGCGACGAAGGGAGCCTGGTTATGCAAAGCTCCCAAACTAAATTTTAGTTCTTTAAAGAAAAGGAAATGGCTGCTCTGGTTAATTAGTTTTTGGAAAGCTGACGTTTTAAAAATCTTCCTTTTAAATTCAAAACTAGAAGGCAGAGGATCAAGCGAACGTAATCCCTTTTTCTGGGATTGTGTTCAAGACTTTTTGCATGAACCGCTTTCCCTGCAATGAAGCTTTTGCGTAATGGAGGGGAATGGGGTGATTTCACTTTAAATTATTCCTTTTTTTCTTTGCAACCATCGGTATGGACACAGCCATAAATCTTTCCCTGCTTTCCAGAAAGCCTTATTTGAATTCTTTTATTTTTTTAAAACCTCAACCAATTTTACATTTAAATACAGGTTTTCAACTCCTACTTTCTGTGATTTTAAGATTCCAATTGCTTCAAGCTCATTAAGGTATTCCGCTGCAGTTTGACGTTTTGCTATATCTTTATCAACAAGGTATTTAACCTTACAATAAGGCTGTTCAAATAAGAGTTCAATTAGTTCTTTAGAATAAACTCGAGCTGGCAGTTTTTCTTTTGCAAAAACAATGGTTTCCTGCATCAAACTATTAATTGAATTTATTTTATCTAAAGTGTATCGCGCAGTTTCTTCTATACCTTTTAATATAAAAAGAATCCAAGTTTCCCATGCTGAATTTTCGGTTACACCTCTGAGATTTGTATAATACTCATTTTTATTCTCAATGATGTATTTACTAAGATAAAGTATAGGAGTGTCCAAAAGCCCGTTCTCGACCATAAAGAGCATATTAATGACCCTACCCGTCCTACCGTTCCCATCAAAGAAGGGATGTATCGCTTCAAACTGGTAATGCATTATTGCCAATTTTATTAGAAGATCAATATCATCTTCTGCATGTATGTAATCTTCTAAATTTTTTAATAGATTTCGAATTACAGATTCACCTTCTGGAGGAGTATAAATGGTTGTATTATTACTCGTGATTTTAGTTCCGGGTGCATTTCTTATACTAGAATCGTTCTCTTTTATAGTCTGCACTATTTGAATAAAGGAATTTGTGGAAAGAGGTCTTTTACCTAAATCAGTATACCCTTCCCATAATGCCTGACGATATCTTAAAACCTCTTTTGTCTGGGCATCTGTAGTAGAAATATTAGAAGAAAAAGCTTTGTACAACGTATCCTGAGTTGTGACTATATTTTCAATTTCAGAACTGTCTTTAGCTTCTTGTAATGTGATGGCATTTACAAGCATAGATTGATTCGGAATTTCATCCGCTCGTCCTTTAAGTTCTGCCAATATTTTATTTGATGTAATTGCCTGCTTTAATATTTTCTTTGTTTCAACTTCAACATTAGGAGGTAATAAGGGCAGATTGTTATATGCTTTTTCAGGATCATACATGATATCGACATTTAAAGAGAACTATGTCGAAGGCATCGACATATTGCAAATATATGTCGATATATTTTAATTTTATCGACATATACTTATTTTTCTTATTATAGACAACGAATGTAATCTGTAATTTCAGAAATATATTCCATCTTAAATTTTGTAATGAAATTCGCTAATGAATTTCACTAACTTCTTGCAGCTGAAACGATTCAGCTTCAAATAAGAAAATAGAAAAAAGTCTTCTATTTTTCTTTTTTCACCAGCACTCTACTTTGGTCAATATTTTTGATGATTTGATGAAAATCTTCTTAAACCCTATCATCACTGGCTTAGCCTGTCATCAAATTTTCATCGCTTCATCATTTTAGATTTTCTAAGCTTCTTTTTTGTCATCGTTTATTTTTTTGATGACAGTTTGATGATAAAATGATGACAACTTCAGCCCTTGTAAACTTTGGAATTCTCCTTATCTGTCATCGTTTCATCGTTTTATAGCTGTACTTGTAGCTATTTTTCTTTTCGTCCGCTTCTAAATCTTCCAAAAATCCTAAAACCATCTACCTCATTACCCAATTCAGCTTTGGCAGGGGTTACGGGCAGTTTTAGACTGTTTTTTGAAATTACCCAATTACCCAGTGCTGGGTAGATTGCGGGTAATTCTATTTTTATCTATCTACCTATCAAAAAACCTTTATTTATAAGGTCTTTAAAAGTATAGGGTAATTGGGTAATTATATTTTATGGTATATAGTTTTTTTCATGAGTCTTGTCACAGGTCAAAAATTGTTTAAAAACCCCAAAACATCCTACCATCTTACCCAGCCCAGTAAAACTAGGGCTTTACGGCCTGGGTAGGTTCTTTTTTCATCCTACCCATCCTACCACACATTTGGGGTAAGATGGGTAGGATTGTGGTAAGATGATGCTTTGAGATCCTACCACAAACCAACCTAATGTTTATAAGGTCTCAGAAGATTTGTGGTAGAATGGTAAGAGGTTTTACTCTTTTTTCTTTCATCAGCTCATTTTAAGATCTTATAAGGATGAAAGTTGGTTAGGCTGATTCTTACTTATCTGCCCAGAATGCTCTTGCGTTGCTTTAGGTCCTGCATATCCCTGCTTATTTTTAAGTCGAGCACCTTGGCGTAGTGTTGGGTGGTGGTAAGATTGGTATGCCCTAGCATCTTACTCACCGTCTCAATAGGAACACCCCGAGAGAGGGTTACCGTAGTGGCAAAAGTATGGCGGGCTAAATGAAAAGTGAGCGTCTTATTGATCTTGCAGAGTACCGCGATTTCTTTGAGGTACGCATTCACCTTTTGATTGCTGGCTACGGGCAGTAATTTGTTAGCGCTATCCACTTGTGGAAAATTTGCGTATTTATCTAAGATATATTGGGCTTCTGGCAGCACGGGGATGCTGCTGGGTGTGTCAGTCTTTGTCCGTTTAATCTTGATCCATTTACTACCGTCAACACCCATAAGAATATCATTTCGGGTAAGCTTTTGCACATCGATATAGGCAAGGCCGGTAAAACAGGAAAATATAAAAATATCCCGCACCTGGCTCAAACGATCCATCTCAAATTCTTTTTCAGACATCCTCTTTAGTTCTGTCTCCGAAAGGAACTCGCGGTTGACTACCTTTCGTTTCATCTTCCAGTTGATAAAGGGATCCTTCTGAATATAATTATGGGCCTGTGCAATACGAACGATCTTTTTAAAATTACGAATGTATTTCAGTGTAGTATTGGTTGCACAATTCTTCTCAGATTTCAGGAAGAAAGCAAAACCCTCTATGAATTTGTAATCAATATCTTTAAGAGCTATATCAGTTCCCTGGTAATTTGCTTTTATATATTCCCTTAGGTGGTTGTGAACGGTGTCATAGCGCTTAAAGGTTCCCAGCGAATATTCCCCCGAACGTATCAACCTAAAAATCTTATCGTTATGCTCTTTAAAAAGTTCTAACAGCATCTTGGCGGTATGGATTTTGCCCAGATAGGCATCACGCAGATCAGTAGCGGTAAAGGAAATACCTTGTCTGTTAAATTCCCGTTGTTTTTCAAGAAGGTCATTTTGAATGCTAAGCATAAGGGTATTGATCTCCTTAGCACCGCCTGATACTCCTTTAACGCGTTCCGCAGCAGCATCCCATTTATCGATAGCTACCTTCCTTCCAATACTCATTTCAGCCCTTTTGCCATCAGCTGTTATACGACAATAAATGCCTGCTAACCCATCGGATTTACCCTTGGATTTTCGAATATGAAATAATATGGAGAGTAAAAGGCTCATTTTTTGTTCAAAATTCCACTCTAAATTACTTTATAATTTTGAAATAAAAAAATGAAGAAATCAGTAAGGACGGGATTTTCCACGCTAATTCGGGAGTAAAATTACTTCCGCGATTTACTCCCGAATTACTCCCGATTTAGATGATATTAAATGGTATTATTTGATATAATACAAAATAAAAAAACCCGCAAACAGTGATGTTTGCGGGTTTTTGGTGGAATTTAATTTCTATTCAGTGGAGAAGATGGGATTCGAACCCACGACCTCTTGACTGCCAGTCAAGCACTCTAGCCAACTGAGCTACATCCCCAAAACGGAGGGCAAATATAACTAAATTACGGTATAAATACTTTCTTATTCTGCGTCTTTCAAAACCAATAAAGGCAGGCGACTTTCAAAATCTACTTTCTTCACAGCGTCTTCTTCCCATAACTTGGTAAAAAACCCTCTTTTTCGGCGAAAAACACATAAAAAGTCGGGGTCATTGGCATTAAGATGCTCTAATAATCCCTGAAATAATGTAGCGTTTTCAGATGATTTATAAGAAGAAACCAGTTTGCCCAAAGTTGTATTAAATTCAGAATCCTCTGCCAGATAATCTGGGGTCTTAACTTGTAGTAAACGTATCTCTGCTCCCGCGCCTTCCTGTATATCAACTAATGGTCTAAGAACATCAGGATTATGTACAATCCCAGATTTTACTGCCATTAGAATGCGTTGTATAGGTCTATAAACATAATCGTCTGGCACAATAAGTACTGGTATTTCGGTCTTTTTAAGTAATGCGCCGGCCACAGAACCTAAATAATGTTCTTCATTTATATTGTGATGCTTTGGTGTAAGCACTATTAGATCTGTCGTGATCGCCTGGTTAAACCTTCCTACTGCTTCTACCCATTCATCTCCTTCAAGTGGTTTTGCGACCACCTCAACACCTTTAGTATCATATTGACTAATGATTTGCTCAAGTTCTTGTGTAGTAATTTCTTCTACTGTAGGGTTTCCTTCAAGTAAACCGCCAGAGCGAGGAAGTTCTTTAAATAAGCGAGCAACATACACTGTCGCATTTAGCAAGCGTGCAATTTCTATAACATATGGCAGGTTAGTTTTAAACCTGTCATTGTTACCCAGAGGAAGCAAAATATTTTTCATTTAATAAAGTTTACCAGTAATTTGTCATCAAAAATAGGGCTTAATGATGATACGCTTAGCAAAACCTTATGAAATTGATAAAATATTAGTAATTACTGCGGCTTGCGCCAAAGACATGATAGCTAATAAAATATATCAATGGAATGATCATTACCCTTCTCGCGCTGCCTTTGAAAATGACATCGCCAGAAATGAACTCTACGTTCTTGAATCTAAAAATACAATTCTGGGTACAATTGTAATCTCTACTTTAAAAGATGAGATATATGACAAAATAGAATGGCTCACGACAGATCAAAAACCCTCTATTTACATTCATAGGCTGGCAGTTCTCCCCAAATTTCAGGGCAAAGGTTATGCTCAAAAACTGATGAATTTTGCCGAAAATCGGGCAAAAGAGGGTGATTTTCAGTCGGTGCGGCTGGATACTTTTAGCCAGAACAAACGCAATCAGAATTTTTACGAGAAACGAGGTTATAAAAAATTAGGCGCTGTTTATTTTCCAAAACAAAGCGATCATCCTTTTTATTGCTATGAGCTTCCCTTTTGAGAATACTACTGTTCCTATTAAAAGTGTTGTGAAAAATTAAATGGTTAATTTCGCTTGAAGCGAAAAAATCCATGACTTCAACCTCTGCGCTCTCATTTAAAAATATAAACCGTCTCGCAATACCTGCGCTACTCACCGGTATTGCAGAACCCATACTTTCTGCCACAGATGCTGCCGTGGTGGGCAATATTGATATTGATGCTACAGAGGCTCTTGCTGCTGTGGGTATAGTAGGGTCTTTTCTTTCTGCGCTCATCTGGGTTTTGGGACAAACGCGAAGTGCTTTGCAAGCTATTATCGCTCAATACTTAGGCGCGGGAAAATTAAATGAAATTAAAGATCTCCCGGCCCAGGCTATTTTTCTCAATATCGCTTTAAGTATAGTTATTCTGCTAAGCACCGTTTTTTTTATAGAGCAAATTTTTGCGCTCTACAATGCTTCTGGTCTCATATTGCAGTACTGCGTAGAATATTACAGTATACGCGTTTGGGGGTTCCCTTTAACCCTGTTCACATTTGCAGTCTTTGGCATTTTTAGAGGTTTGCAGAATACGTTCTGGCCCATGGTTGTTGCAATTATAGGCGCGGCTTTAAATATTTTACTTGACTTTTTATTAGTCTATGGTGTTGAAGGTTATTTTCCTGCTCTTAATATTGCGGGAGCGGCGTATGCCAGTCTAATAGCTCAGGCGGTTATGGCCTTGCTTTCACTTATACTTTTACTACAAAAAACTGAAGTCTCACTAAAATTACGCCTGCCACTTAACCCAGAACTCTATAGATTAATTGGTATGGCGCTCAACCTCTTTGTGCGCACAATAGCTTTAAATCTGGCGCTCTATCTGGCAAATTCATTTGCAACCGGTTACGGTGCGTCTTACATAGCTGCACAGACAATACTTATAAATATCTGGTTGTTTTCAGCGTTTTTTATAGATGGTTATGCCGCTGCAGGAAATATTCTTGCCGGTAAATTGCTGGGCGCAAAAGACTATTCCGGCTTGTGGAACCTCAGTAAAAAAGTAACCGGTTTTGGGCTGATTGTGGCCGTTTTTTTAATGATAATAGCCGTTTTTCTGTACAAACCGCTTGGTCTTATTTTTAGTAAAGAACCAGAGGTTATTGCCAGATATTCTGCATTATTTTTCATTATAATTCTCATGCAGCCGTTAAATGCCGTGGCCTTTATTTTTGATGGGATCTTTAA
Source organism: Leeuwenhoekiella sp. A2 (assembly GCF_047946655.1). Classification (GTDB taxonomy): domain Bacteria; phylum Bacteroidota; class Bacteroidia; order Flavobacteriales; family Flavobacteriaceae; genus Leeuwenhoekiella. Next base: position 1,559,020 of record NZ_CP172311.1, read on the forward strand.
GGGAATGGGCGAAATGAAATACTTGCGCAATGTTTTACTACTGGCTACGTTTTTTGGTTTTGTGCCGGCTTTGTTTATAGGTGATTATTTCGGTCTCAAACTATATGCTGTCTGGATCGCTTTCAGCGTATGGATGATCATACGCGGCGGCGCATTGATTATTAAATTCCGAAAGAAATTCAAACCAAAATTGACTGCTTAACGCGTTTTTAACCAGCCAGTAATACTCAACCGTTCTGAAGCTAATACAGGTTTTACTTCGTGTTCTAGCACCTGACTTTCAAAAATAACAACCCTACCCGGGCTGGGGATTATATCTAAGGACTTTTCACCAGCACCTTCAGGAATATAAAGTGTGAGTTCGCCACCATTTGCTGCAAGCCAACTGTCATCATTAAGATAACAAACAAAAGATAATTTTCTACGATCATCATTTTGAAAAGTATCTAGATGGCGTTTGTAAAAAGTTCCCTTAGGATAAATGGCATAGTGAAACTCCTTTTGTAGAATCCCCATAAAGCAAGTTCTGTTAAGGTAGCTTATCAGGTCATTCATTTTAGCAAAAAACAGCTGCTCTGCACTACTTGCGTTAAGTTCATTAATCCATAAAATATAATCTCCGCGTATGGTTTTGTCTATTTCTTCGTTCAGCTTATTGCCTATAGCTGCTTTTTTAAAGCGATCTGCTTCATAAACCTGTTTTAAAGAATCACGGATTATGTGAACCTCTTCAGGATTAAAAAAATTATCAACAATAGAATATTGTCTTTGTAGAAGGTCATCTATAATCACCTCATAAAGTGGGTTTTCTACAAAATCAAGTTGCTCAAAAAGCTGTGTTTTCATGCCGGTAAATAAAGGCAAAAAAGCAATCTCTTTTTCAAAAAAATCTATCTGTGGACTAATTTTTAGGTACAGCAGATCATTCTTGTTACTTTTGTCTATAATTTCGATTTTAATGGGTATTCTTCGGTTTTTAACTGGTTCTGGGCTGTTTTTAATTTTAGCCGTAGTTTTAATAATTATCTATTTGTATAACAGGTTTAAAAAATGATACAGATTCTATATTATTTATGGCAGCAGGCAGAGGGAGATTCTGTAAGTGACAAGGCTTATGACGCCGGTTATGAGATAGGTACATTTATAGGAAAATATGGCGTCTATTTAGGAGCTACTTTACTTGTATTGATCGTGCTCATTATTCTTTACATTAAAAAACACAGGCAACGCAGCCAGAACTCTAATGAATAAAATACGTATCACTAAGCTATTCTCTTTTGAGACTGGTCACGCTTTATATGGTTATGATGGTAAATGCCGCAATGTGCATGGCCATAGCTATAAATTATCTGTTACTGTAATAGGTGAGCCTATATCAAATAACACGAATGTGAAATACGGTATGGTGATCGATTTTGGCGACCTCAAAAAGATCGTGAAAGGTGAGATCGTAGATGTGTTTGATCATGCTACTGTTTTTAATAAAAATACACCTCATGTTGAGCTGGCCAAAGAACTATCAGACCGTGGTCACAACGTTCTGCTTGTAGATTATCAACCTACCAGCGAAATGATGGTGATTGATTTTGCCGAAAAAATAAAGAAATTCTTACCAGAAAACATTCAGTTGCATTCACTTAAATTACAGGAAACAGATTCTAGTTTTGCAGAATGGTATGCTTCAGATAATAAATAACCTGCATGGTAACTCCTGATTTTAACCTTCACATTCCTGCCGGAAAAAAAGTTTATTTCTCAAGTGATAATCATCTAGGCGCTCCTACTAAACTAGAAAGCAGACCGCGGGAATTAAAATTTATACAGTGGCTTGATGAGATCAAAGAAGATGCGGGAGTTATATTTTTGCTAGGCGATCTTTTCGACTTTTGGTTTGAGTATAAAACTGTTGTTCCTAAAGGTTTTGTACGCGTATTAGGTAAACTTGCCCAACTTAAAGACAGCGGTATAGATATTTATTTTTTTGTGGGTAATCACGATCTATGGATGCGTGATTATTTTAAGGATGAACTTAATATTCCTGTTTTTTTTAAGCCACAGGTCTTTCAAATAAACAGCAAATTGTTCTTTATAGGTCATGGCGATGGTTTAGGCCCTGGTGACAAAGGTTATAAAAGAATGAAAAAGGTTTTTAAATCACCTTTTTTTCAATGGCTTTTCAGGTGGATGCACCCTGATATTGGAATGCGAATTGGGCAGCACATGTCTGTAAAAAACAAATTGATCTCTGGTGACGATGATCATGTTTTTCTGGGAGAAGAGAAAGAATGGTTAGCTACTTACGCAAAGCGAAAACTGGAAACCAACCATTACGATTATTTTATTTTTGGGCACAGGCATTTACCTATGGAAATTAAAGTAGGTCCCCGTTCTTCATATTTTAATCTGGGCGACTGGATAAACCACTATACGTATGGCGTTTTTAATGGCGAAACCTTTGAACTAAAGACTTTTACTCTTTAGTTTAGGGCGAAAGACATATATTTTTTAGTTTCCATTCTAATAATCACATTGTCCAGAAGATCCTGCAGATCCAGCAATTCATTTCTGCTTATCGCAAGGTCAATCTTAGCAGACGGTGTTTTTAATAAAAGAGAGCGGCAGTCACCTTTATTGGTACAGTTATCACAATGGCGCTGCGACAAACCTTCTACAACCTGATAACTAAAACTCTTTAGCTCGTCTAGCGACAAGTAAAAACCCATATCCCTAAATATTATTTGGGCGGTGAGAGTAGGTTTTTCGATTACATCCTTCCAATAAAAAGCAATCCCAAAGTGATTTCTATAAATGATGTTTATGTGGTCCATAATAAGCATTTTCACAAATATACACTTGTTTAGATTAATTCTAAATAAAAATATGTTAAACGAAAGATTAGCTATTAATACCAATTCACAAGTCTACTGAATATCTCTCAGTTTTAACTGAAGCGTCACGTCGCCATTCCACTCATTAGTGTCTAGAGAGTATACAGCTTTAAAAGGTTTTTGATTTTGTATCAATGCAAATTTATTACCTAGATTAAAACCAATTGCTCCTATTGCAGGCCCAGAATATTGTCCCGGCAAGCCATGCTGAGTTAGGGTACATTTAAGGTGAGCATCATCGCCGCCTACACATTTACCATAACCGGTGTCTTTCAAATCTTCAGTCATAAATATTGGAGTCATATTACCGGGGCCAAATGGAGCAAACTGTCTTAAAATGCGGTAAAACTTTGGATTGATATCGCTTAATTCCATTTTCATATCTACCCGTATCTCTGGCACTAAGAGTCGCTCATCAATACTTTGTGACACCACTTCTTCAAACTTCTGTTTAAAATTTTCATAATCTTTCTCGTGCAAAGTGAGGCCGGCAGCATACTTATGACCCCCAAATTGCTCTATGTGTTCTGCACACCCTTCAAGAGCTTCATAAACATCAAAACCTGTAACAGATCGTGCGCTGGCAGCTAGTTTCTCCCCGCTTTGTGTAAAAACAAGAGTTGGCCTGTAATAAGTTTCTGTAAGACGTGAGGCCACAATGCCAATTACACCTTTATGCCAGTCTTCTTTAAAAACGACTGTTGTTTTTCTGTTTTCTTCCTTTTTATCAAGAATTTGTTCCAGAGCTTGTTCTGTAATTAGTTTATCGAGGTCTTTGCGCTCAGCATTAAATGATTCAATCTCAGCAGCCATTTTCATTGCGCGCTCCTTATCTGTTTCTTTTAAAAGATCAACGGCATGTAACCCATGCTTTATTCTTCCGGCTGCATTAATACGTGGTGCTATTATAAAAACTACATCTGTAATCGTGAGTTTATCTTTCTTGACATTTTCTATTAAAGCCTGAATACCGGTACGCGGCAGCGTATTTATTACTTCAAGACCAAAATAAGCCAGCACTCTGTTTTCGCCGGTAATGGGCACAATATCTGCACCTATCGCTGTAGCAACAAGGTCTAAGTACGGCAATAGCGAATTAACAGGATAACCCGCTTTTTGCGCTATGGCTTGTATTAATTTAAAACCCACACCACAACCACAAAGTTCGTCATAAGGATAATTGCAATCCTTCCTCTTAGGATCAAGAACAGCGACTGCATCAGGGATTTCAGCTCCCGGGCGGTGGTGATCACAGATTATAAAATCAATCTCTTTTTCTTTCGCGTAAGCAACTTTATCTATTGCCTTAATTCCGCAGTCTAAAGCTATAATTAGTGAAATATCATTATCGTGCGCATAATCTATCCCCTGATAAGAGACACCATAGCCTTCTGCATAACGATCTGGAATATAGGTCGCCACATTAGGGTATTTTGAGAGTAGATAACTACTCATTAACGCAACACTTGTAGTGCCATCAACATCATAATCACCATAAACCATAATGTTTTCGCCTTGAGCGATAGCTTTTTCTATGCGCTCAACCGCTCTGTCCATATCTTTCATTAAAAAGGGATCATGCAGATCTTCTAAAGAAGGACGAAAGAACTTTTTTGCCTGAGCAAAAGTTTCTACCCCGCGCTGAATAAGTAAAGAGGCGATAGATTGAGGCACGCCTAATTCTGCAGCCAGTTTAGCCGTTTTTTGGGTATTTGGGGCAGGTTTTAGTGTCCAGCGCATGGTTTTTTTACAATATTAAATGATAAGTTAATGATTATTAATCGAAAACAGATGAAGTAAAATCAGGTTTGAAAAGGCTAAAATTATGATTAATTTTAAACAAACGAGAATATGAAAACCCTGAAAAATATTTTAATTATAAGCTTATTTCTGGCATTAGGCTGCAAGAGTTCGACCCCTGAAAACACCGAAGAAACTTATAATGGTATTATAGAACGTGCGGGAATGACCACTTATCAATATGGCACGCACACTTTAAAAACAGATCAGGAAACTTATGCATTAAAAAGTGAGACTGTAGATCTCGATGCACATTTAGGAAAACAAACTATTCTTATCGCTAAGAAAGTTCAAGGCTATCCTCTTGATGGTGGCCCTGTATATCTGGAGGTTATGAGAATACGAGAATAAATCATTATATTGTTGTATGAAAAAGATTTACTTCTATGATTCATTCTCCAGACTTAATCTGATTTATATAGCAGTGTGCTTACTAATTCTAGGTGTTTCTACTTACTTTATCTGGAGCGGAGCAAACGGACAAAGCACTACATTTTTAATTGCTGCCAGCTACATTGTTTTGTTATTCCCTGCAAAAATAGCTTACGAGCGCCGGCATGAATATGTTGTGCATTACAGCCCTTATAAGATTTCATTTAAACTCAAACACAATCGAGAAGTGATCTCTTTAAAAAATCTGAGAACGATAAAAACTAAAGGTACAAGTATTGAATTAAACATGAAAGATGGTAAGAGCCATCTCATCAATACAGCCTTATTCACGAATGAAGATGTTTGCCAATTTCTTGATAAGCTTCATATTAATAATAAAGTAGCTACAGCTTAAATGAAGTACAAAAATATTACGTTCATTAATCAACGTGCTCGCTGGAAGATGTACTTCTACGCTGCTGGAATATTCATAATGATTCTTGGCTTAGTAGACCTGCTTAGAAATAATCATTATTCATTTCTTATGGCTATCGCTATGATTCTGCTCTACATTCCTGTTATCTCTCCCTTAAGATTTAAAGATTACGTAAGGTTTCAAAAGCATCTTATTTCTTTTAAACTAGGGAAACAAAAAACGCAGATTATTCGGCCAGATCGCATTCGCGAAATAGAGCTCTTTAGAGATAAAATGATCATCTGGACGGGGAAAAAGAAATTTAGTAAAGTGAATACTGCTGGCTATAGCAATGAACATATTTTTAAACTTGTTGATTTGCTGGAAGGTAAGAACACAAGATGATTTTCTATCAATACAACCACCTGTTTTAAAACATTTTATCCAACCATATGCAAACAACCAAAACTTTTAATCGCGCCTTAGTTTTTATTATAGTAGGCGCACTTGCGAGCTGTTCTCAAAAACCAAAAGATGAGACACCCTGGGTTTCATTCTTTAACGGGAAAGATTTATCGGGCTGGTCCCAAAAAGGCGGCGAAGCCAAGTATGAGGTAAGAGAGGGTACAATTGTAGGTTCTACAGTTCACAACACTCCCAATTCTTTCTTAACCACAGATAAAATGTATGGGGACTTTATTTTAGAACTGGAATACAAGGTAGATTCTACAATGAATTCAGGTATACAGATCAGAAGCAATAGTATCCCACAGTATCAAAATGGGAGGGTTCATGGTTATCAAATAGAAATAGACCCCTCAGCAAGAGCCTGGAGCGCGGGAATCTATGATGAGGGCAGACGTGGCTGGTTAACCACACTTGATAATAACCCGGAAGCGCAGAAGGCGTTTAAACAAAATGATTGGAATAAATATCGAATTGAAGCTATAGGTGACACTATAAAAACCTGGATCAATGGAGTACCTGCTTCTTATCTCATTGATGCCAAAACTTCTAAAGGCTTTATCGCATTGCAGGTTCACGCGATTGGAGATGAAGAAAAAGAAGGCACAGAAGTGGTTTGGAAAAATATTAACATCTTAACTGATAGTCTTTCAAAATACAGCCAAAAGACTCCTTTATCGCCCATAATCACTAAAAATCAGCTCACAACTGATGAAAAAAATAATGGATGGGAAATGTTGTGGGATGGTAAAACTACTAATGGCTGGCGTGGAGGAAAATTAGACTCTTTTCCAGAAAGTGGTTGGGAGATTAAAGATGGCGAACTTATAGTTTTAGATTCCGGCGGTGAAGAATCTGCGGCTGGAGGTGATATTGTAACTACTAAACAATATGGTGATTTTGAATTAAAAGTTGATTTTAAAATTACAAAAGGTGCTAATAGCGGGATTAAGTACTACGTTGATACTGAAATTAATAAAGGAGAAGGTTCTTCTATAGGTCTTGAATATCAAATTCTTGATGATGAATTTCATCCCGATGCTAAACTAGGCAACCATGAAGGGAGCCGTACTATTGCATCATTATATGACCTCATTAAAGCAGATCCAGAAAAACCTGTAAATCCCACAGGAGAATGGAATACAGCATATATTATTTCTAAAGGAGATCATGTTGAGCATTGGCTTAATGGGATGAAGGTACTGGAGTATGAGCGTAAAAGCGATGACTTTCACAAACTGGTTTCTGAAAGTAAATATGCTAAATGGCCAGGTTTTGGCGAGCTGGAAAGAGGAAATATCCTCTTGCAGGATCACGGAAATCGTGTTTCGTTTAAAAACATTAAAATCAAACCTCTTTAAAAAGCTGTAATGACCACAAGAAGAAATTTTATTACAAAAACGGTTTTAGGAGGAACAGCCCTGGCCCTAAGCAATTCAGCTACATCTATGGCGGCAAGTAGCTACAATCGCATAATGGGCGCCAACGACAGACTGCATATTGCGATTGCGGGTTTAGGAAGAAGATATGGAGCGTATGTAGAACCTATCGCTCAAAAAGAAAATAATGTAAACTTATTGTATCTCTGCGATGTTATGGAAAGCCAGCGCGTCAATGCGCTGAAAAACTTTTCAGAAAATATTGATTACACACCTAAATTAGAAAATGACATTCACAAAGTGATCGATGATTCTCAGGTAGATATTCTTATTAATTCAACTCCAGACCATTGGCATACTCCCGGTTCTATACTGGCGATGCAAGCCGGAAAACATGTTTATGTTGAGAAACCCTGTAGTCATAATATGCACGAGAATGAAATTTTAGTACAAGCGGCTCAAAAATATAACAAGGTCGTACAAATGGGAAATCAGCAACGGTCATCAGATCATACTGCCGAAATTATACAGGAAATTCATGACGGTATTATAGGCACTCCATACAAAGCTGTAGCCTTTTATACTAATTCGCGCGGCGAAGTACCTGTGCAAACACAAGCTCCCATTCCACAGGGATTAGATTGGGAGTTGTGGCAGGGACCCGCCCCAAGACGTGATTACACCCAAGAAACCTGGGATTATAACTGGCATTGGTATGGGTGGAATTATGGCACAGGAGAAACTGGAAACAATGCTACTCATGAACTGGATGTGTCAAGATGGGCTTTAAATGTAGATTTTCCCGTGCATGCTGAAGTTGAAGCTGCTAAACGTCATTTCTTACAAGATGGCTGGGAAATGTATGACACTATGGATGCAACCTTCCGTTTTAAAGGAAATAAAATTATTAAATGGGACGGTAAAAGTCGCAATGGCTATGACACTTATGGCGCCGGGAGAGGAACTACTATTTATGGAAGCGACGGTGCTGTTTTTGTAGATCGCGAAAAATACATTCTAACAGATCGAACTGGAAAAGTAATTAAAACAAATCAATCTGCTTCTTCTGAAGCGGGCAATACATTAGGCGGCGGGGGCGATATGTCTACCACTCATATGAAAAATTTCTTCGATACCATACGCGGAAAAGCTAGTCTTAATGCTCCCATTGCAGATGCAAGTATAAGTATGGCGATGGTGCATTACGCAAATATGGCTTATCGGGTAGGGAAAGGTTTTGACATAGATGATAGAACAGGACATATATACGACCGGGATGCTATGCAGCTCTGGGGGCGTGAATATGAGCCGGGATGGGAACCTAAGGTCTAAAGTTATCGCTTCCCCCCTACTACAATAACAATTTCGCCTTTAGGGGGTTTGCTCTCAAAATGTTTAAATACGTCTTCCACGGTGCCGCGTACTGTTTCTTCATGAAGTTTGGTAATCTCTCTTGAAACAGAGCATAGTCTTTCTGCGCCAAAATATTCTTTGAAATGCCCCAGCGTTTTAATCAACTTATGCGGACTTTCATAAAATATCATTGTCCGGGTTTCTTCTGCCAATAAATTAAGACGTGTTTGTCTTCCTTTTTTGACAGGTAGGAATCCTTCAAAAACAAACTTATCATTAGGTAAACCACTATTTACAAGTGCAGGAACAAAAGCCGTTGCGCCAGGCAGGCAATCTACTTCAAGACCGGCTTCTACACAGGCACGAGTTAATAAAAATCCCGGGTCTGAAATTGCAGGTGTGCCGGCATCACTTATAAGTGCGATGGTCTCGCCATTTTTAATGCGTTCTACAATTGCATCAACAGTTTTATGCTCGTTATGCATGTGATGAGAATGCATGTTTGTCTTGACGTCAAAATGCTTAAGAAGTTTACCACTAGTACGTGTATCTTCAGCAAGAATAAGATCTGCATCTTTTAGCACCTGTACCGCCCTAAAGGTCATATCGTCAAGATTGCCAATAGGCGTGGGTACTAAATAAAGTTTTGACATTTATAGGGTTTCTAATTGAACGGCTAAATTAGTGATCAAATTTCTTTTCTACGTGTTCCAGAAATCTAACCTCATAAACTTCCTTGCCGGCCCAGCCATTATAGTCTGGTTTTACCATATCCCTAATAAAATTATAGGCCTCTGCTTTACTGCCCAAAGTGTTAAGCTGCGATAAAACTCTGTTGTAGTCTGAAGTGCTGCCGTTAAAAAGTTGTTTTATAAATGCGATCCTATCGTTAAGACCTATTGCGATACCTTTTGTAAGCTTATCATTAAGAGACTTTGGCTTTTCTGAAACCATGGGTTTTTTCTCTTCAAATTCAGCCATACGACCAAACTCACCCACATCCTTCATATCATTTTTAGCATATTCAGGTTTGCCTGTAATTTCATGAAACATGTCGTCTATATCGTCTGCTTCTGATGGCATTTGAGCAACCATGTCTTTTATTTTCTCGATCACAGGCTCATAAAGAGCCTCATCATTCTCATTATGCTCAGTCCCGTCAGGACGAAAAAAACTATCTCTTTCAGCCGATTTTTTCTCCTTTTTGCGCGCTTTTTCAAAAAGTTCCTGATTTGCTTTTGTAATCTCAGCTACAGTTTCAGGCTTCTGTTTTTGTACAGGTGTTTTTTGCACTGTGTCAAAAAGCTCTGCAACTTCTTCAACTTCCTTTTCTTCAAAAGTTTCAATAATATCCTTTTGTTCAAGGGTGGGTTTAGGCGCGTCAAATTGCCTTTCGGCGAAAGCCAAAACTGTAAAAGCCTCATAAAGGCGTCTTGCCTCTTCCTGCATTTCGCGGTAATCGCTATCAGAATCGAGTTTTAAAATCCGGTGAGCCAGGCTTACTAATTCAGATTTTAATTTCTTCTTCATAACTTTTTTGTTTACTCCGGTTATTGACTGGCTTTTTAATAAATTTGCCTGTCTTACAAGGAAAACGGCGCCAATGCCGTTTATGTTTGAAAAATACAAAATGTTTCTCGAAAATACTGTCAATCATAAAGAGCAATTTGGGTGGATAGAAGTAATCTGTGGCTCGATGTTTTCGGGAAAAACCGAAGAGTTGATACGCCGCCTCAAGCGCGCAAAGTTTGCTAAGCAAAAAGTTGAGATCTTTAAACCGGCCATAGACACAAGGTTTGATGATGAACTTGTAGTTTCTCATGATGCCAATGAAATACGATCTACACCCGTTCCTGCAGCTGCAAATATTCCTATTCTTGCAGATAATTGCGATGTGGTAGGTATAGATGAAGCGCAGTTTTTTGATAATGAAATTGTGAAAGTTTGCAATGACCTTGCTAATCGTGGTGTGCGTGTGATCGTAGCCGGTCTGGATATGGATTTTAAAGGCAATCCCTTTGGCCCCATGCCTGCACTAATGGCCACGGCAGAATATGTCACTAAGGTACATGCTGTTTGCACCCGCACAGGAAATCTGGCTCAGTTTAGTTATCGCAAAGCGGCAAGTGATGATCTTGTTCTTCTTGGTGAGACAGAAGAATATGAACCTTTAAGCAGAGGCGCTTATTACAAGGCGATGCTGCGTGAGCGCCTTAAAACGCTGGAGGTAAAAGATCCTGAAGAGATAGATCCTGAACAACCCCTCGAGTAAATGTCACAAACTGTGCTTGAAATAGATCTTAACGCGTTAAGACATAATTTTGATTATCTAAAATCTAAATTAAAGCCGCAGACTAAAGTGCTGGCTGTTGTTAAGGCTTATGCTTATGGCAGTGATCCTGTTGCTGTGGCTCTCGAACTTGAAACAAAGAATGTAGATTATTTCGCCGTTGCTTATACTTCAGAAGGTATAACATTGAGAGCAGGTGGTATTAAAACTCCTATTCTGGTTTTACACCCACAACCAGACACTTTTGAGGATATTATTGAACATTGTCTGGAACCTAATTTATACAGTTACCGGGTCCTAAATGCTTTTATTGCCTTAGTGGAAAAGCAAAACCTGAAACAATATCCTATACATATAAAATTCAATACAGGATTAAACAGGCTTGGCTTTAAGCCTGGTAATGAAGAAGAACTGCTCTCTATTTTTAAGTCTACAGATGCTATTTATGTGAAATCACTTTTCTCACATCTTGTAGCTAGTGAAGATCTTAGCGAAAAAGTCTTTACTCTCAATCAAATAAGTACTTTCAGCACTATTGCAGATAAAATGATAACGGGCTTAGGTTATCGCCCCATTTTACATCAAAGCAACACCTCTGCAATACTAAATTATCCTGAAGCACAATTTGATATGGTGCGTACAGGTATTGGTTTGTATGGCTACGGTAATTCTGCAGATGAAGATTCGATATTAGTTCCTGTGGCTACATTAAAGTCTGCTATTTCTCAAATTCATACAATAACGCCGGGAGAATCTGTAGGTTACAACAGGGGGCACAAATCGTCGACGTCAGAACGGTCTGCAACAATTTCTATAGGTCACGCAGATGGTATATCACGCGCATTTGGTAAAGGGAAAGGTTTTGTTATGATTAATGGCAAGAAAGCACCAATTTTAGGCAATGTTTGTATGGATATGCTCATGGTAAATGTAACTACTATTGACTGTGAAGAGGGTGACGAGGTAATCGTTTTTGGCAAAGGCGCCTCTGTGGTTGAATTATCTAAAGCTATTAATTCTATACCTTACGAACTACTAACTTGTGTTTCTCAACGGATAAAACGAGTTATTCTTCGATAAAGATAAAAAAATTACAATATCAATTCTCCTGTCTTATTATTCTTTAATTTTAACCTTAAATAACTAAAAACTAACTGAAAATGGCATTTTTAAAAGACTTTAAGGCCTTTCTTATGAAAGGGGATATTGTAGCACTGGCAACTGCGGTTATCGTAGGTGGTGCGTTTAATAAAATAGTAGGCTCCTTAGTAGCAGACGTAATCATGCCGGTTATAGGCCTTTTACTGGGAGGGCAAAATGTAAACAACCTTTTCTTTTCTTTAGACGGTGGGGCATATGAAACAGTAGAAGCTGCTAAAGAAGCTGGAGGAGCAATTATGACCTACGGTAACTTTTTACAAGCTATTATAGATTTTATTATAATAGGTTTTGTTATCTTCTGGTTGCTTAAGGGTTATGAAAAAACAAAGAAAAAAGAAGAAGCTGCTGCTCCTCCTGCACCAAAAGGTCCTTCTACAGAAGATCTTTTAATGGAGATTCGCGACGAGCTGCGTAAGAAATAAAAGTTAACGTTTCAGTAAAGCTGAAAACACCGCTGCACTGCAGTTTACTATTAACTAAACCACGCTCAAAAGGCGTGGTTCTTTTTTAAGATATTTGTGAAAAATAACAAATTGTACAAATGTGTATATTTTTAAGAAGAATGTCACCTATGTTTCAGTTAGTTGGTACTTTTGGCCTTTCTTTTTAAGAAATAAATGCCTCTACATTTAAAATGAGGTAAGAATTTTTAATTTAATAACAATAATCGGGGTGCGCCTCGAGTCAATAATCCCACTAGTGGGTTAAATTATATTATTATGAAAGTAGCCGTTGTAGGTGCTACCGGGATGGTAGGCCAGGTAATGTTGAAGGTTCTTGCAGAACGCAATTTTCCAATTACAGAATTAATTCCTGTAGCTTCAGAGCGATCTGTAGGTAAAACAGTGACATATAAAGATAAGCAGTATACTATCTTCTCTATGGAAGATGCGATTGCTGCCAAACCTGATATTGCTATTTTTTCTGCCGGTGGTGGTACTTCATTAGAATTTGCACCACGATTTGCAGAAGTTGGTACAACTGTCGTAGATAATTCTTCAGCCTGGAGAATGGACGCTACTAAAAAACTAATTGTACCTGAGATCAACGCGGGAGAGCTGGAAGACACAGATAAGATCATTGCAAACCCTAACTGCTCAACCATACAGATGATTGTGGCTTTAGCGCCTTTACACAAAAAATATAGAATTAAAAGATTGGTTATTTCCACATATCAATCTATAACCGGTACAGGGGTAAAAGCGGTTCGCCAGTTAGAGAATGAATATATAGGTGAGAAAGGTGAGATGGCATATCCTTACCCTATTCACCGCAACGCCATTCCTGCCTGTGATGTTTTCACCGAAAATGGATACACAAAGGAAGAAATGAAACTGGTAAACGAAACTCAAAAAATACTGGGTGATAAAACTATTGCTGTAACGGCAACTGCTGTACGTATTCCGGTTGTAGGAGGTCACAGTGAGGCGATAAATGTAGAGTTTCATGAGGACTTTGATATTGCAGAAGTTCGCAATTTATTGCAAAATGCAGATGGTGTGACTCTTCAGGATAACCCAGATACAAACACATACCCTATGCCTATCTATGCAGAAGGTAAAAATGATGTTTTTGTAGGTCGTTTACGTCGCGATTACTCTCAACCTAACACTTTAAATATGTGGGTTGTGGCAGATAATTTGCGAAAAGGTGCTGCAACAAATGCCGTGCAAATTGCTGAATATCTAATGACGAAAGAACTGGTGTAATCATCTATTCTTAACGAAATGTTAAAACCTCTTAAGCCTCATGTTTAAGAGGTTTTTTTTAAGGTATATTTGAAATACACCAACACTTTCTATACCATGCGAAAACCTCTCATTTCAGTCTTGGCAACAGTTTTATTATTCTCTTGTCAAGAAGACAAAAAACAAGATCACACTATGGCGGTAATATACCCCGAAACAAAAAAAGTAGATACAGTAGATAATTATTTTGGCACAGAAGTTAAAGATCCTTACCGCTGGCTTGAGGATGACCGAAGTCCTGATACCGAAGCTTGGGTCAAGGAAGAAAATAAAGTTACCTTCGGCTATCTTGATAAAATCCCATATCGGGAGGAAATAAAGAAGCGACTGGAGGATATCTGGAATTACGAGAAAATAGGTTCTCCTAATAAAGAAGGTGATTACACGTATTTTTCTAAAAATGACGGTTTACAGAACCAATATGTGATCTATCGCTACAAAACTGGCGACGATCCTTCAACTGCAGAGGTTTTTCTAGATCCTAATACTTTTTCTGAGGATGGAACTGTTTCCCTTGGCGGAATAGATTTCTCTAAAAATGGCAAAATCCTTTCTTACAGCATTTCTGAAGGCGGCAGCGACTGGAGAAAAGTTCTGGTTATGGATGCTGAAACCAAAGAAATCACAGAAGATACGCTTGTTGATATAAAGTTCAGCGGGATGTCATGGAAAGGTAATGACGGTTTTTATTACTCCAGCTATGATAAACCGGAAGGCAGCCAACTTTCAGCCAAGACTGATCAACATAAGGTTTATTATCACAAACTAGGCACGCCTCAGAAAAACGACGAACTTATTTTTGGCGGAACAGAAGCTGAAAAACATCGCTATATCTATGGTAATGTGACCGAAGATGATCATTATTTGATCTTAGGACCACGAACTTCAACATCAGGGAATAAGTTGATGATCAAAGACCTCACGAAGCCAGATAGCAAGTTTGTGACAATTCTGGATAATACAGACACCAACTCATATGTGATAGACAATGTAGGCTCAAAATTATTTATCGTGACAGATAAGGATGCGCCTAACATGAAGATCGTTACAGTTGATGCTTCTAATCCCACACCTGACAATTGGGTTGATTTCATTCCGGAAACAGAGCATGTTTTAAGTCCGTCAACCGGTGGTGGTTTCTTTTTTGCAGAATATATGGTAGATGCTGTTTCGCAGATAAAACAATACGATTATGATGGGAAATTGGTGCGTGATGTAGAATTACCGGGAATAGGCAGCGTGGGTGGTTTTGGAACCAAAAAAGAGGAAAAAGAACTGTATTACACCTTTACCAACTATGTGACCCCGGGAAGTATCTATAAATATAACATAGAGAGCGGAACTTCAGAATTATTTAGAAAACCGGACATCAATTTTGATCCTGAAAATTACGAGAGCAAACAGGTTTTCTACACTTCAAAAGACGGCACAAAAGTGCCCATGATCATTACCTACAAAAAAGGTCTTGAGCTTAACGGTAAAAACCCAACTATGCTTTATGGTTATGGCGGTTTCAACATTAGTCTTACTCCGTCTTTTAGTATTACAAATGCAATCTGGATGGAAATGGGCGGTGTTTATGCGGTTCCAAACCTGCGTGGGGGTGGTGAGTACGGTAAAGAGTGGCATGATGCGGGAACGAAGATGCAGAAGCAAAACGTGTTTGATGATTTTATCGCTGCCGCGGAATATCTTATTGACAGTAAATACACCTCAAAAGAATATCTGGCTATACGCGGTGGTTCAAACGGTGGTTTGCTTGTAGGTGCGACCATGACGCAGCGACCAGATTTAATGCAAGTCGCGCTTCCTGCCGTTGGTGTTATGGATATGTTGCGTTATCACACATTTACAGCCGGTGCCGGGTGGGCTTATGATTATGGTACTTCTGAAGACAGTAAAGAAATGTTTGAATATATCAAGTCCTACTCTCCTGTTCACAATGTGAAAGAAGGCGTTAAATATCCGGCTACTTTAGTAACCACAGGCGATCATGATGACCGTGTGGTTCCTGCGCACAGTTTTAAATTTGCCGCAGAATTACAGGAAAAGCAAGCGGGTGATGCTCCGGTTTTAATCCGTATTGAGACAGATGCAGGTCATGGCGCAGGAACTCCGGTGAGCAAGACTATAGAGCAGTATGCAGACCTATATTCATTTACACTTTACAACATGGGTTATGTTGTACTGCCAGATAAAATTCAAGAAAAAATAAAAGGATAATTGCGATCGGCAAAATTTTTCTAGACCTACAAGGATTTTTAAAACAAACCGAAGACCTGCAAGGTTTCAAAAACCTTGTAGGTCTAGCCTGTAATAAACCTTGCAGGTCTCTCTTGTTTAATCTTGCAGGTCTTTTATTTGGTCTTTATATTTAAACAATGCTTAAAGTCAACATAAAATCTTTTGCTTATTTAGAAGATCCTGTTTTAGAAAATATACATTTTACTGTAGAACAAGGAGATCATATTTCCATATTGGGCGAAAGCGGTTGCGGAAAAAGCACCCTTTTACAGCTCATTTATGGCTTATTTCAGTTAAAAAACGGGCAGATTTTCTGGGGAGAAAAGCAGGTTTTAGGTCCGGATTTTAACCTGATTCCCGGAGAACCGTATATGAAATATCTCGCTCAGGATTTTGATCTTATGCCGTTTATTTCAGTGGCAGATAATATTGCGAAATTCCTTTCCCGCAATTTTATGAAAGCCCGTAATGAGCGTGTTGACGAGTTACTGGAGGTTGTAGATATGCAGGAATTAGCAGATACACACGTGAAATATTTAAGCGGTGGTCAAAAACAGCGTGTCGCGCTTGCCAGAGCGATTGCAAAAGAACCGGAACTATTGTTGCTTGATGAGCCTTTTAGTCATATTGATAATTTTAGACGCAATGCCTTACGGCGAAATCTTTACCAGTATCTGAAAAAGCAGAATATAACCTGTATTACTGCTACCCATGACAGTGAAGAAGCGCTTTCGTTTTCTGATGAAATTAAAGTGATGCGTAACGGAACTTTTATCCAGTCGGGCAAACCTGAGGAAATATTTAATAGTCCAAAAAATGGTTATATTGCTTCCTTTTTTGGCGATGTTAGCAGAATTTCTGGGTCAACTATTGGGCAAGATTCAATTGAAGAATTACTGCTTTTACCTCATGAATTAGTTGTTAGTGATGCAAAAACTTCTATTGAAGTAATGGTCGAAAAATCATTCTTTAAAGGCGATTTTTACCTTATTAAAGCCGATTTTCACGGAAAACAAGTGTTTTTCAACCACAGAAAAAACCTCCCAAAAGGAGCAAAAATCTACTTAAAACTAAGCAAAATCGGCTAATTCTTTGCCTACCAGACTTCCTATTGCCACGCCAATACCAGAAAGCCGAATACCACAAAACACATTTTCAGAAATTTCTTTTAGTACTGGTTTTTTCTTGTCACCTACGCCCATTATTCCGCTCCAGCGGTGATCAATTTCGTAATCCAGATCAGGCAAAATTGTATTCTTAAGTAGCTCATCCAGATAATCCTGAATTTTTGGTGTAATCTCAAAAGAATCTGTTTGTTCGTTTTTCTGGTCAATATTTCGGCCTCCGCCCAACAAGATTCTACCATCAATATTCCTAAAATACAGATATCCTTCATCAAGATGAAAAGTACCCTTAATGTG
Source organism: Leeuwenhoekiella sp. A2 (assembly GCF_047946655.1). Classification (GTDB taxonomy): domain Bacteria; phylum Bacteroidota; class Bacteroidia; order Flavobacteriales; family Flavobacteriaceae; genus Leeuwenhoekiella. The sequence continues at coordinate 1,576,556 of NZ_CP172311.1, forward strand.
CAAATCTTTTATTGGTTTAGTGACTAAAACCTGGGAGCGAGCAGGCTCGACTTCGGTGAGACCAAGCTTTGAAGACAAGCCGTTGGTAGCAATGAAAAATTTACGTGTTTTAAAAGAAATTTGCTGCGTTCTTATCTCAACCCGGTTGTTTAAGTCTGTAAATGATTCTACAGTGTGATTATTAAGAATGAGAATGTTATTTGCCTTTGCAAGTTTCAATAATGAATTCATCATCATTCCCGTATTGATCTGTCCTTCGGTAGTGTTGAAGATCACTTTTGGTTGAATATTCTTGAAATGAAATTTATTTTCCGCTACAGCGAAAGCATCCTCATTAAAGATAGGTTTGAGTAACCTATTTACAGATTTCATCTGCTCAAAGCAGGTTTCATACAATTCTCTATTTCGCTTAAAAAATAGCTCATAGCCGCCCCAGTGATTATAGTCAATAGCTTTATCGCCCAGCGTCTTTCTAAGCAAATTAAGACCATTGTAGCGCATGGTAATTATATCAAGGACTTCATCTTCTGTATGTGATTTAAGATCGCTTATAATTTCTGAAAGACTGCCAAAACATGCAAAGCCCGCATTCTTTGTACTCGCCCCGGTGGGTAAACTTCCGCGCTCCAGCAATAGGATTTTAGCTAGTGGATATTTCTTCCTTAGTTGAAGTGCACAATTCAATCCTGTAATTCCGCTTCCGGCTATTGTAAAATCAACATGAGAGAACCAGGTTTGTAGTTCCCAGAATGAAAAATTAGGGTTCATAAATGGATAATTTTCATCTAAAAATAAGCAGAAATCAGCTGATTTTATGGCATAAAAAAACCCGAACTTAAATTCGGGCCTTTTTGTTATTCTGTTACTTCAGGTTTCATTTTGAAGTCTTCCATAAACTTAGTTGTGTAATTACCTGAAATGTAACCAGGATCTTCCATCAACTGTCTGTGAAAAGGTATCGTAGTTTTTACACCCTCAATTACAAATTCGTCAAGTGCTCGCTTCATTTTATTGATCGCTTCCTCACGTGTTTGCGCGGTAGTAATCAGTTTAGCAATCATAGAATCATAATTAGGCGGAATCAAATAACCGCTGTAAACATGAGTATCTATGCGTACACCGTGACCACCCGGGGCATGTAAATTAGTTATACGGCCTGGTGAGGGTCTAAAGTTGTTGTAAGGATCTTCTGCATTGATACGGCACTCAATAGAGTGCAACTGTGGGAAATAATTCTTGCCTGAAATTGGCACTCCCGCAGCAACAAGAATTTGCTCACGTATCAGGTCATAGTCAACAACCTGTTCTGTAATTGGGTGCTCAACCTGAATACGAGTATTCATCTCCATAAAGTAGAAATTTCTATGCTTATCTACTAAGAATTCTACCGTACCTGCACCTTCGTATTTTATATATTCTGCAGCTCGTACAGCCGCATTACCCATCTCTTCACGCAGCTTATCTGTCATGAAAGGAGAAGGAGTTTCTTCAGTAAGTTTTTGATGACGCCGTTGTACAGAGCAATCACGTTCTGAAAGGTGACATGCTTTACCGGTGCTGTCTCCTACAACTTGTATCTCGATATGGCGAGGCTCTTCAATAAGCTTTTCCATATACATACCGTCATTACCAAAAGCTGCACTTGCTTCCTGGCGGGCAGAATCCCAGCCTTTACGCAGTTCTTCTTTTTTCCAAATAGCACGCATACCTTTACCACCACCACCGGCAGTAGCTTTTATCATCACGGGATAGCCTATTTCTTTGGCAATCCTTTCTGCTTCTTCATAGCTTTCCAAAATGCCTTCACTACCTGGTACACATGGCACACCGGCTTCTCTCATGGTTGCTTTGGCTGTAGCCTTATCTCCCATTTTTGAGATCATATCTGCAGAAGCACCAATGAATTTAATCTCGTGCTCCTCGCAAATTTTAGAGAATTTAGCGTTCTCTGATAGAAAGCCATAACCGGGATGAATCGCATCTGCATTAGTTATTTCTGCGGCTGCAATAATATTTGACATTTTAAGGTAAGACTCGCTGCTTGGGGCGGGGCCTATGCAAACCGCCTCATCTGCGAAACGCACGTGTAAACTTTCTGCGTCTGCAGTAGAGTAAACGGCGACAGTTTTTATACCCATTTCTTTACAAGTTCTGATTACTCTAAGGGCAATCTCTCCCCTGTTTGCTATAAGTATCTTTTTAAACATAGCTTATTAAATTGTAATGTCTGTCAATCTATTTTATAAATGATATAAGACGGGTTGGGATATCTAGTTAAGAATTTATCCCTGTAGTTATGATGGGTCTACCAAGAATAATGGTTGATCAAACTCTACCGGTGACGCGTCATCAACAAGAACTTTTACTACGGTTCCTGAAATTTCACTTTCTATTTCATTAAAAAGTTTCATCGCTTCAATAACACAAAGAACGTCTCCTTCTTTTATGCTGTCACCTACTTCTACAAAAGTGGGTTTGTCTGGAGCAGGTTTACGATATAAAGTACCTATGATAGGCGACTTGATCGTAATATATTTAGAATTATCCTCTTCTTTCTTAGCACCTGTATTTACATCTGCAGATACAGTAGGGGCAGGGGCAGCAGGCGTTTGAGGTTGTTGGGCCATTGGGGCTGCCATAGGGATTTGTTGCAAAATGGTAGTTTCACCTTTGTGCTCTTCGCCTCCGGTCTTGATGGTGATCTTGATGTCATCCATCTCCAGTTTTACTTCGCTGGCACCAGATTTTGCAACAAATTTAATAAGATTTTGAATTTCTTTTAAATCCATAATAATTAACGTTAGATAGGTTAAAATCTAAGAATTGTAGGCCCATTTAAGGTAAATAGAACCCCATGTGAAGCCGCCTCCAAAGGCAGCAAATATTAAATTATCTCCTTTTTTGAGATTTTTTTCAAAGTCACTTAGCAACAAAGGTAAGGTAGCAGAGGTAGTATTACCATATCTCTGAATATTCATTAACACCTTTTCATCATCAAGATTCATTCTGCGTGCTGTGGCATCAATAATGCGCTTATTTGCCTGATGAGCTACAAGCCAATTTACATCTTCATTAGTAAGATCATTGCGCTTCATTATAAGCTCACTTACGTCTGCCATATTTGAAACCGCAAACTTAAAAACGGTTTTACCATCCTGACGCACATAATGTAGCTTATTAGCAACCGTTTCTGCAGTTGCAGGAAGTAATGACCCGCCAGCAGAAATCTTAAGGAACTCACGGCCAATACCGTCTGTTCTAAGATATTCATCCTGCAGGCCTAAACCTTCTTCATTGGGTTCAAAAAGGACTGCGCCACCACCATCACCAAAGATAATGCAGGTAGTACGGTCTGTATAATCGATAATAGAAGACATTTTATCTGCCCCTATAAGTAGAATTTTTTTGTAGCGCCCTGATTCTATATATGCAGAGGCCGTAGACATGCCATATAAAAAGCTTGAGCATGCTGCTTGCAGGTCATAAGAAAATGCATTTACCGCTCCTATTTCTGTTGCAACGTAAGCTGCAGTACTGGCTACGGGTAAATCTGGTGTTGCTGAAGCAACTAAAACCAGGTCTATTTCTTCTGGGTTAAGGTCTTTTTTACTTATTAGGTCTTGTGCCGCCCTAATTGCAAGATAGGACGTGCCTTTATCTGCGTCTTTAAGAATTCTGCGTTCTTTGATACCCGTTCTGGATGTTATCCATTCATCATTGGTATCAACCATGGTTTCCAAAATTTGATTGGTAAGCACATATTCAGGTACATACGCACCTACAGCGGTAATTGCTGCCGTGGTTTTACTCATATAAATTTCGTTTCTGCGAAAATGGAGCATTTTCGCTTCAAAATGAGGTGAAAAGTACTAAAATTTGAACACTTTGGCTCAAATATTAACTTTTTTTGATAATTGGCTAAAATAAAAAAACCCCCGGTATTTGGGAGTTTTATTATGCTTGATTACTTAGACTAGGCTACTTCCTCTGTATTAGCAGAATCCATAACAACTTGCCCTCTGTAGTACAATTTACCTTCATGCCAGTGAGCACGGTGATAAAGGTGCGCTTCACCAGTAGTAGAGTCAACACCTATTTTAGGCATAGCTGCTTTATAATGTGTTCTTCTCTTATCTCTTCTGGTTTTTGAGATTTTTCTCTTAGGATGTGCCATTACCGTATTTTATTTGTCTGTTAAAAAATTTTTCAATCCGTCCCAACGAGGATCGGTATCGTGTTTTGTATTTTCTTCTTCTTCACCTTTAATACTTAACTCGTCTAACTTGTCTAGTATTTCAGATTTTAATGTTCCGTCTTTAACCCCGGGGTGAACCCGCTTATTAGGCATCGCCAGAACAATTAGTTCATAAACGTATTGAGCAATATTGATCTCATACTCACCATAAGGAATTATTAAAATGTCATCAAGATCGTCATTATACTCCTGACCAAATTTTACTACTAGCTGATAATCTGCATCCAAAGGATGATCAAACGGCTCGTTAGTAAGGTCGCAGTTTATATCTACGGTACCCGTAACATCAAAATAGAATTCAAGTAAGGTGGCTTTTTTAATTAATCTAACCTTTAAATCAAGGTTGACTTCATTAAAATCATCATACTCAAAATGCTCAAAGAACTTATTATCTATATGATATTCAAAATCGTGTTCACCTTGTTTTAAGCCAACAAACTGAATTGTAAACGCTTTTAAATGTTTCATTCCTTTTTTCCTTTCCTAATCAACTCTTTCCCCAAAAGGCGGGTGCAAAGATATAAATTTTTATTTAGCTGAAAATTAGTTTATATAAAAAATTTCAATTCCTTTTTCCTCTAACGTGAACGCGCTGAAGAAGTTTGCCTCTTAGATTGCTTTTTAAGCACATTGCGAGTTAGTTTTTTATATTCTTTTCTTTTCTTAAAGATATCAATTCCTGTATAAACCGCTTCTTTAAAAGAACTTGCGTCTGCGACGTTCTTTCCTGCAATTTCAAAGGCTGTGCCGTGATCTGGCGAAGTGCGTACAGCACTGAGGCCTGCAGTAAAATTAACTCCTTTGCCAAAAGATAAAGTTTTAAAAGGCACTAATCCCTGATCATGGTAGGCTGCTATTATCGCATCAAAATTCTTATAATTACCACTGCCAAAAAAACTGTCTGCCGAGTATGGCCCATAAACTAACTGGCCTTTATCGCGTATTTTCTCAAGTGTTGGGATCAAAACCTCATCGTCCTCTTTGCCTATTACACCATGATCACCTATGTGCGGATTGATACTTAAAAAGGCAACTTTAGGTTTAGAAATCCCGAAATCCTGAACAAGCGTATCGTGAACAGTTTGAAATTTCTTTTGAATAAGTTCTGGTGTAATATGAGAAACAATATCCTTAACGGGAACATGATCTGTCAACAACCCAACTTTTAAGCTGTTTGTGATCATAAACATTAAGCTGTCTCCTTCCAGCTCCTGGTTCAAGTAATCTGTATGCCCTGGAAATTTAAAGTCTTCTTCTTGTATATTAGCCTTACTTAAGGGTGCTGTTACAAGAACATCTATTTCATTATTCTTAAGCGATTCTACCGCCGCTTTAAGCGATTTTATGGCATATTGACCGCCTTTTTGAGTTTCCTGACCAAATTCTACCTGCACATTTTCATTCCACACATTGATGACATTTATTTTGCCTATTACAACCTGATCGATAGATTTAATACCCTGAAACTTGATATTGAGATTAAAGTGCTTGATCAAAAAGGTAATTGTTTTCGCAGAAGCGAAAACCACAGGCGTACAAAAATCAAGCATTCTGCTATCTTCAAACGTCTTGAGAAAAATTTCTCCTCCTATACCATTAATATCTCCTATTGAGATTCCTACTTTTATATTTTCGTCTTTCATCAATACCCGTCTATTGCAATGTTTTGTATGTTTACAACACAAAAGTACTTAAATAAAACGCAACAATGTTTACCGGTATTATAGAAGATCTTGGTGAAGTAATTAAGCTTGAAGAGCAACTCGACAACTTAAATATTACAATTAAAAGCAAGCTTACTCCAGAGTTAAAAATAGATCAAAGTGTGTCGCACAATGGCGTATGCCTTACGGTTGTCGAGATTGCTAATGATACTTATAAAGTGACAGCAATAAAAGAGACATTAATAAAATCTAATCTTGGGAAATTAAAACATACAGACATTGTAAATCTTGAACGCGCAATGATACTGGGAACGCGTCTTGACGGGCACATCGTGCAGGGGCATGTAGATCAAACCGCTGTTTGTGAGTCTATCGTTGAGCAAAATGGAAGCTGGGTCTTTACTTTTTCTTACGATTCTTCTTTAAATAATGTAACTATAGAAAAAGGATCAATAACGGTAAATGGTGTAAGTCTTACAGTAGTTGATTCACGAGCTTCTAAATTTAGCGTGGCGATTATACCTTATACATACGAGCACACAACTTTCTCAAAAATAAAAAAAGGAGATATTATAAATCTGGAGTTTGATGTAATAGGCAAGTATGTGAGTAAAATTATGAGCCTGAGGTCTTAGAAATTCCCTTTTTAGTAAAATAAATTCCCAATATCAAACCAGCAGCTATAAGCACCCAGACATTATCATCTATAGGCAACACCAGTCCTGGAGGAGGTGTTCCTGGCGCTTTTCCTGGCGCGGGGGGTGTTTTACCATCCTGAGCAAATGACACTGTGCTATACAATATCATAAAGGGGATAATAAACAAATTATTGAGTTTGGGGCCCATTTGTTCTTATTACTAAAAGGTTAGGGATTTTTAGCCTTTTCAAAGGCAAAAATATAATAATTTATTCACAACCATGATTTTGCATCAACCATTTTAAATTGGCTTTAAATTAAACAGCTGTTAAACAACGGTTTATATTATTTCGCCTTTTATATTTAACATGTTGAATATTTGCTAGTTATATCAATATAGTATTTTATTTTTTATAACTATACTATATAACTGGTCAATTTAAAAAATCCCGCTCTTAAACCATTTTCATACTCAACCTACGTTAAAGACATAACGGGAGTTTTGCCAAAGTCTATTTTTGCTAAAATTCCATTTAAAATGACACTATCGGCAACAAGATTGTTTTTTAGATAATCACACTTCTATATATTGATTTCTAATTATTTAGATAAGCTAAGCGCTATAAATTAAAAGATAATCATTAATTTAATGCCTCTATCATTAATTCTTGCCCCTATCAATTGCATAACTTATTAAAAGTAATGATATGGCAGATTTTAATAATACCTGGGGCAATCTTTCTGGTAGGTATGAAACCGTAAAACCACGCAAGATTCTTGCATTAGACGGTGGTGGCATACGGGGAGTTATTACTTTAGAAATTCTTTTAAAGCTTGAAAAGGAGCTAAAAAAAGAATTGGGCAAAAACGATGACTTTAGACTCGCAGATTATTTTGACTATATAGGCGGCACAAGCACAGGGGCAATTATAGCCACAGGATTATCAATTGGTATGTCTGTACAGCAACTGTTAGACTTTTATACAAAAAAGGGGAAAGATATGTTTGACAAAACCTTTCTGCTCAAACGCTGGCGCTCCTTTTATGAGTCTGGCCCATTGCTCGATATGCTCAAAGAAACTTTTGGCGCAGATACAGACCTTGATCTTAGCAATGGTAAATTTAGATCGCTGCTACTGGTCGTAACTATGAACCGCAGTACAGATTCGCCATGGCCAGTGAGCAATAATCCGTTGGCTAAATATAATGATAAATCCAGACCAGACTGCAACCTCAAGATAAAACTGTATCAACTTGTACGCGCAAGTACGGCGGCTCCCGCATTTTTCCCGCCAGAAACACTTGAGTGGGATAAAAACGATCCTTCTAAAACATTTGTTTTTGTAGATGGCGGAGTGACACCTTATAATAATCCGGCTTTTTTAATGTATAAAATGGCAACGCACCCAGCTTATAAATTAAATTGGCCTGTTGGCGAAAAAAAACTCCTTCTTGTATCAGTCGGCACAGGAAGCGCTCCTTCTGAAGGCGATTACGGTAACCTTATCAACACGCTTAAAGAATTACCCAATAATCTCATGTACACTATGCAACTTGATCAGGATATCAATTGCAGGCTTATGGGCAGGTGTATTTATGGTGCACACATTGACCGTGAAGTAGAAGATATGATAATGAAAGAAGTAGACGGCTCTGATATTCCCTTGACGCAGGATACGCATAAAAATTTTCTTTACGTGCGCTACAATGCCGACTTAAGCCGAAAAGGTCTTGACGATTTGGAACTTAACAATATTTCGTCAGAAGATATTAGGGAGATGGATTCTGTGAAGAATATTGAAAAACTCCGCCAAGTGGGGTCAAAAACGGCCCAAAAGCAGGTAAAACTGGCTCATTTTGGTTCATTTATAGAGTAGTTATTCATGCATGCTTTCATAATCAGACCATTCGGGATAAAACAAGGTGTGAATTTTGAAAAAATTCAGGATGAACTCATTGTGCCTGCCCTGGAGAAAGCGGGTGTGCGTGGCTACACCACCGCAGCAATTGTAGAAGCGGGTAACATAAGGCAGGACATGTTTCAGCTACTGCTAACAAGTGATCTTGTAATTGCAGATATTTCCATACACAACGCAAACGCCTTTTATGAGTTGGGTATCAGGCATTCTCTTCGGGATAAAAAAACCTTTTTAATTCGCTGCAGCAAAGACGTGGTTCCTTTCGACCTAAAAACAGATCGTTACCTGACTTATGACGAGAATAATCCCAGTCTGGCTTTAGATTCTTTAACTAAAGGCTTACGCGAAACCATTCATTCTAATAGAGTTGACAGCCCGGTTTTCCTAATGTTACCCAAGCTAACACCACAGGATCCGGAAGATTTTCTGGCAATTCCGGCCGATTTTAGTGAAGAAGCAGAGGTTGCAAAAAGCAGCAAACAAATAGGAAGATTAGCTCTACTTGCCAGCGAAGTAAATTATTTTGCCTGGGAAATTCCAGCATTGCGCCTTCTGGGAGAAATACAATACAATCTTGCCGCTTTTAAAGACGCACGTGAAACCTGGGAGAAAATAAGAAATTTAAAGCCTAATGATATTGATGCTCATGACCGGCTGGCAACAATTTATGAACGCTTAGGCGAAAAAGAAATTCTTGATAATCCTGTTCTGGGCGCAGAGCTTTTTGCAAAATCGCGCTTAGCAATAGATTTTCTGATGGATCGTATTACGGCTTTTTCCCGTGAAAAGAGGGCAGAAATCTATTCCCTGCGCGCTAGAAACAACAAAGCTTCCTGGATTAAAACCTGGATCAACTCCAGCATTGAGACAATATTAGGTGATGCGCTTACATCGCAGTTTTTACGTAACGCTTACAATGATTATTTGAGTGGTTTTAACGAAGATCTTAATCATTTTTATAGTGGCATTAATGCGCTGGGCTTACTTAAAATAATCATTTCTCTTGCCGAAGCCCGCCCGGGACAATGGTCTTCTTTATTCGACTCTGATGAAGAAGCAGATTTTGAACTCAAAAAACATAACAAACAATTTAATAACTTATCAATCATAATTCAGGCAGCGATAAATGCAGAAAAAAAGGCGTTGTTGAGAGATCATAAAGTAAATGCATGGGTAAATATTACTGAGGCAGACTTAACTTTTTTGATCAATAACAACCCTAAGAAGATTGAGAACATGTACAGAATGGCGATGCAGCTTAGCAAAGATCTCAATCTAAACTCTGCAAAACGCCAGCTTTTGATCTATAAAAAACTAAATATTTTGACAGATAATGTTGATGCTGCCCTTCGGGTTTTTGAGAATACTGTAGAACGAGAAGAACAGGAAAAAGAATACATTATTCTTTTTTCAGGTCACATGATCGACAAGCCAGACAGGCAAGTTCCCAGGTTTCCACCTGATAAAGAAGATGAAGTCCGCTTAAAAATAAAAAAGCAGGTACAATCAATTCTAGAAGCTCAGGATCTAAAAGTAAAAGGCATTGCCGGTGGCGCGTGCGGCGGTGATATTCTCTTTCATGAGGTTTGTATGGAACTAGGCATTAAAACCGAAATTTACTTAGCGCTTCCGCGCGAAAAATTCATCGTTGCCTCGGTACAATTTGCGGGCCCGCAGTGGGTCGAGCGTTTTAATAAATTATATAACAAACTTCCCGCGCAGGTTCTTTCCGAAACTAAAGAACTTCCGCAATGGTTAAAGGCACAAGAGAACTATACAATTTGGGAGCGCAACAACAGGTGGATTTTAAACTCTGCACTATCACAAGGCGATTACAACCTGACTTTTCTGGCTTTATGGAATAAAAAAGATGGCGATGGTCCCGGCGGCACAAATCACATGATTAAAGAAGTGCAAAAAAGAGGCGCAAAATGTGTAATCATTGATATTTTAGCACCATGAGCGAGCAAAAATATATCACCACCCGTATTGATGATCAGCTAAAATGGTTTAGCAAGAAAAGCGCTGCAAACAAGAATTACAATTACAGGATAAAAGGTTTTATAATTATCTGTTCTGTTCTTATTCCGCTTATTGCCGGTATCGAAAATGTGAGTGATTTTCTTGTTTCTTATAACCGAATTATTTTGGGCTGTCTGGGGGCGATTGTTGCCATTTTAACAGGGATTTCTTCGCTTATGCATTTTCACGAAAAGTGGCTCAATTACAGGAACACTGCAGAAAAGCTGAAACGTGAAAAGTTCTTCTTCGAAACTTCTACAGAGCCGTATAATAAACCCGGAGCTTTCAACCTTCTTGTAAAGCGTGTAGAAGATATTCTAAATACAGAAAATACAGACTGGAATAATCTGGTTAAAGAAGACATTCCTAAAGCAGAGTGATCTTTCCGTTTTTTGTCATTTTAGGTCGATTTTTAGACGTTTTAAGGCGATTTCTCTTTCAATTTGATCAAATTCTCCAATTTTAAGAGAAATCGTTAAATAAGATGCTTTTATATTTTTTTTAAATAAATCTGATTTTTTTAATTCTATTTTTAAAAAAAAGATAAAATAACGCATTCTTTCTTGCTGTAAATAAAGCAGTTAATGCATTTTACTTTTTGATTAACCAACAAAAAACCTTAGTTATGAACTCTGCCGAAAAAACAAAGTCTGTTAAAGGAGGTCCACCTAAACTGCATCAGGTAACTCTTAAGATCAATAATAAAGAAGAAACACTTACTATATCTCCACAAACTACACTTCTTGACGCATTAAGAAACTATTTAAATTATACGGGAACAAAAAAAGGTTGTGACCACGGTCAATGTGGAGCGTGTACTGTTCTTGTTGATGGCAAAAATGTCAACAGCTGCCTATGTCTTGCTGTTATGCATGAAGATGTTGAGATCACTACCATAGAAGGTCTGGGTACTCCAGAAAAACTGCACCCCATGCAAGAAGCTTTTATAAAGCACGATGCCTACCAATGTGGTTATTGCACACCGGGTCAAATTTGTTCTGCTGTGGCAATGGTAGACAGAGGTAAAGGTAACGACCCTGAAGAGATACGCGACCTTATGAGTGGTAATCTATGCCGGTGCGGCGCTTACACAAATATTTACAAAGCAGTTAAAGAAGTAAAAGATCAATCATCATTTAAAGACCAGTTATCATGAATAATTTCACCTTTCAAAAAGCTGGCAGTGTAAATGAAGCGGTAACTGCAAGCACAACTAAAAGAAGCAGAATAATAGCAGGAGGAACAAATCTGGTAGATCTCATGAAATACCGGGTAGAAAACCCGGAAGAGGTTATAGATATTACCCGTCTTGCTCTCGATAAAATAGAATTACTTGAAGATGGCGGTATGCGTCTAGGTGCATTGGCCACAAATGCTGATACCGCTTATCACGCAGAAGTAGCACATAACTATCCTATTCTGGCAGAAGCCATACTATCTGGTGCTTCTGCACAATTGAGAAATAAAGCCACAGATGGGGGAAATCTTATGCAGCGTACAAGATGCTACTATTTTTATGACACGGCAACGCCTTGTAATAAAAGAGAACCAGGCAGCGGTTGCTCTGCGATCAATGGTTTTAACCGTATTCACGCTATTTTGGGCACAAGTGAAAGTTGCATAGCAACGCATCCATCAGATATGTGTGTGGCTCTGGCTGCTCTTGATGCTCAGGTAAACGTAACCGGAGAAGATGGAGAACGCACAATAGATTTTCTTGACTTTCACAGACTACCGGGAGATCATCCAGAAAAGGATAATAACTTAAATCCTGGTGATGTGGTTACTTCTATAGATCTGCCTAACAAAGGCTTCAAATCTAATTTTGAATATCTAAAAGTAAGAGATCGTGAATCATATGCTTTTGCACTTGTTTCTGTAGCTGCGGCGATAGAACTTGACGGTGATACAATAAAAGACATTAGAGTTGCTTTGGGAGGAGTTGCGCATAAACCATGGCGCATTCCTGCAGCTGAAAAAGAATGCATAGGCAAACCCGCAAACGAAGAAACCTTTAAAAATCTAGCAGAAAAATTACTTGCCGGCGCGAAAGGTTTTGGAGATAATGATTTTAAAATTCCTTTGGCACACAAAGCCATTGTACGAGCACTAACAACCGCTAAACTTAAAACCGAAAAATAATGAGCACCACAGATTATATAGGACAGTCAATGCCGCGTGTTGACGGCCCATTAAAAGTTTCGGGAAAAGCGCCTTACGCTGCAGAATACAGACCCAAAGGTTTATTATACGGGTATGTTGTACAGTCATCTATCGCTAATGGTAAAATAACAGCCATCAATACTGAAGAAGCAGAAAATTTAGACGGAGTCGTAAAAGTGTTCACACACCTTAATCTTCCAGATTACATCAATGATAATTCAGATTATAGTGATCCCTTAGCGCCACCCGGAAAACCCTTTCGCCCTTTATTCAATGATAACATTCTTTATAACGGGCAACCCATCGCTTTAGTTATAGCCGAAACTTTTGAATTGGCGCGTTACGCCGCAGGATTAGTTGACATAGATTACAGCGAAGAAAAATTTACGGCTACTATACAAGAAAATCTGGCAAATGCTACACACGAAGATGTAGAAGAACCGCCAGAACCTCGTGGCGATGCAGATTCTGCTTTCGCGAAAGCTAAACACCAGATAGAGGTTGAATATCAACAACCAAGGCATTATCACAACCCGATGGAACCGCATGCCACAACGGCTATCTGGAATTCTGACGGCAGTCTTACTATTTATGATAAGATACAGGGCGTAGCAAACAGCAAGGGGTATGTATGTGGAGTTTTTGGTTTTGATGAAGATAAAGTACAGGTGATATCTCCCTTTGTAGGAGGGGCTTTTGGCTCTGGACTACGACCACAGTATCAGTTATTTTTAGCTACGCTGGCAGCGACTGAATTAAAAGCAGCTGTGCAAGTAAGTCTTACCAGACGACAAATGTTCAGTTTTGGACACAGACCGGCTAACATTCACAGGCTAAAACTAGCTGCAGACGAGAGCGGCAAATTAATGAGCATTCAGCATACTTCGCTGGGCGAAACCTCAACTTTTGAAAAATACAGCGAACCGGTAGTTGACTGGTCCGGACTTTTATATGAGTGCGAAAATGTAAAGCTTGATTATCAACTCATACCTGTGCAAGCCTACACCCCGCTCGATATGCGCGCTCCCGGCGGAACTTCAGGAGTTTATGCTTTAGAATGTGCTATTGACGAGATTGCTGAAAAAGCAGGAATCGACCCGTTAGAGTTCCGCCTTTTAAATTATGCCGAAAGGGATCAGAACGAGGACAAACCTTTTACCAGCAAAGAGCTGCGCGAATGCTACAAACAATGCGCAGATAAATTTAACTGGAAAGAACGCAACCCAAAACCACGCTCTGTTAAAAAAGGTAACAACCTTGTAGGGTACGGTATGGCGACCGGAGTTTGGGAAGCTATGCAAAAAGAATCTTCGGCAAAGGCAGAATTTGATGCAGATGGAAAGCTTACCGTTAGCACGGCTACTGCAGATATTGGTACGGGCACATACACTGTAATGAGCCAGATCGCTGCTAAATATTTTGGCATTGATATGGACGAGGTAACTTTTAAACTGGGAGACACAAAACTACCTGAATCACCTATTGAGGGCGGCTCATGGACGGTTTCTTCTGTAGGTTCTGCGGTTAAGAATGCGTGTGAAGCTTTGCGGGAGCAAATTTTCGCTTTAGCGAAAGCTCACGACGACCGTTTTAAGGATCTAAAAATCGACGATAATACCTTCAAAAACGGCGAAATTAACCTAAAAAACGGTGATTCTTTAAGATATGTTGATGTTTTAAAACTGGCCCAAAAGCGGTCAATATCGGTTACAAACAAGGAAAAACCGAAAGATGAACGTGAAGATTATTCCGCCTATGCACACTGCTGTATTATGGTAGAAGTTCATGTAGATGAAGATCTGGGCGTGATTAGAATTCCACGCGTGCTAAATGCATCTGCGGCCGGTAGAATTATCAATCCAAAAACAGCTGAAAGTCAGTTATTGGGAGCCACTGTTTGGGGCATTGGTATGGCGCTGGAAGAAGAGGGAATGGTAGACAAGAATTTTGGCCGTATCATGAACGCTAACCTTGCCGAGTATCATATTCCTGTAAATGCAGATATTAAAGATATTGATGTCATTTTTGTTGATGAAAAGGATGAAATTGTAAACCCATTAGGCGCAAAAGGTGTAGGCGAACTTGCCATGGTAGGTGTAGCCGCAGCCGTTTCTAATGCTGTTTATAACGCCACAGGAAAACGCGTGCGTGAATTACCCATAAAGCTGGATCATTTGCTTTAAAATGGTTTTGGTTTTATAAAAAAAGCTGCTTCGATTTGAAGCAGCTTTTTTTGTTTGATTTCGCTTTAAGCGAAAAGAAAACATTTGTTATTCCTGCTTTTTCAGAAATTCAAAAGATTGAGGTCTAATACTTATCCCTTCCGCATTTAAATTCACTTTAACCAAAGCCGTCTTGCGAGGAGCAACGACAGAATCTGAAAGATGCGTATGCAACACATAATTCATCCTTCCGTTTTTATCTAAAAATAAATCACCATGCCCTGTTCCATTTAACCCTAAGTTTTCTTTACTCATTATAGGGTTTGTTTTCGATTTAATCCAAGGTCCAAAAAGACTTTCACTAGTGGCGTATCCTACAGCATAATCAGGATTCCTGAAATCGTTAGCCGAATAAAGAAGGTAATACAAATTATCTTTTTTAATAACAGTGGGTCCTTCAGAAACCGGCCAGTCTGCATTTTGCGTGTTTTCCCATCCTTTTTCAGCTGTAATACATTCCGTTAATGTTTCTGCTTTAATTTGCTTTAAATCTGAAGTCATTTCGGCTACAAAAATTCTATTCCCATTTTGTAATCGTACATGAAACAAATAAGCCTTTCCGTCATCAAAGAAAATAAAAGGATCTATTTGCTTTACAGAAGCTTCTAATGCTTTTTTATCATTTACAAAAGGCCCTAACGGACTCTCACTTGAAGCGATCGCAATATTCTCATTTGCCGTATAGGCCATATAGTATTTTGAATTAAACTTAAAAACCTGCGGTGCCCAGAACCCTTTTGTCCCAAAGGCATCCCCTTTCTTCAATGCAAAACCATCTTTTTTTCCTGCAGGACCTTTCCAGGTTTTGAGATCCTGAGAAGTGTATACTAAAAAACCTTCGCCTTCAATCGTATTATCACCTTTAGTTCCATACAGATAATAAGTTCCTTCATTTAGAAATATTGTAGGATCTGCCAGATAAATTTGGTCATCTGTATTTTGAGCAAAAAGATTAACTGAGCAAAAAAATAGCAGTACGATATTTTTCCAGGTTCTCATATTATTTTGATTATGATAGAAAATTGATATTTAGAAAATCACAGCTTATTGCTCTTCATTTAGTTTTTTAATAAGATCTGCCTCATCTTGTCTGTAAGGAGTTCCGTCTTTTCTAAAGACATCATGAAACCACTCTATAGGTTCTCCATTTTTAATAGGCGTATCCCAGGCATAGATCGTATTGGTTTTCCCGTTTACTAACCCCCAATTGATCGCTCCTATATTTTCCTTTTTAAGCATGGGCAAAATATTAGAAAAACGACTATCTCTGGTTCTGGCCATATATTCTGTACAAATCATAGGTCTCCCATGTGATTGCAGCAATTCTATAACTCTTTTATGCCACTCTGGACCTTCATAATCGTGATACGTAATAATGTCTGAATTTAATGCCTGAAATGCGTTTAGGTCTTTTAAATCCCAGGCCCAAAGTCCGGCAGAAATGGGTTGAGAAGGACCTGCTTCTCTAGCCCAGGCAAAAACTTTTTT
This sequence comes from Leeuwenhoekiella sp. A2, assembly GCF_047946655.1. Classification (GTDB taxonomy): domain Bacteria; phylum Bacteroidota; class Bacteroidia; order Flavobacteriales; family Flavobacteriaceae; genus Leeuwenhoekiella. Next base: position 1,592,927 of record NZ_CP172311.1, read on the forward strand.
AAGCAAAGGCAAACTCTCATTGCGCTTGTTATTATTACCCGGTTCATTATACAGATCCCAAAGCAATATGCGGTCATCATTTGCAAAAGTTTTGATGATATCTTTTACATAAACACCCAGTTCATCAAAATTAGCTTCATCCTTAGAAGCCGGGTAACCCGGGTCCTGCATCCAGCCAGAATTGTGAGTTCCCGGTTTAGGTGCGCGCTGTTTACCTATTTTAGGATTAGCATCCCAAACATCATCAAAAATCACAAAAATCGTCGAAATACCGTGAGAATTGGCAATTTCGAGATACTTATCCATCCGCGCTTTAAAACCTTCTTTATCGGCTTTGTAAGCCAGACTATGCAAATAAACACGCATCGTGTTAAAACCTATTCCTTCTGCATACCCTAATTCCCGATCTATGGTTTCAGGATCAAAAGTATCCTCCTGCCACATCTCAAGTTGGTTAATTGCTGTACTTGGGATGAAATTTGCGCCGCTAATCCAATCGTGTTTTGCGTACCATTGTTCTGCTTTTTCTGTGCTCCATTTTTCCTGAGCTGTTAAGCCTGAAAACGCTAATAATAATATTAAAGCTGTAAATAATGTTCTTCTCATGGTGTTATCTTTAGTTTTCTGAAGGTATTTCTAATTCTTTTTTTTCTGAAACAGGAACTCCCAGATCGGGAGTTCCATCTTTATTCCATTTGATTTTTTGCATTCTGGGCGATCGTTTTCCACCACACCCATCACCGGGATTAGAGTTTGCATGATATAGAATCCAATCTTCTTTACCGTCTGGAGATTTAAAGAAAGAATTATGTCCGGGTGCATAAACTGAATTTTCTTCAGACTTTTTAAAAACTGGTACAGAATGCTTTTCCCAGTTTGCGGGATCTAAAATATCATTTCCCTTAAATTGTAATAATCCTAGTGAATAATAATCTGTCCAGCAACCATTAGCAGAAAAGACAATAAATATTTTACCTTCATGCTCTAAATATTGAGGCCCTTCATTCACATTTACATGAGGTGGATTATTAGCATCATCAAGATCACCCTGTTTTTCCCAAATATATGTTGGTTCAGAAATTAATACTCTATTAGTATCAAGAGTCCAGGGATTTTTCATTTTAGCTATGTAAATATTCTGCTGCCCATTTGTGTCTCCTTCCCAACCTGACCAGATCATGTAAAGCTTGTTTTTATATTCAAACACATTACCATCAATTGCCCATCGATCTGGTTTTGCCGCTATTTTACCTTTAAACTCCCATTCTCCTGCAAAGGGATCTTCAGAATCATTTTCTAACACATACATTCTGTGATTATTATTATCACCATCATCTGCTGCAAAATAGACATACCATTTGTTGTCTATTATATGAAACTCTGGCGCCCAGATATCTCTTGAATACTGGGTATTTTCTGGTGGTGTCCAGATAGTTTTACTTTCGGCATCTGCGAGATTTACGAGATTCTTTGTTTTCCATAAAACAAGTTTATTTTGCAGCGTATTAGTATAGTAATAGTAGCCTTTATGGTATGTGCTGTAAGGATCTGCACCAGATGGCAAAAGAGGATTTGTAAATGTGCCTGACTGACTAAACGCAGATAGGGAAATCAAAAATAAAAGGACATATTTACACTTAAATTTAATCTTCATAGGTTCACTTACTTTTTTGTGAATTTTCTTCATCGATTCCAAATTTATTTACAAGCGCATTATATTCATCCATTGATATACTTATCATACAACCATGCCTTACATTTTCAGGCAAACTGTACTTATCCCAATCACTAAAAAAAGTATAGCCCGATGCCTGATACCATGGCCCGTTTAAATTATCTGAAATAGAAAGACCGTAAGAAACTCCCGGATATTGCTCATAATACATATACCAAATCTTTCCATTAGGCGAAGAAATTAATGTAGGCGCCTCTCTAAAATTTGGGCTAATGGGTTCCTGCGGAAGAGAATATGGTCCTAATAAAGAACCTGATCGCGCAATACGAATAGTTTTCCCCGTAGGCCAGTATAAAGTGGGATACGTTTCATCTTTAAGAATAGCATAATAAGTATCATCAACTTTTCTAATTGAAACATCTATTGTCCCAAAATCCCAGTCAAACAGTCGCTGTGGCGGACCATCAAAATTTTTAAGATCTTTTGAAAGTACATATAAAGTACGCTGGCTTGCCCAATATCTCTCAGGATCTTCCTTAGTTCCCTCCTCGTGTGGCGTATGCCAGGTCATTATAAATTGTGCTGACGCCTTATCATAAAAAAGTTTAGGAGCGCCTATTCGCTGAAGGGCTTCAGAATATCCAGGTGTGGCCTTAAGGTCTGGAGTATAAACCGAATGCTTTTTCCATGTTATAAGATCTGCAGAAACCCAAATATTGATATCTGGTGAAGAATCACTTGTGTTGCCGGCGATATAATAATTACCCGCCGGACCTTTTACGATATCAGGATGACCCTGATAATCTTGAAATACACGCTTGCCTTCATTCAATTTATTCCAGTGCAAACCATCTGTGCTCACAGAATAATACAAACGACCGTAATCATCATGCGTCATATGGGCAAAAAGATAAGCCTCTTTTGTAGCTTGTTCACCAACTTTAATTTGCCCCGGCGGATCTGGCTGTTGAGCAATCACATTACCCGCAAAAAGAAAAAACAAGATCAAATTAAAGAGAAATAACTGCCTTTTTATACCGAAAATCGCCTTTTTAACCTCAAAAATCAGCATACTATTTCACGTTTACTTCAGAAGTTAGCTTGCTTATTAACTGGGTTTCTTCTTTCTTATAAGGCTCACCATTTTTTCTAAATACTTCATGAAACCAAACTTCGGGTTCTGCTGTATATGTTTTCGTCCAGCTATCCCAGGGATATTTAGTCTGTGTTTTACCATCTACAAATCCCCAGTTAAACATCCCAACGTTATGTTTTTTGGCAACCGGCAGAAAACCTTCAAAAGTGCTGCCATTAGGTCTTGCCATATATTCTGTACAAAGTATTGGTTTCCCGTAACGCTGAAGCTCTTTTATATTCTTTTCAAAATCATCTGGCGTATTGTAATTATGAAAGGTAATAATATCAGATTGTTCAATTTGCATTTTATGCATTGGCTTCATATTTTCAGGATCGCTCCAATCACCGGTCCAAACTCCCGATGTCAAAGGCTGATCAGGATTGACAGATCTTGCCCAGCCAAACGCATTTTTGAGCAAAGGCATTACTAATTCGGCCTTATTTGCAATTTCTACATCCTCATACGAAGGTCCCGTCATATTATCCGGTTCATTCCAGATATCCCAACCTAAAATACGCTTGTCATTTTTAAACTCTCCAACGGTTTCTTTTACATATTTTTCGAGTCGGTCATATTGAGAACTATCTTTTAATACTTCCTGCCCGGGGCTTTGTACCCAACCAGAATTATGAACATGTGGCTTAGGATCTCTCTGTACGCCTGCTTGTGGAAACGGATCCCAACAAGAATCAAAAAGAACAAAAAGCGTTTTTATACCATGATTATCGGCTATTTCAAGGTATTTATCCATTCTCTTATATAAACCGGGGGCATCGTTTTTATGTAATAGATCGTGAAGATAAACTCGCATTGTATTCATCCCAATATCTTCTGCCCATGCCAATTCTTTTTCAATAGTGATCGTGTCAAAGGTTGCTTCCTGCCACATTTCTAATTGATTAATCGCCGTACTTGGGTTAAAATTAGAACCTACAAGCCAGGGCTGCTCCTTGTACCATTCATTCGCTTTTTCTTTTGTCCATATATCTCTGCTTTCCATAGCTTCAGCTTCAGAAGCTGTTGCAAGATTTTTAGTCTGTTCTTCTCCATCTTTGCATGATAGTATGGTCATTAAACACAGAAAGGTTAAGCAAAGTGTAATTTTTCTCATTTTCATTAATTTTTAGATAAAATATCCCTGAAGCAACTAATTCAAAAATGCTTCAGGGATTAGGTAATTAATATTCTGCGTGTTGTGACAGGTTTGGGTTATTTTCAACTTCTACCTGCGGTATAGGCAATCTTTGATTTTTTCCCACCTTAAAGTTTTTAAAATCGGGGTCTCTTTCTGCTATTTCATCTACAGCCGCCTGAGAATCTAAGTCGCCCCAGCGTTTAAGATCTGCCCATCGCACATTCTCACCAGCCAGCTCCAGAACTCTTTCTATTTTTAATCTATTTAGAAATAAATCAGGATTATTTCCTATTTCTGGATGCGCCTGAGCAAGTGGTGCCATATTAGAGCGTGCTCTTACCATGTCAACATATTGATAGGCTTGTGTGGTCATACCCAATTCATTTAAGACTTCAGCATAGCGCAATAAAATATCTGCATAACGTATTAATCTGTAGTTAACCTGAGAATAATAATCTTCATTATCTCTGTAATAATCTCTTGCTCCTTTTCTAAACCAGGCTTCATCTGCTCCCCACTCCCAGTCTCTGCCATAGGTTTTATCACCAAAATCTTCAAAAAGCCCAGGATAGAAAAGAGTATGCTCAAGTCTGGGATCAAGATTTCCATCAACAGTTTTCTCTTGTTTAAAAGCATCTACAAGCCAAAATCTCGCCTGACCATCAGACCAGCCTATACCTCTGGGAGCAAAAAACTGAGCTCTTGTTGAAGAAACCGATGCATCTGCACCCTCGTCTGTACCCCCTCTTCTTTGATCACCAAATTGAATCTCAAATACAGATTCTGAATTATTCTCATTTAGGTCTGTAAAATTGTCTTTAAAATTAGCCACAAGACTATATGTTGCACCTTCTCCTATTACTAGAAAATCTAAAGCGGTTTTTGCCTGATCCCATTTATGCTGTTGCATGTAGATCTTAGCAAGCATAGCTTTTGCTGCCCCTTTGGTTGGTCTTCCGGTTTGTGTGGCATCCCAAGCTAATGGAAGATCTGCAAAAGCATCATTTAAATCTGCTTCTGCCTGTGCAAGAACTTCTTCTTCTGAAACCTGTTGAGGAAGATCATCTGGTTTTGAAGGTTCTAAGACTAATGGGATATCTTCCCACAACAGAGCCGCATAATAATAACTGAAAGCGCGTAAAAATTTAGCTTCAGCTATAATCTGCTTTTTTCTGGTCTGGTCTGTAAATTCAATATTTGGCACATTAGCCAGCACCTGATTTGCTCTAAAGATAGATTTGTAAGTGTCTCGCCATGTTACTGCATTTCCTTCCCAGAAATTATAGTTTATATAATTAAATCGGGTCCAGTCTGCAAGTTCTACCCATGGGCTTTGACTAAAGCCTTCGTCAGAGGTAAGATCAAGTCTAAAATTCATCCATCGTGCCCACAGACCATCTTTGTAAAACATGGCATAGATTGAGTTTACACCCAATTCTGCATCGTTAGGCGTGGCCCAAAACTGATCTGTAGTTAAGGCATTGGGGTTTGTAAGGTCAAGTTCATCTTCCTGGCAAGAAACCAGCATATAAAGAGAACATAGAACGGTTGTTATAAATACTATTTTCTTCATCTTGATTATAATTTTTTTAGAAACCAAATTCTACTCCTAATGAATAGGTTTGAACATTAGGGAATGATCCTAGATCTACTCCTCTTTGAAATATGTTATTATTACTGAATTCTGGATCAAGACCCTGATAATCTGTAATTGTAATTATATTTTGCGCAGAGAGACTTATTCTGGCTTTTGTAAAACCTACCTTTTCCAGAGTAGCAGCCGGAATATTGTAACCTATCCCTATGTATTTAAGCTTAGCAAAACTGCCGTCTTCAAGCCAGCGGTCACTATCTGCTCGTGAGTTCAACGTTGTCCCTTTTACTACTCTTGGGAAATCTGTATTTGGATTTTCTGGTGTCCAGGGCTGAATGCCTGCTCTGTAGTTACTATCATCATCAAACCGATCTACAATACTGCGAAAGCCATTATAAACGGTGGCTCCAAAGGAACCAATCCAGTTCATAGAAAAATCAAAATCTTTGTATTGAAAACCTAAATTAAGACCCATTTCAAAATCTGGCCATGGACTGCCTACAACTTCTTTGTCTTCATTTGTGATCTGGCCATCGTCATTAATATCCTTAAATCGTATGTCTCCCGGCACAGCACCGGGCATAATCAATTCCCCCGTAGAATTAGTATAACTATCTATATCAGTTTGGTTTTGAAATAATCCGTCAGTTTGTAGCACATACCACATCCCTACAGGACCGCCAGCTCTTGTAATCGTATTACCCTGTATGCTTTCATTAAGACCATTCCCTAAAGAAACAAGCTCATTATCTAAAGATGTGAAGTTTACAGAAGCATTAAAGCTGAAGTCTTTATTAATTGATTGATTGTAAGCTAAATTAAATTCAAAACCTCTGTTTTCTACGGTTGCGGCATTTGCAATAGGATTGCCACCATCATTTCCTGTAGAAAGCAAGATTGGGAAACCGAATAAAACATCTTCAGTTCTTGCTACAAAATAATCTGCAGTGAATTGTAGTTTATTATTAAACATGGCAAGGTCAACACCAAAGTTGGTTTGCTTTAATGTTTCCCATCGCAATTCTGAATTTGCAAGTCTCACTTGCGTTGCAGAAGGATAAACAGTCTGGCCGTCACCTAAAACGATAGCGCCAAAGGTGTTTATAAAGCCCTGATATTCGTAGTTTCCTATATTCCCGCTACCCAGCTCACCATAACTTACTCTAAGTTTAAGGTCACTTATCTGCTCAACATTAAAGAAAGATTCATTACTTAATCTCCAACCTACTGAAACAGATGGGAAACTAGACCATTTATTTGCATCGCTAAATCTTGAAGAGCCATCTCTTCGTACCACTGCATTTAATAAATAACGATCGTCAAAATTATATTCTAATCTCCCCAGGTAAGACAATAATGTGGCTTCATTGCGAAAACCTCCTACCTGTGCTTGATTTCCTAAATCAAGCACATCAAAATAATCCCCGGTATTGGGATTAATCAATAGATTGCGCTTTGTACCATTTATTTGCTCGTAAGAATCTTTTTGATAAGTAGTTCCTACTAAAACCGTTAGCGAATGTTTACCCAGATCTTTATTAAAGGTAAGGGTGTTTTCTAGAAGCTGAGTTTGAGACTGTGCTTTGTTTTGATTGGTAAAAGACGGCTCAAAAGGTTGATTAAGTGTCCAGCTGCCCTCTTTTCTTAAATAATTGTAACTATCAAAACTAGATTCATAACCAAAATTTATACGATATTTTAAAAATGGAAACGGATCTATTTCTGCCCAGACATTTCCTCTTATTCTAAAATTTTCTACATTTTGATTAATAAGATTTGCGATGGCTACAGGATTTGCAGCAAAGGTGTTTGCCACTCCAGATTTACCATAGCCATAACCACCAGGGTTAGCGTCATCATAAACCGGGATTGTAGGTAATAATCGTACAACATCGATAAAAGGGTTTCCTCTTAAATCTTCTGGCGCCCCTATTTGATTTGTCTTAGAGTTTGAAAATGCAAGATTTTCACCTATACTAAAAACTCCTTTTTTACCACTAGAGTTTACACGAAATGAAATTCTGTCAAAGTCTGTTGAGATAACAGTCCCTTTATTGCCGAAATAATTACCAGACATAAAGTAAGAAGAGTTTTCTCCACCACCAGAAAAACTAACATTTTGATCTTGAATTAATCCTGTTCTAAATACTTCCTTCTGCCAGTCTGTATTAACGCTTAGATCTAGATCCTGTCGAGCTATTCCTGCGTTGTCATAAGCCATATTATTAAGCCTTACAAACTCTTCCTGCCCCGCAAGATCATATCTGGGAACATCTGTAAAACTGATTTTTGAGCTGATATTTATCTTCAAAGGGCCGTTTTTACCCTTTTTTGTGGTGATAATTACAACACCATTTGCAGCTCTGGAACCATAAATTGCTGCTGCTGCTGCATCCTTTAGAATCTGAATTGATTCTATATCATTAGGATTAAAATCTCTGTTTGCGGTAGTAACTAAGCCATCAATGACATAAAGGGGATTAGCATTCTGCAAATTTTTGAGTCCGCGTATTTCTATTCTTGCCTCTTGTCCCGGTTGGCCGCCACCTCGCACAGTAACACCAGATGCAAGACCCTGCAAGCTTTCTGCAACAGTTGTTGTCTGCCGTTTTTGAATCTGATCTGAGTTTACAATAGAAATGGCACTTGTCAAATCCTTCTTTTGTTGCGTACCATACCCCACTACAACGATTTCGTCTAAGGTCGCAATGTCTTCCTTTAATTGCACATTAACCACAGGTTTATCGCCTACTATAATTTCTGTTGTTGCATACCCAATATAACTGAATACCAAAGTATCTGTACTCTTAACAGCAATAGAAAAATTACCGTCAATATCTGCAGATGTACCTTGGTTAGTTCCCTTTACAACCACATTAACAAAAGGTATAGGTTCTCCATCTGGTGTTGTAATTCTTCCTGTTACCTCTGTTGTGCTTTGAGCAAATATGCCCTGTGTACAAAAAACCAGTAAAATCAAGAGGAATTTAAACATAGAATTAAAATGTAAAATTGTTCTCATAGAATTTCATTTAGAAATTTTTTAGTTCGAATTATTTGAATCAAATTGAGGAATGAAAAGAGATTTGTCTTTCGTTTTAAGATCTATTCGAAGACTATTTTTCATTGCCTAATTATTAATCACACAATATTTAACAGCCATTCTTATTAAAAGCGAAATGAATAAATAAAAAAATTGTCAAATATTTGTTTTTCAAAGTAGGGCAATTTAATTCTGAATATTTGAAGAAGGTGTTTCAATTTTTCATCTAAAATGGTCAATCTGTTAATTTTAAGCTATAAAATGTTAATTTGACCGAATAGGTAGAAACTTGAAACGATTGGTTTAGTGTCATTATTTATTTATTGACTTGATTTGTAGAGACATGAAATGGTTACTTTTCTTAATCGCATTTACTTCAACCCTCTTTAAAACAGAAGCTCAAACGTATGCCTTTAAGCATTTACGGGTAGAAGATGGTCTTTCTCATAATTCTGTCATTAGCATGCTTCAGGATGATCGGGGCTTTTTATGGTTTGGCACAAAGGATGGTCTAAACAGATATGATGGTTATAATTTTAAACTCTTTCAGCATAATAATGAAGACGATAAAAGTATAGGCAGTAATTTCATAAGATGTCTTAGTGAGTTCAATGGTTATTTATGGGTGGGCACAGATACAGGCCTATTTAAATATGATGAGAAAAATGAAACGTTTGCTCTGGTCGAGAGTACAAAGAATAAACCAATACTCGATATTAAAGGAGATAGTGATGGTAATCTCTGGTTTATAGCTTCCGGCAGCCTTCACAAATTAGCATTGAATAAGGGGCAGTCTCAGGAAGTTATTTTTACTCAGTTTTACTCATCTTTTCTCACAACAAATGATGCAGGAGATGTATTTGTCGCGTCTTCTGATGAGTTTTTTAAATATGTCAATGGGAGTGATTCTTTTCAAAAAATTAATCTTCATTATAAAACGCCTAATGATGAAAGAATAATTATTACCACCATTGCGGCGCAGGGAAAGGATTCTATTTATATTGGTACAAAAAACAACGGGGCTCTTATTTATAACAGACTTACTAAACAACTTACATCGCTGTTAGATATAAATGAAAATCCCCTTTTCATAAGAGATTTTCTAAAAATAAATGAGGATGAACTTTGGGTAGCCAGTGAGTCGGGAATATTTATCTACAGTTTTAAAGATCGCACCTATAAAAATTTCAAAAAGAATTATAACAATCCATATTCTCTCTCAGACAATGCCATTTACTCGCTAGTTTTAGACGAGGAAGGCGGCATATGGATAGGCACCTATTTTGGCGGAGTAAACTATTATCCCAAACAGTATACTCCCATAAAACGATACTTTCCCAGAGTGGGCGAAAATTCAATTAGTGGCAACGCTATACGTGAAATTAAAAAGGATGATTTTGATAATCTTTGGATTGGTACTGAAGATGCAGGCTTAAATAAACTTGACCTTAAAACAGGTGAATTTAAAAATTATCCTTCTGTAAGCAATAGAGGGAATTTATCACATTACAATATTCACGGATTATTACCTCGTGGTAATAAATTATGGATTGGGACTTTTGAGCATGGCCTTGATATTATGGATATCAAAACAGGTGTGATAACAGACCATTTTGGAACCGGCGAAAATGAAGGCGGCCTGCGCAGTGATTTTATTCTTTACATCTATGAAACTAAAAATAATGATGTATACATTTTAACCTCATCAGGAATACATAAATATTTACCTGATAGTAACACTTTTAAAGTTGTTCAAGAATTTCCTGAAAATTATCATTATACCTATTTAATCGAAGACCATAATGGTATTCTGTGGGCTGGAACTTACTGGGATGGTTTGTTCTATTTCAATCCACAAACGCAGCAACAAGGTTTCTTTAGATACGATAGAAGTGACAAATCAAGTATTAGCTCAAATGTCATCAATGGTATTTTTGAAGATTCTGAAAATAATTTATGGATTACCACAGAAAATGGATTGAATCTGTACAGTCCTAAAGAAAAGAATTTTAAGCGGTATACTAAAGAAAATGGGTTTCCCAGCAATGTGACTTATTCAATTTTAGAAGACCATAAAAATGATTTGTGGATTAGCACCTCTAGTGGATTAGTAGAATTTAATCCTCAAACTGATACAATAAAAACATATACTAAATCTAATGGTCTGCTAAGTGATCAATTTAATTACAGTTCTGCTCTTAAAGACAAGAATGGCGAAATGTATTTTGGAAGCGTAAACGGTCTAATAAGTTTCAATCCAAAAGAATTTATACAGAACACCTATCACCCTCCTATTTTCATAACAGATATTAAAATCAACAATGAAGATGTGCCTGTAGGCGCAAAACAATCGCCACTTGAGAAGTCAATTATTTTTACAAAAAACATTACACTTACCAACAAACAATCAACCTTTCATCTAGAATTTTCTTCTTTGAGTTATACCGCTCCAGAAATGACGAAGTACTGGTACAAACTTGAAGGAAGCAGTGATAATTGGCTCGCTTTAGAAAAAAATCATGAGGTAAGTTTTACAGAATTACCAGCCGGTGATTATACGTTTAAGGTAAAAGCTTTAAACAGTCATGGTGTGTGGAGTAATGAAAATAGCAGCCTAAATATAGAAGTATTACCGCCTTTTCTTGCTAGTAATACTGCTTATGGAATTTATACCTCTATAATTATTCTTGCTTTATTTCTGTTGCTACAATATTATCACCGCTACAATAAAGAGAAGAATGACAGAAAAATTAAACAACTTGAGAATGAAAAAGAGAAAGAAATTTATCAGGCAAAAATAGAATTCTTCACAAACATTGCTCATGAAATAAGAACCCCACTTACCCTTATAAAAAGCCCTTTAGAAAAACTGCTTAAAAAGGCCTATAAATCGCCCGAAATACCCAAAAACCTCGGGATTATGGATAAAAATACCGCCAGACTTCTCAATTTAGTTAATGAATTACTAGATTTTAGAAAAACTGAAATGAAGCATGTTAAACTCAGCTTTGTAGAAGTAAATATTAGTGAACTTTTAGAAGAAACGTATTTACGCTTTAGCGAACTAATTCAGGATAAAAATTTAAAGTTTGATTTAGTAAAACCAAAAGAAAATATTCTTGCTTTTGTAGATGAAGAAGCCATTCGCAAAATATTAAGTAATCTTTTCAGCAACGCAATAAAATATTCTAATTCCAGAGTTCAGGTTCTTATCGCAGAAGAGGAAACAGAATTTAGAATAACCATTAAAAATGATGGCCATATAATTCCTTTACATTTAAAAAACAGAATTTTTGAACCTTTTTTCCGTATTTCTGGAGAGTCTGAAAAATCGAGTACCGGCTTAGGATTGTCTCTTGCTTATTCTCTCACAGAATTACATAATGGTAAACTTTACATTGATGAAAATGAAAAATCAGTAAACACCTTCATCCTGAGAATACCTCTTCATCAAAAAGATGAATTTAAAAATTTTAAGAGTCCCACTCTCCACTTAACAGAGGGGGTAGAAAAACAGGTAGCGGAATTTCAAAAACAAGCTCCTATTATTCTTGTTGCCGAAGATAATGCAGAATTAGCTTCTTTCATTCAAACTGAATTATCAGAGCATTATAACGTTCTTCTTACTAAAAATGGACAGGAAGCCTGGGCAATGATTTCAGATTATGATGTGCAGCTGGTTATAAGTGACATTAGAATGCCTATAAAAACCGGAATAGAATTATGTAAGCAAATTAAAGAAAATGTTGACACAAGCCATATACCTGTAATTCTTCTAACGGCAAAAGACACATTAAATGCAAAAATAGAAGGTCTTGAATCTGGAGCAGACGCTTATATAAGTAAACCTTTCTCGATGGATCATCTTCAGGTTCAAATTTCTAATCTTATAGAAAACAGAAAAACAATCGTAGGCCATTATACAAGCTCCCCGCTTGCCCATTTAAAATCTGTTACCCTTTCTAATACTGATAAAAATTTTCTATCAAAGCTCGATAAAATAATAGATGAAAACCTTAAAGACCCAGATCTTAATGTCGATTCTCTGGCAACATATATGAATATGAGTCGCTCAACTTTATACCGAAAAATTAAAGAAATATCAGATATGTCGCCAAACCAGTTAATCAACATTAGCCGACTTAAAAAAGCTGCGCATCTTCTCAAAACAACCGATCTAAAAATTTATGAAATCTCAGAGAGTGTAGGTTTTCGCTCTCAGACAAGTTTTGGTAGGAGTTTTCAAAAACAATTCAACATGACTCCCAGTCAATATTTAATTCTAGAATAAAAATTTGACCTATTGAATAAAAAAAGCCTTCCGAAATATCGAAAGGCTTTATGATACTCTGTGGTCCCACCTGAACCCCCAACTATTTAGTGCTATTTTATCCGATTTTATGGTATTTACTGGGATTATCCCTTATTAATAGTGCGTTTTACCTCTTACCTAACTTAACCTTTAGAAACCCGAATTAAATTTATTCCGCCCCTCTCTACGCCCCTATGATATTTTAAAATATATTTGGGGTATGGGAAAAGCAAAATTCAAACTCAAAGAACCAAACTCTAAAACAGAGACTTTAATTTATTTAAATTTCTATTACAATTATAAGAGGTTTAAATATTCTACAGGCGAGAAAATTAATCCGCGGTTTTGGAATGATACTTTTCAAAGAGTAAAAGAAACGAAGCAGTTTCCTGAATATCCTGAATTTAACGCCAGATTAGATAAATTTCAAAATGGTATTAATAACGCTTATCGCAGAATATTAAATGACGGTGTTCAGCCAAATAATGCAATTCTTAAGAAAGAACTAGAAGCGGAATTATCTGATAATATTATAAAGCAAAATAAATTAAGCTTATTTGAATTTATTGAAAAATTCATTGAAGAAAGCAAATTGGTTAAAAAAGAGGGTACAGTCAAAGTTTACAAAACTTCATTTAAGTATTTACAAAAATTTGCTTCTCATTTAAGAACAGGTATCGACTTTGAAAGTATCACATTAGATTTTTACAATCAATACATTCACTATTTAAGCACTAAACATAATCTTTCTGCTAATACGGTAGGAAAACATATAAAAACGCTTAAAACGTTTATGAGCGAAGCTACAGAACGTGGATTAAATGAAAACTATGAGTTTAAAAAGAATAAGTTTAAAACTTTAAGGGAAGAAGCTGATACTGTTTATTTGAGTGTGGAGGAATTGAATAAAATTGAAAAACTGGATTTAACAGCTTTGCCACGATTGGAACGTGTGAAAGATTTATTTTTAGTAGGATGCTATACAGGTTTACGGTTTTCTGACTTCACACAGATAAATCCTGAAAACATAATTGACAGTAAATCCTTGATGCAAGTAAGAACTCAAAAAACAGGAGAACGTGTATTTATTCCTTTACATAGAGTCGTAAAAAACATTTTGAAAAAATACGATAATAAGCTTCCTAAAGCATTTACAAATCAAGTAATGAACAGGTACATAAAAGAGGTCTGTTCTATTGCAGGAATAAAAGAGGAATTAGAAACAACAATCACTAAGGGGGGTAAACTGATTAAAACCCCAGAAAAGAAATTCAATTTAATTTCTACCCATACGGCAAGAAGAAGTTTTGCAACTAATTTATATTTGGCTGATGTTCCCTCCATTTCAATAATGAAAATCACTGGGCATAAATCAGAAAAATCGTTTTTAAAATATATTCGGGTTACGCAGGAACAGAACGCAGATAAATTATTAAATCATCCATTCTTTAATTCATGAGATTACATACACTTGAAAAGCTAAAGCAGGATTTTGAAAAGGCTCTAGAAAAAACAACAGCAAAAGAATACCTAATAGAAAATGAATTAAAAGCAATTGAAGGTTTAGCAAATCCTGACAATTTAAAATATCATGCTGGTATTGATATTGACATATTCGGCAACCCAAAACTACAATCAACAGACAGAACGTTCATTTTAAATATCTCTAAGGGTTTAAAACACAATTTTGCTCTTGCATACAAATCCTATTATTCTACTGGTGCTTATACTCCTGTTAGACATGAACAGCAAAGTGATGAATCTTACAATAATGAGATAGTGTTGTCTGAACAGGCTCGCATTTATGTTCAATATCATAAATGGTTAAAACAATTACTTTCTCAACCAAATGAGATAAAGCAAACCACCTCAAAATCAAATCTAACGCATAAAGAAAAAATATTGTCTCTTTACTACATGGGGTTAAGGTTTGATACATATGAAAATACAAAATATGCTAAACTCCTTTCTCTAATTACCGGTGATAGTGAGGAAGCAACACGACAACATCTTTCTAATTTTCATAAAACAGGAAATACAATAAAAAAAGTAAAGACTGAAAAGGGGTTAAAAAAACTACAACAACTCTTTGAAAATCTAGGATTTGAAGAAGAATTGAATTTAGTAAATAAAGATATTAAACAAATCTAGATTGTAGATAGTAGTAACTACTTGACTTACTACAGGGCTTTCCTCGCTCTATCCTTGTGCCATTATTAATCAAATACAATTAAATAATGGCAAATGTAATGCTACACACATTTGAACTATCCGACTTTGAAAAAGTTGTTGAACAAGTTCTCGAAAGAAAATTAAAATCTTTCATCCCTAAAGAGAAAGAAAAACTTACTCTTTTATCCCGAAAAGATACAGCAAAACTACTTTGCATATCGCTGCCTACACTTCATGACTGGACTAAAACAGGCATTGTAAAAGCGCATCGTATTGGCAACAGAATTCTCTACAAACTAGAAGAGGTTAATCAGGCTCTTAACCAGATTCAAACTTCAACAAAGAAAGGGGGTCTATCATGCTAAAGAAAAAAAATGATTATTCAGTTATCGTCTTTTTTGAAAATGGCACAAAGCCAAAAAAATGGACTTATGTACACAAGCTAAATGGGTTTTCCCTTTTTCTTAGGAAAAATCATCCTAATTGGCAATACATGAATGTTTATAACAGGCGCTCAGGTGGTTTCATGCGCAGATTTCAACGCGATAGTTTCATACCACCATTTATCACAGAGTAATTTCTTTTTTTTAACCTTTAAAACCCTTGCACCTTTAATAACCACCTTTAACTAAAAACCTTTAAATGGTATTTATTAATGTGCAACGATTCAGATTATGATAGTTAAGAATACATATGGAACAAGTGTGGCTTTTTCAACAAGTCAGTTTGGGAGAGTTCCTAAACATGAGTTTGTTGGTTCGGCTTTGCTTCGTCCAAAACAAAAACCAAATCAGAAAAAACAAAAATCCAAGTCAAGTGCTAAAAAGAAAGACGAAATTAAACTTCGTTCACTTTCTAAACGTTCAAAGCAGAAAATTCGCAAAAAGATAACCTGTTTTGCGCGGTGCTATAAACGTTTAAGCTTTGTCACACTCACCTTTTTAAATAAGGTGAGTGATGAACAAGCGGTCAACCTTTTGAGAAAGTTTCTTGACAATGCCAAAAAAAGAAGCGCAGATTTTGAGTATGTCTGGGTTGCAGAAAGACAGGATAAGAATAGTGAATTTAAGGGCAATGTCCATTTTCATATCATCACCAATAAATATTGGAAAATTGAAAAATGGTGGAATTACTGGATTGATTTACAGCTAAAGAATGGAATTAACCCTAGAGAGAAAGGCTTTAAACCCTCGTCTGCCTTTGATGTTAAGCAATTGAATTCTAATAATATTCGTTCAATTGCATCATACGTAACCAAGTATGTAACTAAGAACAGCGCAAAGTTCAAATGTCAAGTATGGAACTGTTCTAGGCGTGTTTCTGAACTGTACACGGACTTTTATACCACTACGGAGTTTACCGCCCAATTTGAGCGATTAAATGCGGTAATAAAGCAATTTGAGGTCAAGGATAAGAAATCACCTGTTATTAACGTGAAAATGATAAATCTAAACAGGCAAACTTTGCCAATGTATAAACGATTAGACGATAAAAATAAAGCGATATGAAAAAAATTAATTTAAGTGATTACAACGGAAAATCAATAAATTACTTCGCTGATGATTTACTGTTAGTTGGTATATACATAACCACTTCACCAGAGTTTTTAAAAATGAATTTTAAAGCTCTAAAAACATTATCTCTGCATAATAATAAGAACTTATATAGACTTAATGATGGGGCTATCATCAGTGCTAATGATAAATTAAGAAATAGAATTGATTTTTTAATTACAGGAAATACTTATTTTGAATGTGTAGAAATGATAGGAAATTATGCATTTGACGGTCAATTCTATAAAGAATTTTGTGCTGCTTTTGAAATGCTAGACACACAAATATATGAAGATTACGGTAGTAAGTAAGCTGATTTTAACTCATCCATTGAATTATTAAAAATCAAATTATCTGAAAAAATTAGAACCTCATCGCCAATCCGATTAGATGTGGATTGTGATAGTTTATATGTTAATTTATTCTTTTCAGAATATAGGTTAAGGATGAAATCGTGATTATCATATGAAACCATCCACCGGTTTTTTGTTTTTCTAATTTTTTCAGATAATTTTTTATGATCTTTTTCTTTATAAAAATTCATATATAAATCTGCTCCTTTTTGATAATATGGAGGATCTAAATAAATAAAAACATCTTCCTTTTTTTGCCCCATTTTTTTTATGAACTGAAGTCCATCTAAGTTTGAAACATAAATTCTTTCTCTGAATCTGTGGATTTTCTTTATTCTTTTAATTAAATCATCTTTGTTAAACCGGACGTCGATTTTGTATTTACCTTTTTGCTCAAAACCACCTATCATACCTCCCTTGATAACTCCAGATACATTTGTCCTATTTAAAAAAAAAGTTGATTTCGCTAATTCTATTTGTTCAATATTTTCAGGTTTCTTTTGGATATTTTTGTAATAGATCCAATTTTCAACTGTGACATCAAGATCTTCAATCCAATCACAAAATCTTACATTATCGTTAAGCATAGTAACCCATAAGGCATAAATTGATTTATCTAAATCATTTATATAAATACTGCTAACGAACTCATCAAATAGTAATTTTAAAGCTAAACCACCACCACCCGCATAGGGTTCTGCATAACTACAGCCAATTAAATCGTTTTCATAAATTAAATTTGAAACGAATGGAAAAATCCTAGCCTTTCCCCCAGGATACCTTAAAGGAGAATCGAATCTACTTTCCTTTTTATTTGCCATATGTTATCTTTAGAATTTGTCCTATAATAATTGAAATGGCTCTAGCTTGTTCGTAATTTTGACCTGCCTCATAAGCGTGTGCACCTGCTTGAAGTAGTTGTACTATAGTATTATCTTTCACATTTTGACTAGAAAGTGTAGTTTTAGCATCTTGATCTAAACTTTTTTTAGCAGCTGCAAAATGCTTATTTAAATAAGTTTGTAAACTTTCGCTTTGTTCCTTAGCTGCAGCTTCACAAAGAAGTCTTAGAGACATTCTAATTAAGCTAGGAAAATAACTACTTAAATAATCCTTGTTGGCTTGATAAAATTTTTCCAATTCAATTAAATCCCTATGAATATCATTTATTGCTCCGTGTTTTAAGTAAAGAATCTCTCCAAAAAATATTGGTTTATATTTGGAAATTTTAGTTTGTCTTTTTTTCTTCTCTTCTTTTTTAGGAGTAATATGTAGGCTCTGTTCTTTAGCTACATTATTCTTATTACGTTCTACAATTTTTCTAATATCTTTATCTAAAGAACTAATGACATCACCTCTATTTTTTCTTGTAGATAAATTTTTACTTGTGATTTGAGCAGCTATATTTTGAAGTATTTTTTTTGATTCTTGTTTTGTGTGTTTACTTAAAAGTTTATTGTCGTCAAATTCATATCCTAACTCTTTTAATTTTTCTTCCGTGAAAATCTCCTTTTTAACAAAGCCTTGGTTAAGCTTTGGATAACTACTTAAAGCGTTAGTACTTTCTTCTATTTTTAAGAATAAACTTTTAGGCTGTTTTAAAAATTTATTAAGGAAAATATCTCTATCTAATGGCGACCAAGTACCACTATCTCCGTGTTTACGAAATACATTTTTTATTGCAATATCCTTACTACAAACATTACATGGTATAGTCTCTGGAAAATCTGGAATATCAATTTTATCAGAGTCATCAATACTTACACAATCATACTTAATTTTGGCCAATATCATTCTTCTATTTCCATCATAAACCACTGGCTTTTTACCGTGATATACTACAGTTGGTAATTCGCTTAAATCATAGTAACCTTTCATTTCCTTTGCCAATTTGGCTAATGTCCACTTTGACTGCTTGTCATTAAGAGCATTATCGACAACATCTTGATCTTTAGCATTTGAGTCAATTGGATCTCTTGGATTTTCAGTCCATAGGACAAGATCTTCAATTTTTATATTTTCGATATTTTGACTCATACGCTTTAATTAAAATTGATTTAAACAAAAATAGCTATTTACGACCCTCATAATATCGCCGAGGCAAGATATTTATTCCGCCCCTGATTCCGCCCCTATAAACAAAAAACCCTCACAAACACAGTGTTTATGAGGGTTTAAAGATCTTCTAAGTGGTCCCACCTGGGCTCGAACCAGGGACCACCTGATTATGAGTCAGGTGCTCTAACCAACTGAGCTATAGGACCGGCTTTAACTTAGAGTTAAAGAGGGCGCAAATTTACATTAATGTTTCATTTACACCAAAACTTTTTTCATTATTTCATATCCTGGCACAGTTCGATAAGTACTCCGCCGGCTGATTTTGGGTGTAAAAAGGCTACTAATTTATTGTCTGCACCGGGTTTTGGCGTTTCATTTATAAAAACAAATCCTTCAGCTTTCAATCTTTCGATTTCAGCATAAATATCTGATACACCATAAGCTATGTGGTGAATACCTTCTCCCTTTTTGCTTAAAAATTTCGCAATAGCGCTATTTTCATCTGTAGATTCTAAGAGTTCGATCTTACTGTCACCAACGTTAAAAAAAGAGGTTTTTACATTTTCAGAAGCTACTTCTTCTATTTTATAATGTGCTACTCCCAGCAGTTTACGGTACAGTTCGTTAGAAGCTTCCAGATCTTTAACGGCTATACCTATATGTTCTATTTTCTGCATTTGCTAAATGAATAAATGACTCCCATTAATTCTTAAAAACGCAAAGGTAGCACTATTATAAAAAGTGTATTTTTGCATCATGGAAACAAACCGACAGAAAAAAGTGGCTGGTGTCCTGCAACGCGATCTTGTAGATGTGCTGCAAAAGGCGCTACAGCAGGCAGGTGTGAAGGATATGATCATATCGGTAAGTAAAGTGGCTGTGACTACAGATCTGTCACAGGCCAAGGTTTATACAAGCATCTTCCCACATAATAAAGCAGACGAAGTTTTAAAAGAATTGAATACCGTTAAGCCTTTTATTAAACATGAGGTTGCACAGCGCACGCGCCACCAATTGCGCAGAATGCCAGAGCTACATTTCTTTAGCGATGATTCTCTTGAGTATATTGACGCTATAGACAAATCTCTTAAAGGCGGCGAAGACCCAATAGAAAATCCTGATCTGTTGCCTAAGCGTAAAAAATCATAACAACGCGTTATGAAGTTCTCATTATTTGTTGCTAAACGTTACCTGTTTACACGAAGCAGCAATAATGCGATCAATATTATCACTATAATTTCGGCATTGAGCATCATTGTAGGCTCTGCTGCGCTTTTTATTGTGCTTTCGGGTTTTGCGGGTTTAAAAGATTTTAGTCTTTCGTTCTCGTCAGTTTTTGACCCGGATATCAAGGTTTTACCTGCTTCAGGGAAGGTTTTAAATTTCACTGCCGAAGAAGAAAACAACCTTAAAAATTTACAGGAAGTCGCTTTTTATTCTAAAATTATTGAAGAGCGCGCCTTTCTGGAGTATAAGGGAAAAAACCACATCGCTTACATAAAAGGCGTTGATGAAAATTACCCGAAAGTAAATCCTGTAGACAGCACCTTATTTTACGGCAATTGGCTTACGCAGGACGAACCGGTGGCTGTGATTGGTTTCGGAATTTCAAGATTGCTTTCCCTTGGCGCAAATAATTATGCAGACTTGTTGCGTGTCATGGTCCCCAAACCCGGAACAGGGCAAATAACAGATCCTTCTCAGGCTTTTAATAGTTCGCAGTTAGTGGTTTCAGATTTGTTTCAGGTGAATGAAGATCTTGATGAAAAGTATGTTTTTACAAACATCAATTTTACTCGCCAGTTGCTTAATTACACAGACGACGAAATAAGTTCTATTGAAATAAAACTGACTCCCGGCGCCGATTTTGATGCTGCAAAGGCCGATATTTTACAGGTTTTAGGCGATAATGTACAGGTAAAAACGCGCATTCAGCTTAATGATAAGCTTTATAAAATGCTAAATACTGAAAATCTTGCGGTATACCTCATCTTTACGCTAGTGCTTATCATCGCTCTTTTCAACCTGGTGGGGAGCATTATCATGATCATTCTTGACAAAAGAGAAAATATAAAAACGCTGCACAGTCTGGGTGCTACTTTTAAAGAAATCAAGCAGGTTTTCTTTTTACAGGGCGCGATGATGACAGTTTTTGGCGGACTTTTGGGAATCGCCCTTGGAGTTCTGGTTGTCGCCGCCCAGCTTCAGTTTAACCTGGTAATGATCACGCCTACGCTGCCCTACCCTATGCAATTCACAATTTTAAATTTCGTTTCGGTATTTGCTACGATCTCTATTTTAGGAATCTTAGCTTCTCTGGCTGCATCAAGTCGGGTGCAGGAAAAAATGCTGGAATAGTTTATTTCGCTTTAAGCGAAAACGAAATCTGCAAACTTCTCTTCTACTTCATCAAAAGCTGCAAAAACATCTGCAGAATCATCACTTGTAACCATTTTAGTCCTGAATTCTTTGAAATGAGGAATCCCTCTAAAGTAGTTAGTATAGTGCCTGCGGGTTTCAAAAACGCCCAGCTTCTCCCCTTTCCAGTCAATCGCCATTTGTAAATGTCTGCGTGCAGCCTCTATACGTTCCTGCATATTAGGAGCAGGAAGATGCTCACCCGTTTCAAAATAGTGCTTCACCTCACGAAAAAACCAGGGATAACCTATGCTCGCCCGACCTATCATGGCTCCATCGAGACCATATTCATCACGCATTTTTACGGCTTTTTCCGGAGTGTCAACATCGCCATTCCCAAAAACAGGAATGTGCATACGCTGGTTGTTCTTAACTTCTGCAATTGGCGCCCAGTTGGCGTCGCCTTTGTACATCTGCGCACGTGTACGCCCGTGAATAGAAATCGCTTTGCAACCCGCATCCTGCAAGCGCTCTGCAACCTCAACAATCTTTATAGAATTCTCATCCCAGCCCAGGCGGGTTTTTACAGTGACGGGTAGGTTTGTATGTTTCACCATAGCTTCGGTAAGTGAAACCATAAGATCAATGTCTTTAAGAATTCCGGCTCCGGCTCCTTTAGAAACTACTTTTTTTACCGGACAGCCAAAGTTGATGTCAATAATATCTGGTCCTGATGCTTCTACGATCTCTACACTGCGTAGCATAGATTCTAGATTTGCACCAAATATCTGAATGCCCACAGGACGCTCTTTCTCGTAAATATCGAGCTTCATTACGCTTTTTGCAGCATCGCGTATAAGACCTTCGCTCGAAATGAATTCAGTATACACCACATCTGCTCCCTGCTCTTTGCACAAAGCACGGAATGGTGGATCACTCACATCTTCCATAGGTGCTAACAGCAATGGAAACTCCCCTACATCTATATTACCAATTTTTGCCAAAGTCTAATTTTTGTGCAAAATAAGAAATGTTCTGCTTTATCTGTTAGTATAATCATGAACCTGTAGAACAACTAAGACTCTACTTGGCTGAATTTCATTAAATAATAAAGAATTAAACCGCATCTATGCATCAAAATTATCCAGTTGAATGCAGTACTGTGGCATTCTTAAAACTGTATGTGTGACATTCAATTTTGAAAGCTCAAAAAAGGAAGTGTATATTTAACTATATTAAGGTCTTTTTAAAACTCCCACAGCATGGAATTAAGTTACCTGGATTACTCTATCATCATAGGTTTTTTTGCAATTGTTCTCGCCATTGGTCTTATTGTTTCTCGTAAATCTGGAAAAGACACTTCAGAATATTTTTTATCTGGGCGTAGTATGCCGTGGTGGCTGTTAGGATTTTCTATGGTGGCGACCACTTTTTCTACAGACACGCCCAACCTAGTGACAGATATAGTACGTAACAACGGAGTTTCAGGTAACTGGGTGTGGTGGGCTTTCCTGCTAACCGGTTTACTAACTGTATTTGTTTATGCAAAGCTATGGCGTAAATCTAACGTTACTACAGACATGGAGTTTTATGCTTTGCGCTACGGCGGTAAGCCCGCAGCTTTTTTAAGAGGTTTTCGTTCAGTCTATTTAGGTATTGTTTTTAATATTCTGGCGATGTCTGGTGTGACGCTGGCGGCTATAAAAATAGGCCAGATCATGCTGGGGCTATCTCCTATTCAAACTGTAGGTATTGCGGGCACCGTTACCGTTTTGTTTAGTGCAATTGGCGGTTTTAGAGGGGTTGTTTATACAGATTTTGTTTTGTTTTTTGTAGCTATCGTAGGATCTGTTAGTGCTGCGTATTATCTGGTAAATTTGCCGGAAGTGGGTGGTGTTGCTGCGATTCTTACAAATGACAATGTTGTCGATAAATTGTCATTATTACCCGATTTTGACAACACAGAGGCGGTTATTGGAATATTGATTATACCTCTTACTGTACAGTGGTGGAGCTCCTGGTATCCCGGTGCAGAACCAGGCGGCGGCGGTTATATCGCGCAACGCATGCTGGCGGCAAAAAATGAAAATCACGCAATAGGTGCTACATTCTTTTTTAATATTATGCATTACGCACTAAGACCATGGCCATGGATCCTGGTTGCTCTTGCTTCTCTTGTGGTCTACCCCGATCTGGCAAGTATACATACTGCTTTTCCTAATGTAGAAGAAAGTAAACTGGGTCACGATCTGGCTTATTCTGCAATGCTTACAAAACTCCCCAGCGGACTTCTGGGTCTTGTTTTAGCTTCGTTAGGAGCAGCATATATGTCTACTATTTCGACTCATTTAAATTGGGGATCTTCATATATCGTAAATGACTTTTACAAACAGCAAATAAATAAAAATGCGTCAGAGCGTGAGCTGGTAAATATTGGCCGTATTTCTACAGTTATATTAATGGTTTTTAGCGCTATACTTGCTCTTTTTCTTACTAATGCCATGCAGTTATTTAGTATTATACTTATGTTTGGCGCCGGTACCGGACTCATATTTATTCTGCGCTGGTTCTGGTGGCGTATTAACGCTTGGAGCGAAATTGCAGCTATGTTCTCTTCAGGTATTGTTTCAATTTTATTCTTGGTTTTTGATGCTGAATTATTCTCTGGTCCGGAAGCTATTTTGCCTTCATGGAGTACTTTTCCTTTAGTTGTACTGATCACAACTATAATTTGGTTATTAGTAACTTATTTAACTCCGCCAGAAGAAAATAAAGTGCTTTACAGCTTTTATAAACAAACTCAACCAGGTGGTCCCGGCTGGAAAAGAATAATTACTGAAGCGCAAAGAGATGATGTACTTATTGTAGATAAGAAAGAAAAATGGACCGTGCCTGCGGGGATTTTGGCAATGGTTCTGGGTTGCCTGCTTGTTTATGGGTGTCTTTTTGCAACAGGAAACTGGATCTACGGTAATTACGCATTAGCAATAGCGCTCACAGTCATGGTCGCGATTTGTGCATTTTTACTTATTCGAGTGTGGAACAGTATGAAAAGTGATATTTTATAAAAAATCAGGCTTCAATTAAGGCTGGGGCAAAAACTCCTTTTTCTTAATTCTATCTCTTTCTTCGGCATCTGTAGATCTTTCATTATCTGAAAGTTTGAAGTTTCCGAAATTGTATTTTATTCCGAAGCGTACAAAGCGGTTTTCAGATTTTGCAAAA
The DNA here is from genome assembly GCF_047946655.1 of Leeuwenhoekiella sp. A2. Taxonomy (GTDB): domain Bacteria; phylum Bacteroidota; class Bacteroidia; order Flavobacteriales; family Flavobacteriaceae; genus Leeuwenhoekiella. The sequence goes on from NZ_CP172311.1 coordinate 1,617,543, forward strand.
AACCCATTATCCTGATTAAGGTATTGAGATGAAAGCGGAAGGTTAAGAGTGTTTAAAATATCCTCTACACTAGCCGTTGTTACCAACCTGTCGCTGAAAAAAGTTTTTCTTAAACCAAACGAAATGGATGCCTGTGGTCTATCCCAGGTATAAGAACCTGATACATTGTTTGAAAGAAAATACCCAGTTATATCCCCGCTAAATGTACCGTCATTGCTTAATGTAAAGTAATTCCCCAGTACAGAGTAATTTGCATACACATCATTCTTAACTAACAAATTCTCGCTTTCGATTGCAGGAAATATCACTTTTGAATAGAAAAATGATGTTACAAAATTTAAATACCACCAGTTTGTAACTGAAGAACCATACAGAAAATCAACACCATACTCTTCTGTATAATCTACATTGAGATCGAGTGAACGTTTATATCTACCTTCATTATTTTGAAAACCTAATGACTGCAGACTATTATTTACATGTTGATAATAGATCGAGAAATTATAATCCTGTTTTAAGATATAATCAAACGAGATCTTATTTTCAATTCCTGGTCTTAGATCAGGGTTACCAGCCTGAAAGTTATTTTCGTTTAAATAATACCTATATGGATTTAAGCTGGCAAAGTCAGGCCTAATTATTCTTCTATTGTAATTAAGAACAAAAGTGTTGTTCTCATTGGGGCTGTGCATGAAATATGCCGAGGGAAAAAGCTCTGTATATTCTTGTGTATTTACTTCGCCAAGCAAAAATGAATTGCCCTGAATATCGGTATATTCTACTCTTAAACCTGCTTTTAGGCTCCATTTTTCCCAATCTTTACTGTAGCTGGTATATGCTGCATAAATGTTTTCTGAATACCTGAAGTTGTCTGAAATATTCTCGTTATAGCTAGCAATATCGCCAGGTGAATTGTAGAAATCGTAATTACTTTTAGAATCTGAAGTTGTAAATTTTAATCCACCTTCTAAAGTTGAGCTTGCTCCTTGTTTTAGAATATCAAGCTGGCCGGTAAAAATATCATTGATCTGGTTTGCTTCAGTTGCAAAATCTGTACGTCTTAAAAGTGCTCCTTCTGGATCTAAATAATCTGTTGCGACCCTTTGATCTTGGTCATCGTCGTATCTAATGTAATTTGTAGTGACAGAAAACTCACTTCCGTTTTCATCTAAAACTGATTTATACGTAGCGTTTAAAAGAATATTTTTTCGGTCATCTTTTAACCGGCTATCTGTAATGAAAGAAGAATCCAGTTGATTTTGTGCATTTGAAATTTCTGTATTTACCGCAATATCAGAATCTTGTTTTGGCGTAAGCAGAATATTAGAAGAAAAGCTTAAAGAATTTTTATCATTGAGTGTGAAATCAAAAATAGTATTGAAATTATGTGATGATGTGCGCGTGGTTTTATCAAAATTACTGCGCCATCTTGAATCAACATTTTCCTGAGTGTCAAAAAAATTTATATAACTATCATCTTCTTTAAAGTCAGAGCGGGTATTGTACGTGTAATTTGCAAAAATATCTACCCCTTTTGTCTTATAGTAATGAGTTGTTCCTAATGCGTATTTAGGCAATATTGCAATCGTATTTGAGGCATTTACACTGCCTTTATAACCTATTGATGGATTTCGCGAAGTTGTAATATTTAAAATAGCGCCACCCTGGGCATCATATTTAGCCGGCGGATTTGTTATAATCTCAATAGCTTTTACATTCTCACCAGAAAAACCTTCTAATAAGTTACGCAATTCTGTTGCAGAAAGATATACCCTCCTGTCGTTAATATAAACAGTAGCAGGCGTATTCTTAATCATTAAGTTATCCTGCTGCACGATCACACCGGGTGTCTTTCTTAATATATCATAGGTGCTTCCCGATGAAACAACACTGTTTTCTACGTTATAAACTAAGCGATCTATCTTGCGCTGTATTGTGGGTCTTTTTGCCACAACAGTGACCTCATCAAGAAATTCACCTTCTTCCTCAAGCACTATAACGGGAATCCTAAAATCCTGATTCACTTCAAATACCTGCGAGTAATTATCTTTAAAACCTACAAAACTTGATCTTATTAAGTAGGACCCATTTTCTACAGATTCAATTACAAAAGAGCCATCGTCTTCAGAAACCGATCCTTTTACAAATGTAGAATCTGCCGCATGAAGCAGCAGAATATTTGTAAAAGCCACGGGTTTTTTTTCCGCGTCAATAACTTTTCCGGTTAGCGTGTAATTTTGAGCCTGTGTACTAAACGCACCAAGTATAATGAGATAAAATATATATTTCACAAGTAGAATTTGGAAGGTTAAAATTACGTTAAAAAGATGTGGTAATGTTATTATAAATAATCAAATTATAAAGCTAAAAGCAAATTTATGAGCTAAATACGCATATAATTCGCAAGCGTTGACGCAATATAATTTAAAACTATATTCTAAATAGATGTGCTTACCTATATAATTGCGATTTATAAATAATACAAATTAGCTCATCATATATTATGAAACTTCTATTTTATTCCGGCGATTTTTAGCATTTCGCAACCGATAATTGCCTAAAAAAAGGAGGTTTTTAGGAAGTGGTGTATAATTTTAACCACGTGCCCTACTCCCACTTTACTGCGCTTTTTATTTTGTTTAGATATTGGTTTTTCTAAACCGTATATTTGCAGGCTAAAGCGGTCGTTACAGACGCAATACGAAGAAAGCACATGAAGAACATTCGCAATTTTTGCATTATAGCCCATATTGACCATGGTAAAAGTACACTGGCAGACAGATTACTTGATTCTACAGGATCTGTTACAGCTCGAGAAAAGCAAAACCAGCTACTTGATAATATGGATCTGGAGCGTGAGCGCGGTATTACCATCAAGTCTCACGCTATACAAATGGACTATACCTATAAGGGAGAAAAATATATTTTAAACCTTATTGATACTCCGGGACACGTAGATTTCTCTTATGAAGTTTCGCGAAGTATAGCAGCTTGCGAGGGCGCTTTGTTAATTGTAGATGCGGCGCAAAGTATACAGGCGCAAACAATATCAAATCTATATTTAGCTTTAGAGAACGATCTTGAAATCATACCGGTACTTAATAAAGTAGATCTTCCCAGTGCAAATCCAGAAGAAGTAACAGATGATATTGTTGATCTTTTAGGTTGTGATGCTTCTGATGTAATTCCTGCCAGTGCAAAAACAGGGTTAGGTATAGACGAAATACTTTCTGCCATAATAGAACGTATTCCCGCACCTAAAGGTAATCCTGACGAGCCATTGCAGGCATTGATTTTTGATTCGGTTTACAATCCTTTTAGAGGTGTTGAAACCTATTTTAGAGTTATAAACGGAAGTATCAAAAAAGGGCAACAAATCAAGTTTATCGCTACTGATAAATCATATTATGCAGATGAAGTAGGGACGTTAAAACTTGTACAGGTTCCTAAAAAAGAAATTATGACAGGTGATGTAGGTTATCTAATCACCGGTATTAAAGAGGCGCGTGAGGTTAAAGTAGGAGATACGATCACAGACACCAAAAACCCGACTAAGAATGCTATTTCTGGATTTGAAGATGTAAAACCTATGGTTTTTGCGGGTATTTACCCCGTAGATACTGAAGATTATGAAGACTTGCGGTCATCTATGGAGAAGCTTCAGCTTAATGATGCCTCTTTAGTGTTTGTACCTGAAAGTTCTGCGGCCCTTGGTTTTGGTTTTAGATGTGGATTTTTAGGAATGCTGCATCTGGAAATCATACAAGAGCGCTTAGAGCGTGAGTTTGATATGACTGTTATTACAACCGTTCCTAACGTATCTTATCAAGCCTATACAACCAAAGATCGTGAAACGCCAATTTTAGTAAACAACCCTTCAGATCTGCCAGATCCTTCAGGTCTGGATCGTGTAGAAGAGCCGTATATAAAAGCCTCTATCATTACAAAATCAGATTTTGTAGGTCCTGTAATGTCTTTGTGTATAGAAAAGCGCGGTGAGATCACAAATCAAACCTATCTTACTACAGAGCGTGTAGAGTTGACTTTTGACATGCCGCTCGCAGAAATTGTTTTTGACTTTTATGATCGTTTAAAAACAGTATCAAAAGGGTACGCTTCTTTTGATTATTCGCCTCTTGGTATGCGTCAATCGCATTTAGTAAAAGTAGACGTGCTCTTAAACGGAAATATTGTAGATGCTCTTTCTGCTTTGCTTCACAGAGATAACGCTTATGACATAGGTAAAAAAATCTGTGAGAAACTGAAAGAATTAATCCCACGCCAGCAGTTTGATATACCAATACAGGCAGCAATTGGGGCAAAAATCATCTCGAGAGAAACAGTAAAAGCCCTGCGTAAAGATGTAACTGCAAAATGTTACGGTGGTGATATTTCGCGTAAGCGAAAGCTCCTGGAAAAACAGAAAAAAGGTAAAAAACGTATGCGCCAGGTAGGAAATGTAGAAATACCACAAGAAGCTTTTATGGCTGTTTTAAAGCTGAATGATTAATGAAACGCATTCAGCTTATTGGTCTTGCTTTAATTGTACTTGCGGGAGCAAGCTCTCAATTTCTAGATATTAATGGTAAGTCATGGGTCATCTGGATACCAGCAGTTGCTGCTGTTGTCGGGATGATCTTAATACTTGTTGACTGGATAAAGTCTGAAAAAGAGTAGTTTTAATCAACAATTAGATCTTCATCATCCTCTTCTGGTTCTTCAATTTCTTCTATATCTATGGGTTTTCCCAAATAAACCAGCTTACACCCTTCAAAATTTTCCATCTCAAGATCTTCACTTTTAGACTTTAAAATTTCTAGATCACCCTCTGCGTTTTTTAGGAAGATTGGGACGATATTTTCATCTTTTCGGGTGATTTCTATCAGGCGTTCATAACCTTGTCTGCTATCAACATCTATTTCCTGAATTGTAGGATATCTCCTGGCTACTTCAGTTAGCGTAATAAAATCGTCTGTAGGTGAGAAAAGACCTTCTTTAGGACTCGCTAATGGATCTTTCATCTCATCTGGAGTAATCAATCTAAAAGAACCGTTTTCACCAAAAATGTCTTTAAATCTATTTATCGCATATTGATTAATATCCCCATTTCCCGTTAAAGCCATCAAATAACCCACATCGTTTAGCTCAATATTATTCATCAAACTATCTGAATAAATACTGTCTTCTATAGCTTCTAGACCGCGCTCTTTGGCGTGTGTAATGTTTGTGCTGTTGCTATCTACTAAAACCACGTGACGGTTATTTTTTTGCAAATATTCGCCTATAATTCGGCTCGCTTTCGAAGCGCCAATGATTACAATACCTTCAGAATTAGTAAGAAATACACCAATAATTTTAGCAAAAAGTCGTGCTGTGGTAGCGTTTAACAGAACGGTTCCTAAAACGATCATAAAAACAAGAGGTGTGATATATTCAGCATCCTGTACGCCTTCACTTGCAAGTTTTAAACCAAATAAGGAAGCAATACCAGCAGCAACAATACCCCGGGGACCTACCCAACTTACAAAGAGTTTCTCATTAAATTTTAATCCTGATCCTTTTGCACTTATAAAAACACCTATAGGTCTTAATACAAAAACTACAATTAGAAAAAGGGATGCTGCATTCCAGTTATACACTAAATAAAGATCTTCCATGCTGATGTTTGCAGCAAGCAGTATAAAGAGAATAGAAATCAACAAAACGCTCAAAGACTCTTTAAAATAGAGCAGTTCTTTAATGTTAGGTAACTTCATATTTCCCATCACCATACCCATTACAACTACAGAAAGTAATCCGCTTTCATGAGCAAAAAGGTCTGAAAGCACAAAAACGCCCAGCACTGTGGCAAGCGTAAATACATTAAGAAGATAATGCGGTATAACATTTCGCTTTATAGCGAAAGCAAGGGCATGCGCAAATGTAAAACCAAATGTAAAACCAAACAGTACAATTTTACCGAACTCCTCAAGTGCCGTTAAGGTAAACTCACTGCCTGCGCCTACGTTTATAAACTCAAATACCAATACTGCAACTAAAGCCCCAATAGGGTCAATAAGAATTCCTTCCCATTTGAGTAGTGCCGAAATATCCTTTTTTAAAGGAATGTTTCTCAATATGGGAGTGATAACCGTAGGTCCTGTAACTATTATTAATGCGGCGAATAAAAACGCAATTCTAAGATCGAGATCAAATATGTAATACGCAGCTGTTCCCGCGCCAAAAAAGGTTACCAGTGAGCCTATAATTATAAGCTTGGTAATTATGGGACCAATATTTCTTACTTCGCTGAACCTTAGCGTCAAGCCTCCCTCAAAAAGAATGATACCTATGGCAAGTGAAACAAAATTAAAAAGACGCTCCCCGGGAAAAATACCTACCTCACCATTCCATATAGGTTCTATCCATTTTGACCCATCATAAGTAAACAGAGTTGATATGGGTCCTACAAATAAGCCGATAAGAATAAGTGGAAGAATAGCAGGAATTTTAAACTTCCAGGCCACCCATTGTGCCAAAATTCCTAATATAATAATTCCTCCTAGTTCTAACATTCATCAAAATTTGCGCTAGTATACGTTTTTTATTAATGACCTTAAAATACGTATTTTCCAATTCTTTGTTAAATATAGCTTAATAGGACCGTTAAAAAATCAGTTTTGAATGCCTTTTAGTATTTTGCACCGTTTTGTTTTACCCTTATGAAGATTTATTCTGTAGAAGCAGGAAATTTTAAGTTAGACGGCGGCGCTATGTTTGGCGTAGTTCCTAAATCATTATGGTCTAAGACCAATCCTGCAGATGCTAATAATATGATAGATATCGCTGCAAGATGCATGTTGATAGAAGACGGTGAGAGGCTCATCCTTATTGATACGGGTATGGGTAGCAAGCAAAATGAAAAATTCTTTAGTTACTACTACCGCTGGGGCGGTTTTACTCTTGAGGACTCCTTAAAATCTAAAGGCTTTCATCCCGATGATATCACAGATGTTTTTCTTACTCATTTACATTTTGATCATTGTGGCGGTTGTATAGAATGGGATAAGGATCATAAAACTCTAAAGCCTGTTTTTAAAAATGCAACGTACTGGAGCAATGAAGATCACTGGCTTTGGGCTACAAAACCCAATGCCAGAGAAAAGGCTTCATTTTTAAAAGAAAATATTCTTCCTATTGAGGAAAGCGGGCAATTAAAGTTTATTAATAGAGGTGAAAGTAACTTCGTTGAAAGTAAAGAAATGAACTTCGGCATCTTATTTGTTGACGGTCATACAGATAAACAAATGATTCCGCATATTTCTTACAATAACAAAACCATAGTTTTTACAGCAGATCTTTTACCTACAGCAGGTCATTTACCATTGCCTTATGTTATGGGTTTTGATACACGCCCATTATTGACCTTAAATGAAAAAGAGCAATTTTTAAATGTGGCAGCAGAGCGAGAATATTACTTTTGGCTGGAACATGATGCACATAATCCGATAATTACGGTACAGCAAACTGAAAAAGGAGTAAGATTAAAAGAAAAATTTAAATTAGACGACATAATTAATTAATTGAATATGAGAAAAATGATGTTTGCGGCGTTCTCTGCCGCAGTGATTTTAACTTCCTGTGATACAACGGCTCCGCTCGTTTCTATACCGGTAGAAAATGTAGATTCTATTCCCCTTAAAGTAAGCAACCTTACAGATGAACAAGAAAAAGATTGGGGCGCAAAAGATCTAATTAACGATACCATCCCCGGGATGAGCGTAGACAAAACGTACGCTGAATTAATAAAAGGAAATGGTACTACCGTAATTGTGGGTGTTGTAGACAGCGGTGTTGATATTGAGCATGAAGATCTTAAAGATGTGATCTGGACAAATGAAGATGAAATACCCAATAATGGTAAGGATGATGACAAAAACGGCTATATAGACGATATACACGGGTGGAATTTTCTGGGAGATGTTGTTGCAGAACAACTAGAATATGCACGTATTGTGCAAAAATATAAAGAGCGCTATAGCGGAAAAACCTTAGCACAGGTTCCTAAAGATGAACAGGATCAATATAATCTGTATCAAAAGGCACAGACAGAATACGATAAGGAATATGACGACCTGATCGAGCAAAAAACACAATATGAACAAATAGTTCAGGCTGTAGAACAGGCTCACAAGGCCGTTTCAGAAAAATTAGGAAAAGAAAATTATACTGCAGAAGAAGTAGCAGCTCTTGAAGCTACAGATGAAGCTATGCTCCGCAATAAATCTATCTTAGGCCAGATGCTTAATTATGCAGATAGTATCCCAGATTTTCTGAAATTGATCAAAGATGATCTTGACAGTATGTCAACGAGATTAAGTGCTAACTTGAGTACAGATGCTCATTTTAGAGATGTTGTAGGTGATAATCCAGACGACATAAAAGATACTAATTACGGTAACAATAATGTTACAGGTCCTGATAAAGAAGAAGCTTTACACGGTACACATGTTGCCGGTATTATCGCTGCAGAACGCAACAATGGTGTAGGTATGAATGGTGTTGCAAACAATGTAAAAATAATGTCTGTAAGAGCTGTTCCAGATGGTGATGAGCGTGATAAGGATGTGGCCTTAGCGATACGCTATGCTGTTGATAATGGTGCAAAAGTGATCAATACGAGTTTTGGAAAATACTTCTCAACTCATCCAGAATGGGTTTATGATGCTATAAAATATGCAGATAAAAAAGATGTTTTAATAGTAAATGCTTCGGGTAATGAAAGCATTGATCTTGATAACGGGGATACTGTTTATCCTAATGATCAACTTGATAACATTACAGAATTTGCAGACAATGTAATCACTGTAGGTGCACTTAATGAAAAGTACGGCGGTGAGCTTGTTGCTAATTTTTCAAATTATGGTAAATCTAACGTAGACATTTTTGCTCCCGGTGTGCGCATCTGGTCTACAACACCAGATAATACATATAAATTCTTACAAGGGACATCTATGGCTGCTCCCGCTGTTACTGGTGTTGCTGCAATGTTGAGATCTTACTTCCCAGAATTTAGTGCTGCACAGATAAAAGAAATTATCATGCAAAGTGGTGTGCCTACCAATACAGAGGTTATTGTTGCCGGTGACCCTGCTAAAAAAGCAAAGTTCTCAGATCTTTCTAAATCTGGAAAAATGATAAATATGTATAATGCCTTTAAAATGGCTCAGCTTTCAAGCAAACAATCTCTATAATTATAATGAGGAAATTTTTAATCGCTTTTTGCACAATCGTATGTGCATCATCAATATACGCACAAAATAATACCACTTACTGGCAACAGCATGTTGATTATAAAATGGAAGTTGACATGAATGTTGACAACTATAATTATACCGGTAAGCAGACTTTGGTTTATACTAATAATTCACCAGATACCCTGCAGCAGGTATTTTATCATCTATATTTTAACGCTTTTCAACCCGGAAGCGAGATGGATGTGCGCTCATTAAATATTGCAGATCCAGACAGAAGGGTAGGTGATCGTATATCAAAATTAAGTCCGGAAGAAATAGGCTTTTTAAAAGTAAGTTCACTTACGCAGGATGGGACAGCTGTTAATTATGAAGTAGCAGGAACTGTACTTGAGGTGCAACTGGCTAAACCTATAGAACCCGGGCAAAGTGTAACTTTTAAAATGGATTTTAATGGTCAGGTTCCTGTACAAATACGCCGTAGCGGTCGCAATAATGCAGAAGGAGTAGAATTATCTATGACGCAATGGTATCCTAAAATGGCAGAATATGACTTCCAGGGATGGCATGCAGATCCTTATATTGCTCGCGAATTTTACGGTGTTTGGGGCGATTTTGATGTGAAAATCACCATTAATTCTGATTATACAATAGGAGGGACCGGGTATCTTCAAAACCCTGCAGAGATAGGTCATGGTTATGGCGAAAAAGGTCAAAAGGCTATGAAACCTAAAAAAGGTAAATATACATGGCACTTTGTGGCGCCTAATGTTCATGATTTTGCGTGGGCTGCAGATAAAGATTACATACATGATATGATAAAGGGAGAGAATGATGTAGAGCTTCATTTCTTCTACAAAAACAATCCTGATATCATCGAAAACTGGAAAAAACTACAACCAGTAATGGCTAAGCTTTTAGCTTATTATAATGAGCATGTGGGGCAATATCCTTACAAACAATATTCTGTAATACAAGGTGGTGACGGCGGTATGGAGTATGCGATGTGTACTCTAATTACAGGTGAGCGTAGTTTAAACAGCCTTATAGGAGTAACCGCTCATGAGTTTGCACATACCTGGTTTCAGTTCTTGCTGGCATCTAATGAGGCAAAAAATGAATGGATGGATGAAGGTTTTACTACCTATATCTCAAACGAAGCTATGAATGATGTGATGGATCAAAAGAATCCACATCCTCAGGCAAGTAGTTATGAATCGTATTTAAGGTTAGTAACCAGCGGTTTTGAGCAACCTCAGACCACGTATGCCGATCGTTATGATAGAAATGCTGCATATGGAGTTTCTGCTTATTCTAAAGGGGCTGTATTCCTTTCTCAGCTTGGTTATATTATCGGCAAAGAAAATCTTGATAAGACGTTGCTTAAATACTTCAAGGATTTTAAGTTTAAACATCCTACCCCTAATGATATAAAACGCACGGCAGAGAAGATTTCTGGTATGCAACTTGACTGGTATCTTGTAGACTGGACACAGACAACAAATACTATAGATTATGGTATTAAAAGTGTAGAAGAAGTAGACGGAAAGACACAAGTAACTCTTGAAAGAATTGGTCTTATGCCAATGCCTATAGATTTTTATGTTACAAATACAGATGGTTCTCAGGAGTCGTATTACATTCCGTTAAGAATGATGCGAGCTGAGAAACCTAATCCTTTTCCTAACATCGAGCGTACACAACTTGAAGACTGGCCCTGGACAAACCCTACATTTACTTTTACAATAGATAAGCCTGTTGGCGAAATAAAAACTATGCTAATTGATGCTGAACAAAAAATGGCAGATATTAACAAAGACAACAACATCTGGCCCAAGGGAACAGATATGTAATTAAATAAACAATTTATTTTAAAACCCTTTGTATTATGCAAAGGGTTTTTTGTTGCTGGCAGGCTCACTTTCCTAGGGTCATGATTTGGCTTATCTTTGGCGTATAAGAATTTTTCCTAATCACAGAGAAAAGTATGGATCAAAGCTTTCCCAAAGCTGAAAAACTAAAACGTAAAAAAATAATTGATTCACTTTTTGTGCAGGGTAAATCAGTTAAAGCTCATCCACTTATTCTTGTTTATAAAGAATGTGAACTTTCTGCAGAACATGTTTCGTTTCAGGCAGGATTTTCTGTTAGCAAGCGCAATCACAAAACAGCTGTGTCACGCAATAGAATAAAGCGACTAATGCGTGAAGCCTTTCGTAAAAACAAACATCTATTAAACCTCAATGACAAAAAAATAGCGTTGATGTTTATTTATACGAGTAAGAATATTTTATCTTATTTTGAGTTAGAGAGATTGATGGTGAGGACTCTGGAAAAACTTACTAAAGAAGTTCAGGGATTAAATTAAGCTAAAAATCACCCTTTAATACCCGATTTTTGGCCTCAAATACCTGATTTTCTTATCTTACACTGTCACTGTTTTTATAATTTTCAACACTGCATTTCTTATGAAAAAGAAATATCTACTTATACCCGCCGCCTGTCTTGTTTTATTAACTACGGTTAGTTTTAAAAGCGACTTTTTTGAGATCGCTAAGCAGATAGAGATCTTCACTACGCTATTCAAAGAGTTGAATATGAATTATGTTGATGAGGTAAATCCTGCACAATTGATGGACAGTGCAATTGAAGGAATGCTCTCTGAGCTTGATCCTTACACCGTTTTTTGGAATGAGCAGCAAGTAGAAGATGCCCGCATTAACAATACGGGAGAATATACCGGCATTGGTGCAACTGTTTATACGCGTAATAAAAAAATAACAATTGTAGAAACTTATAAAGATTATCCCGCAGATAAAGCGGGTTTAAAGCCCGGTGACGAAATAATTAAGATTGGTGACATAACCATCGCAGATTTTGATGATGATGCAGGAGATCTGCTACAAGGGGCTCCTGGCACAGCAATACCTCTTACATATAAGCGCCAGGGAAAATTACAGAACACAAGTATTAAAAGAGAAGCTATAGATATAAGTGCTGTTCCTTATTTTAAATTGATAAGCAACAATGTGGGTTATATTGTTCTTTCAAAATTTAATAAGAAAGCATCATCAGAAACAGCTGCAGCCATTAAAGATCTAAAAGAGCAGGGAGCAACCTCGTTAATTCTTGATCTTAGAGGTAATCCCGGTGGTCTGCTTTCTGAAGCTATCAACGTGAGCAACCTTTTCCTGCCTAAAGGGCAGTTGATCACAACTACAAAATCTGTTATTGAAAAATATAACAAAGAGTATTTCACGCCTAACGATCCCCTTGATGTAAATATCCCTCTAGCTGTTCTGGTAAACGGTCGTAGCGCATCTGCCAGTGAGATCGTTGCAGGTTCATTGCAGGATTATGATCGTGCGATAATCGTAGGTGCCAGAAGTTTTGGCAAAGGTCTTGTACAGCGCCCTAAAGAATTGACATATGGCACTCAGTTAAAAGTGACTATCTCACGCTATTATACTCCTAGCGGTAGATGCATACAAGCTCTTGATTACTGGCATCGCGATTCACAGGGAAATGCGGTGCGTACAGATGTGGCAGATTATAATGAGTTTAAAACGAAAAATGGAAGAAAGGTTTATGATGGCGGCGGAGTCTTACCAGATATTGAGGTTTCTTCAGCAAAGTTGAGCGCAGTTACAGAAGCGCTTTTAAGAGATATGTCAATCTTTAATTATGCGACTCAGTTTTACTACAATCATAATTATGACCAGCTTGACAAGTTTAAATATTCTGATAAAGATTACGCAGATTTCAAAGCTTATCTAAAAGAATCAGGTTTTTCATACAAAACAGAAACAGAGAAATCTCTCGAAAATGTTATCATAAATGCCGAAAAAGACGGTTTACAGGCCGATATTTCTAGTGCTTACAGTGATCTTTCTAACAAAATAGATACTGCAAAAGTGCAGGAACTGGATACAAAAGAAAAGGAAATATCTAAAATTATAATAGACGAACTTATAAAACGTTATTTCTACAGAGAAGGTTTGTACGACTATCATATTGCTCATAATGAGGAGATAGCAGAAGCTACCGCTATACTGGGCAATTCTTCTAAATACCAGGCGATTTTAAACCCATAATAGCCGATTTTAACTCTTAAAAGGAAGGTTTAATATCACATTATGAGCTATTTAACTTAATATTATACCTGTTTAAGATTTTAAATTGATAACTTACGGATTATGATCACATTAGATAAAGAAACAGACAAAAACACTGAATTTTTAACTCAGGCCATATCTTATTTGCAAGACAGAGGTTTTGAAAATATTAAAGCCGATGTGGATGGTTTTGATACGCCAAAATCATACATACGCCGAGGAAGCGAGATGTCTATCACCCCAGATATTGTTGCAGAACGCGACGGTGAAAAACATATTTTTGAGATTAGCCTTAAATCTAAAAAGCCACGGTTATTAAAATCTAAATGGCTTTTCTTAGATGTTTTGAGCCAAATGAAGAAATTTCGCTTTAGAATAGTAACAACTCGTGGGCATTACAAGTTCACAAATGAAACCTTGAGCGAAATAAATATGGAGAAAAAACTTATAAAAATTTAATCCTTTTTTGCCCAACATTAGATTAAAAACCCAAGTGAGCTATCGCTTGGGTTTTTAATTTTTTACCATTTTAATATGTGGTATATCATCTTCCAGATAACCTTCACCTACTTCTTTAAAGCCTAAATTATTATAAAATTTCTTGAGATAGGTCTGTGCAGAAATTTCGATTGTATTTGTATTAAAAAGCTTTTCAACAACTTGTATAGATGCATTCATTAAATCATAGCCGTAGCCAAATTTCCTTTGATTTTTACTTACGACAACTCGACCTATGCTCGCATTTTCAAAATAGTCTCCCTGTTTAAAAATTCTGGTATAAGCTACCAGTTTTTCTTCTTTATAACCCAGAACGTGTACTGCCTTTTTATCTTTACCATCAACATCCTGGTAAGGGCAATCCTGCTCTACAACAAAGACTTCTGCTCTTAACTGTAAAATGTCATAAAGCTCGTCTTTTGTGAGTTGGTCATATGTTTTTATATCAAATGAGATCATAGTTTTGAAAGGTCAACTTTAAGGGTTCTTTTACTTAAATTATCTATACTTATTTTATACACATAAATACCATCATCTCTTATCGTATCTGGTGTAACCAATGAAGGCAGCACGTAAGAAAATTTCTTTTCATTATAATACATTACAGCTTCAGCAGAATTTAATATATAATAATTACTATAAACCGGACTGTAACTTTTACTTGGGAAATAACCTAAATCTATAACCTCACCATACATATGTATGTATGCGGCATTAAAATTATATTCAGTTGAATTATAAAATAGGTAGTCAACATGTGGGCTGTTCTTTTCTTCTCTCTTTTCCTCTATGTTTTCAAAAATTTGATCTGAAATTTCTGAACAGCTGGTTAGAACAATAAAAAATATAAGAATTACTTTTTTCATTCTAATCCTGAACTATAATCTCTTTATTGTCTGGCTTTTCAAACTCAGGCTGAATGTTTATATGGTTAATTCCATATTCATGAACACACGATTCAATATCTATTAAGATCCTGTCAAATTCAGATAGTAAAACATCTTCATAAAAATCGACGTGTGCTTCAAGATGCACCTCATCTTCATTTAACTGCCAGATGTGTATGTGATGCATATTTTTTATTCCGGGTATTTTTTTCACATCTTCAACAATATCTTCTATCTCTATATCTTCTGGTGTGAATAACATGAGCACTCTAAAAGAGGATTTTAGTAAGTCATAACCCATTACTATAAGATAAATACCAATTGCCACAGTAAGCAGACTATCTACCCAATATATTTTATAAAATTTCATGAGTAAACCTCCTATGAGAACAGCTACAGAAGCCATCATATCTGTAAAAAGATGCAGATAAGCAGACTTCATATTCATGTTAGATTTACTATCTTTTTTAAGCAACAAAACACTAAAACCATTAGCGACAATGCCTAATAGTGATAACCAGATAACGAGGTTAGATGAAATCTCATGAGGATCCATAAAACGCTCTATAGCCTCTTTTATAAGAATTACAGCGACGATCATTAAAGTAGAAGCATTTACAAATGCCGCAATAATTTCAGCTCTTTTGTAACCAAATGTTCTATAACTTGAAGCTTCTTTCTTTGAAAAAATAGTTGCTATATAACTTACTATAAGTGATAAAACATCACTAAAATTATGAAGCGCATCTGAGAGTAATGCTAGACTTCCTGATAATAACCCACCAATGATCTGGCTAACAGTTATAATAATATTTAAACCTATAGAGATTAAGAGATTGGTACCTTTTGTATTTTTTTCTATGTGGTGGTGGTGTGCGTGGTGGTGCGGCATAGTAGGGCTATAGAATCTGGACTTATGAACAAGCAATTTTACTTATACGTCTGCTGTGTCTTCCACCTGCAAATTCTGTTTCTAAAAAGGTGTCTACCATTTCTAAAACCTGCTCAATAGCAGTATATCTCGCGGGAATACTTAAAATATTAGCATCATTATGTTCTCTGGCCAGATGTACGATTTCCTTATTCCAGCATAGTGCGCATCTTATCTTTTGGTGTTTGTTAGCTGTCATACTTGCGCCATTACCACTACCACAAATAATAATACCCAGATCTGACGAGCCAGATTCTACAGCTTCAGCTACAGGATGTACAAAATCTGCATAATCAACACTCTCTGGTGAGTTAGTACCATAATTAACTAAAGAATGACCTTTCAGTTCAAGATGTTGTATAATAGCGTCTTTATAAGCTACACCGGCGTGATCATTTCCTATTGAAATTTTCATAATGATAAGTCTATTTCATACAAAGGTAGCAAATACCTTATCTCTACTACTTTGTAAATTGATGTAAAATGGATAGTATTCAAAACTAGTAAGTTAACATATAGTTAACATTCCTGTTTATAAGTTGTCATCAAAAACTAATAAGGAAAATTTGATTATCCAATTTAAATTTCAATGCAATTATAGAGGTGAAATATGCAAATAAAATATTGAAAAAATTACGCTGCAGTTATGATCAATTTCAACCTTCATTTTTAATAATGTTGATAAGAAAGTTATTCAGATTTTTACGTTAAACCAGGTTATAAACAATTGTTGATAGCGAAAAGTAATTCATTGATTTTAAAGATGAATTCTTCTTTATAACCATGTTAATAAGGAGGTATAAATGGTAAAAAATCAAAAACAATTATTTAAGTGTACAAAGTTATACCGCTATTAACAAGCAATAATAAGAGACATTTAATTTTAAAATTTCAAAAAAGAAAAATGAATATTATGTATACTGTTGATAACTGTAAAAAGTAAAAGAGAATTGGGAAAAAGGAAAATTAGGAATTGGGAAGAGTAGCAGATTCAAGAAGAATGATTCCTGAATTTGTAAAAGAAGAATTTATATATGAAGCCGTAAAAATTACTCCTAAGATGAAGATTAGGATAAAGAAAAGTGTGAGTACTGTCCCTCTTTTAAAAATGATTTTCATAACAATTAATTTTTTAGAAAGACGCTTCTTTAAATAATGTGTTACAATAAATTTAAGAAAATTTTAAGATAAGATTTTATATAATTTCAAATTTTAACATATTTACGATTAGAGTAAATACTCTAAATGATTATTGAATAGGTTATGTTTCATAAAATGATAATAGTATTTTTCGTAGCATGTCGTGTAATAGCCTTAATTTTAAGCACAATTAATAAATGCATTGAATGCCAAGTAAAAAAAGAAGAAGATCATCTCCTAAAAATGAGAGTTTATCACATTCGGTTTTAAAGATTCTTAAAGAAGAACCGGGCAAACCGTTTAATCACAAACAAATTGCAGCAAAACTGGGTGTTGACGATCCCAGTAGTCGTAATGAGATTGTAAAAAGACTTTCTCAGCTTAGAGCGAAAGATCAAATAGAAGAAATAGAAAGAGGTAAATATATCTTTAATGATGCAAAACAGTATCATACAGGTAAGCTGGATATATCATCAAGAGGTGGCGGTTATGTAATGGTTGAAGGGATGGAGCAAGATATATATGTTCCTGCAAATAACCTGAATAAAGCGTTACATGGTGATGAAGTACAGGTATATATCTACAAACAAAGACGCAGCAAAAAGCACGAGGGCGAGATCGTAAAGGTTTTACATCGTAGGACAGAAGAGTTTGTAGGAGTTATACAAATACAAAAGAAGTTTGCTTTTGTTAATACATCTGCAGAAGGTAAAATGTACACAGATATTTTTGTTCCTCTTAAAAAAATAGGAGATGCAAAAGATGGTGAGAAAGTGCTGGTGCGCATTGATGACTGGCCAGATAAGGCAGATTCGCCTTTTGGTACTGTTTTGCGAACTCTTGGTATGCCTGGAGAACACGATACAGAAATACATTCAATTCTTGCCCAGTATGGTCTCCCGCATGATTTTCCTGAGGAAGTTGAAGAATATGCAAATAAGCTGGATACCTCGATAAAAGCAGATGAAATCGCAAAAAGAAGAGATATGCGAGAGGTTTTAACCTTTACCATAGATCCTAAAGATGCTAAAGATTTTGATGATGCTCTTAGTTTTCAGGTTTTAAAAAATGGAAACTATGAAGTAGGTATTCATATTGCAGATGTTTCTCACTACGTAGTTCCCGGTACTGTGCTTGATGATGAAGCATACGAACGTGCGACATCGGTTTATCTGGTAGACAGAGTAGTACCTATGTTGCCAGAAATACTATCAAATAACGCTTGTTCTCTAAGACCGAACGAAGAGAAATATACCTTTTCTGCCGTTTTTGAAATTGATAAAAATACCGCAAAGGTCAAAGATCAATGGTTTGGGCGAACTGTAACTTATAGTGATGCACGTTTTGCTTATGAAGAAGCTCAACAGATTATAGATACTAATGCAGCTGTAATTCCTAAAGAAATATCACTTTCTAATGAAGAATATAATGTTGACGATTCTATCGTGACAGCGGTTTTAGAACTTAATAAACTAGCTAAAATTATGCGCAGACAGCGTATGAAAGGTGGTGCAATTTCTTTTGATAAGGTAGAAGTAAAATTTAACCTTGACGAAGACAATGAGCCAATAGGTGTTTATTTTAAAACGACTCAGGATTCTAATAAACTTATTGAAGAATTTATGCTTCTGGCTAATAGAAAAGTGGCAGAGTATATTGGTAAACAATCTCAAAAAAAGACATTTGTCTATCGTATTCACGATGAACCAGATGATGAGAAACTGGCAGCTTTACAAAATATTGCTGGTCGCTTTGGTTACAAAATGAATTTTAAGGATAGAAAGAGCACTACTGCTTCATTAAACAATTTGCTTTCTGATGTTTCTGGTAAGAAAGAACAAAATTTAATAGATACTCTGGCTATACGTACCATGAGCAAGGCTGTGTACTCAACAGACAATATAGGTCATTATGGTCTGGCCTTTGATTATTACACCCATTTTACATCTCCTATTAGACGATATCCTGATGTTATGGTACATCGTCTACTTCAGCATTATTTAGACAGCGGTAAATCTGCAAATGAAGAAGAATACGAGCAGAAGTGTAAGCACAGCAGTGATATGGAATATTTCGCTACAAGCGCAGAAAGAGATTCTATAAAATACATGCAGGTTAAGTTTATGCAGGATCATCAGGATCAGGTATTCCTGGGTGTAATTTCTGGTGTAACAGAATGGGGAATATATGTAGAGATCATTGAAAATAAATGTGAAGGTATGATCAGGCTTAGAGATATTAAGGATGATCATTATGAGTTTGACCAGGATCAATATGCTATAGTAGGTCAAAAAACTAAGAACACAATTACTCTGGGTGACGAAGTTTATGTAAAAGTGAAAGAAGCAGATCTTGTGAAGAAGCATCTTGATTTTACCCTTGTGGGCGCAAAGGCAGATAAAGAAGATTAATTTCTAACTATTTAGTGTAACACTTTTATAGAAGTATTGTCTTTATCTAAAACCATAACCATGAAACACATTTTTACTATACTTCTTCTATTTATTTCAGGATTAGCGATTTCGCAAAATCCCAGAACTAAGGATGTAGGGAATTTTAACGAAGTCAAAGTTTTTGACAGGATGAAGGTCAACCTTATAAAGGGTAACGAGAACAGGGTTGTTCTTTCGGGAAAAGATATTGATGACATAGAGGTTATCAACAAAGATGGGATGCTAAAGATAAGGATGAACTTTGACAAGATCTTTGATGGTAACAGTACTTTTGTAGAAGTTTATTACACACAATTAGATCTTATAGACGGCAATGAAGGAGCAGAAATAGTTTCTAACGAGTTAATAGAACAAGACGAAATAGCTATTAAAGTTCAGGAAGGTTCACGCGTCAAGGCTGGTTTAAAGGTAGAAAAAGCCGATTTAAGAGCTGTTACTGGAGGTATTATTGAGGCCAGTGGTATTGCTAAAAATCAAAAGATTGAGGTCAACACAGGTGGTATTTATGATGGCAAAGATCTTAGAACTAAAGAAACAGAATTGCGTATACAGGCTGGGGGAGAGGCAGATATTTATGCTTCAGAACTTGCAGATATTAAAATACGAGCTGGTGGTGATGTGCGTGTCTTTGGTAATCCTAAACAAGTAGTAAAAGATAATTTTATAGGAGGGCACATAGAGGTCATGCGTTGATTACGCTCAATTTAAGTACCTTTGTAGAAAGTTAATTTCTTAATGTTACAAGACATTTCTACAGCGATACCTCTGGGATTTCTCCTGGCATTTTTAATAGGTCCTGTATTTTTTGTACTTCTTGAGACAGCTGCTTTAAAAGGTTTTAGAGCGGCTTTGTTGTTTGATATAGGAGTAGTTAGTGCAGATGTAGTTTTTATACTTATTGCATATTTTAGTACAAATAAACTACTTGATAAACTTAAGGACGACCCAGGGCTATTCATTTTTGGCGGTATGCTTCTCTCAACATACGGTATAATTTCTTACCTCAAAGCCAAGAAGTTAAATATGGAACAAGGGCCACATCCCACTGTGGTAATGAGTAAGCGCAATTATCTGGGTTTAATAGTTAAAGGCTTTCTGCTCAATTTTATAAACATAGGTGTATTAGGCTTCTGGTTAGGAATGATCATTTTTACAGGACCTAATATGGATATGGATCCTAATAGAATCTTCATATTCTTTGCTTCCATTTTAATAACATATCTTTTTATTGACATTATTAAGATTCTTCTAGCAAAGAAATTGCGCAGTAAATTAACCTCTTCACGTGTGCAGGGAATTAAAAAAGGGATAAGTATTGTGATGGTAATCTTTGGGATCGTGTTTATATCAAAAGGTCTATTTCCTTCAGAAATCAGGAAAATAGAGCATAAAATCGAAGAAATTACCCCAGAAAATCAGTTTACTGATAAATTAAAAGACAGCTCACTTACACAAGGTTAACTCTTTTAGAACTTCTATCTAGTTATTAACCAATAGGTTTATCACAAATTCTTTTTCGCTTTAAGCGAAATAAAAAAGCTTCCGTAATTAAACGAAAGCTTTTTTGAGGTGTCGAGCGGATTCGAACCGCTGTACGTGGTGTTGCAGACCACTGCCTAGCCACTCGGCCACGACACCATTTTTATTTGGTGTGCAAATTTAAGTAAATTCTTAAGATTAAAAAGGAATTACCTTTTTTTAGTCAAAACAACGCTTACACTCGCCACATCCCCGCCTATAGGAGGGTTTATTTTACTCACACTTACCATAGCCGTATCTAATAAATCAATTTCGGCGAAAGCCCGGTCAAGTATACGTTTACAAACATGTTCCAGGAGTTTAGAACGTATCGCCATTTCTTCTTTTACTATGTTGTTGAGATGTACATAATCAACGGTATCATGCAATTTATCTGAAAAAGATGCCTCTTTTAGATTAGCTGTAACTTCAAGATCGACTATATAATCTGAGCCTATTTGTCCTTCTTCAACCAGGCAACCGTGATAGGCGTATACTTTTATGTTGTTTAATTTTATTATTCCCATTTTTGATATGATAAAGTTCAAAGATATTATATAATCACTGCTTCTGTTTACCTTAGAACAGCATCTAATAAAAGTTTGTTTTATTTAGCAGAGAAGCATGCTTTAAAAAAGTTACGCTAACGACCTATTTTTACTAATTTTACGCCCTTTACAAGAGTAGCTATGACAGATGAATATAAAGCCCTCAATTTCATTGAGCAGATTATTGAAGAAGACCTGGAGAATGGATATAAGAGGGAAGATTTACGCTTTCGTTTTCCGCCAGAACCTAATGGGTATTTACATATAGGTCATTGTAAGGCTATTTGTTTAAACTTTGGGTTAGGAGAACGTTATAACGGGGCTGTCAATCTTCGTTTTGATGATACTAATCCGTCAAAAGAAGAGCAGGAATATGTAGACGCTATTCAGGAAGATATAAAATGGTTGGGCTTTACCTGGGATAAGGTATGTTACTCATCAGATTATTTTCAGCAATTGTATGATTGGGCAGTAGAGCTCATTAAAAATAGTAAAGCTTATGTTGACTCACAGAGCAGCGAGGCTATGGCAGAACAGAAAGGAACTCCTACAGAACCTGGAGTAGATGGTCCCTACCGAAACAGAAGTGTAGAGGAGAATCTTGACCTTTTTGAGCGCATGAAGAATGGCGAATTTAAAGAAGGCGTTCACGTGCTGCGCGCAAAAATTGACATGAAATCGCCCAATATGCTTCTTCGCGATCCTATAATGTATCGTGTTATGCATAAAGCGCATCACCGTACCGGTTCACAATGGTGTATTTATCCTATGTATGACTGGGCACATGGCGAGAGCGATTATGTAGAGCAGGTAAGTCACAGTTTATGCTCATTAGAATTTAAACCGCATCGCCCTTTATATAATTGGTTTAGAGATGAGGTTTTTACTGAGGGAATAAAACCAAAACAACGAGAATTTGCCAGACTCAATTTGAGTTACACTATAATGAGTAAGCGCAAGCTGCTTAAGCTTGTAGAAGATGGTATAGTTTCTGGTTGGGATGATCCCAGAATGCCTACAATTTCAGGATTAAGAAGAAGAGGATATACCGCATCTTCCATCCGCAATTTTATAGACACTGTGGGAGTTGCAAAGCGTGATAACATTATAGATGTTTCACTTTTAGAATTTAACGTGCGTGAGGATCTTAACAAAACAGCGCCACGAGTGATGGCTGTTCTTGA
Organism: Leeuwenhoekiella sp. A2; assembly: GCF_047946655.1. Lineage (GTDB taxonomy): Bacteria > Bacteroidota > Bacteroidia > Flavobacteriales > Flavobacteriaceae > Leeuwenhoekiella. The sequence goes on from NZ_CP172311.1 coordinate 1,640,050, forward strand.
GCCTGTTAAATTGATCATAGATAATTATCCTGAAGATAAAGATGAATGGCTTGAAGCCGAAAACAATCCCGAAGATGAAGCTGCAGGTTTTCGTCAAGTTCCTTTTTCTAAAGAATTATATATAGAAAGAGAGGATTTTAAGGAAGAGGCAAACAAAAAGTTCTTCAGATTAAGTTTAGGTAAAGAAGTACGTTTAAAGAACGCGTATATCATTAAAGGTGAATCTGTAGTTAAAGATGACAAAGGCAACATCACAGAAATTCATTGTACTTACGATGCAGATTCACAAAGTGGAAGCGGTACTGAAGCAAGTTTAAGAAAGGTTAAAGGGACGCTACATTGGGTTTCTGTAAAGCACGCTATAAAAGCTGAAGTTAGACTTTACGACAGACTTTTCTTAGATGAAGCACCAGATGGTCATAAGGATAAAGAATTCAGCGAATTTTTAAATCCGCACTCGCTTGATACCATTACAGGATATCTTGAACCTAGTCTTGCAGATGTACAACCTTTAGATATTTTTCAGTTTCAACGCATAGGTTACTTCAATGTAGATAAAGAAAGTACTTCAGAAAAGCTTGTTTTTAATAGAACTGTGGGCTTAAGAGATACTTGGGCTAAGGTATCTTCAAAATCGGAAGAAAAGGCCCAAAAACCGGCTCAAAATGAGAAAAAACAGCCGCCTAAGGTTTCAGCATTGAATGAAATTTTAAGGAGTGGTAAGAAATTGGGTAACCTTCCTGATGAAAAAAGAATCAATGCAGTTGCTCAAATTCAGGAGTTTGCCAAGAAAGTAGAACTGGAAGAATTAGCTCCTTTATTCAATACTTCAGCAAAAAAGGTAGGTACCCGTCTCGCAGTTTTAGAAACGCTTAAGGTGCTAATAGATATGGGTAAAGCTGATGCTTCACAGGACGATGTCGCTACTTTCATTAATGATGTTAAGCAATCTGGTAATGTACTACTAGAAAACAGCGCAAAAGACCTTTAAATAAAAATCGGTCTAAAAGAGGTCAAAATTGGTTGTTTAGTGGTAGATTTTAGCATTCCTTTAAGGTTCATATTCAAATTATTAACCGGTTATTAACGGAAGTTAGTTCTGCGCCAGTGTATCTTTGAACATAACATTAAAACAATCACCATGTCAAAAACAGGAAATACAATCTTAGCCCTAATCACGGGTGCTGCTATAGGAGCTGGAATAGGTTTACTTTATGCTCCGGATAGCGGAGATAAAACACGTAAGAAAATATCTAAAAGTGCAAAAGACGCACAGAAGAAATTAAACCAGCAAATTAAAGAAACTTCAGAGAGCTTAAGTGCATCTGCGGTTAAAGCAAAAAAGACTTTTGATGAAAAATTAGAAGATACTTTAGCTACAGCTAGTGAGAAAGCAGATGATATTTTAGTTACGATGGAAAAAAAGCTGGAAGATCTTAGAAAGAAGAATGCGCATTTAAAAAAAGAAGCGGAGGCAGAGATACAAGAGACTCCCAAACCTGCATCTAAAATGGCATAAAATTATATGTCTTTCTCAAGAATAACAGATAATATACACGAGCTAACAGATAATATTCATGCTTATATAGAAAGCAGCACAGAATATTATAAACTAGACTTGTTTAAGAAAATGATGAAAGGTGCTGTTTCACTAGTAAAACTATTGGTGATTGGCAGCATCTTTCTTGTATTCTTACTCTTTCTTTCTGTGGCCGTAGCAATCTCTATAGGAGAATCTATGGAGTCAATAAGTTCAGGGTATTATATTGTAGGAGGATTTTACTTTTTAGTATTTATTCTATTTTTAATATTCGGTGGTCCGTTTATCACGAAACAATTACTTAAAAAGTATTCTGCTATTTTCTTTAATGAATCTACGCAGGAAGAGGTTCTTGATGACGAATTTAAAAACTTAACGCAATAAGCATGAAAGTCTATACATCATTTGAAGAAATAGATCGTGACCTTAAAATATTAAAGTTACAGCAGCAGATAGATAAAGAACAGGTAAAATTAAATGGCAATACCATTAAATCTACCTTATCGCCTGTGGGTCTTGTTGCAAATATAGCTGGAGCAGTGGCACAAAAAGCCTTTGTACTTAAGATGGTCAATAAGCTTTTAGGCATTAAGCGCGTAAAGAAAGTTGATGAAGCAAAAGTCTAGAGACTTTACAGATAGAAATATAAATAAAAAACCAGGCAATTTGCCTGGTTTTTGCTTTGTAAGACAGTTTTTTAGCTGTCTTTTTTACTAATTCCTTTTTCTATGTTTTGTTTTTTCATCTCTTCACCTATCTGGTTAGAAGCAACAAAGCTTGCTATCATATTATTTAGCATATCACTTCCAGCTTGTGGGGAGTTGGGTAATAAGATAAGATTTGTATTGGTGGCTTCACCTATAGACTGTAATGTATCGTAATGCTGAGTCACGACGATTAGGGCAGAGGCTTCCTGAGAATTTATACCCACATTGTTTAAAACTTCTACAGACTCTTCCAGACCGCGTGCTATCTCTCTTCTTTGATCTGCTATACCTTGACCTTGTAAACGCTTACTTTCGGCTTCTGCGCGCGCCTTAGCCACGATTTTTATACGTTCAGCTTCAGCTTCATATTCGGCTGCGACCTTTTCGCGTTCAGCGGCATTAATACGGTTCATTGCGATCTTAACCTGTTGATCTGGATCAATATCTGTTACAAGGGTTTTTATAATATCATACCCATAATCTGTCATAGCTTGATTTAATTCACTTTTTACAGCAATCGCGATATCATCTTTGCGCTCAAAAACATCATCAAGTTTCATCTTCGGAACTTCAGAACGTACAACGTCAAACACATAAGAAGTAATTTGATTTTGCGGGTCTTCAAGTTTATAGAATGCATCGTATACATTGGTTTTTACAACCTGAAACTGTACTGAAATCTTTAACCTTACAAAAACGTCATCTTTGGTTTTAGTTTCAACGATTACATCAAGCTGCTGAATTCTCAGGTTTACGCGACCCGCTATTCTGTCAATAATAGGAACTTTAAACTGTATTCCTGAATTTCTAACACTAGTAAATTTACCCAGTCGCTCTATGATCGCAGCGGTTTGCTGGCGCACGATAAAAACTGAAGATAAAAGTAAAACGATACCGAAAAAAAGTATCACAGGGAGTACAAAATACATAGGTGGGATATTTAAATGGATTGATCTTAAGATATTAAAAATAACAATACATTTGTCGCTTTTGTTTAACAAATGTAACAGCGATGAAGGGGTTTTATTTATTAATTATCATATTTTGTCTTTCTTTACCGCTTCATGCACAGAGTTATAATAGGGGCGATTATAACCGTTTAGGATTAAAGGGTAAATATGTAATTCTTGATATTAAGACAGATAATTTCGCGACCTCCACATCTTCTGGCTATGGCGGGGGATTTTTGACCAGAGGAGGGTTTTATAATAATTTTGATATGATTTTTGGTCTTGATCTTTTTCAGGCAGATATCAATGTAATGGCGAGAGAAAATGCTTTAGCCTCTGCAGAAGAAACACAGTATAAAATTCTGGCGGCGCAATTAAATGTTCTGGCGAGTTATTTAATATTAGGTCAAAATCTCACAATAGAGGCGGGGCCAGTTCTTATGGTAAATAGTAAAATGGAACTTAAAGATGCCGCTTATAAAAATTATATCGTAGATGGTTATACCTCATTAAAAACTCACGACATTGAAGATATTTCTAAGATAAACCTGAATGCCTTAATAGGTTTCACCGCAGGTTTTGAAAGTTTTAGAGCCACCGTTAATTATCAATACGGGCTGCTAAACACACTAAGCGATCTTAACGACAAGGATCTTTCAAATACAGATCCTGCTGCTCATGACTTTAAAGGAAACCTTAGTATCATTACAGCAGGAGTTATATTTTACCTATAATTTTTCTATAGCAAAACGCAGTCGCTCAAGTGTACTTTCTTTACCTATTGTAGATGCGATTTCAAAAACATCTGGACCTTGCATAGAACCTACTAATGCTATGCGAAGGGGTTGCATTACTTTACCAAAACCTAATTCTTGCTCCTGAATCCAGGTTTTTACTGTATTTGAGGCGTTTTCTGCACTAAAATCGTCGATTTTTGCAATAACACCGCTTAGTTGGGTAAGTATTTCAGGCGTTTCATCTTTCCAGGCCTTTTTTACTGCTTTTGCATCATACGTAGTAGGGCGTTCAAAAAAGTAATCACCCAGTGTCCAAAGATCTTCTACAAAAACAGCTCTTTCTTTTAAAAGCGTGACAACCTTATGTATATATGATTGCTTCTCATCAACACCATGTTTATGGAGCACTTTTGTAAATTCTTTTGTGATCTCTTCATCACTTGCCTGTTGTAAATGTTGCTGCTGAAACCACTTCGTTTTTTCAGGATCAAATTTTGCACCCGCTTTATGAACTTTCTCCAGATCAAAATCTGTTATCAGTTCGTCAAGTGTATAAATTTCTTTTTCAGTTCCCGGGTTCCAACCTAAAAATGCGAGCATATTCACTACGGCTTCCGGCAGATAACCATCTTCACGATAGCCTTGAGAAATGCCGCCGGTATTAGGGTCTTTCCACAATAGTGGAAATACAGGAAAGCCCATTTTTTCGCCATCGCGCTTGCTCAATTTACCCTTACCAGCAGGTTTCATTATTAAGGGAAGGTGGGCAAATTTAGGTGCTTCCCAGCTAAAGGCTCTGTATAATAAAACATGAAGAGCCAGAGAAGGCAACCATTCTTCGCCGCGTATAACATGTGTGATTTCCATTAAGTGGTCATCTACTATGTTTGCTAAGTGATAAGTAGGCATGCCGTCTGCCTTGTATAAAACCTTATCATCAAGAATATTGGTATCAATCTCCATATCACCGCGTATTAGGTCATAAAGGTCTAATGTGTCGTCTTGTGGCGATTTAAACCGAATAACATAATCTTCACCGGCTGCAATACGTGATTCAACTTCTTCTGCTGTTAACACCAGTGAGTTATCTAGCTTATTTCTGTTATGCCAGTTGTAGATGAAGGTTTTTCCTTTTTCTTCGTGTTCCTTTCTGTGATTATCAAGAGCTTCTGCGGTATCAAAAGCGTAGTAAGCATCACCTGAGTCGATCAATTTTTTCGCAAAAGCGAAATATTTATCTTTTCGCTCACTTTGTCTATAAGGACCATAACCACCATCTTTGCCCGGGCCTTCATCAAACGGAATACCGCACCAGTTTAGAGCCTCAATAATGTAATTTTCTGCGCCGGGAACATACCTGTTTTGGTCTGTATCTTCAATACGTAATATGAAGGTACCGTTATGTTTCTTTGCAAATAGATAATTGTATAAAGCAGTTCGCACTCCTCCTATATGAAGAGGGCCGGTAGGGCTGGGTGCAAAACGCACGCGTACATTATGAGACATGGTTTAATTTTAGGGTGTAAAGATAAAATTTTGTACTATGCTAAACACGGTTTGCTTGAATAGAATAAAGCGATACCAGTTTGCGAGAAGCGCTTTTTGTATATAATTGACTTGTATTAGAATATAATATAATGTTGTAGTTTTAGTTAAAGAAATAATGACGGAAGAGTAGTGAGTTCAGCCACGGAAATAGAAAGAAAAATTGAAGGTTTTATAAGCAAGTATTATAAAAACCAATTACTGCGCGGTGTGCTTTTTTTTGTTGCTATTGGCTTAAGTTATTTGCTTTTGAGCCTTACGATTGAATATTTTTTCTGGCTTAGACCATTAGGGCGAGCAATTTTATTTTGGCTTTTTATAGGAGTGGAGGCGGTCTTGTTTTTTCGTCTAATCGTAATTCCGGTGGCGCGTCTTTTCAAAATCATGAAAGGGATTGACGTTAATTTTGCTTCTGAGGTTATCGGTAAACATTTCCCCGAGGTTAGCGATAAATTGATCAATACACTGCAGTTAAAGAATAATTCTAATAATACTGAACTTGCTTTAGCCAGCATTGAGCAAAAAAGCAGAGAGTTAATGCCTGTTCCTTTTTCTCTGGCGGTAGATTATAAGAAAAGTCTTAAATATATCTGGATCGCTCTTTTACCGCTATTTGTTTTTCTTGTGATCACAATTATTTCTAAGGGTGATTTTTTTGGAAGCAGTTATACGCGTATGGTTAATTATGATCAGGCTTATGAACCACCTGCGCCCTTTAATTTCTTTTTAAATAGAGAAGGGCTTAAGGCCATTGAGAATGAACCTTTTGTTATTAGTGTAAACACGCAGGGAAAACAAATTCCAGCAGATGCTCAAGTCGTGATTAACGGTTCTTCTTTCTTTATGAAAGAACTAGGTGCCGGGCAATTTACATACACTATTGAGCAACCTGTTGAAGGAACCGAATTTTATTTCGTGGCAAACGAAGTAAAATCGGGGATTTATGACCTAAAAGTGGTCAAAACACCGCTAATAACAGATTTTGAAATTGAATTGAATTATCCCACTTATACAGGTAAACCTTCAGAAATTATCACCAATACAGGCAATGTTACGGTGGCTGAAGGGACTGAGGTAAACTGGAAAATTAAAGCCTTATCTACCGGAGATATCAAGTATATTACAAAAGATACGATCCAGACCTTCCGAAGATCTTCTAACGACGTTTTTAAATTTTCACAGCATGTTTATACCAATTCGCAGTATACAATTAGCACAAGTAATGCTGATCTGGCTAATTATGAGAGCTTAGACTACAATATTGCCGTAATTAAGGATCAATATCCTGATATTCAGTTAGATAATATTATTGATACGACAGCAAACGGTCAAAACATTCATTATGGTCGTATTTCTGACGATTATGGTTTAACCGCACTTAGATTAGTTTATTATAATGAGAATAATGCCGGGAATAAATCAGCTTTAAATCTTAATCTAAATGGTGGTACGGTAGATCAATTTGTGCGCTCTTTTCCCGATACCTTGAGCTTAAATGAAGGGGAAAGCTACGCTTACTATTTTGAGGTATACGACAATGATGCCATTCACAACCATAAGGTAAGCAGGTCTGAAGTTTTTACTTATCACAAAGTGACTAATGACGAGCTTGAAGAAAGTAGATTACAGGAACAGGGCGAGACCATTCAAAAACTGGATAAATCTCTATCAGCGTTTAATAAGCAACAAGAGGATTTAGAGCGTTTAAGCAAAACACAGAAAGAGAAAGGGGAGTTGAGTTTTAATGACAAACAGGAGTTAAAGGGTTTCTTGCAGCGCCAGGAAGCTCAGGATAATATGATGAAGGAATTTTCAAAACAACTTGATTCTAATCTTCAAAAAATTGATGCCTCTTCTGAAGAAAAGAGTGTGTTTAGTGAAGAGCTGCAAAAACGGCTTGAAGCTAATGAAAAACGGCTCGAAGGGAAGGAAAATCTCCTGAAGGAATTGAAATACTTGCAGGATAAAATTAGTAAAGAAGAGTTAAGCGATAGATTAGATGATTTAGCTAAAAGCAATAAAAACTCAGCTAAAAGTCTTGAACAGTTGCTTGAATTAACTAAGAGATTTTACGTACAAAAGAAGGTTGAACGAGTAGCCAAGGATCTAAATAAATTAGGTCAGGAACAAATAGATTTGAGTAAAAAAGCTGAAAACAATAATGCGGAGGCACAAGAAAAATTCAATGAATCATTTGAGGATATAGAGAAGAAACTGGCAGATTTACAGAAGGAAAGTGAAGAATTAAAAGCGCCTATTGAGATACCTCAGGATGTTGTAAAACAAGAGTCAATTAAAGAAGATCAAAAAGAAGCCCAAGAGTCCCTTGAAGAATCTGAAAAGAGAAAGTCACCAGAAGCAACTGGAGATGAAAATAAAAAGGATGCTGAGAAAAGCCAGAAGAGTGCAGGGGAGAAGATGAAGCAGCTTAGCCAGCAAATGCAGTCACAAATGATGCAATCGAGTGGTGAACAGATTCAGGAAGACGCTGATATGCTCAGGCAGATTTTAGATAATTTGATAATATTTTCTTTTGAAGAAGAATCTTTGATGAATGATTTTAAAGGAATGAATGCTGATAATCCGCAGTACTCTGTCAAGCTTGTAAAGCAAAATGATCTAAGAGAGAACTTCCAGCACATCGATGACAGTCTTTTCGCTTTATCGCTTAGAACTCCGCAGTTGGAGGATGTAATTAACGAGCAGCTTACCAATATTGATTATAACATTGACAAGTCATTAGAACGCCTAGCAGAGAACAGAATTTCACAGGGCGCTGCAAGCCAACAATACGTAGTTAGCGGAGCCAATGTGTTAGCAGATGTATTATCTGATATTTTGGGCAATATGCAACAGCAGTTATCTGGTATGGGTCAGGGTAGTAGCGGTATGCCTGCGCCTGGCCAGGGAAAAGGCGGGGGGATGCAATTAAGTGATATAATACAATCACAGGAAGAGCTGAATAAAATGGGTGAAGGTCAAGATGGCAAAGGTAAAGGTGAGGGAGAAGGTGACAGCGATTCTGGTGAGAAAGGCGGGGAAAAGGGTTCAGATAAAGGTGAAGGTTCAGCAGCGGGCGAATCGGGGCAAGGAAATGGGGGCTCGGGAAATGGTGAAAACGGCATGTCTGAGGAGCAGAAAGCTTTACAATATGAAATATATAAGCGTCAGGAATCTATAAAGCAGGAATTATTAAAATATTTGCAGGAAAACGGCTTGTCTGCCACAGGAAATAAACTGGTGAAAGAGATGGAAAATATTGAAAATAGATTGTTAGAATCCGGCGTAGATGATAATGCAATGAGTCGCATGCTTAACTTAAAGCATAAGCTTTTAGAATTGGAGAATGCTGCGCAGGAGCAGGGAAAAAAAGAAGAGAGAGAATCGTCAACTAATCAATCTGCTTACCAAAATAATATAATAAATACTGTACCTAATGCATCTGAATATTTTCAGAATAAGGAAATTCTAAATCGCGAAGCTATCCCCATGAGGACTATTTATGATGGCAAAGTACAAGCATATTTTAAAAAAGATAAATGATAGAGTTTAATAGTGAGAATGACTTTAAGATTTTGAATACTGATGCTGTTGAGAAATGGCTTAAAGAAGTATGTGCAAAGGAAGAGAAGGAGGTGGCTGAGCTGGGTTATGTTTTCTGTTCAGATGAATATTTACATAATATCAACAGGACGTATTTAAATCACAATACACTAACAGACATCATAACCTTTGATTACTGTCAGGGCGATTTAATTTCTGGGGAGATATATATAAGTACAGATCGTGTTGCCGAAAACGCTTCTATATTTGAAGTGGATTTTCAGTTGGAATTAGCTCGAGTTATTGTGCACGGTCTACTTCATTTGTGTGGTTATCCAGACAAGACTGAGGGAGAGAAGAAAGTTATGCGGTCTTTAGAAGACAAATACATAGAAGGCGTTAAAGTTGATTTTCTATCCGAGTGATTTTCATTATCTTTGCGCCCATTTTTGAAGGAAATAAAGGAGTGTTTCACGTGGAACAATAGATATGTTTGATAGCGAATATGATGTAATAGTGGTTGGAGCAGGACACGCTGGTTGCGAGGCAGCGGCGGCGGCTGCTAATATGGGAAGTAAAACCTTATTGGTGACAATGAATCTTCAAACCATTGCGCAAATGTCTTGTAATCCTGCAATGGGTGGAATTGCAAAAGGGCAAATTGTTCGTGAAATTGATGCAATGGGAGGATACAGTGGTATAGTTTCAGACCGTACAGCTATTCAATTCAAGATGCTTAATAAATCTAAAGGGCCCGCTATGTGGAGTCCCAGAGTGCAGAGTGACAGAATGCGTTTTGCAGAAGAATGGCGTCTTATGCTTGAGAATACGCCTAATCTCGATTTCTATCAGGAAATGGTGGGCGGTTTAATCGTTAAAGGGGATAGGATTGCGGGTGTAAAAACTTCTCTTGGGATTGAAATTTATTCAAAAAGTGTTGTTCTTACTAATGGGACCTTTCTTAACGGACTTATCCATATTGGTGAAAAGCAATTTGGTGGTGGTAGAGCAGGAGAGAGAGCAGCTACGGGGATTACTGAGCAGTTAGTTGATCTGGGTTTTGAATCAGGAAGAATGAAGACAGGTACACCACCTAGAGTAGATGGAAGATCTCTTGATTTTAGCAAGATGATTGAGCAGCCTGGAGATGAAGACCCGCAGAAATTTAGCTACAGCAATAAAACTTCGTCGTTAAAAATTCAGAGGTCTTGCCACATGAGCTATACCAGCTTAAAGGTGCATGATCTTTTAAGAGAGGGTTTTGATCGCTCACCTATGTTTAACGGAAGAATTAAAAGTACCGGGCCGCGTTATTGTCCATCAATAGAAGATAAAATAAATCGTTTTGCAGATAAGGATAGACACCAATTGTTTGTAGAACCGGAAGGATGGGATACAGTGGAATATTATGTAAATGGTTTTTCAACTTCACTCCCAGAAGATGTTCAGTTTAAAGCTTTACGTTCTGTAGCGGGTTTTGAAGGTGTGAAATTTTTTAGACCGGGCTATGCAATTGAATATGATTATTTCCCGCCCACCCAATTAAAACATACATTAGAAACAAAACTTGTTTCTGGGTTATATTTTGCTGGTCAGATTAATGGAACTACAGGTTATGAAGAGGCGGCTTCTCAAGGTTTAATGGCTGGTATAAATGCTAGTCTAAAAACGCAAGAGAAGGATTCTTTTATTTTACAACGTAATGAGGCTTATATAGGAGTTTTAGTAGATGATTTAATTACAAAAGGTACAGAAGAACCTTATAGAATGTTTACTTCAAGGGCTGAATATAGAACTTTGCTTCGTCAGGATAATGCTGATATAAGATTAACACCTCGTTCTTTTGAAATAGGTTTGGCTAAAAGAGACAGGCTGGTGGCAATGGAGAAAAAGGAATTAGAGAGCTCAAATTTTGTTGAGTTTTTTAAAGAAACGAGCGTCGTTCCAGAAGAGATTAATCCTATTCTTGAGGAGAAGAATTCTTCTCCTATGAAACAGTCTGATAAAATGTTTAAGATATTTAGCAGACCTCAGATAGAAATGAGAGACATGTTGCGTGTTAATGATGTTTTAAATTACGTTCAGGAGAATGATCTAGATCATGAAGTTTTAGAGCAGACAGAAATTAGAATTAAGTATTCTGGCTATATCGCTAAGGAAAAATCTAATGCCGACAAATTAAATCGTTTGGAGAATATTAAAATACCTGAAGGATTTGATTACAAGAAATTAAAATCATTGTCTTTTGAGGCAAGGGAAAAACTTACAAAAATTCAACCAGCTTCTATCTCACAGGCATCACGAATTAGCGGAGTTTCGCCCAGCGATATTTCAGTCATGTTAGTTTACATGGGTCGATAATATAGTTCCACGTGGAACAATGTCTTAAAAATACACATGCAAAACAATAAAAAGCCCTTTCTTAGGGTAAAAGATAATGCGGTTACAAAGGAGGTTTTTGACCTTATTTATAATACTGAACTTGATTTGTTAGAAACATACCCGCAACCTAATACCAATGAATTAAATCGTTATTACGAGAGCGAGGATTATATTTCACATACAGATTCTAAAAAGGGTTTAGTAGACAGAATTTATCAAATTGCTAAAACATACATGTTGAAAAAGAAGTTTACATTCATAAAGGAATATAAAACTTCTGGTCTTCTATTAGATATTGGTGCTGGCACGGGTGATTTTATAGAAGAAGCAAAAAATCAAGGTTTTTCTGGAATGGGAGTAGAACCTAGTGAAAAGGCTCGAAAAATTGCATTTGCTAAAAAAATTGATCTTAAAGAAAATCTTACCCAGGCAACAGGAAAATATGATGTAATCACAATGTGGCATGTATTAGAACATGTGCCTGATTATCGTGAGCAAATTAAATGGCTCGATGTGAATTTAAAGAAAGATGGTTTACTATGCATTGCTGTTCCCAACTTCAAATCGTACGATGCTAAAAATTACAAGGATAAATGGGCCGCTTATGATGTGCCCCGACATCTTTATCATTTTTCACAAAAAGCTATAGCGAGTGTTTTTGCAGAGAGGGGCTTCACAATAGTAAAACAACAACCTCTAATTCTCGACTCTTTCTACGTAAGTATTATGTCAGAAAAATATAAAGGATCAAAATTCTCATTTCTTAGAGGAATTTATACGGGATTATTCTCAAATCTTTCAGCAAGAAAAAATTCTGAATATTCTTCAATACTTTATATACTTCAGAGGAGTAAAAGCGATTTTTAGTCCATTTAAGAAGGTTTTGTATGGTTTAAGGCGGATTCCTGCTCTTTTGCTTTAAACAAGTCTTAAAACAAGTATTTAAGCGTCAAAAATTATAAAATACTTCTATTGTATTTATAAATCTAATTGCTTTAATCTATTTATATTAAAATATGGTCATTTCCTGATACTATTCAAGTATCTTATTACTTTTGCAGAAATTTAAACTTAATTATGAAAAAAGCAGTTGTATTAGTTTTTGTAGCAATTTTCGCATTTAGCTGTCAGAAACAAAAAACAGGTTTTGTAAACACAGAAAAAATTGTAAAGGATTATACCGAGATGAGCGCTGCTCAGGATAAGTATACTAAACTTAACGATGAGATGATGGGTGATCTTGAGCGCAAGGCTCAGGCTTATCAAATTAAAGTAGATCTTTATCAAAAGAATGTGTCTACTATGGGTAATGCAGAACGTGAGAAGACAGAACAGGAGCTAATGGGTCTGCGTCAGGAACTTCAGCAGGAACAGCAAACACGTAGCCGTCAATTACAGCAGGAAAGCCAATCTGCAATAGATACCATTATTAAAAAAGTGAAAGATCACGTTAAAGAATATGGTAAAAATAATGGCTATGATTACATCTACGGTCAAAATGAGGCTGGTAGCGTTCTTTATGGTAAGGAAGAAAATGATCTTACAGAAAAGGTCTTAAAAGAACTGAATGATAGTTTTAAGCCAGATACAACTAAAGCTTAATACACTTTATAACAGTCAATATTAAAAAGCCTCTAAATGAGGCTTTTTTTATTTCTTAGCGTGAAGTAATCGTGTAAGTTTAATAGATAGATCTGTAAGCACGATCTTAGCATTACCATTACGCTCAATATGATATGATGCGTCCTGAAGTTCTTGTATAATATCAAGAATATTATTCCCGTGAATAAAAGGGGCAAACTTAGCAAGATCAAATTGGGTTGTAGGTTCCAGATAAACCAGACTGTCTGCTTTATAATTTAAAAGCATTGCTTGTCTAAAGAAATCCTCACAGTATTTTAAAAAGCTTTTTTGAGTTTCGCGACCTAAAACTGCAATAGAATCACTCCATGAAATAAGATCAATAACAGCCTTTTTATTACCTCTAGCCTTAAAAGCTGTGCGTACCCAGGAAACAAACCATGTTTCAAACTGTTCTTCTTGCCCATCCTTTTGTAAAATGTGCAGGGCTGTAGTGTAATCACCATTAGCCTGATGTGCAATTTTTTGTGCAAGATTTGGCTCACAACCATGATCTTTTATAAGGGCATTTTGCATGGCAGATTCTCCCAAAGGAGGAAATTGAAGCACCTGGCAGCGAGATTTTATGGTGTCTATTATCTGGTCATCATTTTCTGCAAGAAGAATAAAAACCGTTTTATTGGGAGGTTCCTCTATTAGTTTTAGCAGTTTGTTAGAAGCAGCAATATTCATTTTATCTGCCATCCAGATTATCATTACTTTAAAACCACCTTCGTATGACTTTAAAGAAAGTGACTTCACGATATCCAGCGCTTCATCTACACCTATCTGTCCTTGTTTTTTTTCTATACCTATATGTTGATGCCAATCGTATAAATTTCCATAAGGTGTAGACGCGACAAATTCTCGCCATTCTTTTGCAAAATGGGCAGAGACAGGGTGACTCTTTATTTTATCTGTAGTAGCAACAGGGTAGGCAAAATGAATATCGGGATGAGAGAGGTTCTCAAACTTTAAATTACATGCTGCATTTTCACCAGAATTTTCACCGTTTTTGTTAGCACATACCAGATATTGCGCATAAGCAATAGCCATAGGCAAAACTCCACTTCCAGAGGGGCCAACAAACAGCTGGGCATGAGCAATACGACCTCTGTCTACACTTGCGGTTAGGTGTTTTTTAATAAATTCCTGACCAATTATATCCTTGAATAACACGTGCCAAATATAATAGAATTGTGACGGAATGTTTCGGGCTATCTGTTATATTTGTTACCATAAAATCGGCAAAAACCAATAAAATATCGGCTTTAAAGCCCAAAAATCAAACACATAATTTAGATGAAAACTATAGACGACTTCAATTTTGAGAATCAACGAGCTTTAATACGCGTAGACTTTAATGTGCCTTTAGATGAAAATCACAAAGTGACAGACGCTACACGTATAGAAGCAGCTAAACCTACTATTCTTAAAATCTTAGAAGACGGTGGCTCTGCTGTGTTAATGTCTCACCTGGGCAGACCAAAAGGGAAAGAGGCTGAGTTTTCACTAAAGCATATTGTGAATACGGTTTCAGAGATTATAGGTGTGCAGGTGAAATTTGTAGATGACTGCATAGGAGAAGAGGCTCAGGAAGCTGCAAAGAACCTTGAACCTGGTACTATTTTATTACTTGAGAACCTGAGATATTATAAAGAAGAAACAGCTGGAGATAAGGTCTTTGCAGAGAAATTATCTAAAATGGGTGATATTTTTGTAAATGACGCATTTGGTACTGCTCACAGAGCTCATGCTTCAACCACAATAGTTGCAGAATTTTTTCCTGAAAAAAAATGCTTTGGCTATCTGCTTGCTCAGGAAATAGAAAGTCTTGATAAGGTTATGAATTCTACAGAAAAACCGGTTCTTGCTATTTTAGGCGGAGCAAAGGTTTCTTCTAAAATTACGATTATAGAAAACATTCTTGGTAAAGTAGATGATCTTATCATAGGTGGCGGTATGGCATATACTTTTATTAAAGCCAAAGGTGGTAAAGTGGGAGGTTCTATATGTGAAGATGATAAACAAGAGCTTGCTTTAGAGATTTTAAAGAAAGCTGAAGAAAAAAATGTCACTGTGCATTTGCCGGTTGATGTGATCGCTGCAGATAGTTTTTCAGAATATGCTAATACGCAGGTTGAAGACATCTACGAAATAGCAGATGGTTGGCAGGGACTGGATGCAGGACCAAAATCTCTTGAGAATTTCTCTGAAGTAGTAGCAAAAAGTAAGATCATTTTATGGAATGGACCTTTAGGCGTTTTTGAAATGGAACCTTTTGCAAAAGGTACAATAGCCCTGGGTAATGCCATTGCAGACGCTACAAAAAAAGGAGCTTTTTCTCTAGTGGGAGGTGGCGATAGTGTTGCTGCTGTAAAACAATTTGGGTTTGAAAATAAAGTAAGTTATGTTTCAACCGGAGGTGGTGCTATGCTTGAAATGCTTGAAGGCAAATCACTTCCTGGTATTGCTGCAATAGAAGAATAATAAATATTTACGCGGTTTAACAGCTTCAGTTTTTAATTTCGATTAAATTATACGACTTTAGCGTTTACTCCGTTTGTGAATATTATGACAAAAAATCTAACTTTTTTCTTATTTATAACTTGTATCCTATCCTGTGCATTGACAAATGCTCAGGATAGTTTGTTTATAAAAAAAGCAAGTGAAGAAAGAAACATCATACAAGCTGATACTTTAACAGCTATAGACACCTTATCTGCAAGTAAATATGAACTTGATCTTCCTGTAAAACTCGTTAAAGAGCTTGAGGGTGATTCACTTTTACTAAAGTATAATCTCAAAGACAATGCTTACGCTGCAGAAATAGATTCTTTATGGTTGTATGAATTAACTAATGGTGAGCTTTTTGATTCTATAACTAATATAATTGACAGCATAGATTACAGCAATGTAGAATTTGCAGAATTACCTACTGATACTTTAAAGAAACGCCTTGCTCTTCTTGATGCTAAAACGCCTTTTAATGTAGAGTATAATTCTTCTCTGGAGAGCGTTATTAAAATGTACCTCAAAAGACATCGTCCTACAATGGAGCGTCTTATGGGCCTAAGTAGTTTTTATTTCCCAAGTTTTGAAGAGACGCTTGATAAATATGATATGCCTCTTGAGCTTAAATACCTGGCAATTGTAGAGTCGGCATTACGTCCCAGAGCTAAATCAAGAGTTGGAGCTACAGGTTTATGGCAGTTTATGTTTAGCACCGGTAAGCTTTATGATCTTGAAGTAAGTTCTTATGTTGATGAACGTATGGATCCTGTTTTATCAACAGAAGCAGCATGTAAATACCTGTCAAAACTATATGAAATGTTTGGTGACTGGGATTTGGCTTTGGCATCTTATAATTCAGGACCGGGTAATGTAGCAAAAGCGATTCGGCGTAGTGGCGGGCACAAAAATTATTGGAATATAAGGCATTATCTGCCACGTGAAACAGCGGGATATGTACCAGCTTTTCTAGCGACAATGTATATTTTTGAATATGCGGCTGAGCACGGTTATCACCCTCAAAAACCCGATTTTAACTATTTTGAGACCGATACTGTAAAAGTTAAGCAACTCATTACGCTTGATGAGATTGCTAATTATACAAACACGCCTCTTGAAGAAATACAGTTTTTGAATCCTGCCTACAAATTGGATATTATACCGTTTGTAGAAGACAGGAATTATGCACTTAGATTACCGGTAAGAGCGATAGGTAAATTTGTTTCAAATGAGGAGGCGATTTACGCTACTGCGAAAAAGGAACTTGAACGGGCAGAGAAAACTTTGCCTCAGTATATTGAATCTGATTCGCGTATAACTTACCGCGTTAGAAGCGGAGATTATTTAGGTAAAATTGCATCACGATATGGGGTAGGTATTTCACAAATAAAAAGATGGAACAATCTGCGTTCTAATAATCTTCATATCGGGCAGCGATTACTCATATATCCATCAAAACCAGTAGCTTCGGTAAGTGCAAAATCTTCTCTCAAAAGCACGATCAAGAGGGGCAGCAAGACCTACATTGTGCAACAGGGAGACTCTTTATGGAAGATCGCACAAAAATTTCCGGGCGTAAGCCCTACAAATTTGAAAGTTTGGAACGATATTAGTGGTAGCAAGCTCAAACCCGGTATGAAGCTTGTGGTTTCTAACTAACAAAAACTTTCTTTTACCATGCGAAAACTAATTTTGGCTCTATTTGCAGTCACAATTCTCTCTTGTAACGATAAACCCAGTGAGCGTGTTGTCTCGCAATCTTCGGGAGGTTTAAATACACTCACAGTAGTTATGAATAATGATCTTTGGCAAGGATCTATTGGTGAAAACATTCGTGAAAAACTTGCGGGACCTGTAAATGGCTTACCGCAAATTGAACCAATGTTTGACATCAATCAAATGCCAGATGATGCATTTAGTGGGTTTATGCGCAAACAGCGTACATTTTTAAAAGTAGAACAGTCTGATTCTACTAAAATCCAAGTGGTAGAGGATCTTTATGCGAAGCCGCAGACAGGAATTATTATTTCCGGGCCTAATAGCGACGCGATCAATAATATAATTCAAAAGGATAGCGCGACTATCGTAAACACGCTTAAAGAGGTTGAAATCAAGGAAAAAATAAGAAGAATTAGTCTTTCGCTAAAAGATGATGAGCAAATTCAGAAGCAATTTGGTATTTCTCTTAAATTCCCATCGGCATATCGATATGCAAAAACAGATGATAATTTTTTCTGGATACGTAAGGATGTTCCTAACGGAGATATGAATATCACTATTTATGAAGTTCCTTTTGATGTTATTGATAAAGACACAAATACTATAGGCGCTCTTATTAAAATGCGCGACTCTATAGGCGGAGATAATATAACCGTTGATGAAGGAGCGCGATTTATAACTGAAGAAGCTTTTGCACCTTACTTAAAAGAAAGTACTATAGCAGGTAAGCCGGCGTATGAGACTAAAGGTATGTGGGACGTAAAGAATAAATTTATGGCAGGTCCTTTTGTGAATTATGCCATAAAAGATGAGAAGAACAATCGCTATTTGGTACTTGAGGGCTTTGTATTTAAACCTTCAGCCAGCAAAAGAGATAATATGTTTGAACTTGAATCTATATTGAAATCTGTAAAATTCTTAAAGTAGCAGATTTTTACAAAAAGGCATTAAAAAAACCCGTGATATTTACATCACGGGTTTTTTATTTAAGATTTATTCTCTTCTATTTTTTCTTCTCTAGGCTTCTCATCTTCTTTTGAGGCGTCTTTAAACTCCTTAATTCCGCTGCCTAAACCACGCATCATTTCCGGTATTTTTTTACCTCCAAAAAGCAGCAAAACTATAACGACTATAAGTCCTATTTGCCAGGGTCCAATAACTCCTAAAAATATTGCCAATGCATTCATAATTCAAATTTTAGATTGTAAAGATAATAAGAAATAGATAGACAGAACGTTTTCTTATGAAACTTTAGTACTTAGCAAACCCCTTTTAAATTTTATATTTGCTTATTGCTTACGCGTATGGTTAAGAAAAAAGAAAAAAAAGAGCTTAAAAAAAAGCTTTTACACAAGTATAGACTGGTAATTCTAAATGAAGACACCTTTGAAGAACGGGTTTCGTTCAAGCTTACCAGGCTCAATGTTTTTATACTCGTAGGCATATCAAGCATAGTACTTATTGGGTTAACCACAATACTTATCGCCTATACTCCGCTTAGAGAGTACATTCCCGGGTATTCTTCTGCCGCATTAAAACAGCAGGCTACAGAGCTTATGTTTAAAACAGATTCACTTAAGCAGACTCTTGATGTAAATGAGCAATATTATGCGAGCATTCGCAAGGTACTTACCGGTGATGTACAGACTGTAGATTTTAACAGAGACTCTCTGGTGGTGGAAAAAGAAGAAAATTTTGGCGAAGTTAATCTCGATCCTTCCCGCGAAGATTCTATTTTACGTGAAGAAGTAGCAAGAGAAGATCGCTATAATGTTTTTGAACCCGCATCTGCTAACATTAATTTTTCTCTTTTTCCGCCTGTAAAAGGTAGTATTACAGAAGGATACAATGTTGATAAGAAACATTATGCCGTAGATGTTGTGGTGCCAAAAGATCAACCTATCAAAGCAGCAGCAGACGGCACCGTGATATTTGCAGAGTGGACGACCGAGACTGGTAATGTAATAATTTTAGAACACGGCAACAATTTGATCACAGTATACAAACACAATTCATCGTTAAACAAAGAGCAGGGCGATCTTGTAAAAGCAGGAGAAGTAATCTCTACGGCCGGCTCGACAGGTGAATATACAACAGGACCTCATCTTCATTTTGAATTATGGAGTGGTGGTTACCCTGTAGATCCTACTAACTATATAGATTTTGAATAACATATGTCTTTAAAAACCTTTGGCGCAAAAATATTCGCTCAATATGTGGTAAAATCGACTAAAAAGTGGTCAAAATCGCCTGAAGAAACTCAGCTCAGGGTTTTTCAAAATTTGATACAAACTGCTAAAAATACAGAGTTTGGGAAAGATCATAATTTTGAAAACATCAATTCGCCATCAGATTTTGCTAAGCAAGTTCCTGTAAGAGATTATGAGGGACTTAAAAGTTATATTGATAAAATAGTTGAAGGCAAAAGCGATATCACCTGGCCGGGAAAACCTATTTATTTTGCCAAAACATCAGGGACTACTTCCGGGTCAAAATACATTCCGCTTACTAAAGAATCTATGCCTATGCATCCGGCTGCTGCACGTGATGCAATTCTACATTACATTGCAGAGACCGGTAATACGCAATTTGTAGATGGTAAAATGATCTTTTTACAGGGAAGTCCGGTTTTAAAAGAACAAAACGGAATACAAACAGGCAGACTTTCTGGTATTGTGGCGCATTACGTGCCCGGCTATTTACAAAAGAACCGCATGCCAAGCTGGGAAACTAACTGCATTGATGACTGGGAAACTAAAGTAGACGCTATCGTTGAAGAAACGCTAAAAGAAGATATGACCGTGATAAGCGGTATACCTTCATGGGTGCAAATGTATTTTGAGCGTTTAGTGGCAAAAACCGGTCAAAAGGTGGGTAAAACCTTCCCAAATTTTAATCTTTTTATCTATGGCGGAGTTAACTATGAGCCTTATCGTAAAAAGTTTGAGAATCTCATGGGCAGGTCTGTAGACAGTATAGAATTATACCCCGCCAGTGAGGGCTTTTTTGCTTACCAGCATAAGCAAAATAGCAAAGGGATGTTGTTGCTTTTAAATTCGGGGATCTTCTATGAGTTTATAAAGGCAGAAGAATTTTTTAATGAGAATCCGCAGCGATTAACAATTGGCGAGGTAGAACTAGATGTGAATTACGTGATGATCATTTCTACTAACGCCGGGTTGTGGGCATACAATGTGGGAGACACGGTTATGTTTACAAGCAAAGACCCCTACTGCGTTGTCGTTACCGGCAGAATTAAACATTTTATATCTGCTTTTGGCGAGCACGTGATTGGCAAAGAAGTAGAAGAGGCATTATCGCAGGCTGCAAAAGAAAGCGATGCACAGATAAGTGAATTTACTGTCGCGCCACAAACAGACCCAGAGCAGGGTTTGCCTTACCATGAGTGGTTTATTGAGTTTGAAAAAGAACCCGCAGATATGGACGCTTTCGCGAAAGCGATAGACGTATCACTCCAGCAGCAAAACTCATATTACAAAGATTTAATAACAGGAAAAGTACTTACCCAATTAATTATTAAACCTGTGCCTTCAGGCAGCTTTAATGCATACATGAAATCACAAGGAAAGTTAGGTGGTCAAAATAAATTACCCCGACTCTCAAACGATAGAAAAATAGCAAATGCGTTACATAAGCTACATTTTTAATTAGGTATATTTGAACCCTATGAGCATAAGTAATCAAGGCGGAAGAACCCGCGCGCAAGAAAGTTCTAGCGCAATAGAGCGTATGTATATCACCATGCGCCATTTATTTAATAGAGGATTTTACAAACCCATGGGCGTTTCTGGAGAGACGTTGCGAGAGGCTTTATTGATTTTAAGGCCAGAAATATATGGAGCAATTGCAGAAGAAAAAGTAGAACTTAATGGTCTTTTGTATGTTATAGACAGATTACCAGAAGGTATAGAAGAGTGTCGTTATATTAATCTTACAAGCGATGAGGGCTATAAAGATTCACATTTTAAACCCATTGTGCCGCCTAAAAGACGCAGAAACTGCTATCGCATAGATGAGGAGCAGATGAATATTGAGATAACTCGAGGAAGATCTGAGATTTATGACATCCTTACGCATCTTACTTTTCTTTTTATAGAGTCACACAAGATCATGCGTCGTGTGATCATCAATGAAGATGGCAGCACAACACGCGATTGGAAAAAGCTTGAAAAAGCTGTAAGGGCAGAAGAAGAGCTTTCACAAACTGAGCGCGAAATTGCATTAACACATACAGCAAATATTTTAGGCAGAACCTTTCATGAGGTGACAACTATTTATGGCGCTTTTGCAACTCCTAAGAACAGTAAGCGTTTTCTGCGTTTAGTGTACTGGTTAGGTAAACGAGCAATTGAAGAAACTGTAGAAAATGATAAACGCATTGTTACTTTCTCACCTGTCCTTCGTGAGAGATTAGGGCACCATATTCATGGCGAGGTATGGGCAAATAATATAAAGTCTGTACTACAAAAGAACAATCTGCTACAAAGACCGCTGCATATCATAAGTGCAAATATGCACAGCGTTATGAATACGCTTTATGCACCGGTTGCTCTTACCAAAGAGAAAGAGAAGAAGAGTAGCATTGAGATTTACGAAATGCTTAGCGACTCGGCCAGCGGTAAATTGCGTACCAGAGTAGAAAAAACAGCGCTTCAACATGGGATGATCTTCTTGCCAGATTTTAGCGGGACTAATATTGATGTACAAATATTTGATACTGCTAAACTCGACACAACTAAAAATAATTTCTGTAAACAAGAATATGAAGCGGGCAAAGAACCGGTTATTGTTGTGATGGATTATGCTTTTGGTGAGCAGGCATATGAAACCATGGAAGAACTTTTGAAGCCTTATGAGATCGATAAGCAAACCGTTTATCTGGATGTAGAATCTATTTCTATCATGGGTAAAGCAGGTATTCTTGAAGGCGGAAAAGGAGATATTATGATTCCAAAAGCGCATTTATTTGAGGGAACTGCAGATAACTATCCCTTTAAGAATGAGTTACAAAAAGAATTTCTAGAAGGCAGTGGGATTTCAGTTTTTGAAGGTGCTATGATCACAGTATTAGGAACCTCTCTTCAGAATAGGGACATTTTGAGATTTTTCTACGAAAGCACGTGGAATGTTATAGGACTTGAAATGGAGGGTGCACACTACCAGAAAGCCATTCAGGCTGCAGCCAAATTACGTGGAAATATAAGTGATAAAGTTAAAGTAAGATATGCGTATTATGCGTCTGATAATCCGCTGGAAACAGGAAGTACTTTAGCTTCTGGCGGATTAGGAACCACAGGTGTTAAACCTACGTATCTTATTACAGAAAAGATTTTAGAACAAATTTTTCAATAATGGCAGACCAGGATAACCAGGACATTGACCTAAGAGTGCTTTACAGAAAAACAAGAGGTTACTTTAAAAAACTTGCTGTTCTACTGTTTAGAGCCATGGCTTTTCTTACCAGAAATTATCTGGTTTTAGTCGGGCTGTTAGTTGTAGGGTTAGTTCTGGGTTATCTTTTACAAACAGTTACCAGTAACAAGAGAGAGGCAGAAATAATTGTACACGCAAATGTAGAAAGTGTAACATATCTCTATGACGCGGTTAATCTGCTTGAGCTTAAAATCAAAGAGAGAGACACCGTTTTTCTCAATGATCTGGGCATTTCTATAAAGGGAAGAAATAAGCTGAAATCTATTGATATTAGCCCCATTATCAATATAAGAGATATACTTGAGAAATATCGCTCATATAGCGATAATCAAAGCGTGCTGCTTCTGGAGAATGTAGAATCTAAAGAATCTTTTTTTGAATCTAAAAACTTCCTGTGGGATTATGAGCTTCACACGATCAAATTAAAATTATCTAATGAAGCTACAGATGACGTTATAGATAGCATTCTTAGTTTTTTAGAAAACAATTCCTATTTACAAAGCAGGAGAGAGGTTTTTCGAGAGAACTTAAATAATCAATTAGCAGAAAATACATTTTCACTGAAACAACTAGATAGTCTGCTAGTTAATTCTAATAAAGCTTTAATAAGCAACAAAGGAGAGGCTAGCCAGGTAACTATTAATGGAGGAGAGGGTATAGAACTTGGTAATATTTTGCAGGCTAAAACTAACCTGCTTGATGCTAATTCACAGATAGAACAAGAATTATTAATGCTCGATAAGTTGGTACACGTAATCAATAAACCAGTGATTGTAGAGCATAAAACAGTGATGGATCACGAGATGATATGGTTACCTATACTTTTCATCTTTCTTTTTATGCTCTTGCACCTAATTAAAAAGTTCTACTTTAAACTGAAGAAAATTGCTGAAAGCAGCGCTTCTATGCACTAAATACAGCTTCATAAAGAGCTATATGTTCTGTTGCCATTTTCTTTAAACTATATTCTTGTGACCTGGAATAGCATCTCGTTGCCATTTTCTCATAATAAGCTTTCTCATTCTTTAACTTTAAAATGATAGACGCAAGTTCCTGCGCATTTCCCTTTTCAAACAAGATTCCGGTATTTCCTACAAGTTCAGCGAGGCCGGAGACATTAGAAGCTACAACTGGTTTTTGAGAAGCCATCCCTTCTAGTACCGCTAGAGGAAAAGCTTCATAGTGAGAAGATAATACGACCACATCTGCCATAGCGAGAAGAGCAGGTATATCTTCTTGATTGCCCAGAAAAAATGTATTCTTAGCAGCGCCTATTTCAAGCGCGTATTTCTCGCAAGGAATTCGGTTTTGACCATCACCCGCAAAAACTATTTTAAACTCCGCAGGAAGCAATTTAGCAGCCTCTATAACTGTTTTTTGATCTTTCGCCGGCCTAAAACTTGATGCCTGAACAATTACAAAGTCGGTGTCGCACAATCCTAATTCACTTCTATTCATAGGCAGGGCATTACTAAACTTACTTAAATTTATTCCATTAGTAATGGTTACAAGATTGTTACTTTCATTTTTTAAATGATTATGAAGAGAGTCTTCCACCTGTTGTGACACACAAATCACGTTGTCAATTTGGCTATATATAAACCTGTCGACCATTCGGAAAAACCAATTTGATCTTTTTTTAATGATGACACTATGTTCGGTATAGATCAATTTTGTGTTAGAACCGCTGACAAATTTGGCAAGAGCAACCCAGTACAGTGATGGAATTAAGTGAATATGAATAATATCATAATCTTTTAAATAGGGTATGATTTTAAATATGAGAAGAGGGTTGTAAATTTCTGAAGCATTTAAAGAGAATATTTGGCAATGAGAAGACGCAGCGAGTTCTTTAGTAAGAGATGTTTCAACAGCATTGAGCAAAAGAAGGTCACTTGGAATATTTTGATCATTTAAAAACGGAAGAAGATCAACAACCAATCTTTCGGCACCGCCTATTTGCAGGCTGTTAATTATGTGCAAAATCCTCATGAGATAAATTCATTTTAAAAGAGTAATTTTTATTGAACTCTAAGCTGCAAACATACTGCTCTTGGTGCTTTTATGTATATTACCGCACCTTAAATGGGTACAGAAACCTTTATGTCAACAAAGTTAAACAGCCCTACACAACGCTTACTTAAAAACAAGGATACGCTGCGAAGTATAAAGGCTCTTGTACTTAGAGTTATGGGAGTAGGATTGTTATTTATTACTACAATTTACCTGACTAACTTTTTTCCGGTTGCAATTGTAGGTGAATATGAATTTACACGGGCTATCTTACTGTTTTTAGGTAGTGTAGTGCTCATTGGGACAGATCAATCAATTTTATATTATGGGGGTTACTTAAAGGCCAAAAATGCAATTAATGAATTATTCCCTGTATACAGAAAGATGGTTTTGGCTCTCTTGGCAATAAGTATTGGCTTTTTTCTGCTTTTTTTAATAATTCCTAAATCGCTTTATTCTTATGTATTTGAAGACAATACATCTTTCAGCATTATGCGAAAAGTAGGAGCGATTCTTTTCTTTTATGCCCTCACATTACTTAATACCGAATACTACAGAGCATTAGATAAATTATATTTATCAGAACTCTTTAGAGGTCTGGTTAAATATGCACCTTTTGCTTTGGGTGTTTTAGCGCTTAATTATTTCGAAATGCACCGTTATTTAATAGATGTTTTTCTATTAGGATTTTTTGTTCTTGCTATAATTAGTACGATTATAGTTCTGGCCAAAAAGAGGGAGCAGCGTAAAACGCAATTACCAGAATTAAGTTTAAAAAATATAATTAAACAGTCATACCCTATGGCTATAAGTTCGTTGGGCTTCTTTCTGCTCTTAAGTATAGATGTGCTTTTTCTTAAAAGATATTCAGATTTTCAAAACATTGCATATTATGCCGTAGCCATTAAAATCATTTTTGTGCTCTCATTAATTCTTAACGGAGTAAACGCCTCAATTGCTCCTAAAATCGCCGAATTATATAGTAAAAACGACCAAAAAGCTCTAAAATCGTTGTTGCGATCAAATGCGCGGCTTATATTTTTTCTTTCTCTGCCTGTTATTTTAATACTCATCTTTTTCCCTGCATATTTGCTGGGTCTTTTTGGTAAAGAATATATTGCAGCAAAAGATGCGTTGTATTTTTTATTGGCTGGGCATTTTGCAAGTACTATTTTTGGCTCGGTGGCTGTATATTTAAATATGACAGGAAAACAGCGGCTTTTTCAGAATATCCTTTTGCTTACAGTTCTATTAAATCTAATATTGAACTGGCTTCTAATACCAACTTATGGAATTAACGGGGCGGCAATAGCTTCTTCTGCAGCTGTTATTTTTTGGAATTGTATAGCAGCTGTTATGATTTATAAGGCAGATGGTGTAAAACTGTTCGTTCGCTAATACTTATACCTAAGGTGGTAATCAAATCAAAATACTTCATCTTTTTACTTTTATCGATTCTTATCGTTATCACAGGTATTTTGTCTTATTTTTTCCTTCCTGAGCGGTTTTTTTATGACGCATTAACGATTACTCAGGATTTTTATAACGAGAGAGGCTGGTGGGGCAGTTACCCGCTTACCATGTCTTTTTACGAGTATACCCTGCTGGGCAAATTGCCTTTTCCTATTGTTGCGCTCATACAACTGCCTCTACTTTTGTGCATCATTTATAAATTGGGCATTCCCGATACTTTTGCAAGACCTACTTTAAAAAACAGTCTCGTATATATTTCCTTATTACTGCTGGCATTCTTTATCTCGATGCCATCAAAAGAATTTATTACATTTTGTTATCTGGCCTTAATACCCTTTCTGTTTAAGAATAAAAAATTCAGCCTTCCTAAAACAGTTTTATTATCGTTTTTCATATTTGTTGTCTTCGGGTTATGGTTCAGAATTTACTTTGTTTTTATACCTATTCTTGCACTGGCAATGCACTTGTTAAGCTACATTAGGATCAAGAATAAAATAGCATTGAACATAACAGGCGCTTTGCTGGTCGCCGTCTTTCTGTCGCTTTCTTATGGACTGGTAAAAGGCCAATTTTTAACCGAAAGCACGCGCGAAGAACTTAACCTCTTTCGGTCTCAAAGTGAAGATGCAAACTCAATGATTACATCGCCGGTACCTGCGACAACCTGGTACGGTGAGGTGGTAAGTATTTTTTACGGTTTCTTTACGGTGAACTTCCCATTAAATGGATTAAGGCATATTTTTAAACCGCAAATTATTGCTTTTATTCTCTGGCAATTGCTGCTTTTTGGCTTTTTGCTATACTATTTTAAGCTTTGTATTTCAAGAAAAAGGGAATACAAATATGAGATATGGATGTTCTATTTTGTGTTTGCATATTTTATAATTCAGGGCATTTTTGAACCAGATCTTGGTTCTGCCGTGCGCCATAAAATGGGCTACTTTCCTTTAATTTACTTTGCTTTGTACTATGATCATTTCAAAAGAAGCATACAGTAGTATTTATACCGCATTTGTAATTTTAATTGGTTGTCTTTTAATTTTTAGACTTCCCGCTACTTACAGTTTGTGGCTTTTTGTTCTGTTTAATATTGCTAATTATAAACACTTAAATTATAATAGAACAAAATGGATTTTCATAGTAATTATAGCTTCACCATTTCTGCTTGATCTGCTTTTTTTATGGAATAACAATTCGCTGGCAGAAGGCATTAAACATGCCGAAAAAAGAACAGCTTTGCTTCTTTTCCCCATTCTCATAATTGGTCAGGATATACGATTAAATTTAAAAAAGATTCTTCGGTATTACAGTATAATTACGACTGCCATTATGGTGGTGGTTTTCATACGATTTGTGCTTGTGTATCCAGATCTCTTTTATAAATATCTGGCGGGCAAAGATCTTTGGGAAATGGGGTATAAATTTGGTGACAGCATGGGTATGCATGCCCCCGCACTTAATATGCATATTGCATTTGTAACGGTTACCAACTTTTATTTCTTTATAAAGAGCTTTGAAGCGAAAAAGAAATTTGTAGGGATCGTGGCTAATCTCGTAATCCTTCTACTATCTATTTTTATTCTGCTTTATATAAATACCAGATTGGCAATCGTAAACGCATTTATCGGGTTTTTAATTGTTATTTTATACCGAAGCAGACAGCGATTTTCACCTAGAAAAACCGGATTTTTACTCCTTACAGGCATATTTTTAAGTGCTGTGATGTTTTTTGCTTTTAGTACGATGGACCCTCATATTATTGATAAATATTCTGGGGTCACATTTGCACATATAGACAAAATTGGGCGGCTGGATGAGGTAGAAAATCCGGAGGCTACAATTTTTAATAGCTTAGTTACACGCCTCAGTATATGGAAAGCGGCAGGTGAAGTTGCTGTTAACAATTTACCGCTGGGTGCAGGAGCAGGAGACGGCAAACATGAATTAAATGATTATTATACAGCGACCAATCAAAAATTTCTGGCTAAGTATGAATTCCCTGTTCATAACCAGTTGCTCGATTTCTTACTAAAATTCGGAATTTTAGGAGCGCTCGTATTCCTGATTTTTATAGTATTTATCGCGTTTTTAGGGCTAAAAACGGAAGAATCGCTTATACTATTCTTTTTCTGGCTGTTTTTCACCTCAAATATGATGGATGATTTTTTAATCAGATTTGATGGGATAACCTTTAGTGCACTTTGGATAAGTTTGTTTGCACATCATTATTTATGTACTCTTCCCAATAAAGATCGATCAATTGTTTAAAATTCTTTCTACTGTCAAACAACTCTTCACAACGCGCTAGAGAATTTTTACCAAATACCTCCCGCGTTCTTTGATCTTGTAAGTAGAAAAGGTAATTGTCAAATTCATAAATGGTATTAAAGAGGTAACCCGTTTCACCATGCTTCACAATATCTTTATTGCCAATTATGTTAGTAGCCAGAATTGGTTTCTCAAGAGCCATAGCCTCAAGAAGCGCAATGGGCAAACCCTCCCAGGAAGAGGTTTGCAGGTAAATATCTATAGAATTTAATTTTCTAAGCGCTTTTTTCTGGTCTGTGTACCAGCCAGTAATTGTAATGTTAGGTGCTGTAAGTTTATCATGCAATTCGCCATCACCTATCCACATAAAATTTATTTCGGGATGTCGCAGTGCGAGCACATTAAAAAGCTCAGGATTACGAGCGTATGTAATTCTTCCTAAAATACCAATGGTTAGTGGCCTTTGCTCATTTTCAGTTTTAACTGTTCTTATTTTTGAAAGATTCACACTGTTTCGCACAAGCGTAACGGGTCCTATTCTTTCAGAATAAGTGAGCTCTGTATCACCGCAGGCAATAGTTTTACCGCCAAAGAATTTTTGAGTGAGTTTTTCTATACAGAAGAAAAAGAACTTTTTGATTACCGAAATGTCCTTGCGCAAAAAGGAATAACCATGCGGAGTATAATATAATTGAGCATCTGACCCCGAAAAGTAATAAGCGGCTCTACCTAAAACACCCGCTTTTGAAGAATGAAGATGAATCACATCTGGTTTAATTTCTTCTAATACCTTTTTAATTTTTAAATATGCTTTGTAATCTGCACTGGCAGAAAGTTCCCTTTTCATAGGGATCTTGATAAGATTTATATTCTTATTAAAATCTACATAGATCTGCTGAGGATCTATTTCTTTGCGTTTATCGCTAAAAATAATAGTCGTTTCTACATTCTCGAGATCTCCAAAACTGTGTGTGAGTTCTACGAAATAACTATAAATACCACCACCTAAGGCTTCAATTATGTGCACAACCTTAAGAGCTTTCATATTCTGAAAATGTCACTGTTACCCATATAGGTTAGTATATAAATCATTTAAAAAATAATGCTTTGAGAGCATAATTTACATCGCAGAGGGTGATGAAAAGGAGTTAATAATATACAAAACTTTATTAAAAGGGAATGTTTTTTAAATATAAATCTAGTCGTTATAATACGTACATAAATTATTTATTCATGTGATTTATTTTTGAAGTACAAAGTACCATAAAAAAAAATTCAATTAAAGAATGATCCTGAGATAATCTGAGGTTTTGAGAACATTATCGAATAAATGAGGTTCTTAAAGAATAATTTAGAATTTTTGATTTGGAAATCAATATATTTCCTTTCTGAAATAGTGAGTTTAATTTATGACGGAAAGAATACTTATTACAGGAGCAGCCGGATTTTTAGGTTCACATTTGTGTGACAGATTTATAAATGAGGGTTTTGAAGTGCTGGCGATGGATAATCTTATAACCGGTGATATTTCAAATATTGATCATCTCTTTAAAGAAGAACGATTTACTTTTTACAACCATGATGTTTCAAATTTTGTTCACGTTCCCGGCCGTTTAGATTACATCTTACATTTTGCCTCTCCTGCCAGTCCTATAGATTATTTAAAAATTCCTATTCAAACATTAAAAGTGGGTTCATTAGGAACGCATAACCTATTGGGTCTCGCAAAAGATAAGAATGCCAGAATCTTAATTGCTTCAACCTCTGAAATTTATGGTGATCCTCTTGAGCATCCTCAAAATGAGGAATACTTTGGTAATGTAAATTGCATTGGCCCGCGTGGAGTTTATGATGAGGCTAAGCGTTTTCAGGAGTCGATTACAATGGCCTATCACCGTTTTCACAAATTAGAAACACGTATTGCACGTATTTTTAATACATACGGCCCAAGAATGCGATTAAATGATGGGCGAGTAATTCCGGCTTTTATGGGGCAGGCGCTAAGGGGAGAAGATCTTACAGTTTTTGGCGACGGGTTGCAAACTCGTTCTTTTTGTTATGTAGATGATCAGATTGAGGGTATATATAAGCTGCTTTTTAGTAATTATACAGATCCCGTAAACATTGGTAATCCTGAAGAAATAACCATTCTTGATTTTGCTAAAGAAATTGTTGATTTAACAGGTACAGATCAAAAGATCATTCATAAAGAATTACCTGTTGATGACCCTAAAAAGAGAAGACCAGACATTACTGTTGCGAGAAAAGAACTAGGCTGGGAACCTAAAACAGATCGCACAACAGGTATGAAAAGAACATTTGATTATTTCAAAAGTTTGAGCCAGGAACAGCTTTTTAAAAGGGAGCATAAAGATTTTAGTAAACATATTAGAAATTAGATGGGAGTTAGAACAAAGAGGGCATCGGTTTATATAAGACCCGCATTGTATGTGCTTGACCTGGCACTTATTATTTTATTAGCAGAATACTTTTTTCTAAAACCATCACTGCTTCTGCCTTTTTCTATCTATATAATCTCAGGATGGCTCATAACAACCTTATTAACTGAGTTTTACGAGGTTTACAGATTCACTTCTCTCCTTAATATTCTTAACCTGCTGTTCAAGCAATTTGTGGTGTTTGCGTTAATGATTTTTGCCTTTTTTGGTTTAGCAAATCAACAGCGTGATCTATCAAGTGTAGTTGAGTATATACTTTTAGGTTTTCTTGCGATATCAATTCTTAAGGTGGGATTGTTCAATCTCTTAAAAAAGTATAGAACCACACTAGGTGGAAACCTAAAGCGGGTTGTTGTGCTTGGCGAAAACTCTAAAACATTGAGGTTAGCAGAATTTTTTACTAAAAACCCAGCTTACGGTTATGAGTTAGTTAAAGTATTCGATTTTAAGAATAAGGAAATTGGCGTAAAGGAGGTTATAGATTTTGTTGTAGAAAATAATGTAGACGAACTCTATTGTTCAATCTCAGAAGTAAAGAATAAGCAGATCGCTAAGATTGTAGATTTTGCAGATAACAATTTAAAAATAGTCAAGTTTTTACCTGATAATAGAGAGATTTTTACCAAAAAACTGGAGTATCAGTATTACGGCATTACACCTATACTTTCCTTAAGAACGATGCCTATAGAAACACCTTTAAATCAATTTTTAAAGAGATCTCTTGATTTGGCAGTTTCCTCAATCGTTATAGTTCTCATTTTGTCGTGGTTAACTCCTCTTGTGGCCTTAATTATCCAAATTGAATCACGCGGGCCGGTATTTTTTAAGCAGAAGCGAAATGGGTTAGGAAGTAACGTTTTTCATTGCTATAAATTCAGGTCGATGCACAGCAATGAGAAAGCCCATTCTGAGCAGGTGAAGGTAGGCGACGGTCGCATAACAAAACTGGGTAACTTTCTACGTAAAACCAGTTTAGATGAATTGCCACAGTTTTTCAATGTTTTTTTAGGAGATATGTCTGTTGTAGGACCACGACCTCATATGTTAAGCCACACCCACAGATATGCGGCAAGCATTGATAAATTTATGGTTAGACATTTTGTAAAACCAGGAATTACAGGTTTAGCCCAGGTAAGTGGTTACAGAGGAGAGATAAGAACAGATGATGACATTAAGAACAGGGTGCGTTTTGATATTTTTTATCTTGAAAACTGGTCAATCCTAATGGATTTGCGTATTATCGTAAAGACTGTACTTAACACAGTTCAGGGAGATAAAAACGCTTACTAAAATGTCTAAACCATTGGTTTCTGTGATTACACCGTTATACAATGGGGCTACATTCTTAAAGGACGCAGTTCAATCTGTGCTGGCGCAATCTTATGAAAACTGGGAGCTTATTATAATAGACGATGCATCAACCGATGAAAGTTATCTGGTAGCTCAGGCTCTTGCAGAATCTGATAATAGAATAACAGTTAAAAAGCTGAGCGAGAACTTAGGCGCAGGAAACGCAAGAAATCAAGGTTTGGCTGTAGCCAAAGGAGACTATATTGCTTTTTTAGATGCAGATGATATTTGGAAATTCTCAAAGTTAGAGAAGCAAATTAAATTCATGAAAGAGCACGATGCACTCATTTGCTATAGTGATTATGACTTCATTGCTGAAGATGGTACATCTTTACACAGGAAAATAGAAGCTCTGCCTAAAATTGATTTTACTAAACTCTTAAAGGCAAACTACATTGGCAATCTAACGGCAATTTATAATGCTTCAGTTTTAGGGAAAGAATATTTCTCAGATTTGCGAGTACGTCAGGATTGGGGTATGTGGTTGAAGCTTATTCAAAAAGCAGGTTACGCTTATGGCATCTCAGAAAGTTTAGCGACCTACAGGGTGAGAAAAGGGTCTATTTCTGCCAATAAATGGAACATGCTTAAATATAATTTTAAGGTCTATAATGAAGTTTTAAACTTCTCCTTTCTAAAAAGCACCATTCTTTTAGCTCAGTTTTTATGGGAACAAAAAACAGTAAAAAATAAACAGATCAAGTATTTACGTGCGAAGTAAACTGTTTTAGTTTTCCGCTTTTAGAACGGGCAATAACATCTTTCCTAATTAAGAGTACGTCAAGGTTGGGTTCTAAATATGCTGCAAGTTCTTCTTTTAATTTTTTGACCAAATTTTGATCCATTTCAAAATTACTTACATACTCAATTAAGAATGCATTCGTGTGGGTTTGTGTGATTACAAATTCTTTCACAGAAGAGTCATTATCGATAATTTTCTTTGTCACGTAATAAAATGCAAGTCCGGGAACCACTTTTCCACTTGGTAAAACTGCGAAATCACTTTTTCGCCCTGTGAGCTTTTTAAGAATCATTTTTTTAGCAGAACTTTCCTGAGAAAGTATTCCTAAATCGCCTATATCATAACGTATAATAGGATGTGCTTTGTTGTAAAGAGAAGTGATCACAACACGACCTTCGGTTTCTGCGGGCACGATTTTATTGTTATCATCTAAAATTTCCACATATAACAGCTTGCTGTCAATTTGTAATTTACCATCATTATTTTCAAAAGCGATGAGTCCGGTTTCTGAAGCGCCATATTCATTACGCAGCGGAACACCCAACTGCTTTTCAACGATTATTCTGTCTTCGGTAAATAACATTTCGCTGGTTACAATGCAAAGTTTTAAAGAGGGACAGTTTTCTTTTAGAACGATGTTTTTTTGAGCCAGAAACTTCGCAAACAAAACAATACTACTTGTGTACCCATAAATGTAAGTGAACTTCTTCTTCTTAAAAATCGCTAAAAAAGCAGTCATTTTCGCCTCGCTGAGGTCAAAAATCGGCAGTCTGTATCGCCCGCTTATTAAGTCTTTAAATCGTTCTTTATATCTGCTATTTCCGCCAGTTGCAAGACCGTAAAATCTGGCTTGATAATCATGAGATAAATCAATCTCAGCTTTCGCGTAAGCAGAATAAAAGGAAGCCCACGACAGGGCATGACTCCATTTGTCTTTAGCAAATACAAAAGGATGACCGGCGGAGCCCGATGTTTTTCCTACATAAACATTTTTAGAAGTAAAATCTGTTGAAAGTCTGTCTCTTAAGGGCTGCTGCAGATTAGCTTTGGTTAGAACAGGTAAATTCTCCCACTCACTATTTCCTGCAGCCAGTTTTTTGTAAAACGGCGTATTATTGAGGTGATATTTTACTATTTCTGCCCGATTTTCATGCAAATATGCCCGATATTTTGAGTCAGGAATAGCCTGTATCTGCTCTATTTTTTTTCGCGCAGCGTCAATATTAAAACCCGATAATCGCAGTGAGAGATCAAATAAATTCAAGGAGTAAAAATTAGTAGGTCAATTTACAAACATTTATTTTTGGCATTCAATTAAACACATTTAAAATGAATATTCTTGTATTGGGATCTGGTGGTCGTGAACATACTTTTGCCTATAAAATTGCGCAGAGCTCACATTGTGATAAACTCTTTGTAGCACCTGGTAATGCGGGCACGGCACAAATCGCGATTAACAAGAATATCGCTGTAACAGATTTTGATGCTATAAAGGCTCTTGTACTAGAAGAAAATATAGAAATGGTTATTGTGGGTCCTGAAGACCCATTAGTAAACGGGATCTATGATTTTTTTCTGCATGATGCAGCGTTAAAAGAAGTGAATGTCATTGGCCCGTCTAAGCGTGGTGCTTTACTTGAAGGCAGCAAGGAGCGCGCAAAAGAGTTTATGGCACTTTACAATATTCCCACAGCGGCATATGAAAGTTTTAAAAGCGTAAGCCTTGAGGCCGGAAAGCAATTTTTAGAAACCCTTAAACCGCCGTACGTACTTAAAGCAGATGGTCTGGCTGCGGGAAAAGGAGTTGTGATCTTAAATGATCTTGATGCGGCAAAAGCAGAGCTTGAAGATATGCTTACCAATAAAAAATTTGGTGCCGCTAGTGAAACAGTGGTAATAGAAGAATTTTTAGACGGTATTGAGCTTAGCGTTTTTGTACTTACAGATGGTGAGAATTATATCACTTTGCCTACGGCGAAAGATTATAAGCGTATAGGTGAAGGAGACGCTGGTTTGAATACGGGCGGTATGGGAGCGATTTCTCCGGTTCCTTTTGCAGATGAAGCATTGATGGAAAAAATCGAAGAAAGAATCGTAAAACCTACCATAAACGGCCTAAAAACGGAAGAGATCGATTACAAAGGCTTTGTTTTTATTGGCCTCATAAAAGTGGGAGACGATCCATATGTTATAGAATATAATGTGCGTATGGGCGATCCCGAGACCGAAGTAGTTTTGCCGCGAATAAAAAATGATCTGGTAGAAGTCTTTACTAAAGTAGGAGAGAAGAAACTCAACGAAGTTAAACTTGAGCTTGATCCTCGTTCTGCAGCTACTGTGATGTTGGTTTCAGGTGGTTATCCTGAGGCTTACGAAAAAGGAATTGAGTTAACAGGAGCAGAAAATATAGAAGACTCACTTGTATTTCATGCAGGAACCACTCTGGAAGAAAATAGAATTCTTACTTCAGGCGGAAGAGTAATGGCTATAACATCTTTACATGAAGACTTTAAAGAGGCGTTGAAACTGTCTTATAAGAATATAGAAAAAGTCCATTTTGATAAAATGAACTTTAGAAAAGATATAGGTTTTGACTTATAAAAAAGATGATTCTAGACGCGCTCGTCTTTCTCATCATACTTTTTAAGTTCATTCATCCAGTAAATGAAAGCCGCACAACCTATTAGAATAAAAATGATGTTGATGCCATTTGCAGCCCACCAGCTTTTTAGCTCTAAAGCACGCAAAGCGTCAAGAGGAGCAAAGGCTACATT
Source organism: Leeuwenhoekiella sp. A2 (assembly GCF_047946655.1). Taxonomy (GTDB): domain Bacteria; phylum Bacteroidota; class Bacteroidia; order Flavobacteriales; family Flavobacteriaceae; genus Leeuwenhoekiella. The sequence goes on from NZ_CP172311.1 coordinate 1,675,837, forward strand.
CACAAAAAAATCTTCTATAACTTCATAAACAGCTTTAAAACTCATAATCGTGTACTTTTACAATTGGTTGTTGCAGCGCATATTTTTATGCTAAAGCAATGCAAAAATAGAAAAAACCTTCATGCTTACAAGCTTTTTTGGCACTTCAAAACCTATTAATTTTATAGCTGTCGTATTTCTGGCAGTATCTTTTTTTCTTTGGATAAATTTAGAGCATGTAGGTTTAAATATGTCTGGCTATAAAGTGCTCGCTCAGGTAAGTCTGCTGCTTATATATATTTTCACTATCGGCGTAATAAATTTTGTTGTAAAACGAAATACACTCACTAAACAAAATACATACATCCTTTTTATTTTTGTGTGTTTTACATTCTCATTTCCAGCAAGTTTTGATCATTATTCTGTAATTGTGTCTGGTTTATTTCTCATGCTCGCACTAAGGCGCATTATTAGCCTGCGCTCACAACTCGAGGTGAAAAAGAAAATTTTTGACGCCGCATTCTGGATTGCTATTGCTTCAATTTTTTATTTCTGGAGTATTCTGTTTCTGGTCGTTCTGTATGTTGGGATTCTTTTTCATGGTACAACTACGTATAAAAATTGGCTCATTCCGCTTCTTTCTATCTTAATTGTGATGCTTTTTTGTTGTACGTATGCGATTTATAATGGCGGAGTAGTTTATTTCGCGAAAGCATACTTTGATAAACCCACACTAGATTTTACAGCTTACAGCAAGCCACGATTACTTGTACCTTTGTCAATTGTTGCGACATTCTATATCTGGTGTTTAATTAAGTACATAGCTTTAATTTCATCAACTTCTCAAAAGCATAAATCGTCGTATATATTAATTATCGCCAGCAGTGTTGTGACTTTGCTAATTGCAGTGGTTTTTGCACCTATTCATGATGGCAGTGAGGTTTATTTTTTTCTGGGACCCATGGCAATAATTACCGCACGATATATCGAGAAAAGCGAGGGTTTTTGGTTTAAAGAAATGATATTATTAATGACTTTAGCTTTACCTCCCTTTTTAATTTTGTTCACTTAGACTAACCTTTGGCTTAAGTGAGTGTTAACGCACTATTACAAAATGTGATACCTTTGCCCTCAATTATTATTTTAGAAGACTTTAAATAAAGTACCATGATTTCTCATACGGCTAACAGAATATTTCAGGAAGTTATAGAACATTATCATTTAGAAAATGATGTAGATCAGGAATTTAGTAATAAATATGATTCAGAAATAGATTTTTTTGAGCATCTCCTGTTTAAAAAGTGCTGGATAGATACTGTACAGTGGCATTATGAAGATATCATTCGTGACCCTGCAATTGACCCTGTTGCGGCTTTAAAGCTGAAGAGACAAATTGATGCATCTAATCAAGAGCGTACAGACATGGTAGAATATATAGACAGCTACTTTCTTGAGCAATATAATGATGTAGAGCCTAAAGATGAGGCTACGATTAATACAGAAAGTCCTGCCTGGGCAATAGATCGTTTGTCTATTCTTGCATTAAAGATATTTCACATGCGAGAGGAGGCTGAAAGAGAAGATGCATCTGCAGCTCACAGAGAAGCTTGTCAGCGAAAATTAGATATTCTGCTTGAGCAGCGACTAGATCTTTCTACAGCGATAGACACGTTGATCACAGATATCAAAAACGGGAAGAAATACATGAAAGTCTATAAGCAGATGAAAATGTACAATGATGATGAGCTAAACCCGGTTCTGCGTGGGCAGAAATAGCAGACATAGTGAATCAATAGTTGTAATACGTCTTTCTGCCTTAGGAGATGTGGCGATGACCGTCCCGGTTTTGATCGCTTTAAGAGAGAAATATCCTTCTCTGGAGGTAACGATTCTTTCTAATAGCAGATATGCCCCTTTTTTCAGCAATATTTCTAATATAAACTTTCACGCTGCAAAGGTAAAAGACAAGCACAAAGGTCTTTTTGGGTTATTTGAATTATACCGGGAGATCGACGCTTATAAATATAGTGCTATGGCAGATTTACATAATGTCATACGATCTCAAATTATAGATTTATTAGCCAGTGTTGCAGGAAGAAAAATCGTGCGTATAGATAAAGGTCGACAAGAAAAGAAAGCCCTAACAAGTGAACAGCTGGAAAAACTACCACAGCTAAAAAGCACACATGAGCGGTACGCTGATGTATTTACTCGTTTAGGTTATGACTTTAATTTATTTCCCACGCATGTATTATCTAAACAGCAAATACCTGCCCAAATTAGGCAAAAACTAGGCCCGGAGCCTAAAAAGTGGATTGGCATAGCGCCTTTTGCAGCCCATGAAGGTAAGATGTACCCTCTTGACCTTATGGAAGAGGTTGTAAAAGATTTATCTGCTAACGAAAAATATAAGGTTATCCTTTTTGGGGGCGGGAAGAAGGAGGTTGAGGTTCTTAATAATTTAGCTTCAAAGTATCGCAGAGTAGTTAATCTAGCCGGTCAATGCAGTTTTGAAGATGAACTAAGTGTAATTTCAAATCTTGACCTGATGCTTTCTATGGATAGCGGCAATGGTCATCTTGCTGCTATGTATGGCATTCCTGTGGTTACTTTATGGGGAGTTACGCATCCCGCGTTAGGTTTTAAACCATTTATGCAACCCGATGAAAATCAATTGCTCTCAGATCGTGTTCAATTTCCGCTTATTCCTACTTCAGTTTATGGCAACAAAGTGCCAGAGGGTTATGAAGAGGTTATGCGTACTATTTCGCCACAGCGAGTAATTAAAAGAATTAATGAAATACTTGCCTAAAACATGTCAAAATCGGTCAATTTAACTGAAATATTAGGAATAAAATATCCTATTATTATTGCTCCCATGTTTCTCGTTTCTAACGTGGCAATGGTAAAAGCCGCTATGAAAGAAGGAATAGCCGCATGTATTCCTGCGCTTAATTACAGAACCCTTGACGAACTAAAAAACGCAATAAAAGAACTAAAAACTGCAAAAACTAATAATGGCGCTTTTGGCATAAATCTTATTGTAAATAAATCTAACTTAAAGTTTCCTGCACAATTAGAGGCATGCTGTGAGTTGGGTGTAGATTTTATTATAACATCTCTGGGCAATCCTAAAACAGTAATAGAAAAAGCTCATGAAAAGGGCATAAAAGTATTTTGTGATGTCGTAAATCTGGAGCACGCGCAAAAAGTAGAAGCTTTGGGTTGTGATGCGCTGGTAGCTGTTAATAATATCGCGGGTGGTCACAGAGGTGATATAGATCCTCAGGAGTTGATCGCCTTACTTACAACTAATTGCAATATTCCGGTTATATCTGCAGGTGGAGTAGGCAGCAAAGAAGAACTAGATAAAATGCTCGCGTATGGCGCTGTGGGGGTAAGTATAGGAAGCCCGTTTATTGCTTCAGAAGAAGCTGGTGTTTCACAGGAGTATAAACAGGCTTGTGTGAACTATGGTCAAAACGACATTGTCATGACCGAAAAAATTTCAGGAACACCTTGTAGCGTTATAAATACACCGTACGTTCAGGAAATAGGAACAAAACAAACCTGGATAGAGCGACTTCTAAACCGCAACAGATGGTTAAAGAAATACGTGAAAATGTTGCGCTTTTTAAAAGGAACAAATATGGTTACTAAAGCGGCTAAAGAAGCGACCTACAAGACCGTTTGGGTTGCAGGCCCATCTATTGAGCACACGTATAAAATTGAGCCGGTAGCCGCAATAATTAAACGGTTTACCAACTAATCATATTAAAACCTGTCCTTTTTTTCCTAACGGTGATAAGGTTAAATTCTAAACCTCATCATAATCTACCACAATGGTAGGGCTCGTGGGTTGAGCCTGGCAAGTTAAGACAAGACCTTCTGCTACTTCGCTATCTGTCAATATTTGATTTTTACGCATAACGGCGGTGCCTTCTTTTATTCTGGCAATACAACTGCTGCAAATACCGCCCTGGCAAGAATGCGGCGCATCAATATCGCGATCTAAAGCTGCATCAAGAATTACCTGAGATTGAGGCATGTCAAAATCAAATTCTTCGTCGTCTACAATTATTTTAATTTTAGTATTTCCATCACCAGATACCTGAACGACACCCTCATCTTTTGAAGAGAAAAGTTCAAACAGTATTTTGTCTTCTGCTACTCCGTTCTCAGTAAGAACTTCTTTAACCTCGGTGATCATAGCTTCTGGACCACACAGAAAATAGCGATCAAAATCGTGCTCCTTAAATTTATTCTTAACCACATAATTTACGGTTGAGCGTGCAATTCTTCCAAAATGGCTATTTTCTTCCTGAGTGCGACTGTAAACAAATTCGATAAAAAGGCGGTCAGCGTACTGCAATTGAAGTTTTAACAACTCTGTATGAAAAATGGTTTCCTCAATAGATTTATTGCCATAAACTAATAAAAACCTGCTTTTAGGCTCTTCCTCAAGAACTGTTTTAATTATAGATAAAACAGGAGTTATACCGCTACCCGCAACAAAAGCTGCATAATCATTTTGATTTTCAGCATTAGGCTCAAGAATGAATTTTCCTTCGGGAGGATGTACCTCTAAAGAAGCACCCACAGCCAGTTTATTATTTGCTAAAACTGAAAATGTACCACCGCTCACTTCTTTAACGGCAACTTTTAAAATTTCGCTGCCCGGCGAAGAACAAAGAGAATATGCTCTGCGCACTTCTTTACCATCTATGGTAGTTTTTAAAGTAAGATATTGCCCAGCGATAAATTTATACTCAGCTTTTAAATCTGAAGGCACGCCAAATGTAATACTCACTGCGCTAGGGGTCTCGCGCGTTATATCTTGTATTGTAAGAGAATGGAAATCGCTCATTTAAAGAAAAATTTTTGCAAAAATACAAAGCATCACAGCTTTTAACGTAACATTTTTATATTTTTCATACTCATATTAAGTAGCGAATATCAAAAAAATCTTTAACCCATAACTATGTTTAAACATTTTATTAACCTCGAATGGAAAAGCTTTTTTAGATCTGCTTCTTTTAAGGCAAATCTGGTCTTAAAAATTTTCATGGTTCTGGGGGCGCTTTACTTTATAGCCTTATTTACTGGCGCGGGAATTATGCTTTATTTTGGTCTTGAAGACCACGGCTTTGATCCTCTGGTTACAGTAAACAAATACCTGATCTATTATCTGGTTGCAGATATTGTGATACGCTACTTCTTTCAGAAGATGCCTGTTATAAACATTAAGCCACTTTTGTTACTTCCTTTTAAGAAAGGTAAGATCGTTAACTATGCTTTTGGGAAAACAGCTATCTCTTATTTTAATATTGTTCATGCATTTTTCTTCATCCCGTTTTCAATAGTTTTACTCAAAGAGGGTTATAGCATTAGCGGAGTAATAACCTGGCATCTGGGGATCATGTTTTTGATCTATATTAATAATTTCATCAATATCTTTCTCAATGACAGGACTGTCTATATTGTAGCATTTGCAGGCATAGCAATTTTGCTGGGGCTTGCACAGTACTACGAGTATTTTGATATTACTACTTATACTTTACCGTTCTTTCAGGCGCTTTATGATATTGCCTGGATGTGTGTTGTTCCGCTTGTGGTACTTTTAGTTATAATTAAGATTGCATACGATTATTTTTACCACATATTATATCTCGACGCAGGTCTTTCTGCTAAACAAACTACCGCGAGTACAGAGAATTTAGACTGGCTTGACAGATTTGGAAAAATCTCAACATTTCTAAAAAACGATATTAAGCTTATTAAGCGAAACAAAAGATCTCGCACAACGGTTTTAATAAGTTTCTTGTTCTTATTCTATGGCTTGTTGTTTTTCTCTGGAGGCATAGAAAGCTATAATAATCCCGTGATGCGCATATTTGGGGGAATTTTTGTCTCCGGCGGATTTTTATTCACTTTTGGTCAATTTGTGCCCAGTTGGGACAGTTCTTATTACCCATTAATGATGAGCCAGAATATTCGGTATAAAGAATATCTTACCTCAAAATGGTGGCTTGTGGTTATTGCGACGGTAATATCTACCATTCTTGCATCTTTCTATCTGTATTTTGGCTGGGAAGCTTACGCTGCTATTTTAGTAGGTGCGATTTACAATATTGGTGTAAATTCTCATCTTGTACTTCTGGGTGGTGCTTACATAAAAACTCCCATAGACCTTACCAGCGCTAAAAAAGCTTTTGGCAACTCGCAGGCATTTAATTTAAAGACAATGCTAATTAGCGTACCTAAATTATTGTTGCCGCTACTTCTTTATGCGCTTGGGCATTATACCTTAGGACCTATAGCAGGTTTTGCTCTTGTGGCGATTGCGGGGGTTGTAGGTTTTGCTTTTAGAAATATGGTATTTAGAAAAATAGAATCTATTTATAAAGCAGAGAAGTACAAAACACTATCTGCATACAAACAAAATAATTAGAATTATGATCACAGTTCACGGGTTGTCAAAAAAATATAGTGGTGTAACCGTTTTAGATATTGAAGAGCTTGATATTCCTAAAGGCCAGGCTTTTGGTCTGGTGGGAAATAACGGCGCAGGAAAAACGACTCTTTTTAGCTGTTTGCTTGATCTAATTCAACCTACGACAGGATATATTGAGAATGGCGGAGTTAAAGTAAATGAAAGTGAAGCGTGGAAAACCCATACGGCTTCATTTATTGATGAAACATTTTCAATAGGCTATCTCACTCCAGAAGAGTATTTCTATTTTATAGGCGAACTTCGTGGTCAAAATAAGGCCGATGTAGACGGATTATTAGCCGGTTTTACCGACTTTTTTAATGACGAAATTCTAAACAAGAAAAAGTATTTGCGGGATCTCTCTAAGGGAAATCAGAAAAAAGTAGGTATCGTAGCTACTTTAATAGGCAATCCAGAAGTTATTGTGCTAGATGAGCCATTTGCAAATCTTGATCCCACAACGCAAATACGCCTAAAAGGGATTATTAAAAAACTAGCAGCAGATTCTGATGTGACGGTTTTGGTTTCAAGTCATGACCTGCAACACGTGACAGAGGTTTGTAAGCGCATTGTAGTTCTTGAAAAAGGTAAAAAGGTAAAAGACATAATGACTTCAGAAGCTACCTTGAGTGAACTTGAGCAGTATTTTAGCAGAGAACAGGAAGTAATTTAAACAATCGCTATCGGGAGATTTTGAAAACCAAATGATAAGCATTCTTAAAAAGTAATGTATTTTTACCCGTTTTCATACTAAAACAGACACTTTTTAGTTGTTAGGTAATAATCATAAAGGTTTGCAAACACATATAAAAAAGCTACTTCCGGTACTGGCATTGTTCATTTTAATTACGGCATGTTCCCGTAAGAACAATACATTCATAAACCGAAATTTCCACGCTGTTACTGCAGAATACAACACGCTGTACAACGGTGAGGTCGCTTTTGAAGAAGGCCGTGATGCTTTAATAAATTCATACGACGATAACTTTTGGGAAATTCTTCCCGTAGAACGTATGGAATCTTTTGAAGAAATTACACTCCCCGGAGCTTCTAAAGATCCCAATTTTGAAAGGGCCGAAGAAAAGGCGATCAAAGCCATACAAAAACACAGTATGGAAATTAATGGCAAAGAGCACAACCCGCAAATGGATGAGGCTTTTATGCTTTTAGGGAAAGCCCGTTATTTTGACCAGCGATTTGTGCGCGCCTTAGAGGCATTTAATTACATCCTTGCCTATTATCCCGCAAGCAACAATATCGCTCAGGCGAAAGTTTGGAAAGCTAAAACCAACATAAGACTTGATAATGATGTTGTTGCTATAGAAAATCTCAAAGAGCTACTTGAAGAGGAAGAACTTGACAAGCAGGATTATGCAGATGCTTCTGCAATGCTTGCCCAGGCTTACATTAATCGCAAAAAGCTTGACAGCGCTGTAATTAGAATCTCAGAAGCGGCAAGTTTCACCCGAAAAAGTGAAGAAAAAGGCCGATTTTTATACCTAAAAGGCCAATTATTTGATGCTCTTGAGAAAAATGATAGTGCAAATCTAGCCTACGATGAGGTCATTGCTCTTAACAGAAAGTCACCACGCCGCTATATGATTAATGCGTATATAGCTAAAGCGAAAAATTTTGACTACGAGAATCAAGACCAAACTCTTTTTTTAGAAATGCTAAAAGACCTGGAAGCAAATAGAGAGAACAGGCCTTATCTTGACCGCATATACAATCAATTAGCTGAATATTATAGAAATATAGGAGAGGGAGATTCTGCCATAGCATATTACAACCGCTCTTTGCGCACAGCTACTCAGGATGAATATTTAACGTCTAAAAATTATCTTAGTCTGGGCGATTTTAACTTTAACAAAGCATCTTATCAATTGGCGGGTGCTTATTACGATAGTACGCTCACTTACCTAAATGATCGCAGCAGAGAACACAGGCGTATCTCAAAAAAGAGAGAGAACTTAAATGAAGTTATTCTATATGAAAGAACAGCTTTACAAAACGATAGTTTGCTTTCGCTTGTAGCGATGACAGATGATGAAAGACGCACTTATTTTCAGGATTATATCAATAAACTAATAGAGAAACGAAAAGAAGATTCTATTGCCGTCGCATCTGGAGCGATTAGAAATAATGAGTTTTTCGTGGCAACGACAACAGACCCACAAGGGTCTAAATTCTACTTTTACAATCCTACTGTAGTGGCTCAGGGTAAATTGCGTTTTGATGCAAGATGGGGCAACAGAGAACTTGCAGATAACTGGAGAATCTCAAGCAATAGGGCAGCTCTTGAAAGAAATACAGCAGGAGTAACAGATACAACAGCGGTGGCCGAAGAGTCGACCACTTATAATCTTGACAAATACATAGAAACGATACCTACAGATACTGCTGTGATTGACAGCATTACCAGAGACCGTAATTATGCTTATTATCAGCTGGGATTGATCTATAAAGAGAAATTTAGAGAGAATGACCTTGCCATAAATAGATTAGAAACCTTGCTGAAAAACGAACCAGAAGACAGGCTGGTGCTTCCTGCTAATTACTATTTATATCAGCTATACAAAGAGAATGGTGACACAGCTAATTCTGCTAAATTTAAAGACAATATTTTAACCAATTATGGCGACAGCAGGTATGCGGCGATAATTAATAATCCTGACACTGTTTTAAGTCGGGATGAGGAGAGTCCGGAAACTTTATATAATAACCTGTATAAGCTTTTTGAGCAGCAAAAGTATGACACGGTAATACAGCAGGCAGGTGTTTATGTAGATCGTTTTGCCGGAGATGAATTTGTGCCAAAATTTGAGCTTTTGAAAGCAACCGCTATAGGAAGGTATGAAGGATTTGAGTCTTTTGAAAAGGCGCTTAATTATGTTGCTCTTACTTACCCCAACGCAGAAGAAGGTAAAAAAGCTCTTAATATGCTAGAAACTGTTATCCCGCAAATACAAAGTAGCGACTTTAGAGATGAAATCAATGTGGTTAAATGGAAATTGATTTATACCTTTCCGTTAACAGAAAGTGAAGAGATCGCCAGTGCTGATGAAAAGATCAAAACCTTTTTAGAAGTGAATTTCTACAGGGATTACACGGCTTCTGTAGATGTTTATGATCCAGAACGCAAACTGCTGGTTGTGCATGGTTTCAATTCACAAGGAGCGGCTTTATCTTTTGCAGAGCGCTTAAAATCTGCCAAGGATTTGAAATGGAATTTTAATGCAGAAACAATAAGTTCAGAAAACTATAGAATTATACAAATACACAAGAATCTGGATGCATACTTAACCCGAGATTCTAATTAACAGCCAGTTATGAAACGAGACCGAAATCTTGAAACAGATCCTAACAACAAGCAAAACCGAATAAGCCAGGGAACAAAAATTGTAGGCAACATCACATCTGAAGGTGGTTTTAGAATTGATGGTATTATAGAAGGTGAGATCAACGCTTCTGGCAAGGTGGTTTTAGGCGCTGCCGGAAAGATAAAGGGAACATTAACCTGTAATGATGCAGATATAGAGGGAACTGTTGATGGTATTTTAAAAGTAAGTAACTTGCTTTCTCTTAAAAGTTCTGCGCATCTTGAGGGCGAAGTAACGACAGGCAAGCTTGCAGTAGAACCGGGTGCGAGGTTTAATGCATCTTGTGTTATGCAGGGAGCTGTAAAGGCATTAGATAAAAATGGAAGAAAAGAAACCGAAAAGTCCGCTTAAGAATTGGGCTGTTTTTACCGGGATTGCATTTCAGATGGGAGCTACAATTTTTGTCTGCGCATGGATAGGTTGTAAACTCGATGAAAAATATGGCGATCCTGAAGGTAAAAACTGGTTCACATTAGGGTTTGTTCTTTTTGGTGTGGCCGCTTCCTTATATCTGGTACTCAAACAGCTTAAGAAATTCAATTAGAAAATTAGATTACATGAATAAAATGTTAAGCCTCTTTTTAGTGGTTTTTGGCGCATTACTTTGCCTGTCATTTATAACTCACGCAGGACTACTAACAAACTTCTTTGATTCTCCCGTACCCCCTGAGATCCTGTTTTCATACAAATTTAATTTTGGGTTTACATTTATGTTTACGCTAACTATTATTTTTCTAAGCAAAAAAGTAGCAGATCAGTTGGGATATATATTTCTTGTTGGGAGTGGTTTAAAACTTGTTCTTTTTCTGATTTTGACCAAAATAAAGGGGTTTTCTGTTGATAAAAGTGTGTTTTTAGATTTCTTCATTCCCTATATAACCTGCCTTACAATCGAGTTATATATAGTGGCTAAAATTTTAAAGAATACAAAACCATCTGAAAACCAATAAATTGTTTTAGTTTTGCAGCCCATTATTTTTGTGCGTGTAAGGGTTTGTCAATTTAATTAAATGCTTACATTTGCACCGAAATTTAGAGACCGAAATTTTATACCGAATGCAGGCATCAAAAATTGCTAAGTTTTTAGTTTTAAGCGTATTGTTTACGCTCTCATTTTCTGTACAAGCACAGGAACACCACGAGGAAAAAGAAGGGTTCAAGAAAGGGGACCCTATTGACACTAAAGAGGAAATTAAAAAATACATAGACCATCACTTGCTGGATTCTTATGATTTTACCTTTTGGTCAGATTCTGAGACAGGCGAGCATATGAGCTTTCCTCTTCCTGTAATTCTTTTTGATAATGGGATGCACGTTTTCTCATCATCAAAATTTCATCATGGGGAAGAAGTGGCTGAGGTAGATGGAAACTATTACAAGATAGAGCACAATAAAATCTATAAGACAGATGCTGCCGGGACTATTACTCATGATGAGGAAGGTCACCCTACAAATGCGCGGCCTCTTGATTTTTCGCTTACAAAAAATGTTGTGATGATCTTCATCACTGCTATTTTTATGTTTTTCCTTTTCAAAGGTCTGGCAACTTCATATACTAAGAAGAAAATCCCAACAGGGTTAAACAGAGCTTTAGAGCCACTTGTGATATATGTGCGTGACGATATCGCGATTCCTAATATAGGTGAGAAGAAGTATAGAAAATATATGGGCTTCCTGCTTACGGTATTTTTCTTTATTTTCATTATTAACCTTTTGGGATTGACTCCTTTGGGTGTAAATGTGACTAATAGTATTTCTGTTACACTTTGTCTTGCATTGATCACCTTTTTTATCGTTCAGTTTAGTGGTAACAAAGATTACTGGAAACACGTTTTCTGGATGCCGGGAGTGCCTATCCCTATGAAAATAATCCTGATGCCTATAGAGGTTCTTGGTCTTTTTATTAAGCCATTTTCTTTGATGATACGACTGTATGCTAACATCACAGCTGGTCACGTTGTAATTATGAGTTTGCTTGGGTTGATATTTATCTTTAAAACCTGGGTTGCAGGACCTGCATTTTTTGGTTTTACATTATTTATTTCAGTTATAGAATTACTAGTAGCATTTCTTCAAGCGTATATATTTACCTTGTTGAGCGCTCTTTATATAGGTAGTGCGGTAGAAGAGCACGACCATCATGAAGGGGTTGATGATGAGATCCCAATCGTGTAAATTAAACATTAAACAATTTTAATTTTAAATAACTCAATATGGAAAGTTTAGATTTGAGCATGGTAGGTGCTGGTTTAATTGTTATCGGTGCAGGTATTGGTCTTGGTAAGATTGGTGGTTCTGCTATGGAAGCTATCGCGCGTCAGCCTGAAGCTACTGGTAAAATCCAGACTGCGATGATTATCATCGCTGCACTACTTGAAGGTGTTGCTTTTGCTGCTTTATTTGCTGCATAACAAACATTATAAAAACAGCCTCCCGTAACGGTTGGTTGCGGGAACTGTTTTTAATTTAAAATTAAAAGGATTATAATAAAACATGGAAAAGTTAATTAACGATTTCTCATACGGGTTGTTTTTCTGGCAGGCATTAGTGTTCTTAACACTTCTGTTCTTGTTGCGTAAATTTGCCTGGAAACCAGTACTTAATTCCTTGAATAGCCGGGAAGAGGGTATAAAAAATGCTTTAGAATCTGCAGAAAATGCAAAGAAGGAAATGGAAAACCTTCAGGCAGATAACAAAAAGCTTCTTCAGGAGGCTCGTGCAGAGCGTGAGTCTATGCTAAAAGATGCTCGCGCAATTAGAGAGCAAATGATTGCAGAGGCAGAAACTGATGCTAAGCTTAAAGCAAATAAAATGATCGCTCAGGCGCAGGAGGCTATTGAAGCTGAAAAACGTGCTGCGGTAGCAGATCTAAAGAATCAGGTTGCAGAGCTTTCTATTGAAATCGCAGAAAAAGTTGTAAAAAGCGAGCTTTCAGATAAAAGTAAGCAGTTACAGCTGGTTGATTCAATGTTACAAGACGCAACTCTTAACTAAAAAAGAAATTCATGTCTAAAAGAGCAGCATTACGATATGCAAAGGCGGTTCTAGATCAGGCTCGTGAAACGGGTAATACTGAAAAGGTTTATAATGACATGACTAAAATAGAAGCTACTATTTCATCAAATAAGGAGCTTCGCAATTTTCTGAATAGTCCTATTATAAAAAATGAGGATAAGCGTTCTGCTTTACGTCAGGTTTTTAGTGATTCTTCAGAGGCGACATTTAGTCTGATTGATATACTTATTAGCAATAATAGAGCTAGCATCTTAAATGATGTTGCTGTATCATTTTTGAGCTTATACAATGAAGCTAATGGTGTTGTGACTGCAGAAGTTACAACAGCTGTAGAAATGGATGCTGAACTTGAGCAGAAGATTTCAAATAAGGTAAAAAGTATTACCGGAAGCGATAAGGTAAATATAGCTCACATCATTGATGCAGACATTATAGGTGGTTTCATCTTAAAAGTGGGCGATGTGCAATATGATGCCAGTATCGCAAACAAGTTAGACAAAGTAAAAAAAGAATTTAGCAAACGTTTATAATTACAACTAGACCAGAGTTAATCCTTCGGTTTAAAAACTTATATATCAAATAAAATGGCAGAAGTTAAACCAGCAGAAGTTTCAGCAATATTAAAGAAACAGCTTACCGGTTTTGAAGCGACAGCTTCATTAGATGAGGTAGGAACGGTACTCACTGTAGGTGATGGTATCGCCCGAGTTTATGGACTTTCTAATGCTCAGTACGGCGAACTTGTAGAGTTTGAAGGTGGACTAGAGGGAATTGTTCTTAACCTTGAAGAAGATAATGTAGGTGTTGTATTGTTGGGACCTTCTAAAGAAATAGGAGAAGGATCTACTGTAAAACGTACACAACGTATTGCCTCTATACAAGTAGGAGAAGGTATTACAGGTCGTGTTGTAAACACACTAGGTCTTCCTATTGATGGTAAAGGTGCTATAGAAGGTGTGACTTATGAAATGCCACTAGAGCGTAAGGCTCCTGGTGTTATTTATCGCCAGCCGGTAAATGAGCCGCTTCAAACAGGTATCAAATCAATTGATGCGATGATCCCTGTAGGTCGTGGACAAAGAGAATTAGTTATTGGTGACCGTCAAACAGGTAAAACAACCGTTTGTATCGATACTATTCTTAATCAAAAAGAATTCTACGATGCCGGTAAGCCGGTATATTGTATATATGTTGCTATTGGGCAAAAAGCTTCTACTGTTGCAGGTATAGCAAAGGTTCTTGAAGAAAAAGGAGCTTTAGCTTATACTACGATTGTAGCTGCTAATGCATCAGATCCTGCTCCTATGCAGGTTTATGCGCCATTTGCCGGTGCTGCAATTGGTGAGTATTTTAGAGATACTGGTCGTCCTGCTTTAATAGTGTATGATGATCTTTCTAAGCAAGCTGTTGCTTATCGTGAGGTATCACTTTTACTTCGTCGCCCACCAGGTCGTGAAGCATATCCTGGTGACGTTTTCTTCTTACACTCAAGATTACTTGAGCGTGCTGCAAAAGTTATTGCAGATGATGAGATCGCAAAAAACATGAATGACCTTCCAGATAGCTTAAAACCTATCGTGAAAGGTGGAGGTTCTTTAACAGCTTTGCCTATTATTGAAACACAAGCGGGTGACGTTTCTGCATATATCCCTACTAACGTAATTTCTATTACAGACGGGCAGATTTTCTTAGATGGTGATTTGTTTAACTCTGGGGTACGTCCCGCAATTAACGTAGGTATTTCTGTATCACGTGTTGGGGGTTCTGCACAGATTAAGTCAATGAAAAAAGTTGCGGGGACTTTAAAATTAGACCAGGCAGCCTTCCGTGAACTAGAAGCATTTGCTAAGTTTGGTTCAGACCTTGATGCTGCTACATTAAGTGTAATTGAGAAAGGTAAACGTAACGTTGAGATTCTTAAGCAGGCAGAAAATACACCCTACACGGTAGAAGATCAGATCGCAATTATATATGCGGGATCTAAAAACCTTTTACGTAGTGTTCCTGTAAATAAAGTAAAAGAATTTGAAAGAGATTATCTTGAGTTTCTTAATGCAAAGCACAGAGATGTGTTAGACACATTAAAAGCAGGAAAACTTACAGATGAAGTTACAGACACGTTAACTGCTGTAGCTAAAGATCTTTCAGCTAAGTATAAGTAAGTATTGAATTTTTAACGAGCTAATTACTCATTTCAATACTTAATACTAAACAAGAATGGCAAATTTAAAAGAAATACGAAATAGGATTTCATCAGTATCATCAACGATGCAGATCACCAGTGCTATGAAAATGGTATCTGCTGCAAAGTTGAAAAAGGCTCAGGATGCGATTACCGCTATGCGCCCTTATTCTGATAAATTGACCGAATTACTTCAAAGCTTGAGTGCCTCATTAGAGGGTGATAGTGGCAGCAAATTTGCCGAAAACCGTGAGGTGAAAAAAGTTCTTGTCGTAGCTATTTCATCTAATCGTGGCCTTGCAGGAGCATTCAATTCTAATATTGTTAAGGAAGCTAAATTAATTGCAAACAGCGTTTACGCAGATAAAGAGGTTCACTTTCTTACGATAGGTAAAAAAGCTAATGATATTCTTAAAAAGAGTAATACTATCGTTCAAAACGAAAATAGTATTTACGACGATCTAAGCTTTGAAAATGTTGAGACTGTAGCCGAAAAGGTGATGGATCTTTTCCTTAAAGGAGAATATGACAGAGTTGAACTTATCTACAATAAGTTTAAGAATGCTGCCACACAAATAGTAACAAGAGAGCAGTTTTTGCCTATTAAACCTTTAGTTGCTGAAGGAGAAGAGGTAGAAAATGTAGCCTTAGATTATATTTTTGAGCCTTCTAAAGAGGAGATCGTAAAGCAACTTATACCTAAAGCTTTAAAGACTCAATTGTTTAAAGGCATTAGAGATTCTGTAGCCAGTGAGCATGGTGCGCGTATGACTGCTATGCACAAAGCAACAGATAACGCTACTGATTTGAGAAATCAATTGAAGCTTACTTATAACAAAGCTCGTCAGGCTGCAATTACTAATGAAATATTAGAAATTGTAGGTGGTGCAGAAGCATTGAATAATTAAGATAAATGCAAATTATAGATTAAGCCTGCGATATTTATCGCAGGCTTTTTTATTTGTACTTTCTGCATAAATCAAGGAAAGGTCATACTTTGTTAGCGCATTTAATTTGGCTACTTTTACCCCCTAAAAACCTACTTTTTGAGCGTAATTAAGCGTTTTGTTCAGGATACTGCAGTTTATGGCCTCGCCACCGTCTTGCCTCGGGTAATGAGCATAATACTAGTAGGTCTTCACACAGATATTTTACAAACTGAAGGCTACGCAGAAAACACCTCCTTTTACATAGGAGCGGCTTTTTTAAATGTGCTGCTCACATTGGGTATGGAAACGGCTTTTTTCAGGTTCTTTGCTAAATCACATCATAAAGAACGTGTGTATAGTACCGTTCTTCTCGCTCTGTCTGCATCTGCTGTATTGTTTTTTATTGTCATTTGGCTGGTTAAAAACCCGGTTTCTGAGGCCTTAGAGTTGCCCGCCCAATATATGGGTTACTTAATTGGGGTTACAGTGCTTGACACGCTTGTGGTTGCTCCGTTCGCATATCTGCGCGCACGTGGTAAAGCGTTGCGTTTTGCAGGTGTTAAGATGATAAGTTTAGCGATCTATGTAATTCTGAACTTCTTTTTTCTTTGGGCTATTCCCTACTTTAATTTGACGTTTTCATGGTACGATGAAAGTTCATTATTGCAATATATTTTTATAGCCAATTTAGCAGCCAGCGCAGCTACTTTTATGCTTATTTTACCCGATTTTTTTAAGATTAAACTGGTTTTTGATAAGGTGGTTTTTAGTCAGCTCTGGCAATATGGTTGGCCTATTATGGTAGCTGGTGTGGCTTTCGTTATAAACGAAAACCTAGACAAGTTACTTATTGGCAATCTACTCGACAAGGATACAATGGGAGCTTATTCGGGTTGTTATAAGTTAGCGGTGTTCATGACAATTTTTATACAAGCTTTTAGACTAGGCGCAGAGCCATTCTTCTTCAATCATTCTAAAGAAAAAAACGCGACTTCAACGTATTCTCTTATTCTCAAGTATTTTGTAATTGCTGGTGCCGCGGGACTATTGGTCGTTATATTCTATATTGACTTTTTTAAAGAGATTCTCATAAGAGATCCTTCGTATTGGAAGGCGATTGGGATTGTTCCCATTGTTCTTCTCGCTAACTTGTGTCTGGGTATTTACCACAATCTGGCTATCTGGTATAAACTAACAGACAGGACGCACTACGGAATGTATTTTTCACTTATAGGTGCGGGAATAACAATTTTGCTCAATGTACTTCTTATCCCTGTATTAGGTTTTATGGCCGCAGCCTATGCTACACTAGCAGCGTATGGCGGTATGATGGTGATTTCTTATATCTATGGGCAGAAATATTACAAAGTTCCTTATGATCTCAAAAGGCTGGCGCTGTATTTAGGAGTCTCTGTACTTTTTGGTGGCTTGTCTTTCTATGTTTTCAGAGAAAATTATCTGCTAAGTAGTATCTTGCTTTTATTGTTTGGCAGCCTTGTTTTTGTGCTGGAAGGAAAAGAATTAAAACGTTTATTAATCAGGAATAATTAGAATAATCTCTCGTTGTATATAAAGACTTAAAGCATGAAAATTAATATTATAAATAAATCTGCACATGCCTTACCTAATTATGAGACTGGCGCCTCTGCAGGAATGGATCTTAGAGCAAATACAGAAACTCCCATTGTTTTAAAACCTCTTGAGAGAGCAATAGTGCCCACAGGTCTTTTTCTTGAATTGCCTATAGGTATAGAAGCTCAGGTAAGACCCAGAAGCGGTCTGGCAGCTAAAAAAGGAATTACTGTACTCAATGCTCCCGGAACCATAGATGCAGATTACAGGGGTGAAGTTGGTGTGATTTTAGTCAATCTTTCTCAGGATGATTTTACAATAGAGCCGGGCGAACGTATTGCTCAAATGGTAATTGCAAAACATGAGCGTGCAGAATGGGAAGAAGTAGAGATTTTAACTGAAACTGCTCGAGGCGCCGGAGGTTTTGGTAGTACTGGAGTAAAGTAGAGTCTATGCATAGAATTATACTTTTTTTGTTTTGTGGGTCTTTTGCATTTCAAATGAGTGCTCAGGATGATGACTTTGATGCGGTCGTTACAAATGCGTGTTCTTGTTTAGATGAAGTTAGTTTGTCACTAGAGAGAAACGAGCGTTATGACGAGATTAAAAATTGTATTCAAACTGCGAGCATTTCAGAACAATTGAATCAATCGCTTATGGGTGCGTTAGAAACTGTAAAAGATACCCTAAGCAAAAATCCAGATCAGGATTCTATAAAGCTTGAGACAAATAATAATATTCTTATTAATACCGATAAAGATTATAAGGAAATTCAACAAGAACTTCTTTCCAACTGCCCAAGAATGAAGTTGCTGCTGGACAACGAAGAAAACACGAGTGATCTATCAGATTCAGAAAAGGCCAAAGAGTTCTATGACAAGGGACAGGAATTTTTTAGAAATGAGAATTTTGAAGAGGCTGTCGTTGCGTTTAAAGAAGCTACAAAAAAGGATAAGAATTTCGCTTTTGCGTGGGACATGCTGGGTTACAGTTACAGAAAACTAGATCATTATGAAGATGCAATAAAGGCATATAATAAATCACTTGCAATAGAACCTTCGGGCAGGATGCCACTTCAAAATAAAGCTCTGGCCTATTTGCTAATGGGTGATCGGGATAAAGCAATTGAAGCCTACAATGCTTTTTCAGAAAATTACCCGGATGATCCTGAAGGTTATTACGGCAGTGCTCGTGTTTACGCAGAAAAAGAGGACTTAGAAAATGCTCTTGACCATATGATGCATGCGCTTGTATTGTATAATAAGCAAGGTTCACCATATGCTCGCGATGCTGAAGCAAACCTGGTTCAATACTATAGCTTTTTAGAGGCTAATGATAACTTGGCTTTGTTTGAGAAGGTCGCAGAAAAATATAACATCAAATTTAATTAGTCACCTAATAATCCATAGTCAGCGAAGTTTTTATAGTTTGTGAAGTCTTCTTGAATATGGTAAAAGGGGGTAAAGAATATATAAATGAAAATAATTGTACCTATGGCCGGTCGTGGTTCAAGACTACGTCCTCATACTTTAACAACACCTAAACCTTTAATCCCGATAGCAGGAAAACCTATTGTACATCGCCTTGTGCAGGATATAGCAAAAGTGCTTGATGAGCCTTTAGAAGAAATCGCATTTGTAATTGCCAGTGATTTTGGTACAGAGGTAGAAGAGAGTTTAAAAGCAATAGCCACTTCATTGGGAGCAAAAGGCAGTATTTATTATCAGGATAAGCCATTGGGTACAGGTCATGCGATCATGTGTGCTAAAGAATCTCTAAGTGGACCATGTGTAATCGCTTATGCAGACACACTGTTTAGAGCAGATTTTGCTTTAGACAAAGATGCAGATAGCGTTATATGGGTGAAACAAGTAGAAAATCCTAATGCCTACGGAGTTGTTTCATTAAATGAAAAAAACCAGATCACGGGGCTTGTTGAGAAACCATCAGAATTTGTTTCAGACCTGGCTGTGATAGGTATTTACTACTTTAAAGATGCTGCAATTCTTAAGAATGAATTACAGGCTGTGCTTGACGCAAAACTTATGCATGGCGGCGAGTATCAAATAAACGATGGTATAAAACAAATGCAGGCAAAGGGCTACGTATTTGTACCCGGCCAGATAGATGAGTGGATGGATTGCGGCAATAAAGCAGTTACTGTTGAAACTAACAGCCGCATGCTTAATTTTCTACAGGCCGAAGGGGAAAAACTTGTTGCTTCTTCAGCTCAACTTGAGAACGCCTCTATTATTCCGCCGTGTTACATAGGCGAGAATGCTGTGATCAGGAATTCAACCGTGGGGCCCAATGTTTCTGTAGGTGATGGGACTGTGATAGAAGATGCTACCGTAGAAGATAGTTTGATACAAACATTCAGTTTTGTGAAGAACGCCAAATTAAAAAATGCCATGATAGGTAATTATGCTAAATATGATGGTGATTTTACCGAAATTAGTATAGGTGATTATTCTGTTTTAGAATAAACAAAAGAGAAATGAGATTGGTCTTCAACATAATATTTTTCATTGCAGTTACGCTGTCTTCTTTCGCGATAAGCGCACAGGAAGAAACTGTATCTGGTGAAGTAAATGTTGACGATCTGGGCAATGTGACAGATGAGTTTCAGGAATCTTTTTTTGAAGCGCTTAAACAAAAGGGAATTGAGAATTACGACCGCGCGATCACTGCTCTTGATAAATGTATTGCGCTTAAACCAGATGAAGCGATCCTGTATTTTGAAAAGGGCAAAAATTTGGCTCTTGATGGTCAACCGGAAGAAGCAGCTATAAATTATGAGAAAGCTCTTTCTCTTAAGCCCATGCAGCGGGATATTTTAGAAAGTCTCTATGAGGTTTACTATGCGCAACAGGATTTTGACAAAGCGATAGGTGTACTTAAAAAACTTTCTACGTTTGACATTCAGTATAAAGAAGATCTGGCAAGGATTTATGTGCGTTTAAAAGATTTTGACAAAGCCACCGCGCTTCTTGATGAGCTTGATAAAAGGCTGGGTGTAGATATTTACAGAGATCAGATACGTAGGCAAATTTTCGCTTTAAGCGATGATGAGCAAAAAGAAGAAACCATAGAGCAGCGCATAGAAGAAGATCCAGATTCTGAACAGAATTACCTTAATTTAATTTATGTGTATAGCGAGCAGGGAGAAACTCAAAAAGCGTATGAAACAGCACAAAAACTGCTTAAAATCAACCCAAAATCAGAAGTAGTACATCTTGCATTGTATAAATATTATCTGGAGAAAGGTGATATAGATAATGCTGTTAATTCAATGCATAAAGTTTTTAAAAGTGCCACAATTGATGCCAAAGGAAAACACGCTGTATTGAACGATTTTCTCATTTTTGTAAGTAAAAATCAGGAATATCAACCCGAGCTTGATGATGCGATACAGCTTTTCTCGCAAGAGGAGAATGTAGATCTTAATGAAGAGTTAGGCAATTATTACATACAAAGACAGGATAAAGTAAAGGCTCTTGAATATTATGAGGCGGCTTATGACAATGAAAAGGAGAATGTCAACGTTTTAAAAAGCCTTATCGTTTTAAGGCTTGATAACGCCAAGTTTAAAGAAACTATAGAACTAGGTAAAGAAGCGCTTGAGTTATACCCGGCACAACCCGTTTTTTATCTAATTCTGGGTGTGGCGCAATTAAACCTGGCACAGTATGATGATGCGATAGAAAATCTTGAGGCCGGTGTAGATTATGTAATTGATGATCCCAAAATGGAGGCAGATTTTTATAATCAACTTACAATAGCTTACGAAAAAACAGGAGATGGCATAAAAGCTGCAGCATACCGCAAAAAAGCAAATGCATTAACTCAATAATATGAAGCACATAAGAATTGTTGTTATTCTATTTTTCACGATTTCACTTATAGGTTGTAAGTCATCAAAGGGAGTGGTAAAAGGCACTGAAAACCTATCTGCTTCCCGCATTATTAAGTCACATTACAATAGCCATGTAGATTTTGAAACCCTGGCAGCTAGACTTCGCGTAAATTATAAAGACGACGACACTAACCAGAATGTCACAGTAAGCTTACGCCTAGAAAAGGATAAAACGATCTGGATGAGCGCTTCATTACTAGGTATTTCTTTAGCTAAAGCGAAAATCACGCCATCACAAATACAGTATTATTCAAAGATCGATCAGACTTATTTTGATGGTGATTTCAGGTTCATAAGTGAGCTTATAGGCACAGAACTTACTTTTGATCAACTGCAGTCTGTGCTACTGGCAGAGCCGCTCTACGATCTCAAATCAGGAAACTACAATGCTGTTGCGGGAGCACAGAACTATCTCGTAGTGCCTAAAAAGCAGGAAAAACTATTTAACCTGTTTTTCTATATTAATCCCGGTCAGTTTACGCTTCAGCAACAACGTTTAGCTCAGGATGATGATGAAAGAGTTCTCACAATTTCATACGCAGATTATGAAGCTGAAAAAAACGGCTTTTTTCCGGGTAAAATCGGCTTGAGAGCACAAGAAAATGACAAGACTACAGAGATAAACATAGAATATCGCAGTTTAGAGTTTGACGAGCCTGTAAGCTTTCCGTTTTCTATTCCAGAAGGTTATAAAGAGATAAAACTTTGAGCAACAGTCTAAAAAAATCCATTAAAATCTTTGCCAGTATCCTCCTTTTATTAGGAGGTAATTTGCTATTTGCTCAATCTGATAAACAGCAACAACTCGAGCAGCAACGCAGAGATTTGCTTAATCAAATTGCACAGATCAATAAACTGCGGCAGAGTAATAAAAAGCAGGAAATTAATATCTTAAATCAGGTAGAAGATCTTGACCAAAAGATAAAAGTAAGAGAAAATCTTATTCGGGTTACAAACCGACAGGCTAATTTACTAACGCGTGAGATAAATACAAACATCAATAAGATAAGTACGCTACGCGATGAGCTGCAACAGCTTAAAGAAGATTATGCCCAGATGATAAGAAAGTCTTACAAAAGCAAAAGCAGCCAGAGCAGGATTATGTTTTTGTTATCATCAGAGAACTTTCTGCAAGCATACAAGCGCGTGAAGTACATGAAGCAGTATAGCAATTACAGGCATAAGCAAGGCGAGCAGATAAAAGACAGAACAGCTTTATTACAAGAGACCAATCAAAAACTTGTAGAACAGAAAAAAGAAAAGGAACAACTTATTGTTCAAAATACTGAGGAGCAGGCAAAGCTACGGGAAGAAAAGAAACAGCAGGATGGTCTCATTGCTACGATACGCAAAAAAGAAAGCTCTTACGCTACTCAAATACGCGACAAACAGCGCGCAGCAGATCGTATTGATAAAGAGATAGACCGTATTATTCGTGAAGCAATTGCGGCATCAAATAAAGAAACCAGCACTACTAAAACCACAGGCGGAAGTACAACAACTTTTGCACTTACTCCAGAGGCAAAAGCGCTGGCTAATGATTTTGTTTCAAACAAGGGTAAATTACCATGGCCCGTTGAAACTGGGAGAGTATATAAAAAGTTTGGAACTTCACGCCACCCTACGCTGCCCAATATTACAACATACAATAGCGGTGTTGAGATTGAGACACAGCCAGGCAGTATGGCACGTGCTGCTTTTAAAGGAACGGTTTTTAAAATTCAGGGCTTGCCCGGGGCTAATAAGGCGGTGTATGTGCGTCATGGTAATTACATCACAGTTTACCAAAACCTGAAAAACCTTAAAGTTCACGTTAATCAACAGGTTACAGAGAAGCAGGAATTAGGTGAGATAGCAGAAAATTCTTTTAACGGAAAGACGATTTTAAAGTTCCTGGTATACAAAGATTCAGATCGGCAAAACCCAGCTGACTGGGTTTACAACATGTAGATTGATTTTTCGCATCAAATTGTAGATTTTACTCCATAAAAAGCTACTTTTAGGCTATTTTTAGATAATAATATTTAAACAATCAGCCTTTTTATGAAAAAATCCCTAATCGCTTTGATTTTCGTTGCCGGCGGAATATTAAGTGCACAAACCACCTCAAAAGAAATTCTTGATCAACTTGATTCAGAATCTGCCCAATATGGCAAAATAGCTCATTCAATCTGGTCATTTGCAGAAATGGGTTATCAGGAAGAGAAGAGTGTAGCTCTGCTTGAAAAAACCCTGAAAGATGAAGGTTTTAAAATAGAGAACGCAGTTGCAGGTATGCCGACTGCTTTTATCGCATCTTATGGCTCGGGAGCGCCCGTTATTGCCGTTTTAGGAGAGTATGATGCCCTTCCCGGATTATCGCAAAAAGCAGTTGCTCATAAAGAATCTATGGGCGCTGTGGCGGGTCACGCATGCGGGCACCACTTATTTGGTACAGCGTCAACCGCTGCTGCAATCGCAATGAAAGATTACCTTAAAGCAAACGGAAAATCAGGAACTATTAAATTTTATGGCTGTCCTGCCGAAGAAGGCGGTTCTGGTAAAGTTTACCTTACTCGAGAGGGAATGTTTGACGGTGTAGACGTTGCGCTTAACTGGCATCCCGGCAATAAGAATGCCGCTAATCCCGGTGCAGCTTTGGCAAATAAATCGGCTAAATTTAGATTTCATGGGGTTTCTGCTCATGCTGCCGCTGCTCCGGAAAAAGGAAGATCTGCCCTTGATGCCGTTGAAGCGATGGATTACATGGTAAATATGATGCGAGAACATGTGCCTATGGAATCACGAATTCACTACGTGATTACAGACGGTGGTAAAGCTCCTAATGTCGTACCAGACTATGCTGAGGTATATTATTACGCACGCCACCCTCAAAGAGATGTTGTGGTAGATATTTTTGACAGAATGGTAAAAGCTGCAGAAGGCGCTGCTTTAGGAACGGGTACAACTATGGATTATGAGATGATAGGCGGTACACACGAGTTACTTGCTAATCTTACTTTACAGAAATTGATGTATGATAATCTTAAAGAAGTAGGCGGGTATACCTATACAGCAGAAGAGAAGGCTTTCGCCGAAGAAATATCAAAATCATTAAATGTGTCTCTGGATATGTCAAATGTAGAAGGAGTAGAAGAATTTGACCCCAATGCTAAACCGGGTGGTTCTACAGATGTGGGTGATGTGAGTTTTACAATTCCTACTGTGGGCATGTCTGCAGCAACGTGGGTTCCCGGCACATCTGCTCACAGTTGGCAAGCAGTTGCTGCAGGCGGTATGAGTATAGGAGAAAAAGGAATGATGGTGGCAGCAAAAACAATCGCACTAACAGGTATGGACCTTATTGATAATCCTGAACTCGTAGCTGCTGCCAAAAAAGAATTCTTAGAAAAAAGAGGTGACGATTTTATATACACACCACTACTGGGAGATAGAAAACCAGCTTTAAACTATAGAGATTAACTAATCTCAATAGAAAAAATTACACGCCTTTGTCAATTTTAGGCAAAGGCTTTTTTAGGTAAAAAGGGCTTTTAATTCTGTAGCGTCTTTCGGTTTCATTTTACCGGCAAGGACAAGGCTTAACTGTTTTCTTCTTAAAGCAGCCTCATAACGATCGGTTTCCAGCTGGGTTTCTGGAGAAATTTGCGGTATGGCAACAGGTGTACCCATTTCGTCTACAGCCACAAAAGTATAAATAGCCTCGTTTGCTTTAGATCTAACACCGCTTTCACGATCTTCTACCCATACGTCTATAAAAACCTCCATAGAGGTCTTAAAAGCTCTGGAAACAGCAGCCTCAACTGTAACTACGCTTCCTAAAGCAATAGCTTTATTAAAAGCGACATGGTTTACAGATGCCGTAACCACAACGCGACGTGAATGACGTCTCGCTGCTATACTGGCAACGCGATCCATACGAGCCAGAAGCTCACCACCAAACATATTGTTAAGCGGGTTAGTCTCATTAGGCAGTACGATATCTGTCTGTATGGTTCTTGAATCTGCAGGAGATTTAATTTGCATGTAGCTGGAGTTTTAAAAGCGCAAAAGTAGAAAGAATAAATAAGCTTAATCCACAGAGCGAGTTTAATTCTTGGTGACTGCTCTGAAACATGAAAAAATTTTCAAACTACGTGCTTGCGACTTCACGTGGTTCTGGCCTATAAGGCATTTCGCTTTAAGCGAAAATAACCTCAAATAAGACGATTTTTCAATAAAAAAGGAAGGTTTTTAATCCAGTTCCTGTACAAGAATCCAGGCTGAGCTATTATCAGTATTACGTACATCTTTTAATGCGCGTAAAGCCTCTAGCCTGTCTGCATAACTACCATAAACAACCTGATGCAAACCATATTTGTTTTCACCTATTGTTCGTGCTTTAAAACCTTTTTCTCGAAGCTGCTCAACACGCGTTTGTGCATTTTCTTCAACACGGAAAGCGCCTGCGATTATATGGTATTTCCCGGTAGGTTTAAAAGCATTTATAGTTACTGCGGGTAAAGGATTATCTATGCTAAAAGTAGCATGCTGTATTTGAGCTTCAAGTTGATCTTCGGCCTTTTGCTTCTGTGCAAAATTGTGATCCTCAACATTTTTTAAGTATAGAAAACCACCCGCTCCTGAAAGTCCGAAAGCAATAAGACCTATTGCTGCATATTTGATCCACGCTGGTGCAGATCTTCTCTCCGGAGTTAATAAAACCGGAGCTTTTTCTTCTAGGGCAGCCACTTCTTTCTTGTAGACCTCTCTAGAGATTGCCTGAGTTTTATAAGATGAAAGACCAAAAGCTTCAGTAAGGTAATTGATTTGAGTATCTGGCTCAAAATTTAAATTTCCTGATGAAGTACGTGTTAAAACACCTATTTTTTCAAGCTCAAGACTTGCATTTTCAGCAAGTTCTGCTTCTAAATATCGCAAATAGCTCTGTATGTTTTTAAGAGCTTCTTCATAAGTTATATCTTCGCTTCTGGCGATATAATTTGCCAATAAACCATCATTGTCTTTCAATTGACTGTTAAATGATAGTCGTTTTTTAGGAGGATAAAATGTATTTGACGATTCATCTAAATGTGCAGAGACTTTGTGCGAAAGAAAAGCACCAAAGCCAGGTAATGTTACACATTCATATCTATATAGAAGGTCGCTTATGTAAGATGTCATACGCATGATGTAAAAATAAAAAAAATTGAGCAGCACCCCGGCACAGAAGTTTCAATTTATTAACAATTTAAAATAGGTTTAAAGTCAGCTAATTATAACTATGACAGCTAGTGAACTACATGCAATCCTTACGTTACAACATGTTCCTAATCTGGGTGATGCGTCAATAAAACGACTGTTACAGCAATTTAGTTCTGGCGAAGACCTGCTTAAAGCGAAAAAAGCTGATCTTTTAAAAATTGATGGAATAGGACACGCCAAGCTCAAAGAGTTCTACAATAAAGAGCACGCCCTTGCTGCTGAAGAAGAGCTAAGATTCATTCTTGACAATCACATAGATTACGCCGGTTTCATGGATGCTCATTACCCAGAGCGCTTGAAGCATTGTATTGATGGGCCGGTTTTGCTTTTTCAAAGAGGGAATATAAAATACAAAGGCAGAAAGATCATTTCTATAATCGGTACGCGCAAAGTCACAACTCAGGGTATTGCTTTTACTGAAGAATTGATAGAGCAACTCGCTCCGCTTGATCCCATCATTGTTTCCGGGTTTGCATATGGTGTAGATATAACTGCTCATAAGGCTGCTGTAAAAAATAAGCTGCAAACGATAGGTGTTTTGGCTCATGGCTTAAATCAGATATACCCAAAAGTTCATAAGAAATATGTTGATGAGGTTGAAGAAAACGGCGGCTTTGTGACCGATTTCTGGAGTAGTGACCGTTTTGACAGGACCAACTTTTTAAGACGTAATCGCATTATAGCCGGTATGAGCGAAGCCACCGTTGTTATAGAAAGTGCAGAAAGAGGTGGCTCTCTGGTAACAGCAGAAATCGCTAACTCTTATAACAGAGATGTTTTTGCCGTTCCCGGCAGAACTACAGATCTGCAGAGTGTAGGGTGTAATAATCTTATAAAACAGCAAAAAGCAAACCT
Organism: Leeuwenhoekiella sp. A2; assembly: GCF_047946655.1. Lineage (GTDB taxonomy): Bacteria > Bacteroidota > Bacteroidia > Flavobacteriales > Flavobacteriaceae > Leeuwenhoekiella. The sequence goes on from NZ_CP172311.1 coordinate 1,703,402, forward strand.
GCTTACAAACGCGGCAGACCTTGTCTATATGTTAAATTGGGAACTTGATGCTCAGGTAAAGTCTGTGCAAAAACAACTATTTACAGAGCTTAATGATGACGAGCAAAAAATCTGGAGTTATCTCAATAAAACCGGAAAGGAACAGCTGGATATTATAGCTCTAAATTGCGAAATGCCCACGTATAAATTAGCGGGCATTTTACTTAATATGGAACTTAAAGGTGTCGTTCGCCCGCTACCAGGCAAACTCTTTGAAGCAATTTAATAGCCTACTTTCTCACGCACACGTTGCAAAACTTTATTAGCAACAGGCTTGGCTTTTGATGCACCTACAGATAGAGCTTCATCAATCTTATCGAGGTTGTTCATATAAAAATTATATTGTTCTCTCTCGCTCACAAATCGTTGAAGCAATTTTTCATACAAAGCAGTTTTTGCATGCCCGTAGCCGTAGCCGCCGCCTTCGTAATTGGCACGCATTGTTGCGATCTCTTCTGGAGTTGCAATTAGTTTATAAATTCCAAAAACATTACATGTATCAGGATTTTTAGGTTCTTCAAGAGGTGTGCTGTCTGTTTCTATACTCATGATCTGTTTACGCAGTTGTTTATCTGGTAAAAAGATATTGATGTAATTGCCTTTGCTTTTGCTCATTTTTGCGCCATCTGTACCCGGCACATACATGGTCTCCTCGTTTAGTTTAACTTCCGGGATCACAAAAGTGTCTCCCATTTGAGCGTGAAAGCGAGATGCCACATCTCTGGTCATCTCAATATGTTGTGATTGATCTTTACCTACAGGTACTATTTCTGCATCATAGAGCAAAATATCTGCAGCCATAAGCATAGGGTACGTAAACAAACCAGAATTCACATCTTCTAGCCTGTCTGCCTTATCTTTAAAACTATGAGCAAGTGTTAACCGTTGATACGGAAAAAAGCAGCTTAAATACCAGGTAAGCTCTGTTACCTGGGGGATGTCGCTCTGGCGGTAAAAAACAGTTTTATTGATGTCGAGACCACATGCAAGCCAAGTTGCAGCAGTAGAGTAAGTGTTATAACGTAAAGTCTCACCATCTTTTATTTGGGTAAGTGAATGCATGTCTGCAATAAACAAAAATGATTCATTTTTTGGCTCATTAGCCATTTTGATGGCGGGTATGATCGCTCCTAAAAGATTTCCTAAATGGGGTGTTCCTGTGCTTTGTACCCCGGTTAATATTCTCGACATTTAGTAATTTAATTTTGGGTAAAGTTACCTTTTTTGATGGACTAACTCGGTTTAAAATACCTATTTTTGGAAGATGAAAATCGGTTAAAAATGAGCAAAAACCGCATGAAAACATCTAAAAACCAGTAAATGAAATTGATCAAAAATTTCTTTATCCTTCTTTGGCGTATCTGGTTTTACATTCTAATTATCCTTCCCATTCTTGTACTTTTTCCGCTTTTGCTCATATCTGTAGCAAAAGACAACTGGTACCCGTTTTTCTTTAGGCTAGCCAGATTCTGGGCACGAATTATTTTATTTGGCATGGGATTTTTGCCACAAATTAAGCGGTTACAAAAGACCGAAAAAGGCAAAAGTTATATGTATGTAGCAAATCATACCTCAATGGTAGATATTATGCTCATGCTGCATTCGGTTAGAAATCCTTTTGTTTTTGTAGGAAAAAAGGAGCTTTCAAAATTCCCCATTTTTGGTTACTTCTATAAACAAACCTGTATTCTGGTAGATCGCGGTGACGCAAAAAGCAGGATGGCAGTTTTTGAGAGTGCGCAAGAACGCTTAAATCAAGGGTTGAGTATTTGTATCTTCCCAGAAGGGGGTGTTCCTGAAGACAGAAACTTACTGCTTGATTCATTTAAAGACGGTGCTTTTCGCCTTGCGATAGAACATCAAATTCCTATTGTTCCTCTCGTTTTTTATGATAATAAAAAGAGGTTCTCATATGATTTCTTTTCGGGTTCACCGGGAAGAATGCGCGTTAAGGTTCTTCCTTTTATCAACACTGCTGGCAAGAAACTCATAGATAGAAAAGAATTGCGTGAGCAGACTCACGAAGCAATAAGAACGGAGTTATTGAACGATATCTATAATAAAAAAGCCGCCCATTAAGAGCGGCTTAAATTGCTTCACAGCAATTGATTTATCAACTAAGACTAATTTGTATTCTCTTTTTCAATTTAGAATTTAAAACTCACACCGGTGTAAAGCCCCAGATAATAGGGTTTAAAATCACTCACGGTGTTTTTATAAGAATTAAGTTGATATTTAAACATAGGTTCAAGGTTGAACTGTAATTTCTCGCTAAGATTATAATCTATCCCCAGCCCGACATTTGTAGAAAAACTTATGTTGTTTAGACTGTTAGAAGTGCCCAGCGGAGTAGTATAGTCACCGTCTTCAATAGATATCTTATTATCATTTAAGAAAAGTGTACTAAGACCGCCTATTACCTGCAGCGCGATTTTCTTATCTACAAGGGCATATTCTATCTCAAGTGGAACTTCATAATAACCCAGGTCCTGACTCAGCTTGCCATCAATAGCCTGATTAGGAATTTCGGCATTAGCTAAAGAAGCGATACTAGAAAATGTGCTTGCGTCGCCTACATCAATAAAATCGGCTCCCTTAGAGTAGTTTATGCTGCTTAAAGACCTGCTTCTAAAATCTGGTGAGAACCCAATATTATCTGTGTTATAACTTAGGTTTACTTTATTTACGCCAGAACGTATTTTTAAGCGATCATTAACCGCGTAAGATACCTGAACCCCGTAGCTCATGTTTACTTCGCCCTCTTTTGAGTTGTCTTTAAACTGAGGGTCTATACCAGAACCGCTAAAACTACCGTAATAAACCGGTGCAACACGAGGAGAAACACCCCAGCGCTTTGTATCTTTTTCTTCAGGCTCAACAGATGCTACTTCACTGTTCTTCTCTTTCTCTAATTGCTCAAGTGCATTTTCTGCTTCGGTTATTTCTTCAGATTTCTTTTTAATAGTGGGAGATTCTATTTGTGCAATTGCAGTTGTTTTGGTTTGGCTTTGCGAAAGTTTTTCAGTTTTTACTGCCCCATTTTCTGTATTTTCAAAATCGCTCTGTTTTCCTTGATTTTCAGCCAATTTTTCGCCGCTATCGCTGGATTTTTTAGGTCGATTTTCATCGAAAACAACCGATTTTTGACTATTTAAAGCCGGTTTTTTGGCCTGATTATTTGTATTAGAATTTCTGTTTTCTTCTGCGATTGCAGCATTTTTAGATGCTTTGTTTTCGATTTTCTCCTTTTCAGGGTCGCTGCTTTGAGGGGGTTCAGTAGTGTTTTGCTCTACAACCTTCTTGTTAACCTCATTATATTGTGGTTGTTGTTCTTTGTCATCTTTTACTAAAACAGGGTTTTCATTAACCAGGGGTGAAGAGACATTTTTATCTATTACTGAATTACCTAACCAAAGCAGCAACAATATAACAGCCGCCGCAGACCCAAGTTTAAACCATAACGGGATTATGATTGAGCGTTTCTTTTTTTCGCGTGCAGCGAGACGCTCCCATACTCTATCGCTGGGATGGGCTTCAAAGTCTTTAAACTTTTCCTGAAAGAGTCTGTCTATATTTTTCTTTTCCATTATTAATCAGGGGCTTGTAAACTAAAATTTGTGTTTTCTTTACGCGCCTCTATTTTGTTTTTTAAAATCATCCTGGCGCGTGCCAGGTTAGATTTTGATGTTCCCTCAGAAATAGCAAGCATCGTCGCTATTTCTTTATGCGAGTAACCGTCTAGTGCGTACAGGTTAAAAACCAGTCTGTACCTGTCTGGCAGTTCTTGTATTATTTTAAGCAGAAATTCAAGTGAGAGGTCTTCATCAATTTCCAGCTCTACATAGACGAGTTTTTCTTCACTTACAATTTCAAAAAGATCGGGTTGTCTGTATCGCTGTAACGTGACATTGATGACAATACGTTTTAGCCAACCTTCAAAAGAACCTTTAAAATTATATTGCTCTATTTTTTTAAAGATTATTAAAAAGGCATCGTGTAAATTATCTTCTGCTTCAGCGTAATTACGAGAATACTTTAACGCTACAGAAAACAAAGTACTCGCATAGCGCTTATACAGGTTTTCCTGCGCTTTTGGGTACTGTTTTTTACAGTCATTTATGAGTTGATCCAGACCCGCATGATTCATATAGTTTTACTCGATAATCATAATTTAAAGGAGCTGCCAGGCTTGCCTTATAATCTAAAAATTTGCTTTTTAAAGTCCCTAAGCCTGATATGAGGTGGTTACTATTCGTCTTTTACAGGAATTGTTTTTGTTAAATATATGGGTTCGTCATTAGTATCATTACCCTGATAAAACTTAAACACATATTTGTATCTGTAAAGAACTTCAAAATCTAAATCCTGCTCTACCTGCGTTGTATTTTCCTGGCAAGTGTCATTCTCTACAACACGGTTAATAACAGTTACGTACCGCGTGCTATCCTGTCTTTGAAAGTCAAAACCATAGAACTGGTAACAACTGGTAGGCGGTGTGTAGCTTATAGGAAACTGGTAACGCTGCCCATAAATTAATGTGTCTGGAAGTGTTGCACTATCTACCGCAACGGCTTCAAAACTGTATTGTTCTGCATCATCATCAAGAGAACAACTGGTGATTAAACCTAAAACACCTAATAACAAAAAAACCTTTTTCATATTTCTAGCAATTTATTTTTAATAAAGATGCAGAAAGCTGAAAAAGGTTGCGTGCGGTAAAAAAATCTTTTCTAGCCGTGTGCTATTTTAATTGCTTCTTTAATTTTCACTTCAAGTTCTTCCATAAGATCAGGATTGTCGTTAAGAATTGCTTTTACGGCATCACGACCCTGACCAAGTTTTGTTTCTTCATAGCTAAACCACGATCCGCTTTTCTTCACGATCTCATAATCTACACCTATGTCAATTACTTCTCCTATTTTAGAAATTCCCTCACCGTACATGATATCAAATTCTGCCTGACGGAAAGGAGGAGCAACTTTATTCTTAACCACTTTTACTCTGGTCTTGTTACCTATAACATTACCGTTGCTGTCTTTTATCTGCGTAGATCTTCTAATATCTAAACGTACCGAAGCGTAAAATTTAAGCGCATTACCACCTGTAGTTGTTTCAGGGTTACCAAACATAACACCTATTTTCTCACGCAACTGGTTAATAAAGATTACGGTACAATTTGTCTTGCTAATAGAACCGGTTAATTTACGCAGTGCCTGTGACATTAATCTGGCATGAAGACCCATTTTTGAGTCACCCATTTCACCTTCTATTTCGCTTTTAGGCGTAAGTGCAGCTACAGAGTCAATAACGATAATATCTATTGCGCCAGAGCGTATTAAATTATCTGCGATCTCAAGAGCCTGCTCCCCGTTATCTGGCTGTGAGATGATCAGGTTTTCTATATCTACGCCTAATTTTTCGGCATAAAAACGGTCAAAAGCGTGTTCTGCATCTATAAAAGCAGCGATACCACCTTTTTTCTGTGACTGGGCAATAGCGTGTAATGTAAGTGTAGTTTTACCAGAAGATTCTGGGCCATATATTTCTATAACGCGACCTTTAGGATAACCACCTACGCCTAATGCAAGATCTAGACCTAACGATCCTGTAGAGATAGATTCTACCTCAACAATGGCATTATCTCCCATCTTCATCACCGTACCCTTACCATAGGTCTTGTCTAGCTTATCAAGAGTGAGTTTTAAAGCTTTTAATTTAGCATCTTGTTCTTTACTCATAGTCTTTCTTTCTCAATTTATTATAAGGTGCTAAAGTACCACTTCTTTTTAACCGATACAATGTGCTTTTGTATTCTGCAGGTATGTTCTTGCAGCTTTAAAGCTTTAACAATAAGCCGCGCAACCATTGAGAAAAAATTTCATCTCATTATAAAATGAAGCATTATGGCTTTAAAATGGAAATTGATCTATTGCAGGAAAAACAGAGGGCAGTTAAACTCCTTTTGCTGCAATTACCGGTTAGACGGCGGCTAAGGTTTTAAAGAATAAAACTTTAGAATTAATAACCTTGAATTAGCCGTTCAAAGAAAAATGCCCTTAAAAGATTATGGGCGTTTTTTTGATCTGTTCTCAATTTGCTCAAAGGGCTAGAAAATGGTACTTTTGTGGCACTTTTAATCTTATAAAATTAGTATAGCATGCAACTGTACAATAAACTAAGTGCGAAAGAAAGGGCAGCTCTTATAGATGAAGCTGGCGAAGATCGTCTTACTCTTTCTTTTTATCAATATGCCAAAATTGGCAATCCGCAATTATTTAGAAATCATTTATTTGTAGCCTGGGATGCGCTTAACGTGCTGGGCAGGATTTATGTAGCTCATGAAGGGATAAATGCCCAACTGTCTGTTCCTGCACAGAACTTTGCTGCGTTTAAAGATTTTCTTGACGGAATTTACTTTTTAGAAAATGTACGTCTTAATATCGCTATAGAGCATGACTCAAAAGCTTTTTTAAAGCTGAAAGTAAAAGTGCGTAACAAGATCGTTGCAGACGGCTTAAACGATGACACTTTTGATGTTACTAATAAAGGTATTCATGTAGATGCGGTCACTTTTAATGAGCTTATAGAAGATGAGAATACCGTTCTGGTAGACATGCGTAATCATTATGAAAGCGAAATAGGCCATTTTAAAAATGCGATTACTCCAGACGTTGACACCTTTCGCGACAGCTTAGACCTTATTGAAGAAGACTTAAAAGATCACAAAGAAGATAAAAAGCTGGTGATGTATTGTACAGGAGGTATACGCTGTGAGAAAGCCAGTGCATATTACCGCCATAAAGGTTTTAAGCAGGTTTATCAATTAGAAGGCGGTATTATAGAATATGCTCGTCAGGTAGAGCAGCTTAAAATTGAAAATAAGTTTAAAGGAAAAAATTTTGTTTTTGATCACAGAAGGGGAGAGCGCATTACAGAAGATATTATTTCTAACTGTCACCAGTGCGGTAAGCCTTGTGATACACACGTAAACTGTGATAATGAAGCTTGCCACCTGCTGTTTATACAGTGCGAAGAATGTGCTTCTAAAATGGATAACTGCTGTTCTTCAGAATGTCAGGATATTATTCACTTACCTTATGAGGAGCAAAAAGAATTGCGAAAAGGTAAACCTAACAGCAATAAGATATTTAAAAAAGGCCGTTCTGAAAAGCTTAAATATCAACGCAATATTAGCTAGTTTTTAGCCGATTTTCATATAAAAAGAGCCGGTTTTTGCCGGCTCTTTTGTTTGTTTATCTGAGTTTTAGGGTCAGTTTAGCTTCCTGAAACGATAGCGTCAAGACTTTCTAAAAATAACTCATGTACTTCTTCAGGGCTTAAGATCTTCCCTTTAGGAAAAGTGCTGCTTGCCAGTTCATAACCAGCTTCTGCAGAACGCATACGTTGCTCTGGTGTACCGTGGTGACCAGAACTTGTAAAGCTACAGTCGCCTATGTTAAAATACAGTTCAAGAAAATCCTGTACTCTTTTCCAGTTGTAAGTTGCCCCACGTTTGTGAGTCATATAGTAAGCAGCAAAAAAATCTGCTTCCAGCTCTGTGGTTCTGGTATCTTCAGGAGCATTATCTGCTGCGCCGTTAGGGTACCACTCTTGCATATTGTCAAACTGAATCTGGTGCGCCCACTCATGAGAAAGAATTCCAGACCACACGATCTTATCTTCTACACCCGCTTTAGAAGCAAGTTCTACAATACCATCACCTATAACGATAAGGTTGCTTGATGATGCAAAACCATCAAAAGAAAGCAACGGGCTTTCAATTAAAAATGTACTTATCTCATTTATTTGCAAAAAAGCATTTGCATTTGCATACGCGCTACTTTCAGGATATCCTGCAGCCATATAAGCCTGTGCGATTTTATCAACATCATTTAAGGTGCTGTTGTGCTGACCGTGTAACGTAATGAGACCGCTCATGTCCCAGAATTTCTCTAATTCTCTTTTGCGTTTTGCAACATAGTTTGTGTATTGTCCTTCTGCGCCAAAGTATTGCTCATCCTGATTAATGATACTATATATTTGATTTATAGAAGCGTAGGTGTTGTAGTATAAACTCCCGTAATAATCAAGATTGCTGTTGATAGAAGCATCAATAACTTCGTCAAAAGCAGTGGGCGCGCATGCACTTGGTTCTACAGCATTAGCAAAGTTAAAAGGAACATCATTAAAGATATAACCTTCAAGAGCTGGTAATTCTGTGTCAATTTTAATATCTCCGCTTTGTGCGTGTAAATCAAGCGTTTTAAAATTGTCAACCTCATTGAGATTCTCCAGTCCTGCATCAGGGCTACAAGCGGCAAGCAGTAATCCTCCTAATGCTAAAGTAAAAGTAACAGAGCGTTGGGTAAAATTCTTTTTCATTATAATTTATAGTTTAAAATATTGTTGAAGTTAAAAGTGTCAAAAATTAATTAGAAATAGTCATAATTTTTAAGTTTAATACGCAAACGTTAGATATTGTGAGATCTTTCCTATGTTTTAAATAGGGTGTTTAGTTTCGCTATAGCGAAATAAAAGCAGCATTATTCTTCGCAATCCAGGATAAATAAGTATTTCTTCTATTTGTCATCGATTTTATGCAACTTTGTCAATACAAATAATAGTGTTAAAAAGTTACTTCTAAAGGCAAAAAATCGGGTAGAATGCGTGAAATTCTGCTTCGTTTTTCTGTTTGTTGAAGGTTAACTCTCAAATATATAGACCCCATGGCGTGTGGAAATTGTGGTACGACTGAAAGCGGTCAACCGCGTGGATGTAAAAATAACGGTACCTGCGGTACAGATGGATGTAATAAATTAACGGTTTTTGACTGGCTTGCTAATATGAGCCTTCCGGAAGGGCAGGAACCATTTGATTTTGTTGAGGTGCGTTTTAAGAACGGCCGTAAAGATTTTTATAAAAATACTGAAGGTCTTTCTATCGGGATAGGCGATATACTTGCTGTACAGGCAGCTTCTGGTCATGATATAGGCAGCGTTACTCTTACCGGCGAGCTGGTAAGGATACAGATGAAAAAGAAAAAAGCGCCCCAAACCGGCGATGAAATTCTTAAGATCTATCGTAAAGCCACTCAAAAGGATATTGATGTCTGGACAGAACTAAAAGACAAAGAAGAAGCTATAAAAGTGCGCTCCAGACAAATAGCAATACGACTGGGCTTACAGATGAAAATATCTGATATTGAGTTTCAGGGTGATGGTTCTAAAGCTACTTTTTATTATACAGCAGAAGATCGCGTTGACTTTAGACAACTTATTAAAGAATTTGCTCAGGAATTTCGCATACGTATAGAAATGCGTCAAATAGGTTTTAGACAAGAAGCTTCCCGCTTAGGCGGAATAGGATCTTGTGGGCGCGAACTTTGCTGCTCTACCTGGCTTACAGATTTTAGATCTGTAAGTACCAGCGCCGCTCGCTATCAACAACTGTCGCTTAATCCTCAAAAGCTTGCAGGGCAATGCGGTAAGCTTAAGTGCTGTTTAAACTATGAGCTTGACGCTTATCTGGATGCACTTAAAGATTTTCCTAAGACAGACCAAAAGCTTAAAACCCAAAAAGGGACTGCTGTATGTCAAAAAATAGACATCTTTCAGGGGCATCTTTGGTATGCTTATGAAGGAGAATGGATGAACTGGCACAAGCTTACTACAGACCAAGCAAATGAAATTCTTGAATCTAACAAGAATAATAAACCTGTCGCCAGTCTTGAGGAATATGCGGCAGAACATGTTAATGATACTAAAGTAGATTTTGGCAACGTTGTAGGTCAGGATAGTTTAACTCGATTTGATGCCCCTAAAAGAAGGCGTAAAAAAAGAAAGCCGCAGAATAAAAAGAAAACGCAACACAAAAAAGGCTCAAACTAAAATGAGCAGAATAATAGCTGTACTTTTTTTAGTGTTTTTAGTGAGTTCTTGTGATGATAAGCGTGTTTTTCATCAATACAAAGAAGTGGGTCATGTTTGGCACAAAGATTCAGCAGTGGTGTTTAAGGTAAATCAACTAGATAGTTTGCAGTCTTATAATGTTTTTATAACCCTGCGCAACGACAACAATTATAGTTACAGCAATCTTTTTCTAATTACACAGATGCAGTTTCCGCATGGGCGATTGATAACAGACACTTTACAATACGATATGGCTCGCCCTGATGGCTCCTGGTTGGGTACGGGGTTTAGTGATTTAAAAGAGAGTAAACTCTGGTATAAGGAAAGCGTGAAATTCAGCGAAAGCGGAGAATATACTTTTAAAATAAAACAGGCGATGCGTCGTAACGGTGATGTTGATCCTGTTACTGCTCTTGAAGGGATTAGAGATGTGGGATTACGTATAGAAAAATCTAATAACGATTAAAAAAATGGCAAAACAGGCTAAAAAAGCGCCTAAAACCGCTAAAAAACAGGACTTTTCTACTTATAAAAAATGGTTTTGGATTCTTTTCGCTGGTGGATTAGGATTTATCGTACTCCTATTTTTATTAGCCGGGTGGGGTGTTTTTGGTCAATTACCAACTTTTGAAGAATTAGAAAACCCAGAAACAAATCTGGCAACAGAAATTTTATCTGCAGATGGTAAAACTTTGGGCAAATTCTATAGTGAGAACAGAACTCCGGTTAAGTATGACGATTTGCCTAAAAACCTTATCGATGCTGTAGTTGCGACGGAAGATCGCCGTTTTTATGATCATTCTGGTATTGATGCGCGTGGTACTGCAAGAGCGGTGGTATTTCTGGGTTCTAATGGCGGGGCGAGTACAATTACTCAACAGCTTGCAAAACTTCTTTTTTCAGATACACCCCAGAGTACGGTAGATCGTTTAATGCAAAAGATAAAAGAGTGGATCATAGCTACACGTCTTGAACGACAGTATACTAAAGAGGAAATTATTACCATGTACCTCAATAAGCAGGATTTTCTCTTTAATGCAATTGGGATACGTTCTGCAGCGCGCATTTATTTTGGAAAAGAACCTATAGAATTACGTCCTGAAGAATCTGCTGTTATTGCGGGAATGCTTAAAAACCCCAGACAGTACAACCCAAACCGGGAGATATCTAAAGATAAATCACTTGAACGCCGTAATACGGTATTGGCTCTAATGGCCGAAACAGGGAAGTTGAGTGAATCTGTTGTAGACAGTTTACAGGCACAACCTATAAAATTAGATTTTTCGCCAGAATCACATTCAGATGGAATTGCGACCTATTTTAGAGAATATCTAAGAGGTTTTATGAAAGAATGGCTTGAAGAGAACCCTAAAGGGAAAGATAGCGATGGTAATGATGAATACTACAATATTTATCGCGATGGTCTTGTAATTACAACCACTATTGATTCAAGAATGCAACAATATGCAGAGAATGCTGTAAAAGAGCATATGACAAATCTGCAACGCGAATTTGATAAGCAGAATAGAAATAACAAAACTGCGCCCTTTAGAGATATTACCACAGAGCAGGAAAACGGCATCATTAACAGAGCCATGCATAATTCTGACCGCTGGAAAAGAATGGCAGCAAGAGGAATGAATAAAGAAGAGATTCTGGCATCATTTAAGGAAAAAGTTGAAATGCGTGTCTTTAGCTGGGAGCAGGAAGATGAGATAGATACGGTAATGACCCCTTTAGATTCTATACGCTACTATAAAAAGTTCTTGCGCGCAGGCATGTTAAGTATGACTCCGCAAACCGGCGAAGTAAAGGCTTGGGTAGGTGGTGTTGACTACAAACATTTTCAATTTGACCATGTTAAATCTGGAAAGCGCCAGGTGGGATCAACTTTTAAACCATTTTTATATGCTACAGCCATAGACCAGCTACATCTATCGCCATGCGACACCTTATCTAATGTTATGTATTGTATCCCAAAAGGGCGTTATGGTGTTGCTGAAGACTGGTGCCCTGAAAACTCAAGCGGTGGTTATGGTGGTATGGTGACTTTAAAGAGTGCGCTGGCCAATTCTATAAATACGATTTCTGCACGCCTTATGGATCGTGTAGGACCACAACCGGTGATCGATCTCATCGAGAAACTGGGTATTGACACTAAAAATATTCCTGCTGTGCCATCACTCGCTTTAGGAACGGCAGACCTTAGCCTTTTTGAAATGGTTTCTGCTTACTCTGCTTTTGCTAATCAAGGCGTACATGTACAGCCGCAGATCATAAGTACAATTGTAGATAAGAACGGAACTATTCTTTATCAACATGTGCCTCAAACTAGAGATGTGTTAAGCAAAGAATCTGCATATGTTACCGTAAACCTTATGGAAGGTGTTACGCAATATGGTTCTGGTGCACGGCTAAGACATACATGGGCTTCAGATTATATGTATAAAAATGTAATTACAGGCTATCCTTACGCTTTTACAAATCCTATTGCCGGTAAAACAGGTACAACACAAAATCAAAGTGATGGTTGGTTTATGGGTATGGTTCCTAATTTGGTAACTGGTGTTTGGGTTGGCGGCGATGACAGATCTGTTCACTTTAGTGGTATTACTTATGGGCAGGGAGCGACAATGGCACTGCCTATTTGGGGCACGTATATGAAACAGTGCTATGCAGATGATGAACTAAATGTATCTCAAGAGGAATTTGAAAAACCAGAAAATCTATCAATTAGAATAGATTGCGATGTTCCTGCAGAAGGTGATCACACAGGTGATGAACTGCCAGATGAGTTAGATTTCTAAATGATACTTAGAAGCAGTTAAATTTTCAGTTTAGATTAGTTATAATATTTTATTTAAAGCCTCTCAGTTCTGAGAGGCTTTTGGTTTTAGCACAATCCTATTATTCTCATAAAATCATTGGTGACCGCGGCATATTTTCGTAATTTTCTAAGGTAAAATTTAGAATATGATAAACAAAACCGTTAACTCGGTACAAGAAGCTTTAGAAGGTGTAGAGAGTGGTATGACGTGCATGTTAGGTGGTTTTGGCTTAAGCGGAATTCCTGAAAATGCAATTGCCGAACTGGTAAGATTAGAAGTTAAAAATCTTACTTGTATTTCTAATAATGCAGGAGTAGATGGTTTTGGTTTAGGCTTGCTTTTAGAAAAGCATCAGATAAAAAAAATGATTTCTTCTTATGTAGGGGAAAACGCAGAGTTTGAAAGACAGATGCTTAGCGGTGAGTTGGATGTTGAACTTATACCTCAAGGTACTTTAGCAGAGCGTTGTCGAGCTGCTCAAAGTGGCATTCCTGCATTTTACACTCCGGCAGGATATGGAACTGAAGTGGCATTTGAGAAAGAAACCAGAGAGTTTGACGACAAAATGTATGTATTAGAACAGGCTTTTAAAGCAGATTTCGCATTTATCAAAGCCTGGAAAGGGGATAAAGCGGGAAATTTAATTTTTAAAGGGACAGCACGTAACTTTAATCCTGTAATGTGTGGAGCGGCTAAAGTGACCGTGGTTGAGGTAGAAGAACTATTAGAGGCGGGAGAGTTAGACCCTAATCAGATTCATATTCCCGGGATATTTGTTCAGCGCATATTTAAAGGAGAAAAGTTTGAAAAGCGCATAGAAAAGCGCACAGTGAGAAAAAGAGAATAATAACAAATCAAAAAAAACAGAATAATGGCACATTTAAGATTGGGAGATACAGCTCCAGATTTTACAGCACAAACTACTGAAGGAGAAATAAATTTTCATGAATGGTTAGGAGATAGTTGGGGAATATTTTTCTCCCATCCTTCAGACTATACACCTGTTTGCACAACAGAATTAGGAACAGTAGCAAATTACTATGGTGAATTTCAAAAAAGAAATGTAAAGCCTATAGCATTAAGTGTTGACGGACTTGTATCACATAAGGAGTGGATTAAGGATATAAATGAAACTCAAAATACAGAAGTTAACTATCCTATAATTGCAGATGAGGACCACAAAGTTGCAGAACTTTATGATATGATTCATCCTAATGCAGATAGTAAAGCAACGGTAAGGTCTGTATTTATTATAGATCCTGACAAGAAAATCAAATTAACACTTACTTATCCTCCTTCAACAGGGCGCAACTTTGATGAGATACTAAGAGTTATAGATTCACTACAATTAACGGCTTATCATAAAGTTGCTACACCGGCTAACTGGAAAGATGGTGACGACTGTGTAATATCTCCATCAGTTACAGATGATCAAATACCAGAATTTTTCCCAAAAGGGCATACTGAGATCAAGCCTTACTTAAGAATGACTCCGCAACCTAATAAATAAAGATGCTTGATAAAAATGGAATCGCACGGCGTATTGCTCAGGAAGTAAAAGACGGCTACTATGTAAATCTGGGAATTGGCATTCCCACTCTGGTAGCAAATTACGTGCGCGATGACATCAGTGTAGAGTTTCAAAGTGAAAACGGAGTATTAGGAATGGGTCCTTTCCCTTTTGAAGGACAAGAAGATGCAGATATCATAAATGCTGGTAAACAAACCATAACAACACTTAAAGGAGCCTCTTTTTTTGATTCATCTTTAAGTTTTGCCATGATAAGGGGTAAGCATGTAGATCTCACCATTCTTGGTGCTATGGAAGTTGCCGAAAATGGGGATATTGCCAATTGGAAAATACCCGGCAAAATGGTTAAAGGTATGGGAGGTGCTATGGATCTTGTTGCAAGCGCAGAGAATATCATAGTTGCAATGATGCACACTAATCGTGAAGGTGAATCTAAACTTTTAAGAAGATGTAGTTTACCCCTTACAGGCGTAGGCTGTGTTACTAAGATAGTTACTAATCTTGCAGTAATTGAGGTAACTCATAAAGGCTTTAAATTGCTTGAGCGAGCGCCGGAAGTATCAATTGATGAAATAGTTAAAGCTACAGAAGGTCATCTTATAGTAGAAGGAGAAATTCCTGAAATGCATTAGAATCCTATTATATAAATACTAAAAAGCGAGATCATTTGGTCTCGCTTTTTTGTTCAGATTAATAGGATAAATCTTCTATTGATAACATTTAAACGTTAAAGTTTCACTTTAATTCGATGAAACGCACTAATTTTTAACATTTAGCGCATTTTTTTAATTTTTGGGTTTGCTTGTTATGAAAATATTTCTACTTTAGTGGTCCCCAAACAGAATTGGTGCACGTACCGTATTTCGGGAGGAGTCCTGAGATACGTGTAACTTCAAAATTGGAGAGTTTTGATGTTATGATTTGTTAGAACCGCAGGGGGAGCCCTGCGGTTTTTTAATTATTTACCTACTGCATTATTATGAAAATATTACAACCCCAACAGCAAATGCCCCTCACCAGAACTTTCAACACCCTAAAAGGAGGCTTTAGAGTCTTAGCAGACTTTATGTATCTCGCTCGTAAAGTGTTTTTGTTTATGTTCTAGATCCCTTTTGGGATTGCATCTATAAGAGAACGTGTGTATGAACTTTGTGGCTGCGCATAAACAGCGTCTGCCTCACCTTTTTCTTCTATAATTCCTTCTTGCATGACCAGAAGTTGATCTGCCATATACTTGACTACCGCAAGATCATGTGATATAAATAGATAAGTAAACCCAAATTTATCTTTCAGTTCATTAAGTAAATTTAGTACCTGTGCCTGTACAGAAATATCTAAAGCAGAAACAGACTCATCGCAGACGATAAACTTAGGTTGCACAGCAATTGTGCGAGCAATACCTATACGTTGTCTTTGACCACCACTAAACTCATGGGGATATCTGTAAAAGTGTTCTGGCAATAAACCTACCTGTTCCAGCAATTGCATAGCTTTTTCTTTTCGCTCAACCCCGCTTCCATTTAAATTATGAACCTGCATGGCTTCTACAATGGCCTGACCAACCGTAAGACGAGGATTAAGAGAGGAATAGGGATCCTGAAAAATTATCTGTATATCTTTTCTAAGAGACCTTAGTTCTTTTCCTTTTAGAGAAACAATATCCTTACCACGATAAAATATCTGTCCTGCAGAGGCCTTATCCAGACCCAATATCAAGTTACCTAACGTAGATTTACCACAGCCCGATTCTCCTACAAGTCCAAGAGTTTCACCTTCATAAATATCAAAACTCACATCGTCAACGGCTTTTACAATTTCGCTTTTGCGAAAAAAACCTGCGTTAGTGTAATAATTCTTAGAGACATTTTTTACTTCTACTAAAGGCGTTTTTTTATAAATTCTTAAATGATTTTCGGTTCTTTCTCTTGAGTCAATTACTCTGCTTTTAACTCTTTTCTCCAGGTAATCTGAGACTGTGGGAAGTTTTGCTAAACGTTCATGCATCGCAGGTCGCGCATGTATTAGCGCTTTGGTATAATCACTTTGTGCATTATGAAAAATATCTTTTGTTTTACCCTGCTCCACAATTTCACCCCTATACATGACAACCACTCTATCTGCCAGTTCGCTAACAAGTGACAGATCATGTGAAATAAAGATCACACTCATTTTGGTTTCTTGTTGAAGTTCTTTTAAAAGATTGATTATCTCTTTCTGTACGGTAACATCTAAAGCTGTCGTAGGTTCATCAGCAATTAAAACTTTAGGCTTACAGGCGATAGCCATCGCAATCATTACGCGTTGCTTCTGCCCGCCACTTATTTGATGCGGATACGATTTAAAAACACTTTCTGGCCGTGGTAATTTTACCTGCTCAAAAAGGTATATAACCTGCTTTTTTAGGTCATTTTTCGGAAAATTTGTATGTCTTTCTAAAATCTCTGTAACCTGTTTACCACATGTCATAGATGGGTTAAGCGAACTCATAGGTTCCTGAAAGATCATTGAGACTTTTTTACCTCGTATTTCCTGCAAAGCAGACTCTTTAAGTTGAAGCAAGTCCTGACCTTCAAATAGAATGCTTCCGCTTTCTATAGAAGTAATTCTTTTTGGCAACAGACCCAAAATAGCAAGGTTTGTAACAGATTTCCCAGAACCTGATTCACCTACAATTCCCAGAATTTCGTTTTCAAAAACATCAAAACTTACATTCTTGAGTACTGATGAATATTTATTATTCTGGTTAAAACCAAGACTTAAATTTTCAATCTTTAAAAGTGTCTTTCGCATTATTCAAATTTAATAGAATGTGATTTCAGAATTCGATTTATACTTGTTCTATTTATAAATAATTTAACATTTTAATCTTTATTCTGATTATTTTACGGCGTTTCGTCGAAAATATTTGAATTTAATCTAA
Organism: Leeuwenhoekiella sp. A2; assembly: GCF_047946655.1. Taxonomy (GTDB): domain Bacteria; phylum Bacteroidota; class Bacteroidia; order Flavobacteriales; family Flavobacteriaceae; genus Leeuwenhoekiella. The sequence goes on from NZ_CP172311.1 coordinate 1,720,628, forward strand.
ATATTTATCATTTTGGACTCAGGTTTGTCAACGAGACAAGCCCCCTCGATCCATTTTTAATCAATTACTTATATGACTAAAAACTACCCTAAATTCCTACTGATGCTAGTCTTGACCTTTGGTTTTACTGTGCACGCACAGGAAAAACATTCGCTAAAACCTCATGACGAGAAACCCAAGAAATTTTCTGGTCTTGTAAAATTAGACAAAAGCCGGTCAAAAAGCGCTTCAACGCCTAAAGCTATTTTTAACGATAGAGTAGAACTCGATTCAGAAAGCGACTTTAATCTTTTAGAACGACAGACCGAGAGCGGATTTGTACACAAAAGATTTCAACAGACATTTGAAGGTATTCCTGTAGAGTTTGCAAAACCTACGATACATGAAAAAAATGGTACACCTGTATCTATAAGCGGTGAGTTTTATGCTGTAAAAGATGTAAAAACCAGCCCTGCGATCTCAAAATCGGCCGCTTTTAGTAAAGCAATTGCTCATATTGGCGCTACTCATTATTTATGGGAATATGCAGATGCTTCTAAAGAGATTAGCTATGCAAAACCAGAAGGTGAACTTGTCATTCTGCCCTTAACTTCATATAAGAATACAGAATTAAAACTGGCTTATAAATTTGATATTTATGCGACTCAACCGCTTAGTCGTGGTATGCTCTACATAGATGCTAAAAGTGGCGAACCTTTGTTTTACAACAGTATTATTAAACATGCACATACTTTTGGTTTTGTAGGCAACATGCCGGTTACAGTTAAAACCAAAGAAGAAGCAGACACGGCATTTGATGATATGGCCGCGGGAATGTACGTCACTGCTTCGGCACAAACTCGCTATAGCGGAACACAAACTATAGAGACCGCTTTAAGCGGAAGCAGCTATATTTTGAGTGACAGTTCTCGTAAAGTCTATACGCGGGATGCTAAAAATCAGGCTCCGGGTAATAGTTATCCGTACATAAGTAACTATGACCAGTTTACAGATAATGATAATAACTGGACGACTGCGGAGCATAGCGCTAATAAAGACAATGCAGCATTAGATGCACATTGGGGAGCTATGATGACTTATGACTACTTTAAAAACGTTCAAGGTCGCAATAGCTATGACAATAATGGTACGCAAATACGCAGTTATGTACACGTAGATCAAAATTATGATAACGCATTCTGGAATGGTTCTGTCATGTCGTACGGTGATGGTTCTTCAAACGGTGCAGAAGGTAATGGCTATTTCGACGCGCTTACTTCTATAGATGTAGCGGCTCACGAGATAGGCCACGCGGTTTGTACATACACAGCAGATCTTGCATATCAAAAAGAATCTGGTGGGATGAATGAGGGTTTTTCAGACATCTGGGGAGCTGTGGTAGAGCACTACGCTAAAGGTAATGGCAATGATTTAAGTCCGGCAGCTTCAATCTGGCTAATAGGCGATGAGATTGATAGAAGAAATGGTTCTGCTGCTTTACGCTCTATGTCAGATCCTAAATCTTTGGGTCAGCCAGATACTTATGGTGGTTCATATTGGGTAAATCCTAATTGTACACCTACAAGTAATAATGATTACTGTGGTGTTCATACAAACTCCGGAGTTTTAAATCACTGGTTCTATTTAGTAACTGCCGGTGGTTCTGGTAGTAATGATGTAGGCGATGTTTATGATGTTGCTGGCATAGGTATCACCAAAGCCGCAGATATTACTTATCGCACAGAATCTGTTTATCTTTCAGCAAACTCTACTTATGCTAATGCTCGTTCTGGTTCTATTCAGGCAGCTATAGATCTATATGGAGCAGGTAGCGCAGAAGAGCAAGCTGTAACCAATGCCTGGTACGCAGTAAATGTGGGTGAAGCTTACGGCGGTGGCGGTAGTTCTACATATTGTACTTCTGCAGGAAACAGCGTAAGTGATGAATATATTGGTCGGGTACAATTAGAAAGCATAGACAATGCATCTGGTGCAACTAGCGGTTATACAGATTTTACCGCTGTTTCTACAAGTCTTACTAAAGGTGCTTCTTCAACAATAACAATTACTCCTACTTGGACAGGAACGGTTTATTCTGAAGGCTATGCCGTTTGGATAGATTACAACCAAAATGAAAGCTTTGATGATTCTGGCGAATTAGTTTTCAGCCGCTCTGCAACGACTTCCAGTTCTATTTCCGGAAGCTTTACAGTGCCAACTTCAGCGCTCGATGGCGAAACAAGAATGCGTGTTTCAATGAAGTATAACGGAATTCCTTCTTCTTGTGAATCCTTTTCTTACGGTGAGGTAGAAGATTACACGGTTGTCTTTGGTGGTGGCGGAAGCACAGCAGATACACAGGCACCTTCTGTTCCTGCAGGTCTTGCGGCTTCTAATATTACAGATACAACTGCAGATCTTTCCTGGAATGCTTCTTCAGATAATGTAGGAGTAACAGGTTATGATGTTTATGAAGGCAGTACGTTATTAGGAACTGTAACCGGTACTTCTGCAAATATTACAGGTCTTACGGCTGCTACAACTTATAGTTTCTCAGTTAGAGCTAAAGATGCCGCAGGTAATATTTCAGCATCAAGTTCTACCGTTAGTGTTACAACTACAGGCGGTTCTACAGGTGGCGGAGCAAACGATACGCTTATTGCCAGTTATTTTGAGAGCGGCTGGGATGGCTGGTCAGACGGTGGTAGCGATTGCGCTCGTTATAGCGGTTCACGTTCCTCAGAAGGTAGCTATTCAATCTACATCAGAGATAATTCAGGGACTGCCTCTTCTATGACAAGTTCAGCGGTAAATCTTACTCCTTATGATAATGTAGATATCACTTTCTCTTTCTACTCATACAGTATGGAAAATGGCGAAGATTTCTGGGTACGTTACAACAGTGGTTCAGGATGGCAAACGGTTGCTGCTTACGCTAGAGGAACAAGCTTTAATAATAACACGTATTATACAGCTACTATCAATATGAGCAGCGCAGATTATAGCTTTACAAATGGTGCTCAATTCAGGTTTCAGTGTGATGCAAGTGCAAATAATGACTTGATCTATATTGACGAAGTGGTAATTACAGGAACTTCTGGTGCTGGTGTGATGCCAAATAGTTTAGTAGAAACAGGAACTGTACAAACCTTTGGCGGAAATATGGATGGAAATGCCGATTTTGAGGGCGATTTCACCATTTATCCTAATCCGGCGGCAGATTTTGCTGAGGTAAAATTGATGCTTGATATAGAAGATTCACCGATCAACATTAAGCTTTCTGTTTACGACATCCGCGGAAGCGTGGTTTTGAGCAAATCGTATACTGAAGTAACTGATGATGTATTTGGCGAAAAACTAGATGTTTCTCAGTTAAAATCGGGAATCTATTTTGTCGAAATCACTTCAGATAATGGAATGCTGGAAACTCAAAAACTAATTAAAAATTAGATATAACCAAGTTAAAACTCGTGTAACTAAAAACCCGAAGCTTAAATGCTTCGGGTTTTTTTATACCGAAATTATTTCAGCATCATCCAGTAATTTCTCGTTGCGCAATCTTAGAATAATCTGAGCGACAGCAACAACATCCCTTTCGCAATACAAAACAATGCGGTTGAGATCATTTTCCTCATAAAAGACGTCACGTACTTCGCTACCGTCAATATCGGTTTTAGGAGACGGAATATTTAGAATTTTCGTCAGGAGTTTAAGCGAAGTATAATGTTTGTAGTCACCAAATTTCCACAATTCTAAAGTATCCAAATGAGGAACTTCCCATGGTTTTTTACCAAAGAAATTCAGTTTAAACGGAAGCTCGATACTATGAATAATCATGCGGCGTGCTATAAAAGGGTAATCAAACTCTTTCCCGTTATGCGCGCATAAAACATTCTGCGGTTTATTGAAATGCGTTTCAAGAAGTGTTTTAAATTCCCTTAAAATCTCTTCTTCTTCACCGGAAAACGAAGTTGTTCTAAAGTTTCTGTTTTCTCCTTGAATTTTAAAATAACCCACAGAAAGACAGATGATTTTACCAAATTCTGCCCAAATCCCTGCGCGGTCATAAAACTCTTCTGCAGTAAACTCTTCCTTTCGCTGATATTTTGTTTTATCAGCGTAAAGTTGCTGCATCTCTTCAGATAAAAGACCAAAAGACTTCACCTCAGGAACAGTTTCGATATCAAGAAATAGAATATTTTCAAGTTTAATTCTTTTCAGCATAGATAAATTTTTTAAGCGCGTCCTGTCGTGCTGATTCCGATAGCTATCGGAACAGCATCGCACAAGTGCATGAGACCCTGAAATAAATTCAGGGTGACGAAAAAACGTTTAGTTTTTTATAAAATCAGCTTTCTGAGGGTAGAAATCGGGATTTAATATATAAAAATTAGCCGTAGAAAAAGAATAGGATCAAGAATCTCAGGACAAGCCCACTAGATATATTTTTGAAAATTCATTTTCTAATCGAAGCAAAACGTAGGTAATTAAATCCTCTGCAGTCATTAAAACAGAGTAGTCTGCTGCGCCGGACTTTCGTGTGCCAGCAGCCACTTTTTACGCCATAATCCGCCGGCGTAACCGGTAAGCGATTGATTACTTCCAATCACACGATGACAGGGAATGATTATCGAAATGGGATTTTTACCGTTTGCGCTGGCCGCTGCGCGTATGACTTTAGGATCACCCAGTTGCTTGGCCATATCTAGATAAGAAGTGGTTTTACCAAAAGGAATATTCTCAAGTTCCTTCCATACTTTTTGCTGAAAAACAGTGCCTTGTGGAGTAAGCTTTAGCCGAAAATCCTGACGTTTTCCATCAAAATATTCTTCAAGTTGAGAATACGCTTCTTGCAAACATGCTGGTACTGTGAGCGATTGAGAATATTCGTCATCAAGAAAAATAACCGAAAGAAGACCAGAATCGTCACCTTTTATTTCAATCGTTCCTAGTTCAGTGTTGAGGTTTGCGGTTTCCATTTAGCTTGTGCGTTCGTTCTCTTCTTTTTGAAAAGTAATCCCCATGCGTTTTGCCCTGTGCTCCCAGTTTTTTCTGGCTTGTTTTTGCATATCCTCTACAGTGTCGCTTTCGTCCATTATTTCAAGTCCCAAGAGCGTTTCTATAATATCTTCCATGGTTACGATGCCAATTGTATTTCCAAATTCATCTACAACCAAGGAGATATGTTCGCGTTTCTGAATAAAACTTTCAAACAATTCAGGTATTGGTTTATCTGCTGAAACAATGGGAATTTCACGCTTTAGATCAGCCAAGGTTTTGTCATGACGTTCTTCTACAATTTCTTCCAGCACGTCGTCTTTTAAGATAAAACCAGTGATATTATGCGATTTATCCTTGTAAACAGGCACTCGTGAAAACTTTAGATGTTTATGATTTTCATGAAAATCCCGCAGACTTACATCTTCATTTTCGGTTGTAACCACGGGAAACGGAGTCATCACATCTTTCGCCTCAACAGATTTAAAAACCAGCATATTTTTAATAACTGTAGTTTCATTATCTGCTATTGCTCCTTCCTGTTCGGCAGTATCTGTTAATGCCATAAACTCTTCCCGGCTCATCGTATTTACATGAGCAGACTTACCAATAAGACGAGTGGTTAACATTAATAGCCACAAAATACCTGTATATCGCAGCGGAAACAAAATGATCGTTAAGAATTTTGCTGCAAAATTACCCAGAAATTTCCAGTATGTAGCGCCAATGGTTTTAGGAATAATTTCAGAAATTACTAAAATAAGAAGCGTCATAATCGCCGAAACAATACCCACGGCGTGACTACCGCTTTCTCCTTCTCCCCAAACATTTTCAGCCTGCACGCCTACCAGAATTGCACCTACTGTATGCGCAATGGTGTTTAGTGTGAGAATCGCTATTAACGGTTTGTCAATGTCTTTTTTAAACTTTTCAAGCGTATGCGCATATCGCTTTCCCTCGTTGGTCTTGATCTTGATATAAGTGGGAGTAACGCTAAGCAAAACTGCCTCTAATATAGAACACAAGAAGGAAACGAAAATCGAGATCAGCGCATAAGCGATGAGTAATGCCATAGGTAAATTGTTGTGTTTTAAAGGTACTATAAAAGACAAACAATGCCCAATGGCTTAAGAAAACCTTATCTAATTATGCAGGTTCTGTTAAATGAAAATCGGCATAAATAGGTGAAAAATCGGGGTTTTAATCCAATAATTTCACCACATCTTTTGCGAAATAACTGGCGATCACATCTGCTCCTGCACGTTTTATGGCAAGAATTTGTTCCATCATAACGGCATCGTGATCCAGCCAGCCTCTTTCTGAAGCTGCCTTTATCATAGCATATTCACCGCTTACCTGATAAACAGCAACCGGCACATTCACTGCATTTTTAATATCACGTACAATATCCAAATAGCAAAGTCCGGGTTTTATCATTACAATATCTGCCCCTTCATCAATATCCATCAGGGTTTCTTTAATGGCTTCACTGCGGTTTGCAGGATCCATCTGGTAGGTTTTTTTGTCTTTCGGAATATTCTGTGCATCGACAGGAGCCGAATCTAAAGCATCCCGAAACGGACCATAAAAAGCAGAAGCAAATTTAGCCGAATAGCTCATAATACCGGTATCAAAGAAACCTTCATCTTCTAACAGCGTACGCATTTCAAAAATGCGACCGTCCATCATATCGCTGGGAGCGATAAAATCTGCACCTGCACGAGCATGAGAAAGTCCCATTTCAGCAAGAATAGCAGCAGAATCGTCATTCAATATTTTTCCGTCTGAAACTACTCCGTCGTGTCCGTAACTAGAATACGGATCAAGCGCGACATCTGTCATTACCAGCATATCGGGACAGGCTTCTTTAACCGCTTTAACCGCGCGCTGCATGAGTCCGTCAGGGTTTATGGCTTCGGTACCGGCGTTATCTTTTAGTTTGTCATCGACTTTTACAAAAAGCAAAACCGATTTTAAACCCAGTGACCAAAGGACCTTTGCCTCCTTCTTTAAATTATCTAAGCTGTAGCGAAAATATCCTGGCATAGAAGCGATTTCTTCTTTTACGCTTTTGCCTTCTACCACAAAAAGCGGTACGATAAAATCATCGGGACTAATTAAAGTTTCGCGAACTAGTGAGCGTATAGCTTCGCTTGTTCTTAATCTTCTGTTTCTTCTTAAAGGGAACATATGTTTTAATTTTTGGCTAAAAAAACCTGTTTTCAGCCTAATTTATTTCAGTTTTTCTGGTGATTTTCTATCCAATTTCGCGGATTTTCGAGCACTTTTACTAGTTTTTCTTCTTCGCTTCCCGGCTCTGGATGATGATCGTATTTCCACTGTACCACCGGCGGGAGACTCATTAAAATACTTTCTATTCTTCCGTTTGTTTTTAAACCAAATAAAGTGCCTTTATCATGCACCAGATTAAATTCTACATAACGACCGCGACGCACTTCCTGCCAGTTGCGTTCTTTTTCGCCGTAAGGCAAATCCTTGCGTTTTTCAACAATGGACACGTAAGCTTCTAAAAAACTATCGCCTACGGCTGTTACAAAATTATACCAATCTTGCATATCCCTATTATCATCTGCCTTGCAATAGTCAAAGAAAAGTCCACCAATACCGCGCCCTTCACCTCGATGCGAATTGTAAAAATAAGCGTCACATTTTTCTTTAAAATCGGCGTAAAAAGCCGGATCATGAGCGTCACAAACTGTTTTACAAGTTTGGTGAAAATGAACGGCATCTTCCTTAAAAAGGTAATATGGCGTTAGGTCCTGGCCGCCGCCAAACCAACTGTCTACCAGCGTTCCGTCTTTTTCATACATTTCGAAATAGCGCCAATTTGCATGAACAGTAGGTACAAACGGATTTTTAGGATGGAGGACGAGACTAAGTCCGCAGGCGAAAAAATCTACATCACCAACGTTGAAATACTTTTGCATTGCAGGAGCAAGCGGCCCGTGAACTGTCGAAATGTTAACGCCGCCTTTTTCAAAAACATCGCCATTTTCTATAACACGTGTACGACCGCCACCGCCTTCTTCGCGCTCCCAGGCATCTTCTTGAAAAGTGGCTTTTCCGTCAACTTTTTCTAAGGTTGAAGTGATTTTATCCTGAAGTTCATGTATGTATGAGACAAATTTGTCGCGCATGCATGGGCGACCTGCAAGGTTTTCAGAACCTTGTAGGTCTCCAAGGGATTCAGGAGAATGTACAGGATGTATTTCTAAACCTTGTAGGTCTTCTAGCAATTCAGGAGAATCTGAAGTATGCTTCTGATCGTGAACGTATTTCATATTTGCAATATTATCAAAAAGATTGATTATTTCTTTCCGCACGGGAGCGATTAAAGCATCCTTTTTATTTTTGAAATAACTAGGGCAGGAAGAAAAAGGATACTTAATATAGTTATAATCTACGTTGTGATGGGCAGGATTAGTATGCACATAAACTATCAGGATTTTTAATTGCTGTTCATCAGTCAATCGCTTCCGCTTAAAATGTTTTTCAAAAAGGCTGCCTGTCCTGTTTTGCTGCTTATTATATGCTTTAGCGTACGCATTAAAGAGATTTGAAAAAGCTTGTGTGGCATTATTTCCATCTTCTTTAACCTGTATAACCAGATGAAAATGATTACGCATTAGGCAATAAGCCGAGATATACATTTCAGACATAAGATGTTTTGCTGCCAACCGAAGAAAGTATCGCATATTTTCTTCAGTTTTGAACAAGGTTTCCCCATTAATGCCACGGTTATAAATATGATAAAAATGATCTCGCTCTAAAGTTTCTAATTTCATTTCTTTCGTTTTAATCCGTTTTCAATCTGCAAGGTTTCGTTTTCAACCTGCAAGGTTTTAAAAACCTTGTAGGTTTTGTCGTTTCTCTATTCTAATTGTTGAGACCTACAAGGAACGCGCACGGCGCGAATACCTTGCAGGTCTTGGTCTCCAGTTAGGTTATTAGTTAGAACTATTAAATTTTATAATTTCATTTTTCTCGCTCAACCTGCAAGGTTTAGAAACCTTGTTGGTCTTTTTCATCAGGATTTTTAGTTTTTCCACTAATTAATCTTCCTGTTTATTCGTTTGAAGACCTACAAGGAACCCTCTCCGAGGGGATACCTTGCAGGTCCTTGTTCTTCTAAAAGTTTGATCGTCACGATTGACGCAGCGGTTACAGAAATAGGCAGAACCAAAATTATTCCCACAACGGGAATAAGCAGAAAAAGCATAAAAATAATCCCGTTTCCTACAGCAAAACCTCTGTTTTTCTTGACAAAATCGACGCTTTGGTTATACTTTAAATGTCTTTCTAGGGTGTAATCCATATTCCCAAAACCGGCATAATACGCCTGAACCAGAAAAAGCAAAACTGTAGTGAATAACCCAATTACCGGGATAAAACCTAAAAGTAAAATTGGGATTGTAAGCAGAAGTTCCATCAGGAGATTGCGCACATTTATGCGAATCCCGCGTAAAAGTTGAGCCGTGTTTGAAGTGTCGCGATGTAAATGACCCGAACCTTTAAAATGCGATTCTATTTTCTCTGAAACCGCACTCATAAACGGCGCGGAAAATGCCATCACAATATGTTTATAAAGAATAAGTCCCAGCGCGAGAATAATGAGACCGCCCAAAATCGTGCTTATGGTTTGAAAAGTTTCTGCGCCCCATTCCCAAAACCAAAGTCTTGCGATAAACGCCCCAATATTGTCAGAAAGTCCCCAGGTCGCAAAGATCAAAATGGCCGCAGTGAGAAAACTTATGATCATCGGGATTGCAAAATATTTCCACAAGCCCAATTCTTTGATGAGTTTCAAAGAACCGCTGTATGCTTTTATGGCTGTGAAAATATTATTTAGCATTAATCTGTGATATAAACGAGATTTTCTTTGAAATCTTTTATTTCTTCCACCGTTTTTACCTGTTTTGCTTCGGCTGATTTTTGCCTTAAAAGAGCGATAAATTCACTTTCAGAGCGGGTTTTATTTTCCATCCAGAGATTGCATCCTATTGCATTATTATGCAAATCCATTTCGCGTTCAAGCGGTTTATTAGGCGCCAGTTTTTCATGAAAATTGGTCACTTTTATGGCCCAATCACGCGATTTTTGCAAATTTTGCTTTCGCCAAAAAACAGCTTTGCAAATTAAAACCGTCCACAAAGCATGGCGAAAAGCGTTTGCTTTTGTATTACCATGATGCTTTTTTCCATATTCATCTGAAGCGATAGACATTGCCCGCGTGGAAGCTTTCAGCGTAAGTGGAATATATAATGGTTTTGGCCAAAATAATTTTATCAGCATAAAAAGCTGCTTAATACTTACCGATTTTAGCCGTTGCCAGATCATTAATCTTGTTTGTATTCTTTCACTGCATCGATAAACGCTTTTGCATTTTCCAGCGGAATATTAGGTAAAATGCCATGACCCAAATTCACGATATAGCGGTCTTTACCAAACTCATTGATCATTTGATGCACCATTTTTTTAATCTCGCTCGGGGGCGAAAGCAACCTTGAGGGATCAAAATTTCCCTGAAGCGTAATTTCTCCACCAGTAAGGTAACGCGCATTACGTGCACTGCATGTCCAGTCAATTCCCAGAGCTGAAGCGCCGCTTTTTGCCATTTCGCCCAGAGCGAACCAGCAACCTTTACCAAATGCGATCACGGGTGCTTCGTCTTTTAAAGCGTCAATAATCTGCTGAATATATTTCCAACTAAATTCCTGATAATCTGTAGGCGATAGCATGCCACCCCAGCTATCAAAAACCTGCACCGCATTTACGCCGGCTTTTACTTTTTCCTTTAAATAAAGAATTGTGGTATCTGTAATTCTTTGCAGCAATATGTGAGCAGCTTGTGGTTGGGTGAAGCAAAATTCTTTTGCCTTATCAAAATTCTTAGAGCCTTTTCCCTGCACACAATAGCATAGAATCGTCCATGGCGAACCAGCAAAACCTATTAACGGAACTTCATTATCAAGTTTTTCTTTAGTCATTTTTATCGCTTCCATCACATAACCCAGCGTATCGTGAATGTCTGGTACGATCACACGATCAAGATCTGAAGGTTTACGTATAGGCTCTGGCAACCACGGGCCTTCACCTGGTTTCATCTCAACATGAATATTCATCGCCTGCGGAATCACAAGTATATCGCTGAACAAAATCGCGGCATCCATCCCGTAACGGCGTATGGGCTGTACGGTGATCTCACTGGCAAGTTCTGGTGTCTGGCAGCGCGTAAAAAAATCATATTTCGCTTTAAGCTCCATGAATTCAGGTAAATAACGTCCTGCCTGACGCATCATCCATACCGGCGGGCGCTCTACTGTTTCACCTTTTAGGGCTTTTAAAAAGAGATCGTTTTTTATTTTTTGTGGCACTTGTTGCACTGTTTTTTCCATGTTCTTTCAATCAATTTGAGACCAACCTTTGAGACCTACAAGGAAGCCTGCGGCCATACCTTGCAGGTCTGCATTCTCATGCTTTCTAATTATTTTTAAAAACTTTTACTGCTCTTGCAATTACGCTTTCAACTGATGTGGAGTTAGCGATTTCTATATGTTGAGTATGTTTTTTGGCTTCTGTGGCGGTTGTGTTTCCTATGCATACGGCGAGGCTTTCGCCAAATTTATTATGGGTCGCAAAGCTCTGCACACCACTTGGACTAAAAAATAAAATACCATCAAAGTTTTGGCGAAATTGTTTAGTGTTCAAGCTGGTTTTGTAAACTTCAATCTCGGTTAATTCTACGTTTGAATCGGCTAAAATTTGTGGAAGTTCGTTTCTCCTTTTATTTCCTGTGAAAAAGTAAAACGACTGGCTTTTATACGATTTTGCTATTTTTTCGCCCAATTTTGAAGCATTTTCCCCGATTTCGACGACTTTTAAGCCGTTTTTTTCGAGGAGTTCTTTTGTTTTTTCCCCTACGCAGAAGGCCCTCACCCCCAGCCCCTCTCCCACCAGAGAGGGGAGTTTTGCTGATTGCTTCAAATATGCGTTGACAGCATTTTGACTGGTGAAAATAGCGTTTTTGAGTTCGTGAGGAATTTCAAAAGGAATACTTTCAGTCTTTATCGCATCGTATTCAACAAAAGATAAACCCGCATTAAGAATGAGTTCTTTTTGATTGGGTTTCAGTTTTTTTGTTGAAAGGAGAGTAATGCCCTCACCCCGACTCTCTCCCAACGGAGAGGGAGTTTGTTTTGCATCTAAAATAGATTTGAATATTTCATCCTGATTGTCGAAAACAGCTTCATTTTTAAAGCGTAAAGTTCTGTAGCCTAAAAGCTGTAAATGACGATCTCTTAATTCGTCTTTTTCCCTTTGCTCAGGATCATTATGATAGCCACCATCGAGTTCAATTATAAGATTCAGTTCTTTACAATAGAAGTCAACTATATAATCTTTAAGGGGATGTTGGCGACGAAACTTAAGATTTTCAAATTTTCGATTACGCAATAACTCCCAAAGCTCTTTTTCGGCTTCTGTTTGCTCTTGTCTGAGCAATCTTGCGAGTTTGGTTTTGGTAATCTTCAATTTGAAATCTTTTATTAGCTCAATTTGTATTACGCCCCTCTCCATTTCTGCATCCGACCAGCTTTCGCGAGAGGAATGCAAGGGCGGGGGTGAGGATTATATTTGGGATTTTATCTCTGCCATTAATTCACGACCGCCGTTTTCCAAGATCACAACTGCACATTTTCTTCCAAAATGGTAGTTTTTGTTGAGGTCGATTGTTTTTTCTACTTCGATTTTACGCTTTCCGTCAAGGCTAAAAAGCGCACCTTTAAAATGTATGGTTTGATCTTTTATTTCGGCCAAAGCACCAATTGGGGCGGTACAACCACCTTCAAGTTCGCGTAAAAATTCACGTTCTACTGTAGTTGCAATTTCTGAAGCGTGATGGTTTAATTTGCCGCAGGCATCACGAGAAAATTGATCGTTTTCCATCGCGGCGATTACCATTGCTCCTTGCGCAGGAGCGGGAATCATCCAGTTAAGAATGATATTATTTTCGGGCTTGAGATTTATTCTTTCTAATCCCGCTTTCGCGAAAATTGCACCCGTCCAGTTATTGTCCTGTAATTTCTGTAGTCGCGTGTTTACGTTTCCTCTTAAATCGGTTAAAGTATGATGTGGGTAACGATGCAGCCATTGTGCTTTTCTACGTAAGCTTCCTGTTGCAATCGTGCAGTTTTTAGCTAAATCTTCTCTCAGATTTTCACCTGATTTATGAACCAGAATATCTTCGCTGGGAGCGCGCTCAAGAACTGCCGCTTGCACAATGCCTTTTGGCAGCTGCGTTGGCACATCTTTCATAGAGTGAACTGCGATATCAATATCGCCATTTATCATAGCAATATCGAGTGTTTTAGTAAAAATACCTGTTATGCCAAATTCGTACAGCGGTTGGTCAAGAATAAGATCGCCTGTAGATTTTACCGGCGTTAGTTCGGTTTTAAAACCTAAAGCTTCCAGTTTATCTTTTACGGTATTAGCCTGCCAAAGCGCCAGTTGACTGTCGCGTGTGCCTATGCGTATGATCTTGCTCAAGACTAATGTTTTTGAAGTTTAAACACTTGTTGAATAAGCGCCAGGCTCTCAGCTTGTGGCACTGCTTCATCTTTTAAGTGTTTAGCAAATTGAGTAGTTATTTTCTGAATAATGCGCTCGCTAATAATTTCCGCTTGCTCTTCATTAAAATCTACAAGCTTGCGACGCTGGTTGTCAATTTCGGCCAGTTTAAGATCAGAAAGTTTACTTTTTAAAGCTTTAATCGTAGGTGCAAATTGTCTCGCCTGCAGCCACTCGTAGAATTCGGCTTGAATTTCTGCGTTTATAGCCCGAGCTTTTGGCACCTGTTCTTTGCGGCGGTTTAAAGTCTCGTCTGTCATTTTAGACAATTGATCAAGATGAACAAGCGTGACGCCGGGAACCTGCTTAACATTCTCATCTACATTTTTAGGAATAGAAAGATCGAGAATAAGAAGCGGTTTTTTAATATATAAAAGCTCTTTTGAAATCGTGGGTTTGTGCGCTCCGGTTGCAACGATCAGCACATCTGCCTGAGCGATCTCTGCCTGAATATTTGCGTAATCTTCAACAATAAGGTTGAATTTTCCGGCAATTTTTTCAGCTTTATCTTTTGTGCGATTTATAAGGGTAATATGGTCGTTTTTTGTGTGTTTTATGAGGTTTTCACAGGTGTTTCGACCGATTTTTCCCGTACCGAAAAGCAATATTTTCTTTTCAGAAACATAAGGAACTCGAGCAAGAATATATTGTACCGAAGCAAAACTCACAGAAGTGGCTCCGCTTGAAATATTGGTTTCATTTTTAATGCGCTTACTGGATTGTATCACCGCATTAATAAGTCGCTCCATAAAAGGATTGACCAATTTTAATTTTTTAGAACGCTTGAATCCTGCTTTTAACTGACTTATAATCTCAAAATCTCCTAAGATCTGACTGTCTAGGCCTGTACCAACTTTAAAAAGGTGATCAACGGCTTCCTCATTTTTGTAAGAATAACAAACGCTGTTAAACTCGCTTATCGTACCCTGCGTATGCTCGCAAAGTAACTCAACAAGTTCTTCAGGTTTGTGGGCAAAACCATAAAGTTCTGTGCGATTACAAGTAGAAATAATGGTGAGACCGGCAATTCCCTTTTCCTGCGCTTTTAAAAGTATGCGCTCTTGTGTGGGAGTGTCTACACTAAAATGACCTCTTATCTCGGCATCTGCTTTTAGGTAACTAAGACCTATTGCATAAAAATCGCCGGAGTAGGAAGGATAAAAATGTCGCTTGCCGTTTGTGCTCATAATCAAGAGTGCAAATGTATACTCACCATATTACATAAAGTAACGCTAGAGGTATGATTTTTAACGATAGCCGAATTTTGGGCTCTATTTTTTCTCATAATCTTGGAAATAGCCTAATTTAGTATCGTTCTAAGAAATTGATGTTAGCTTCAATTTAGACGTAATCTAAATAAAAACCTTAAAAGAAAGTGAGCGCACCACAGGAAAGTATCGCTAGAAGTTTATATGAAGAAACTACTATTGAAGAAGGTTTTTCTATACTTAAATTTAATAACGAAGAAAGTGAGGCACAACATGTACAGAGAGAGGTAGATAGCACCTATATTCAGTTTCATTTTTGTGCGAAAGGCTCTGCTGTTTTCAATTTTAATACAGGGAATTATACGCTTCCGCTTCAGGAAGAAAATTCGTTGCTTTTGTACAATCCGCAGCGGGATTTACCTATGGATGTTGAAATAAATGCAGGATCGTGGATTATTTCGATCTTAATTTCCATAAAAAAATTCCATTCTCTTTTTTCAAACGAGGCTAACTATATCACATTTTTAAGTGGTGAGAACAAGGATCGTAAGTATTATAAAGATGGAAGCATTTCGCCATCTATGGCAATCGTGCTTAACCAGTTAATGAACTACAATCTGCACGCTTCGATAAAACCACTTTATTTTAAAGGGAAAGCTTACGAGTTACTCAGTTTATACTTTAATCGCCCGGAAGATGTAGATGTTGAGCAATGCCCATTTCTGGTAGATGAAGAAAATGTGGCAAAAATAAAAAAAGCAAAAACAATCATACTTAATCGCATGGCAGAACCGCCTTCTTTGCAGGAATTGGCAGATGAGATCGGGTTGAGTATTAATAAACTTAAGGAAGGTTTTAAGCAGATTTATGGTGATTCTGTGTATAGTTTTCTGTTTGATTATAAAATGGAAGTTGCCAGGCAACTTTTGGCGACAGGATCACATAATGTAAATGAAGTGGGTTTAAAAGTGGGATATAGTACCGCCAGTCATTTTATAGCTGCATTTAAAAAACAATATGGCACAACGCCAAAAAAATATATTCAGTCATTGACCTAGTTAAAATTTAATTGCGGCATTGACAAATCTTATTAAACCAGATGATAGAATTTAACAATATCATTTAGTTTTGCAATAGAAAAAATTGAACAATGAAAAAAGGCGTATTGCTTGTTAATCTGGGCTCCCCGGATAGTACAAACCCCAAAGACGTAAAAAAATATCTAGGTGAATTTTTAATGGATGAGCGGGTGATAGATCTGCCTAACTGGGCCCGAACTATTCTCGTAAAAGGAATCATTTTAAACACCAGACCTAAACAATCTGCCGCAGCGTATTCTAAGATTTGGTGGGAAGAAGGTTCACCACTTATCGTATTATCTGAAAGATTACAGGCAAAAGTGCAACAGAAAGTTGATGTTCCCGTTAGTCTTGCCATGCGTTATGGAACTCCAAATATTAAATCAGGTCTTGACGAACTTAATGCGCAAGGAGTAGATGAGGTTTTGATTATTCCGTTGTATCCTCAGTTTGCTATGGCTACCACAGAAACTATTCTCGTTTTGGCAGAGGAATTAAGAAAAGAGCACTTTCCGCATATGAAATTCTCAAATCTCCCTCCTTTTTATAACAAACCTGAATATGTTGAGGTTTTGGCGAAAAGTATAGGAGAAAAGCTGGAGAATCTTGATTACGAAAAGTTGGTTTTTAGTTATCACGGTGTCCCGGAAAGACATATTCGCAAAAGCGATGTCACTAAAAGTCATTGTAAAATAGACGGAACTTGTTGTCAGTCACCATCAGCGGCACATCAGTTTTGTTATAGACATCAATGTTATGAAACCACGCGACAGGTTGCAGAAGCATTAAACCTGGAAGAAGGTACTTACTTTACTTCATTTCAATCCCGATTAGGTTTTGACCCCTGGTTGCAACCGTATACAGATCGCACCATCGAGCGTTTTGGTAAAGAAGGCATTAAAAAAATGGCAATTGTAACTCCGGCTTTTGTTAGTGATTGCTTAGAAACACTCGAGGAAATCGCGATGGAAGGTGAAGAGATCTTTCACGAAGTAGGAGGGAAAGAGTTTTCTGTTATACCTTGCTTAAATGACCGTGACGACTGGACTCATGTTATGGCAACCTGGATCAATGACTGGGCGATAGTAGAGCCTGCAAAAGCAATCGCTTAATTATATTAAAGGCTCTTCTAAAAGTAGAATTTCAGGTTTGGCTTAAACTGGAAAAAGTTACTCTGTTTTATTACGGCTATGAATTATCTTTACTAGAATTAATATATGGTTTTTATGCTTGATCAAAAAGAGATACTAGAAAAACTTAAGAGTCTGAAGCCATATTTATTTAAGGAATTCGGTGTAAGTGAAATAGGTGTTTTTGGGTCGGTTGCGCGCAATGAATCTACTGAATCTAGTGATATTGATATTTTGGTAAATTTCGAAAGACCTTTAGGTTGGAAATTCTTTTCGCTTCAGCTTTATCTCGAGCAAATTTTCCAAAGAAAAATAGACCTTGTTACCAAAGATGGCATAAAGGAACAGCTTAAAAAAGATATTCTTACCCATGTAAATTACATTTAATGCGGAAAAATGACCAGCGTAATTCTCTAATGTATTTACAAGATATGCATTTGGCAATGCGTAAAATCATTCAGTATTTAGAAGGTTATATTTATGAAAGTTTTGTAGAAGATGAGCGCACCGTAGATGCTGTTATCAGAAATTTTGAAATCATAGGAGAAGCCTCAAAAAATATTCCGGCTCGTATAAAATCTGAATATCCTGAATTACCATGGGCTGAAATGTATGCTTTAAGAAATCAAGCCAGTCACGCTTACTTCAATATGATTCCAAAAATTATTTGGGAAATAGCTACTAATAATCTTCCGCAGAATATTAAAATCGTTGAAAACATAATTTCAGTTGAAAGAGATAAATAAATCTGATGCTTTAGGCATTGAACCCATAAGTACGCTACTTGTAAAACAGGCGGTACCCTCGTCAATTGGTATTTTAGTGATGTCTCTCAATATTCTGGTAGACACAATTTTTGTGGGCAACTGGATAGGTTCTATTGCTATTGCCGCAATCAATGTGGTGCTTCCGGTTTCTTTTTTTATCGCGGCTTTGGGTATGGCGATTGGGATAGGAGGTTCTTCTATAATTTCCCGTGCTTTGGGAAGCGGAGATAAAGAGCGCGCTTTAAAAACATTTGGTAATCAAGTCACAATTACCTTTCTCTTAACGAGTATAATGGTGATCTTCGGGCTGATTTTTATCAATGATATCATTCCGGCGTTTGGTGGGAAAGGTGATATTTTTGAACCTGCCAAAATCTATTACCGTATCGTTCTGTATGGTGTGCCTATTTTGGCTTTTGCCATGATGGGAAATAATGTGATACGGGCAGAAGGCAATCCTAAATTTGCCATGATCGCCATGATAATTCCTTCAGTGGGAAATCTTATTCTTGATTATATTCTTATCAATCTTCTGGATATGGGAATGGAAGGCGCGGCCTGGGCTACTACTATTTCTTATGTGTTTTGTTTCGGTTATATTTTGTGGTATTTCCTGAGTAAGAATTCGCAGTTAAAAATCAATTTTGGGCATTTTGGGCTTGATATGCCTATTCTTAAGGAAATGTCTGCTCTCGGTTTTGTAACACTCGCTCGTCAGGCTGTTGTAAGTACCACTTATTTATTGATGAACAATATTCTGTACAATCTGGGAGGCGAATCTTCAGTAACTGTATATGCGATAATCGGGCGTATGCTCATGTTTGCATTATTCCCTGTTTTAGGCGTCACACAGGGATTTTTGCCTATTGCAGGCTATAATTACGGAGCAGAAAATTTTGCCCGCGTTCGCGAAAGCATCAACAAAGCTATTTTATATGCGGGTGGAGTAGCGCTTATTGTTTTTATTCTAATCATGATCTTCCCGGAATCTATCGTAAAGGTTTTTACAACCGACGCTAGCGTAATACGCGATACACCGGCGGCGATGCGCTGGGTGTTTTCTGCAATTCCCATAATTGGGATTCAGCTTATTGGTTCTGCCTATTTTCAGGCGATAGGAAAGGCAGTTCCGGCTCTATTACTTACACTTACCAGACAAGGTTTTTTCTTTATTCCACTGGTTTTAATTCTGCCCCAATTTTTTGGTGAAACCGGGGTTTGGGTTTCTTTCCCGCTGGCAGATGTGCTTTCAACGATTATTACTGCTTACTTTTTAAATCGGGAAATAAGATTAAAATTAAAACCGGAGGTGGCTTAATACGTAGGAATGCGTATTTTAGTTTGCGTTAAACGTCTAAACCTCTCGTATGCGCAAATTATTACTTAGCTTAGTTCTTATTGCACTAAGTACATCTTCTTGTTTACTTTCTGCCCAAAATTTTGACAAATCTCTTTATGGTGCTTTAGAATACAGGCTTATTGGTCCGTTTCGTGGTGGGCGAAGTGCGGCAGTTACTGGTGTTCCCGGTGAGCCTAATCTCTTTTACTTTGGCGCAACGGGCGGTGGCGTCTGGCGCACAAAAACCGGTGGTCGTGAATGGGAAAATATTTCTGATGGCTTTTTTGGCGGAAGCATAGGTGCTGTTTCTGTGGCGCCCAGTGATCATAATGTAATTTACGTAGGTGGTGGTGAACAAACCCTGCGAGGGAATGTTTCGTCTGGTTACGGGGCTTATAAATCTGAAGATGCCGGAAAAACCTGGACGCATATTGGTCTTGATAACAGTAGACATATTCCCAGAATACGTATTCATCCCACAAATCCTGATATTGCTTATGCAGCAGTTTTAGGAGATATTTATAAACCTACCCCAGATCGCGGAGTTTATAAAACAACAGATGGCGGAAAAACATGGAACAAAATGCTTTTTGCCAATGAAAATGCAGGAGCTGTAGATCTGATTCTTGATCCTAATAATCCAAGAGTTTTGTACGCTTCAACCTGGAATGCCCGTCGTACTCCTTATAGTTTAAGCAGTGGTGGCGAAGGCTCAGCTTTGTGGAAAAGTACAGATAGCGGTGCAAACTGGACAGAAATCTCTAAAAAGAAAGGCTTTCCTACCGACACTTTAGGAATTATAGGAGTAGCAGTTTCGCCGGTAGATTCAGAACGTGTTTGGGCAATCGTAGAAAATAAGGATAAAGGTGGTTTATACCGAAGCGATGACGGGGGAGATAGCTGGAAACTGGTTAATGACGATCGCTCTTTACGTCAGCGTGCCTGGTATTATACAAGAGTTTATGCTGATACAGAAGATGAAGATGTGGTTTACGTGCTTAATGTAAGCTATCATAAAAGTACTGATGGCGGTGTAACTTTTGAAGGTGCAAATGCCCCACACGGTGATCATCATGATTTATGGATCTCACCGGAGAATTCACAGCGAATGATCATGGGAGATGACGGAGGCGCACAGATAACTTACGATGGTGGTGAGACATGGAGCACATATCACAATCAGCCTACAGCGCAGTTCTATAGAATAGAAACAGATAATGCGTTCCCATATCGTATTTATGCAGCTCAGCAGGATAATACTACAGTGAGAATTCCGCATAGAACTTCAGGTTACAGCATAACTGAAGATGACTGGGAAAGCACAGCAGGTGGTGAATCTGCATGGATCGCGGTTGACCCGAAAAATCCAGATATTGTTTATGGCGGTAGTTATGACGGCTTTTTAACACGTGTAAATCATGAGAAAGAAACAGTGCGTTCTGTTTCTGTCTGGCCAGACAATCCTATGGGTCACGGAGCTGAGGATATGAAATACCGCTTTCAGTGGAATTTCCCAATCATATTTTCACGTCACGATCCCAATGTGCTTTACACTTTTTCTAACCATGTGCATAAAACCACTAATGAAGGTCAAAGTTGGGAGTTGCTAAGTCCTGATTTAACCCGTAACGATCCTGAAAAATTAAAATCTTCAGGTGGACCAATAACGCAAGACAACACCTCGGTTGAATATTACGGAACGATTTTCACTGCAAATGAAAGTCCGTTAAAAGAAGGCTTGCTTTGGGTAGGTAGTGATGACGGATTAGTGCATGTTACAAAAGATGGAGGTAAGAATTGGAAAAATGTCACTCCTAAAGGAATGCCCGAGTGGATGATGATAAACAGCATAGAGCCAAGCTATTTCAATGAAGGAACTTGTTATATCGCCGGCACAAAATATAAAGAAGGAGATTATGCACCATACTTATACAAAACCACAGATTATGGCAAAAGCTGGAAGAAAATAACAACCGGAATAGAAGCCGAGCATTTTACTCGTGTAATTAGAGAAGACCCTAAACAGGAAGGATTACTCTATGTCGGTACAGAAACGGGGATGTATATTTCATTTGATGATGGCGCAAACTGGAGAGCTTTTCAGTTGAATTTGCCAATTGTTCCTATTACAGATCTGGCAGTAAAAAATGATAATCTAATTGTAGCAACGCAAGGTCGCAGCCTGTGGATCATAGATGATCTTACTATGTTGCGACAATTATACAAACAGGATAAAAAAGCAAATAAACCTGTTCTTTTTAAACCTATAGACACATATCGCATGGAAGGTGGAAGCAGAAAAGGATTAACCGATGCTGGTACAAATCATCCTGCAGTAATGATGACATATTTTTATTTGCCAAAATATGACGAGAAAAAAGATAGCATTTCAATTACCTATTTTGATGCTAAAAATGACACGATCAAGTCTTACAGCACAAAGAGCAAGGAGAATAAACTTGAAGTGAAAGAAGGGGCAAATGAGTTTAACTGGGATATGACCTATGAAGGAGCAGAGCGACTTCCCGGCATGATCTTATGGTGGGCAAGTACAGACGGGCCAAAGCAAATACCGGGGACATATCAGGTAAAACTTAATGTAAATGGGACAGATTATTCTCAATCTTATACCGTTTTGGCAGATCCTCGGGCTGAGGCTTCAAAAGAAGATATGCAGTCGCAGTTTGATTTTATAACAGATGTCAACAAAACCGTTGATAAAGCGCATAAAAGCATCAAAAAGATAAGAAATATCGATAAACAACTCAAGGATTTTCAAGAGCAATATAAGGACGATAAGAAAACAGATTCTTTACGCCTAAAAGCGAAAAAATTACAGGAACAATTAGGTGAAATAGAAAAGGCACTTTATCAAACGCAAAATAAAAGCGGACAAGATCCTTTGAATTTTCCTATAAAACTAACCAACAAACTTGCACATTTAAACAGTTTGGTGAGTATGGGAGATTTTGCCCCTACAGAGCAGGATATTGCGGTTAAAAACGAACTTACACAAAAGATAAATGCAGAGCTGACTAAATTTGACCAACTTATGTCTGATGAGGTTTCAGAATTTAACAAGCAGTTTAATGAACTGGATCTTAATTATCTGTTTGTAGAAGAAGATAAATAAGCTTTCGCGAAAGCGAGTTTAAGACGGCAGAGGTAGCGGGTTTACATAATTGAATTTGCTACCTTTGTTTTTAGATCAAAATCCCGAAATTCTTGCAATATTACCTGTATTTTAAGTCCCTGCACCTGATTTTTATAGTGACCTGGTTTGCCGGTTTATTTTATATGCCACGGCTATTTATCTACCAGATCGAGGCTTCAGAAAAACCCGAGCCGGAAAGTGGTATTTTAGGAAAACAACTTGCTTTAATGGCTAAGCGCCTTTGGTTTATTATAACCTGGCCATCTATGGTTTTGGCGACGCTTTTCGCTTTAATAATGCTCTATTTAAATCCGTATCTAGTGCAAATGCCATGGATGCAGATCAAGCTGGGTTTTGTGGTTTTGCTTTTTGCTTATCATTTTAAAAACCACCAGATATTTAAACAATTGCAACGCGGTGAAGTGAATTATACTTCAAAATTTATGCGTATCTGGAATGAAGGAGCGACCTTAATTCTTTTCGCCGTTATATTTCTGGCTATTACAAAAAGTGCTGTGAACTGGCTGTATGGTTTATTCGGTCTTTTAGGGCTGGCGATACTTTTAATGTTGGGTATTCGGCTTTATAAACGCATACGCGATAAAAATCCTGAGGCGTAGCGGCGCAATTTTTGATTAACTTCCTGCTTAATGAAAACAAACAAGCTTTCTTTACGCACACGCATATTTTTCACGATGATCCTGCTCATTTTGGGAGCATCTATTCTTATAGGTATTCTGGCGGTAATACAATACAAAGAAGAGGCAGAAGAATATCATTCTGACCGTTTGCTGCGCAAGGAAGATCAAATACGGGATGAGATCAGTTATGTGCTAGACAGGACCTCATTCGAGGTAATTACTTCAAAGATCCCAATAATTCTTCGAGAGAATAACGATATCTACCGTATTGCAGATGTACACAAACTGCCTATAAAAGTTTATGATCTTGATGGGAATCTGCTGGTAAGTTCTAAAGAAGGATTCGTTGCTGATACTTCAGATTCTCAAGTAGGAGAAAGCGTTTTAAGTGGCTTGGCAAATTCCGCCGGAAAGCGCTGGGTAGTTCATATGGAAAAAGATGGGGTTAAATACCAGTCTTCTTATACCTACATTAATGATAACCAGTTTAAACCACTGGCTATTATGAACCTGCCCTATATTCAGGATGATGATTTTATAACACGTGAGCTTGATGAGTTCTTACGCCGTCTTGCAGAGGGTTATCTTTTTATGTTGTTGATCGCCATAGGCCTGTCTTATTTTTTGTCTCGTTACATTACTAAAAGTCTTAAGACCATAAGTGATAAAATGATCGAGACACGCATTGATAAGCGTAACCAGCGTATAAATATAGACGATGCCAGTGAGGAGATAAGCAATCTGGTTAAAGCGTATAACCTGATGATAGATGAACTGGAATCGAGTGCAGCAAAGCTGGCTCAGGGAGAGCGCGAACAAGCTTGGCGCGAAATGGCAAAACAGGTTGCTCATGAGATTAAAAACCCGTTGACGCCTATGCGATTGACAGTACAGAGCTTTCAGCAGCGATTTGACCCTGAAGATCCACAAATAAAACAAAAACTCAATGAATATAGCGATACGCTTATACAGCAGATAGATACGATGAGTTCTATCGCTTCGGCGTTCTCTAATTTCGCTAAAATGCCCGCGCAGCAAAATGAAACGCTCAATGTTGTTTTTGTTACCAAACTTGCTTTAGATATTTTTAACGAGCATTACATCAGTTTTGCAGCAGACAGAAATGAGATTATCGCAAAATTTGATCGTACTCAGCTTATTCGCGTGGTTACAAATTTGGTTAAAAATGCCATACAGGCAACAGAAGGTGTTGCGCAGCCGCAAATACGCGTTGAGGTAAAGACAGATGAAGATAAGGTTTGCATACTCGTTATAGACAATGGTTCCGGTATTTCAGAAGAGAATATGAATCGAGTATTTGAACCCAAATTTACTACCAAATCCAGTGGTATGGGCCTTGGCCTGGCCATGGTAAAAAACATTGTTGAATCCTGTAAAGGAAGCATTACCTTTACATCACGCGTGGGAAAAGGCACTGTTTTCAAGGTTTCTTTTCCTAAAGTTGAAATATAATCTTCCAGTACTTTAACCCATAAAACGACCTGCATGTCTTTCCAAAATTTACAATATCAAGAAGAAGACAATTTTGTTTTAATCACAATCGATAGACCTAAAAAGCTCAATGCGCTCAATAAAGAGACTATTCAGGAGCTGCATGACGCTTTCGCGAAAGCTGATAATGACCCGGAAACCCGCTTTATTATTTTAACCGGAAGCGGAGAAAAAGCTTTTGTTGCAGGAGCAGACATAAGTGAATTTTCAGATTTTAATACAGATCAGGGAAGTGCATTAGCGCAAGAAGGGCAAGAACTTCTTTTCGATTTTGTAGAAAATCTGGGTACGCCGGTAATAGCTGCAATTAATGGTTTTGCCTTAGGTGGCGGACTAGAATTAGCTATGGCGGCGCATTTTCGCATAGCGAGTGATAACGCAAAAATGGGTCTGCCTGAAGTATCTCTTGGTTTGATACCGGGATATGGCGGTACACAAAGATTGCCGCAATTAGTAGGCAAGGGTAGAGCGATGGAAATGATCTTCACCGCAGCAATGATAGATGCCAATCAGGCCTTGCAATATGGACTTATAAATCATGTTACCGCACAAGAAGGTCTCATCCCTCTCGCAGAAAAAATAGGAGCTAAGATAACTGCAAATTCTGGCGTTGCGATAAAAGCGGCTATTGAGGCAATAAATGCCGGTTTTGGTGCCAAAAAGGAAGGTTTTTCAAAAGAAATAGAAGCTTTTGGTAACTCTTTTGGTACAGCAGATTTTAAAGAAGGAACATCAGCCTTTCTTGAGAAAAGAAAAGCAGATTTTCCCGGAGAGTAATCAATGCGTGGCGCAATCCTGATTCCATAATTAATCCTTTTATAATCAAATTATTTAAATTGTAAAAATTCCATATATTCGGAATATTTCCTAATTTTACAATATGGAGAAGAGGGATCATATTATGGGAAGAGGAGCTCAAAAGCATGTGAATAACAGGTTTTTTGAACATTCTCATGAGATGCGGGATGACTTTCTCAACTTTTGCGAGCAGGAGGGAGAGGAGCCTGAAAATCAAAGAACTTTATATCTCGATACATTTCCTAAGACCATTGTAAACAAAGTTGAAAGCCCTGATGTAGGGATGGGTTTTTCGCTTAATCCGTATCAGGGTTGTGAGCATGGCTGTGTGTATTGTTATGCGCGTAACTCTCATGAGTATTGGGGTTATGATGCCGGGCTGGATTTTGAGAGCAGAATTCTCGTAAAGAGAAATGCTGTTGGGTTACTTGAGAAAAAGATATCTTCTAAAAGCTGGAAAGCTTACCCTATTGTTTTGTCTGGAAACACAGACTGTTATCAGCCTATTGAGAAAAAGCTGGAAATTACCCGCAAATTATTGCAATTAATGCTCAAATATCGCCACCCGGCGGGGATTATTACAAAGAACGCTCTGGTCACGCGTGATCTGGATATTCTTAAAGAGTTAGCTGCAGACAATCTTATTCAGGTAAATATTTCTATTACTTCACTAAGCGAAGAAACCAGAAGGTTGCTTGAACCGCGAACAGCAACAATAAAAAAGCGATTTGACGCAGTAGAAAAGCTTTCAAAAAATGGAATTCCTGTGCGTGTTATGGCTGCGCCTATAATTCCGGGAATAAACAGCCACGAGATCTTGCCGCTTGTAAAAAGGGCTGCAGACTGCGGTGCCCAGGCTGCAGGATATACTGTGGTAAGACTGAACGGTGCGATTGCGGGAATTTTTGAAGACTGGATACGCAAAGCTTTACCAGACAGAGCAGAAAAGGTGTTGCATCAAATAGCCGAATGTCATAATGGAAAATTAAACGACTCCCAGTTTGGTCGCAGAATGCGTGGCTCAGGTGAATTTGCAGAACAGATTAGGATACAAATTGAGCTTGCGCGAAAAAAATACATGGCTGGCCGAACAATACCGCCACTAAATACAGAACTCCATGAACAATTTAAAGACGGGCAGCTTAAACTGTTCTAAACCTTCCCATTCCACTCTGCGTAAAACTGATCAAGATAAAGCTGCATAAATTCGTGCCTTTTCTTAGCGAGTCGCTTTCCGGTTTCTGTGTTCATTTTATCCTTTAGCAGCAGTAGTTTTTCGTAAAAATGATTAAGGGTAGGCGCGGTAGATTTTTTGTATTCATCTGGCTTCATATTTAAATTGGGTTTTATTTCAGGATCGTAAAGTTTCCTGTTTTTAAACCCACCATAATTAAAAGTACGGGCGATACCAATGGCGCCTATTGCGTCTAGCCTGTCTGCATCCTGCACCACGGCAAGCTCCAGAGAATGAAAATCTTTAACGGTGTTTCCGCCTTTAAAAGAGATATTCTTAATGATCTGCACCACATGATCTACAACCTGACTGTCTGCATTGTTCTTAATGAGAAAAGCAGTAGCCACACGAGGCCCTACTGTTTCATCGCCACTGTAAAATTTTGAATCTGCTATATCGTGTAGCAAAGCCCCAAGAGCAACAATAAGACCGTTTACTTTTTCGCCTTGAGCTATAAGCAGTGCATTGTTATAAACACGCTCTGTATGAAACCAATCGTGGCCGCCTTCTGCATCTGCAAGGGTTTGCTTTACAAAATCTCGTGTTTTATTTATTAGATACAGATCTTCTGCAGAAAATTGTAATGTGCTTATCATGCATCTTTAGGTTTTATAGGTGTGGGACCGGTTTTGCGATGCCTCATGGTGGGAAAGTCTGCCAAGACAATATCCTGCACTTTCTTAACGAGTTCTTCTGGTGGTAAACTGGAAACAGGTATAGGCTCGTGCACCGTGTGAGAAACTTTAACCCCAATATCAAGCGGGAAAGCACCATAGCGCATCAACTTCCACGAATTGTGAATGGTCAAAGGCACCACGATCGCATTGGGCATAAATTTGAATAAGGTTGAAAGTCCGCCGGGAGCAAACTCGCGTGGTATACCATCTTTGCTGCGCGTTCCTTCTGGGAAAATAACCACAGAATGGTGCTCTTTATTAACGGTTTCGGTGATTTTTTTAATGGCGCGAATAGACTGGCCTTTGTCTTTTCTGTCAATAAGAGCAGAGCCGCCGTGGCGTAAATTGTATGAAATACTCGGGATGCCTTTTCCTAATTCCTTTTTACTTATGAATTTAGGATGCAGCCGGCGCATGTACCAAACTATGGGCGGAATATCATATTGCCCCTGGTGATTAGAAACTATTATGATAGGTTGATCTTGGGTTATTGTATACTGATTATTATAGGTAAATGTTGTGCCCAGCAGATTAAGACTACGCAGCAGAAAGAAATTGAGATAATCTACACTCTTTTTGTGTGCCTGGTAGCCAAACAAATTAAAGCACACCCACTGTATGGGATGAAATATCACCAAAGCAAGGCCAAAAGTTAAATAGAATATAACGCTTAACGGGTAAGCCAATATTTTTTTCATAAGGCTAAAATAGGATAACTAAAATGATTATCAAAAATCGGGTTTTAGGGCAGTAAAATCGCTATTTTATGTTGAATTTTCAACGCAGAACAGTTGAAATTAGGAATTTCTATCCTGCTAGATTTATTATCTGGTGGAAATAAGTTTAAAAAGAACTATTTGATTCTGCGATAGAATCGCTTAAGCTAAATTACGACTGGGGTCTTTTTTCATTAATCAGTCTGTAGATAAGAATTGCGGTACGTTTTGTAAGTGCCTCTATTGTGTTAAGGTTTACTGTTTCTGCCGGAGTATGAGCGCCACGTCCCATTGTTCCCAGACCATCAAGACAGGCCAGGTATTGAGCAACAAAAGAAATATCTGCTGCACCACGTTTACCAGGATCATAAGCTTCTACTGCTGGCTGACCCAAATCCTGACTTACCTGATCAAGTTTATGCAGGAGTTCATAATTGGCATCAGTGGGGCCCATTGCGGGGTAGCTGTCTGTAAAAGTGATCTTAGCACTGGTCTGCGGAAGATTATTTGCTACAATTTCGCGCATTTTATTTCTAGCTCTTTCTTTTTGCTCTTCAGATATAAATCGTAGTCCGCCATCTGCATAGGCGGTTTGTGCAACAACATTGCTCTTGCCAAAAACCTCGCCTCGGCTTTTTTCGGCATCAATATTTAATGTTGTTCCGCCTAGCATCATTCCCGGGTTAAAGGTTAAAAGGTCTTCACCTTTCACTTCTGTATAGAATTGATATAGAATACGTGCTAGTTCAAAATTTGCTCCTGCGCCGGTGTACTCATTAAAAATCCCTGAAGAGTGTGCCCGTTTTCCTGTGACTTCAACCTTCCAGCCTGAAGAACCACGTCTGGCCACCGTTGCTTTATCATACCCGGTTGAGGTCTCAAAACATAAAGCAACATCGCTTCTTTTTGCAGCATCAACCAGTGGTTTGCGACTAATACTTATAGGTTTTCCTGCGCTTTCTTCATCACCATTTAACGCAACAGTGATCTGGGCATCATCAAGCAATCCTGCTTCACGCAGAGCTTTTAGTGCATAGAGAATGATCACATCACCTCCTTTCATATCATTTGCTCCGGGG
Organism: Leeuwenhoekiella sp. A2; assembly: GCF_047946655.1. GTDB lineage: Bacteria > Bacteroidota > Bacteroidia > Flavobacteriales > Flavobacteriaceae > Leeuwenhoekiella. Next base: position 1,749,588 of record NZ_CP172311.1, read on the forward strand.
CCTTTTGCAACGCTGTCGTTTACAGGTTCAAATTTCTGAAACTCGCTGTGTTCTTCAAAAACGGTATCGAGATGACCTATTAGCAGGATTCTTTTACCGGTATCACCATTAATAGTAGCAAAAAGGTGACCTGCGCGATTCATTTCTGTTGGCATATCGATCCATTCTGTGGTGAAGCCTATTTCGCTTAAAGCGTTATCATACAATCTTCCGGTTTCACGTACTCCTTGCGGGTTCATAGTACCGCTGTTTACATTAACAACCGTTTCCAGAAATTTGATAGCATCGAGGTTGTTTTTTTCGACCTGAGCGACGATTTTACGTTCTTTTTTGCTGATTTTTTGAGCATAAGAAGAGGTGCTAAAAATTAACAGAAACGCGAGGAGACAAAGGCTTGAGTACTTTAGTTTTAAAGGGAAGGTCATGTATTTAATTTTTCTAAATATACAAAAGTGAAGCTTGATCTTAACACGGCAAAATGAACCGGTTTGTGTGTTAATTTGTAAGAATAGGGGGAATTTCCCCTTGCTTATCGCGAAAAAGTACAAGTATTTTGCGGCAACCAATAACCAATTTATGAAAGCTAAGAAAATCTGGCTTTGGGCCTCGATCTTTATGGGGGTTAATGTGCTCGCTTTCTGTGTAAACAGTTTTGATATTACGCCCAGATTCACCACCTCTGAGGGCGATAACAAGTATGAGGTTTACCTGTTAACCGACTCTAGTGAGGCTACAGCAGCCACAATTGAAAACCGAGCTTTAGCGAAAATAGATCTGTGGCCTTTTGTTTGCTACTACTGTAAATCTTCTAATTCACAAGATAATTACGTGGTCACTTTTAGGGGTGTTTTTGCCGATTTTGGCCTTACAGAGTTCGTTTTTTACACTTTCATTATTGTTATGATCTCTGCTTTTCTTTTTCTGTGGTAGATGTGTTTGTATTTCTTCTCTTGTCCCACCAGACGTAGGCTATGAAAACCAGTAGACTTACTAGTGAGCCCCATAGGAGCCCGCTTTTTAATTGATCTGTGCTTCGACCAATTATAGCGATAAACAACGTGAGCGGTGCGATACCTACCAGAGTGGCAAGAATAAACTTCCAATATCCCATTTTTAAAATTCCTGCGGCAAAACTTATTGCGTCATTAGATAAAAACGGATTTATACGCGTAATAATCACCGCCCAAAAACCATAATTTTCTAAGAATTTTTCGATTTTTTGATTGGTTTTTTGTCCTATTATTTGGTTTACTATATAATCACCAAAATATCGCCCAATGAAATAACCCACGCTGGAAGCACTGAAGACAGCTGCCAGAATAATCAGACTTCCCCACACCGGGCCGTAAGCTAATATCGCCACCACCATGAGTAATAATGAGGGAATCACAATAAGGAACATCTGTAAGATCATAGCGATAACTATAACGACGGGCCCCAGCCAGCCAAAGCCCTGAACCCATGTTTTTATGCGAGCTTCGTCATCGCTGGTAAGTACATTCCAGGCTTCTGTAAAAAAATGATTTACAGCCGGAATAAAAAAGTAGCTAAGCACAAGCGCCGCTACCAGAACAATTGAAATATATAAGGGGAGATTACTTTTTGAAGCTGTTTTTTCTGTTTTTGCCATTTGTAATTATGTGTTCGGCATAGTTTACAAAATAAAACAGGTTTAGGGTGTGAAAGGAATTGTAAAAGATAGGTTACTTAAAAGATGGAATTAATATTTATATTGAGACAATAAATGCACTCTGTGGATAAAGACCTTTTTGATAAATATATACATCAGCTTAGAACACTTAACCGTGGCTATAATAAGGGGTTTGGCCGCGCTCCTCATAAACCAATTCTGCTGCTAGCGATAATAGAATTGGTAAGTAAAGGAATAATTTCTTCTAACAGAATTTTTATTAGCAGCGATCTAATTCTGTCCTTTCGAGATATTTTTCAAAAGTTGGTGACTACGGGTCATAAGGCCAATTTCGCTCTGCCTTTTTTCCATATGCGAAGTGAACCCTTTTGGTATTTAATTAATAAACCCGGAATGGCTATTCCTATGACTGCATCAAGTAGTATCAAAAGCTTTAAAAAGTTAGAAGAAACTATTGCTTTTGCAGAAATTGACAGGGAGCTATTCAATTTATTTGTACAAGAATCAAGTAGGAATGTTATTATTCAATTTCTTCTTCAGGAATATTTTAATAAAAGTGAATTACAGAGCGTATACGAGAGTAGTACAGAAATAGTGATACGGAATGAAATACTGAATGAGCCCACGGAGGTTTATCAGCAACAAATTATAGCGCTAAAGGGAACTATGAGTAAAGATAATTTTCAAGAAGAAATTTTTATTCGCGGTGGAATTTTTAAGAAAACAGTTCCTCAAATTTACAATTATACCTGTTGTATTTCCGGGATGAAGATCATGTCAAATTCATCTGCTCAAATGATTGATGCATGTCATATCATCCCATTTAGTATTTCTAATGACGACACTATTCCTAATGGATTGAGTCTGTCGCCTAACTTGCACCGAGCATTTGATCGAGGTCTTATTACAATAAACAAAGATTATGTTGTACGAGTTTCGAGATCTGTAGAAGAGAATGATTCAGTTTATTCACTTTCACAATTTGATGGTAAACAAATTAATTTACCAACTTCAGAAAAATGGTATCCTTCCCCTGAAGCTTTAATTTGGCATAATAAAGAAGTTTATATTATATAAAGGAACTACTCAAAAACAAAAAAGCCTCAACTTTTAAAGTTAAGGCTTAATCTGCTCCCCCTCTTAGTCTTCCTTCGGCTCATTCCTCGCTCAGGATAAACTTCTCGCCATAAAACAAAAAAGCCCAACCTAATTAAAGATTGGACTTTGAAGCTCCCCCTCTTGGGCTCGAACCAAGGACCCTTTGATTAACAGTCAAATGCTCTAACCAACTGAGCTAAGGAGGAATATATTTTTTTATGTTTTGCTTATTAAATCAAATCGATCTGTTGGTAATCTTATTTGATACAGATTTTAAAGCTGTGCTTTTTTCTGTAAGCGGATGCAAATATACCCAAATTTTAATACTGTCAAAACTAAAATTAAAAAATATTTGCCGCTCTTATTTTTTAGCTTCTTTTTACAAGTGAAGCAGCCTTTTATTCAGGTTTGTTTTTTATTAGTTGAAGCCGCTCCAGCAGAGTTTTTGCGCGCTCACTTGTTGCTGTAGAAAGTGTTTGGATCGCAGCTTGCATTTTTGTTTTCTTTTTAATTGTAAAAATAAAAAAAGCCCCTGAGAACAGGAGCTTTAAGTGACCACAAGAAAAGAGGTCTATTTTGAAATATCGTTAGTAGGCTACTTAAATAGCCATCTATAAATATCGTTTCCGTTTGCGAAAAGGACCAGAGCTATAAGTAAAAAGAAACCGGCCATTTGTGCGTATTCTAAGAATTTATCGCTTGGCTTTCTTCCGGTGATAATCTCATATAACAAGAACATGACATGACCACCGTCGAGTGCGGGAATTGGTAAAATGTTCATGAAAGCCAGAATTATAGAAATAAGGGCAGTTGTTTCCCAGAAAGATAGCCAGTTCCAGGTATTAGGGAATAAGCTGGCGATAGCGCCAAAACCACCTACCTGAGTGGCACCTTTTTTCGTGAAAACGTATTTAAACTGCGCTACATAATCATGCAGCACCCAATAGCCATAGCTCACACCTGCAGGTATGCTCTCGTAGAAGCTATAGTCTGTATGCTTATAACTGTAGCCTACTTCAGGATAAACACCAAAAACATGATCTTCACCTACCCTGATGTCAGTCTGTTGGGCGTTTCCATTTCTGTTGTAAGTAACACTAAAATCTTTTTTATCTGGATTATCCAGCTTTATTTGCTGAAACTGATTCCATGTGCTTATTTGCTCACCGTCTACTGCTGTGATCACATCGCCATGTTGCAGACCTCCTTCTGCCGCTGGAGTACCGGGGACAATACTGTCTAAAACGGGTTTTATAATTGGTGAAAAAGGAGCCACGACACCGTCTTCAAACATCTTGCTGCCAATATCTTCTGGTATGCTAATGGTTTCTGTGCTTCCGTCTGGGTGCTGAACTGTAACATTCTGAACATCGCGGAGCATTAGAAAACGGTTTATTTGTACGCTGTTTTCAAACTCCTTACCGTTAACTTCAAGTATCTGGTCCCCGTCCTGGAAACCATACTGCTTAAAGCTTTCGGCCACAGCCAGACCATCTGGCAACTGGTCTGGTCCTGATACATCTTTACCGTAGTATGCGATTATAAGAATGTAAATAAGGCAACCCAGAATAATATTTACGGTTACGCCACCTATCATTACAATTAGTCGTTGCCATGCCGGTTTGCTTCTAAATTCCCATGGTTTAGGCTCTTCTGCCATCTGCTCCTTGTCCATGCTTTCATCAATCATTCCGGCAATTTTCACATAACCACCCAGAGGTAACCAGCCAATACCGTAAACGGTCTCGCCAATTTTTTTCTTGAACAATGAGAATTTAACATCAAAGAAAAGGTAGAATTTTTCTACGCGTATTCCAAAAAGACGAGCTGGTACAAAGTGACCAAACTCATGTAATATGATAAGTATAGAGAGACTTAAAAAAAGTTGTATTCCTTTAACAAAAAATGGATCCATCTGCGGGGTTTTAACTCAAAAGTGCACAAAAGTAACCTTTTCCTTGGCTATACAAAAGAAATACGGCTTGTCGCTCTGTCAATTAGTAAGTTTTTAGCTATATGCTATGCCTAGCTGCGATTCACATTGTAATTTTGCAATCCCAAAAGGAAAGGTATGTTACACTTTTTTGCTAAGTACAAGAAGTTTGCCATAGTGATGGCGATACTCTCTGCCATTATACTTTATTGTATTTATACATTATTAAAACCACCGCCCAGTCTCCCGGTTTATCAACCTACTATGGTTGCTGCAGACCTGGTAGATACTACGGTCCAGGATGTGAAAAAATACCATAGAATAGCCGATTTTCAATTGGTTAACCAAAATGGAGACACTGTTACCCAAGAAGATTATGCCGGTAAAATTTATGTGGCAGATTTCTTTTTTACAACTTGCCAGACAATTTGCCCTATCATGACAGATCACATGAAGCAGATACAGGAAGAGCTTAAAAATGATGATCAGGTAAAATTATTGTCGCATACGGTTATCCCGGAAACTGATACTGTAGCGCAATTAAAGCGTTATGCCATAGAAAAAGGAGTAGATGATAGCAAGTGGAATCTTGTTACAGGTCCTAAAAAGGATATTTACGACCTGGCGCGAAAAAGTTATCTGGCGGTGAAAACCACTGGTGACGGTGGTAAATATGATATGATACATACAGAGAACTTTATGCTTATAGATCCTGAAAAGAGAATAAGAGGGTTTTATGACGGTACAGATCCTGATGCGATTGACAAATTACTTGATGATATTGAGACTTTAAAGAAGATTGAAGCGCGCAGAAATAAAGCTGATTAACGTGTTATTGCCGGTTTAAGTCAATTTTATGCCATTGCCGCCCGATTTTCAGTCATTTTAAGCGACTTTTCTTTCCTCGTAACTTGTTTTTCCTTTACTTTTGCTCTAGTTTAAATTAAATCTAAATAAACACATTGATAACTTCTTTAGCTCATCTAAAACGCGGAGAGAAAGCCATCATCAAAGAATTTTCGGTAGACTTAGTACCTTTAAAATTACTTGAGATGGGATGCCTGCCAGGAAACGAAGTAGAGATAGTACAGATTGCGCCTTTTAAAGACCCCATGTATTTAAATATCAACGGCAGTCATCTTGCCATTCGCAAAGAGACGGCCTACCATATTGCAATAGAAAAGCTGTAAACATGAGTAAACAGCTTAGCGTTGCCCTCATAGGAAATCCAAATACTGGTAAGACTTCGGTTTTTAATCGATTAACAGGTCTTAACCAGAAGGTGGGTAATTACCCGGGGATTACTGTTGAGAAAAAGGAAGGAATTTGTAAACTTCCTCGTGGGGTAAAAGCCCATATTCTTGATCTTCCCGGCACATATAGTTTAAATGCCAGTTCGCTTGATGAGAATGTCGTTATCGAGCTTATGCTCAACAAAAATGATAAAGATTATCCAGATGTTGCTGTTGTAGTTTCAGATGTTGAGAATCTTAAGCGTAATCTTCTCCTGTTTACCCAAATAAAAGATCTTAAAATACCTACGATTCTTGTCATAAACATGGCAGATCGTATGGAGCGCAAAGCCATCACGCTAGACATTAAAACGATGGAAGAGCGGCTAAATACAAAAATAGCGCTTGTTAGTTCGCGTAAAAATGAAGGTTTTGAAGAGCTTAAAGAATTAATTACGCAGTACAAAACGCTTTCATCAGAGCCATGTGTTAACGCATCTGTCATAGCACCAGATTATTTTGATCGTTTACGTAAGGCTTTCCCCAATCAGGATCTTTATAAACTCTGGCTGGTTATAACTCAGGATGTCAACTTTGGTAAGTTAGACAGAAATGAAGTGCACGATATTACTTCTTTTAAAACCGAAAGTAAAAGCAATCTGAAGCGCCTTCAACAGAAGGAAACCATCGTTCGATACCAGTTTATTAACGGCGTTCTTAAAGAAACACAGCGCATAGATCACGCTGCCGCGAAAGATTTGCGCAGTAGGTTAGATCGTGTATTAACCCATAAATTCTGGGGTTACATCATTTTCTTTGCGATTTTGCTGCTTATTTTTCAGGCGATCTATGATTGGTCTGCATACCCAATGGATCTTATCGATATGGGATTTGCGGCGATAGGCGAGTGGGTTGATACAACATTGCCGCCGGGCGCTTTTACAGATCTTGTAGCAGAAGGTATTATTCCAGGTTTGGGTGGTATTGTGATTTTTATACCTCAAATCGCGTTTTTATTCCTATTTATATCGATTTTAGAAGAAACCGGTTACATGAGTCGTGTGGTTTTCCTGATGGACAGGATCATGAGACGTTTTGGCCTTAGCGGTAAAAGTGTGGTGCCTCTGGTTTCTGGTACAGCCTGTGCGATACCGGCAATTATGGCAACGCGTAATATTGAGAACTGGAAAGAGCGATTGATCACCATTCTTGTGACGCCGTTTACCACATGCTCTGCACGTTTGCCGGTTTATCTTATTATTATTTCTTTAGTGATACCAGATAAGCGCGTGCTTTATTTTCTCAACTACCAGAGTCTTGCATTGATGCTGCTTTATTTGTTAGGTTTTGCAACGGCTATACTTTCTGCGTGGTTGCTCAACAATATTCTTAAGATTAAAAGCAAATCTTTCTTTGTGATCGAGATGCCTAATTATAAGCTTCCGCTGTTTAAGAACGTGCTTTATAATGTTATCGAAAAAACCAAATCCTTTGTTCTTGGCGCCGGTAAAATAATTCTTGCAATATCTATCGTTCTTTGGGTGCTTGCATCTAACGGGCCAGGTGAAGATTTCGCGAGAGCGGAAGAAACCGCCAGACAGGACTTGCAGGAAGGGAAATTTGCAGCCAACGAGCTCGATAAGCACATTGCCTCATATAAGTTAGAAAATAGCTACATAGGCTATGTGGGCAAAGGTATTGAACCTATTGTGCGCCCATTGGGTTATGACTGGAAGATTGGTATCGCCATTGTAAGTTCTTTTGCAGCTCGTGAAGTTTTTGTAGGTACGCTGGCGACAATTTACAGTGTGGGAAGTGATGAGGAAGAAACGATCAAAAACAGAATGGCAGGTGAGGTAAATCCCGTACTTGGCGGACCTCTATTTAACCTTGCCAGCGGAGTATCTTTATTGTTATTCTATGCCTTTGCGATGCAATGTATGAGTACGCTGGCTATCGTAAAAAGAGAAACTAATACATGGAAATGGCCAGTGTTACAACTGGTATTTATGAGCGGTTTTGCGTATCTTGTAGCATTAGCCGCATATCAAATTTTGAAATAGACAGATTATGGAATGGATTCAAAATGCTTTAGTGTTACTTATATTTTTAGCCGCTGCAGGCTATTTAGTAACTAAATTTATATGGAAACCAGCTTTTTTAGGTGGAAACTCTTCTAAAAAAGGAGGTTGCGGAAAGGACGACTGTGGTTGTCATTAGTAGATGAAATAGTGTAATATCAGTTTAAAAAGTTGATATAATTTATAGAAATCTATTATTTCAATTAAACTTGTATATTTGTGCAAATTTTTTAGTTGAAAAATAATTACAACCCCAAATTCGTAATTGTTCTGCTGTTTCTTAATTTCGTCCTGCAAGCTCAAGTTGGCATTGGGACGGTAAACGTAGATGACGGTAGTGCTTTGCAGATAGATAGTACAATAGGAGCTCTTGTGCCGCCGCGCATGACAGAGACCCAGATGCTGGCTATACCTTCACCACTTGATGGCTCTATAGTCTACAATTCAACTTCATCTTCCTTATTTTTATTTTCATCGGGAACCTGGAATGACCTTACTCGACCTGATTTACCTGCTGTAGTATTACGTAAAGATTATGAAGCAAATCCAGATAACAATGTTGTCAACACGGCTACAAATACTTATTATCCCTTTCCATTAAATACTCCTGAGCTAGAATCTATAGACAATTCATTTTTTCAGGTAGTTTCAGACGGGACCATAAAAATTTTACAGGACGGGAACTATATGATCTCTGCAGGATTTGCAGTAAGCAATCTGCCTTCAGGAGATAAAAAATATATTATTGGTGTTTATAAAGACGGAAATCTAATAGGTTATTTAGTAAGGGGAAACGTGAATTTCCCAAGTGGTTCAACTAATGAATGGGGAACGAGTGGTGTGCTGGTTTACGCTTTAAAAGCCAATGATCAAATTAGATTGAGTTATGTTCTGAATAATAACAATGTCAACCTTGATGCGCGCTTTTTTAATATAGGAATTGTAAAGCTGTAATTAAATATAAACTATTGAAATTTAAGAGTTTAATTCTGTTTTTGTTTATTAGTTACTTTGGCTTTTCTCAAACTGAAAGTACAAAAGGGGTAGGTATTAATACTACAGATCTCGCGCCGGGATCTGCTCTACAGATCAATAGTACAACGCGTGCATTGGTGCAGCCCAGAATGACTACTGCACAAATGAATGCTATACCCACGCCTTTAGACGGTGCGTTAATATACAATACCACAGAAAGTAACTGGTATATTCGTACAGAAGGTATTTGGCAACCTTTTTTACGTACCGAAACACCATCAGCTATTTTGAATCGCGGCAGTATGAACGGCGGAATAATTCTGGCCAATGATGATGCGATCACGTCTTTTCCTGTTAATGAAAATTATGTGTTGAGCACCGGGTCAGGTTTTTATAAACTTTCGGCCAATCACGGAGAAGTGCAGGTTTTAAAAAGCGGAACGTATCTGATTTCAGCGGGTTTTTCAACCACAAATATGCCTACTGGTAATCGTAATTATCGGGTAGAAGTATCAATAAACGGAGTAAAGCCATTGATAATTACAGACGGAGCGGTAAATCTGCCTAGTTCTGATTATTGGGGAACAAGTGGTAACATTCTTTTACTTTTAAATGCTAATGATATTATTAATGTGGGCTATTCCCTTAAAGGCGCTAGCGCTGGAACCGCTAATGCAGCATTTTTTAATATAGGTGTTTCAAAACTTTAATTTCGCGAAAGAATTCAATTCTTTGATGATTTAATCTTCTTTTTGTTTTAAACTCAAATTTAAACAGTAATCCTTTTTCTCAATTCTACCGTTTGCAGCTTTAGGATATGGGCTTAAAGAATATGCCAGAAAGTCTTTCTCGTTAGAGCTAAAAAGCAATCGGGAATTACCTGTACCGCTAAATTTCACCTCTTTTTCTTCTATAAAATTGCCATCTTTATAAAGCTCAACTTTTATTATTGCTTCACCGGCCCAGATACAATTTGCATCACTGGGGCAACGGGAATCTGAAACCACCTCTTTAAATTTTATAGCAAAATCGCCTAGGTTTACCATTTTACCATAGTGTGCTTTTAGAACAATTTGCGGCGGAAAGACCTGATGATCTACCTGCACAGTATCTTTTTCAACTTCTTGAGAAAAACCGGCTGTAGCAAGCAAAAAACAACAAAAAACAATCAAAAATCGCATCATACAATTAAATTACTCATTAAAATTGACTTATAAAAATGGCGTTAGTTGCAATTAACCCAAACCTACGTCAAGTGTCATCATAAGTATAAAGCCACCTATAAAACCCATTGTCGAAAGGTCTGCGTGATTTCCACGCTGTGCTTCTGGGACCACTTCTTCTATTACAACAAATATCATTGCGCCCGCGGCGAAGGCTAGCGCATATGGTAAAATAGGTTTAAATGACATTACAGCATAAGCGCCTAAAACTGCAGCAACAGGTTCTACGATTGCAGAAAGTTGGCCGTAATTAAAACTTCGCCATCTGCTCAATCCCTGTCTGCGCAAAGGCATGGCAACTGCAAATCCTTCCGGGAAGTTTTGTAAGCCTATACCAATTGCCAAAGCTACTGCGCCACCAATTGTCGCACCCTCAAAACCCGCTGATACTCCGCCAAAAAGGACACCCACAGCCAGACCTTCTGGTATGTTGTGAAGTGTGATCGCAAGTGTAAGCAGTACGGCTTTGTGCCAAGGCGTTTTAATACCTTCCTGTTCTTCAAAATTAACGTGTAAATGAGGTAAAATTTTGTCTAAACCGTATAGAAATCCGGCGCCTAAAGCGAAACCTACAACTGCAGGAATCACTTTTTCAAAACCTTCTCCCGGACTCATCTCTATACCGGGCGCCAGTAAGCTCCAGAAACTGGCTGCTACCATAACACCACCTGTAAAACCTAGCATAGCATCAAAAAGAGCACGATTCATTCCTTTAAAGAAAAAGACCAGAGAAGCTCCTAAAGCTGTAACGCCCCATGTAAAAAGCGTTGCATAAAAAGCAGCGAGTACAGGGTCAAGTTGCTCAAAGTAATCTATAATATTGTTTAGCATAACGTATTTCTGTTTTACTTATTCATGTTTAAAATGCTACAAGGTTTAACCTCGTGCAGGTTGTTATTAGGCTATAAAAACCGGAATATCAACTCTGTGGCGCACACCGTCTACGGTGGTTCCAAAAAGCAAATCTTTAAAAAGCATATGGCCGTGACCGCCCAATACAAGCAAATCAAAACTGCCGTTGTTAACGATCTTAGAAATTGAACGTTTAGGAGAGCCAAAGCCCAGTTCTATAACTATATTAAATCCCTGATTTTCAAGTTCGATCTTGTAGGTGTCTAAAAATGCTCTGTCACTGGTCGTTTCAAAATCCTGGATTGTATTGCCATAAATTAAAGCACCCGGAGTTTCAACGATATGAATCAGCGTATAAATAGCCTCTTTACCGCCCATTTGTATCGCAGAAGATATTGTTTTTATGTCAGATTTAGAAAAATCAAGGGCGATGGCAATTTTCTTATAATCTTTAACCGTGGCAAGATCAAGAAAGGAAGTTGAGGTAACGTGCGGCACCATATTTCGTTCTTTTATGCTGGTTTTTTTGATCAATGGTTTAATTGTGATATAGATCAATAGTAAGCCTGCACCGGCAATGAGAGGAATCAGAAACATCCAGATATAAAAAGTATTTTCTGAACTTTCTAACCAGCTGTTTACCTCGTCAAAGACCAATTTCGCATTTAGCGCAACAATTATTATTGTGATTAGCCAGGAAGCTATTCTAAGCGGCCATTTAATGTGATACCCATTCATTTTCTTGTTGTCGCTTACAAAATGAATAAGTGGTATCATCGCAAAACCCAGTTGTAAGCTAAGAACTACCTGACTCAATACGAGCAATTCTCCCAGACCATGCTCGCCATAATAGATAACAGTGAGGAGCGCCGGTACGATTGCGATCATACGTGTAAGCAGCCTGCGTACCCACGGCTGTATGCGCAGGTTCAGGTAACCTTCCATCACGATTTGTCCTGCTAAAGTCCCGGTTAGAGTAGAACTTTGTCCTGCGGCAATTAACGCTATTGCGAAAAGGATAGGAGCCCATTTTGTGCCCAGAAGCCCTTGCAATAATTTGTGAGCATCTGTAATATCTGCAACCTGGTACATTCCGTTTTTGAAAAAGACAGAAGCTGCTAGAATTAAAATAGCAGCATTTACAAAAAAGGCGAGGTTAAGAGCGATTGCAGAATCGAGAAAATTGAGCCTTAAAGCCTGTTTTATACCTCTTTTTGTGTGATTTATTTTTCGGGTTTGTACTAAGGAAGAATGCAGATACAAATTGTGAGGCATTACGGTAGCACCTATGATTCCTATTGCAATATAAAGCGCAGTGCTGCCTGGTAAAGAAGGAATAAAACCAGTCATAACTTCGCCTAAATCGGGTTTTGCAAAGAACATTTCGCCCAGAAAGGAGAGTCCGATAATGAATATAAGACTGATTATAAAACGCTCCATACGTCTTATGCCTTTGTTTAGCAGGAATAGCAGTAAAAAGCTATCCAGAACAGTGATGCACACGCCCCAGATAATTGGCATACCAAATAAGAGTTGCAACCCGATCGCCATACCTATAACTTCGGCGAGATCGCATGCCGCAATTGCGATTTCGGCGAGAAGCCATAAAATAAAGTTCACAAAAGCCGGGTATTCTTCTCTTGATGCCTGCGCCAGATCTACACCGCGCACGATGCCCAAACGTGAACACAGACTTTGTAACAGGAGCGCCATAATATTAGACATTAACAGCACCCAAAGTAGCGAATACCCAAACTGGCTACCACCGGCAATATCTGTAGCCCAGTTACCGGGATCCATATAGCCCACACTTACCAGATAGGCGGGCCCTAAAAAAGCAAGTATCTTTTTCCAGCCGGTTTTTTTACCAGAGGTGCTTATGGAGCCGTGTACTTCTTCAAGCGATTTTTTACCTGTTTTGTTCATTTTTTGTCCAGTTTTAGACGATTTTTTTAATGCGTTATGCGGTAGCTAAAACCTGTGCTTAATAAAATTGATTGATGTGTGTTAAAGCCAGAGCCCACTGTGGCATCTAGCTGAAAGTTATTATTAATTAAATAGGTAATCCCTGCATCCCAGGAGTGATTTGCGGTATTATTTTCAGGAAAATCACCATAAATTTCGGCGTATAAGGCTAAATTATCTGTGAGGCTGTACCCATATGATAAGGTGTAGATGTAGGCGGCTGAGCCAGAATCGTCAACCCATTCTGCGCCCAGATTGTATCCTAATGCAGATTTTTCACTTAAAGTGTGGGCAAAAGCAAACCTGAGATCAATTCCTGTCGTTTCTGGTTTAAAATCTGAGTTTGCTGTAAATGGAAGATATAAATGACTTAAAATTGCCATTTTAGGGAGCAATCCATTTTCTTCTGCAATACCAATTTTGGCTCCTAAAAGTAGAGGTGAAAAACCTTCAGCTTTTTTGGCATTGCTACTTTTTACCTGCTCATAATTTAATCCTGCACGTATTTCGAGGTTTTCAAGTAAGCCATAACGTAGCAATGTGGTATTTAAAGTGTATATTTTTTCGTCAAGAACGTCATAATCATAAGCTTCATACCCGGCGCCACTTTCTATCTGTAACGCACCTTTTTTTATAAGACTAGAAGATTCTGTAGCGTCAGGACGATCTGTAATAAGATTATCATCTGTTTGAGGTTCCTGAGCAAGAATACTGGCAGAACCCAGCAGACCTAGAACTAAAATCAGGTTTTGTTTCATAAAGCCAATCAATCTTATTATTTTTGACAAACAAAACTAATTAAGTTAGACATGACTAACAAATTAAATTCAGTTAATTTAACAAAGAGCGAAGAAGACTATTTAAAAGCGCTCTTTGCCCTCATTCACATTGAAGAAAATGAGCGCGTGGGTAATAATCAATTAGCTGAATATCTTGAGCTTTCACCGGCATCTGTGAACAATATGGTTAAAAAACTCAAGAAAAAAGAGTTGATCATAAGTGAGCGCTACGGCAAACTGCAGTTAACTAATAGCGGGAGAGATATTGCCATTGTGCTGGTGCGAAAACATAGATTGTGGGAGACTTTTCTTAATAAGTACCTCAATTTTTCATGGGATGAAGTGCATGCTGTGGCAGAACAACTAGAGCATGTCAAGTCTGAAAAGTTAATTAGAGAGCTTGACCGTTTTATGAATTTTCCTAAAAAAGATCCTCATGGGGAGATTATACCAGATGCAGACGGCAGTTACCGCAAAGAAGAGAAGATCATGCTTTCTTCACTTAATACCGGTAGTGTTTGTCAACTGGTTTCTGTGAATGACGGCTCTGTGGGTTTTTTAAAATACGTCTCGCAAATAGGTCTCGCACTAAGCAGCGAGATAAAAATTCTCGAGCATAGAGAATTTGACGACTCTATTAAGATACAATTTAACGAGCATACAGAAACGATCTCAAAGAAATTTGCAGATAATGTTTTTGTAAGGCTTGTAGATTAATCCTAGCTTTAATCCCTTATGGCTGAGGTTTGAGTCCGCTTAAAGCGAAATACTGTGAACCTACATTGCTTTTCTTCAATCTATTGCCTTTTATGACTACACCTGCCCATTACGATTACATTATTTTAGGAACCGGACTTTCGGGCTTAATGCTGGCCTATCGCTTGTCACAGGACACATACTTTAAAGACAAAAAGATTTTACTTCTTGATAAAGCACAGAAAACCAAAAATGATCGAACATGGTGTTTCTGGAAAGAAGGCAAGAGTGAATGGGGATCTATAGTCTCAAAAAAATGGCATACAATTGCAGTAAAAGGAAAAGACTATGAAGACACTATAAATTTAGAAAACTACAGTTATAATAAAATTGAAGCAAAAGATTTCTATAGTTATTGCTTAAGTGAGCTTGAAAAGGTTTCTAATATCACGATCAGGGAAGAAAAAGTTATTGACTTTAGCGAAAGAGAGGATGCTGTCACCGTTAAAACGGAAACGGCAGATTATAGGGCTCAAAAAGTATTTACCAGCATTCTTCCTGTAGAAAGACTTGAAGAACAAAAGCATTCTCAGGTCTTACAACAGCATTTTATAGGGTGGGATATTGAGGCAGAAAATCCCGTTTTTGACCCTGATTTGGCCACTTTTATGGATTTTACGGTGGCGCAAAAAGGCAACACCCGATTTATGTATGTGCTTCCTGTTTCTAATACCAGAGCACTTGTAGAATACACGCTTTTTTCAGAAAAATTATTACCTGATGCAGAATATGAAATGGCAATAAAAGAGTTTATTACTGAATTAGGAGTTACAAACTACACGATAAAAGCTACCGAAAAGGGATCGATACCCATGACTTCATATCCGTTTGAACGGCACAATACTAAAAATATCATGCACATAGGCACCGCGGGTGGTTTTACTCGTGGCAGCACCGGTTTTACCTTTAATTATACCGATAAAATCACCATAAGATTAGTCGATTTTCTGAAGAAAGATAAAGATTTCAGGTTGTTTAAAATGAAGAATAGATTTAGATGGTACGATCGTTTGTTTCTTGATGTACTTTACCGAAAGAATGAAATGGGATCTCAAATTTTTACTACGATGTTCAAAAAGAACAAGATTCAAAATATTTTTAGATTTCTGGATGGAGAAAGTACACCTGCAGAAGAAGTAAAATTAATATGCACATTACCTAAAAAACAGTTTCTAATCGCCTTGTTTAAAGAGGGAAGCAAGGGCTAGAACTACATGCCACGCTCTTTCTGAATGATCTCGTAAGCTTCCCGTACTTTCCTAAATTTTTCCTGAGCCCCGTTGCGATAGGCTTCATCCATATGTTGTAGTTTGTCTGGATGGTATTTTTTTGCCATTTCGCGATAAGCTTTTTTAACTTCTGCATCTGTAGCAGATTTCTCAAGTTCGAGAATGGTATAGGCGCTTTCGGCATTTTTAAAGAACATCGCTTTAATGCTTTCAAACTCGCTGCGACCCAATCTAAGGTAACCAGCAATTTCAGAAATTTGATTAACCTCTGGAGCAGAAACGTAGCCATCTGCCTGTGCGATACTGAATAAGAAATGTATTATTTGTAAACGCACTTCTGGTCGTGTGCGCTGTACCAGATAACTGCAAATACGCTGTGCATTTACTTCTCTGTTTTTTATAACATCATTAAATGTGCGAAAGGTAGCATTAGCTCGCTCTTTACCATATGATTGTACAAAGTATTGACGCACAAAATCAAGCTCTCGCTGGCTCACATTGCCATCTGCTTTTATTACAATAGAGCAAAGGGAGAGAAGATTGAGCTCAAAATCACCCGGAGTTACCGTTTGACTTTGTTGATTAAAAATCGTCCTTGAGCTCTGGCCACTGCTTTTGTTGCCCATTAAATTATCGATAAGCGACCCTATAAGGTAACCGGCAAAAGCACCATATAACCTACCAAAAGCAAAACCCAATACGGCGCCCAGCCATTTAATCATATTACTAATTCTTGAATAACGGTTGCAAAAATAAACGTCTTTATATGAAGTATGAAGCTAAATGGCAGTAAATGTTACAGCTGCATGCTCAATAAATATAAACCTGAGCTTTCTTGCAGCATCCTTGTAGGGAACTCTATTCTATCCCGACTATAATTATGTATCTTTGTAATCTTTAATAAAAAATTAAAATTATGTATCCAGCAGAACTAGTTAAACCTATGCGTGAGGATCTTACATCTGTAGGCTTCACAGAATTACATACAGCAGATGATGTGCATGCCGCCATGGAAAAAGAAGGAACTACACTTGTTGTTGTGAATTCTGTTTGTGGATGTGCTGCTGCTAATGCGCGCCCTGGTGCACGTATGGCTCTTCAAAATGCTAAAACCCCAGATAATCTTTTTACAGTATTTGCAGGTGTAGATCGTGAAGCAACAGATCTTGCCCGTAGTTTTATGATTCCTTTTCCTCCATCTTCTCCTTCTATGGCGTTATTTAAAGGTGGTGAATTGGTTCATATGTTAGAGCGTCATCACATTGAAGGTCGTCCTGCAGAATTAATTGCAGATAACCTGAGAGATGCGTTTAATGAATATTGTTAATACTTCTCATTAAATTCATTTAATTATGAGTTTAAGGAAGTTTATCTATAAATAAGTCAAAAAATAATCCCGCTATTTAGCGGGATTATTTTATTTGCGATTATCTGCCATATATATAGGTTAAACCTAAACTGAATTATAAATTTGCAAGCGTTTTCAAAAAACGTATTCGTTTTGTAAACCAATGCTTATGTCTTGTAAATAAGACATTAAATAGAAATAATTCAATCACGTTATGCCTGGTAAGAAACCTTTCTTGCACCGCTTTCACATCTGGAGGTACAAACATATCTCTAATGCCAATTTTATATTTGTTCTTAGTATTATAATAGGGCTTACCTCTGGTTTAGGAGCAGTCCTCATTAAGAACATAACCTTTATTATTCAGGATTTTCTTGAAGGCAGGGTGGTAGATAACTATCATTATTGGTTTTATTTTCTTTTCCCCACCGTTGGTCTCGTTCTCACGGTATTGATCACAAAATATATTGTGCGTCACCCAATAAGTCATGGTGTGCCGGCTACCCTCAAGGCGATTTCAAAAAAGAAAGGTATAATGGGCACCTACCAGATTTTTGCTTCTTTGATCACGGCTCCTATCACTGTTGGTTTTGGTGGTTCTGTAGGTCTTGAGAGCCCTACTGTAGTTACGGGGGCGGCAATGGGATCGTATATCTCACGCATCTTTCATATGAATCAGGCTACACGAACCTTGCTTATAGGTTGTGCAGCTGCGGGAGCGATGTCCTGTATCTTTAAAGCGCCTATTGCTGCCATTATTTTCGCAATTGAGGTTTTTAGCTTAGATCTTACTTTAGTTTCACTTTTACCACTTTTACTTGCATCTATTTCGGCAATATTAACATCATACTTTTTCTTTGGTTCAGATACGTTATTGCCATTTACTCTTAAGGAATCTTTTACGATTGGCGATTTCCCGTATTATATTGTGTTAGGTCTTATAGCGGGTATGGTTTCTGTTTATTTCAGCAAGGTTTATTTTGGGATCACAGAGTATTTCCAAAAATGGAATTTGATCTCTCGAGTTCTATTTGCCGGTGCAGCTTTGGGCGTACTTGTCTTTCTTATTCCACCGCTGTATGGTGAAGGTTTTGATATGATAAACGACCTTATGCTTGGTAACGATATTGAAGCATTGGGCGAAACTTATTTTAGCGCTTACCTTGAAAATATTTGGGTAATTATCGCTCTTCTGGCAGGACTAGTACTATTTAAAGTGGTCGCCACCTCAATCACTTTTGCCGGTGGAGGTATAGGTGGTATTTTTGCATCAGTACTTTTTATGGGTAGTGCAATGGGAAATTGTACAGCTAAAGCAATAAATAATATTGGTATTCCTGGAGTTCATGTTTCTGAAAGTAATTTTACTCTGGTAGGCATGACAGGACTTCTTGCCGGTGTGCTACATGCACCTCTTACCGCAATTTTCCTTATTGCAGAAATCACCGGCGGCTATGGCTTGTTTATACCATTAATGATTACCGCGGCAATTGCTTATGGTATTAATAGATACTTTTTAACGCATTCTGTATATGCTATGGAGTTGGGCGTGCGTGGCGAACTTATAACTCATGATAAAGATCAGGCTGTTCTTACATTAATGAATGTTAACGGCATTGTTGAGACTAACTTTATTTCTGTACATCCTGAAATGACACTAGGTGACATGGTTAAATCTGTAGTTGCAAAGTCAAGCAGAAACCTTTTTCCGGTAATAAATGACGATGAAGAGCTGGTAGGCGTTATTACTCTTGATGATATTAGGGAGATTATGTTTGACTCCAGCTTGTATGACACGACTCTGGTTGAAAACCTGATGCACTCGGCTCCTGAGTATATATACTTAGAAAAGGATACGGCTAAAATAGTGATGCAGAAGTTTCAGGAAAGCGGCGCCTGGAATTTACCTGTCATTAAAAACGGGAAATATCACGGTTTCATTTCAAAATCTAAATTGCTAACTGCTTATAGAAGAAAGCTTTTGAGCTTTTCGCGAAAGTAATAAAACAACAAAATAAAATATGCGTACAGCTATTATAGTTCTGTTTTTTCTACTTGTAATTACGATGGGAGTAGGCTTTTATCTTAGAGAAATAGATGAGATTGTAGCGGGTGACCGCTGTATAGGTCTAAGTATTTTAGCAGCAGTTTTTATCTTAATGCCTATGTTTCTCTATCATAGATGGAAGAATAGAAAAGTACATGATTACATGTTGACAGAAGACAACATCAAGAAAATGAGGGACTTCTCAAACAAGAAAAAAACTGAAAATCAATAACTTTTAAAAATAAATTTACAATTTGCTAACCTTTGTTTCATTAAATCATGTAGATTTGCAACAATATTAATTTTTTACAATTTTATAATGAAAGGTACAGTTAAATTTTTCAATGAGTCTAAAGGTTACGGATTCATAACCAATGATGACACAGGTAAAGATATCTTTGTTCATGCAACCGGTCTTAACGGTGAAGTGCTTGAAGAAGGTGATCAAGTGGAATACATTGAGGAAGAAGGAAGAAAAGGTATGGTAGCTGCGCAAGTTCGCGTACTACACGACTAAAATATATAAGTATATTTAGAATTTTCCGTAGCCCCTTGCATTCGCAAGGGGTTTTTTAGTTTTAATCCCGAAGCTTTTGGTTTTTCAGGATAAAGAATTTTTGTCTTTAGGGTAATGATTTTCGTATTTTTAAAATATGCAGGAGACTTTAAAAATAGCAGGTGTACAGGCACATTTGGCTTGGGAAAATCCGGTGCAGAACCGCAAATACTTCACTGAAAGACTTAAAAATCTCGAGGACGTAGATATTATCGTTTTGCCAGAAATGTTTGCAACAGGGTTCAGTATGAATCCTCAAGGTCTTGCAGAAGATGAGCCAGGAGAAACATTGAGCTGGATGAAAGAGCAAGCCGTTAAAACCGGTGCTGCAATTGCAGGAAGTTTAATGGTTAAGGTACATCAGGATTTTTATAACAGATTCTATTTTGTAACGCCACATGGCGAAATTCATAAATACGACAAGCGACACACCTTTACACTTGCAGGAGAAGATAAGGTTTATACAAAAGGTAACAAACCGGTGATAATTGATTATAAAGGCTGGCAAATATGCCTACAGGTTTGTTATGATCTGCGCTTCCCGGTATTCTCCCGCAACGTGTCAAATTATGACGTCTTGCTTTATGTGGCAAACTGGCCGTTAACTCGTGTTTTTGCATGGGAAACACTGCTTAAAGCGCGCGCTATTGAGAATATGGCATATTGTGTAGGCGTGAATCGCATAGGTCTTGATGGCGGTGGTTATGAATATAACGGTCACAGCGGGATCTACGATTATCTGGGAGGCACTTTAGCTTTCGCGAAGGATAAAGAAGTCACAATTATCGCTCAATTATCGGCTATAAACCTTCAAAAAACGCGAAAAAACCTCAATTTTCTGGAAGATCGGGACTCGTTTCTGCTGCAGGAATAGTTGCTGGTGAACCTAGAATAAAGGTGATTTTGGGCAGCCAGCCAGCACGCACATCCTGTAATTCGGGATAGTAAATAATAGTCTCTGGTTGTCTTCTTGCCAAGTAATTCCCGGTGTCGTAAACGCCGTTAGCATTTAAATCTTCTATAAGTCTTACGTAATATTTACCCGGATTTACGATCCTGAAAGCAAATTCTGTTTCACCTTCTTTGGCATATTGCTCTCTTTTTACATCGCCGCTTTCTGTTACTAATTGAACGATATATGGGTAGTTTTGGGCGTTTTTTAAAGTGAGTTCGAGTTCGCCATAATCAGCATATTCTTTAGTAGAACTTTTAATGACAAGAGAATCGTTAGTACTTCCGTAAAAATCGGTTAACGCCTTGGGCAGAATTTGCAATGTGTATTTTTCATTCTCTTCGGTTTCAAAACCAAAAATAACCTGCGCTTGCTCAGGTATCAATGTGGTGCTAAAATCTACTAAAGAAGAATCTGCCTTTGTTAAGGAAATAAGACTTTCGTCTAAAGCAACCAGAGGTATACTTGCCTGTAGTTTGATACTGTCGCCTAATTTAAGCGAGCTGGAGGTGAGAGCACTTATTGTTAACGAGTCTTTTTTCATCTTCCTTTTGCGCAAATACAAAGTGTCTGTAGCTTTTTCAGTTTTAACCTGAAATACTAAAGAGTCACTCTCAATCTGAGGTTTGTACCAGTAACGCAACGTGTCTACATCTTCTTTATAAGAGATTAAATATTCAAAACCAGCAGGTTTTTCTGAGATCAATTCTATATCGATACTGTCCTTAGCGCCGGTATATGGAAAACTTACGCGCTGTTCTCCCGCCTGTTTAGGTCGTGAAACACTGGTTTCATTTTCGCTGAAAAGCGTAAGGGTATATGTGCTGTCTGTAGGTACGTCGATAAATGAGTCAAAAAAGGCGATTTTATCCTTTTCTGGCTGAAATGTGTAGTTATTATCCTCGTCTTTTAAGGCGGCAAGGCGATAACGACCTTCGCGCAAATTACTAAGCTCAAAAGTAACAGAGCTATCTAAAGTATTGGTAATATACCGAGGTGTCTGTTTATAGATAACAGAATCAGAATAGGTGCTGTCTACCTCGTAAAGCATCACAGTAACATAATCATCTGGCTCTCTCAATAAAGCGTCTTTAATGACACCTTTTATAGAAAGTGAATCTATATAATCACCAGTAGACATTACATATTTAAAAAAAGAAAAGGGATTGCCTTCGTTATTATCTACAACACTGTTGCCAAAATTGAAAACGTATGTGGTATTAGGGATTAACGTATCTAGAATCTCAATGTCAATATATTTAGCTGCGCTTCCCAGTGGAGTGATAAGCGGCGCCGGATTCATAGGCGGTGATATTATAAGCTGCTTCTGCAGGTCTTTTAATTTAATATATTCGTCAAAATATATGCGTATCTCATTCCCCTCAAAATTTGTAGAATAATTAGGTGGACTCGCATTTACAAAAACAGGAGGATCCTCATCTTTAGGACCGCCCGTAGGATTGCCGCGTTTAGCACAATTTACCACCAGAAGCAGGAGGAGAAATGAAAGCAGTATTTTTACACCGTTTTGAAGCATAGCGCGGCAAAGTAACGATTTATTTTTCGTGTAAACGAAAATTCTCATTGTGCTATTGCCATTACGGCCACACTAATTTTTACGTTTTTAATCTTTTTAAGAGCCAGATAACAACCTTCTATCGTGCCTCCTGTTGTAATAAGGTCATCAACTAATAGTATGTGTTTGTTCTGTAGGTTAGTAAACTCTCTAATATCAAACGAATTTAAAACATCTTTGCTTCTTGTGGCTCTGCCCATAAATACCTGAGTACGCGTAGACCTTGTGCGCACTAAGGCATCGTCTACGTAATCAGCATTAATAGCTTTTGCGATTGCTTTACCAAAACCAGAGACTTGATTGTATCCTCTTTTTCGTTTTCTTTTAGGATGTAGCGGTACAGGAACAACGCAGTCTATCTGGCAATAGTTTTCTAGTTCTGCTAATTCCTGCCCTAACCATTTACCCAGAAAAGTACTTATAGATTTGTCGCCTCTGTATTTAAGATTATGAATTAGATTTTGAACTAACGTTTTTTTGTCAAAATAGAAAAGAGCAGTGCCCAGTTCAATATCTGCACGCCCATACAGCAATTTTTGAATGGGTTTCTCCGTTACATAATGAAAACCTGTTACAGGTAATCTATGCCTGCATGAGGTACAAATTATATCTTCGCCATAATCAAGAACGGTATCGCATGCTTTACATGTTTTAGGATAAAAAAGATTAAATAAAGACCGCACTTGATTTGGTTTAAAAAATTGGTACTTTAAGTCAAGTTAATCAAAGAAACTTAGAAAGACGATTTATGAGCGCAACTAGTAATAGTAATGCTTTAAAAACACTTACTGCTATTCTTACCTTTTTGCTTTTAGGGCTGGGTATTTATACAATAAAATTTTACAATCAGGTGCAGAGCAATGAGGTTGTTCTAATACGTGAAAAAGAAATGATAGAAGGTGAACTCAAGGATATTCTTAAAAAATATAACGATGAAATTGCCGAAACTCAGGTGCTGCAAACGGAGTTATTAGCTGCTAAAGAGCGCATTCAGGGTTTGCTTGACACGCTTAAAGAATCTGAAGCAACTCAGGTTGTCTTACAGAACTATCGCATAGAGATTAGACACCTGCGTAGTGAAAGAGATGTGCTTCTGCAACGTGCAGACAGCCTTACGCAGCTAAACGAGGCTTTGATAGCAGAGAAAACCAATACAGAAGAAGCCTTTGGCGAGACTATCGTTGAGCGTGATTCTCTACAGGTCACAAATCTTAATCTTCAAAAAGAGATTGAGAAAGGCTCTCAATTAACAATTAGTAATCTTGAACCGGCTGGTGTGATTGTAAGATCCAGCGGCAAACAGATCGAGAATAGCAGGGCCAGGCGTATTGATGATATCGAGATCTGTTTTACCATAAACGAGAATCCACTGGCTAAAACAGGTGAGCATACTATCTTTTTACAGATTATTAATCCACAGAATAATGTAATAGGAGCACATAAGACTCAGGAATTTGGTGAAGACCTTCTTATCTATAGCGCTTCTAAGACCGTTAATTACAGTAATGCCGAGATGAAAATGTGCATTCTGGCCACTTCTACAGAAGACAGTTTTGAGGAAGGCCTGTATCAGGTTAACATTTTTGAAGATGCACGTTTGCTTAGATCTGCAGTTTTAGAACTTAATTAAAAATAAGGTCTAAAGAACAAAGAGTAAGCTTGGTTTTTTTACTTTTGCCCATTGTTTAAAAATCTATAAAAAAGCATCGATTCATGGCACAGCAGGAAGATCATTTTAAAAAAGTTATTTCACACGCTAAAGAGTACGGCTATATTTTTGGCAGTAGTGAGATCTATGATGGCCTAAGCGCTGTTTATGACTATGGGCAGAATGGAGCAGAACTTAAAAAGAACATAAGAGATTACTGGTGGAAGAGTATGGTACAGCTTCACGAGAATATCGTAGGTCTTGATGCCGCAATATTTATGCATCCCACAACCTGGAAAGCTTCAGGACACGTAGATGCTTTTAATGACCCTTTAATTGATAACAAAGATTCTAAGAAGCGCTATAGAGCTGATGTTCTCATTGAGGATTATGCCGAAAAACTCAATCAAAAAGCCGAAAAAGAGATCGCTAAGGCGAAAAAACGTTTTGGTGATGCTTTTAATGAGGAGGAGTTTGTAACTACAAATGCACGTGTATTACGATACAGAGAAGAACAAACTCAGGTAATACAACGTATGGCTCGCTCGCTTGAAGCGGAAGATCTTGCAGATGTAAAAGCGCTTATAGAGGAGTTGGGCATTGCAGATCCTGAAACAGGTTCTAAAAACTGGACAGATGTGCGTCAGTTTAACCTAATGTTTGGTACAAAACTAGGAGCTTCAGCAGAGAATGCTACAGATCTTTTTCTTCGTCCGGAAACTGCACAGGGGATATTTGTAAACTTCCTGAATGTACAGAAATCTGGAAGAATGAAAATTCCTTTTGGTATTGCACAAACCGGTAAAGCTTTCAGAAATGAGATAGTTGCAAGACAATTCATATTTAGAATGCGTGAGTTTGAGCAAATGGAAATGCAATTCTTTGTACGCCCTGGTGAAGATTCAAAATGGTATGAATACTGGAAAGAAGCGCGTCTTAAATGGCATCTTTCTCTAGGTTTGGGTCAGGACAACTATAGATTTCACGATCATGATAAATTAGCGCATTATGCAAATGCAGCAGCAGATATAGAATTCAACTTTCCTTTTGGTTTCAAAGAACTGGAGGGGATTCATTCTCGTACAGATTTTGACCTTAAAGCTCACGAAGAGCATTCTGGTAAAAAACTACAATTTTTTGATCCAGAGCTAAATAAAAGTTATGTGCCTTATGTAATAGAAACTTCTATTGGTCTTGACAGAATGTTTCTTGCTGTTTTCTCTCAGTCTTTACAAGATGAAGAATTAGAAAATGGAACCACACGTACAGTTTTAAAGATTCCTGCAGTAATTGCACCAGTCAAAGCGGCTGTTCTTCCTTTAATTAAAAGAGATGGTTTGCCAGAAATTGCGCAACAAATAATTGATGATCTAAAGTGGGATTTTAATGTGGCTTACGACGAGAAAGATGCCGTTGGTCGCAGATACAGAAGACAGGATGCAGCAGGTACTCCATATTGCATAACTGTAGATCACGATACTTTAGAAGATAACACGGTCACAATAAGAGATCGCGACACTATGGAGCAACATCGCGTAAAGATATCAGAGCTGGCTGCTATCATTCATAAAAAAGTAGATTTTAGATACTGGATGAAATAAAGAATTGATAGAAAGCCCCTTAAAAAAGGGGCTTTTTTTAAATCGGATGCAATAAAACTTTCGTAAGTTTAATGCACTGTGCCTGTTTGTTTTAATTACTTTTTCCTGCTTTTATGAGAAACTCTTACTTTAATTTTTTCGGTTGCCTGATAATAGGCATTCTATTTTCAACTAGTGCTTTTGCACAAAAGGTGACTCCGCGTACCATCGGTAATTTTCATTTAATAGGAGAGGCAAAAAGTATAGCAGAGCAGATAAAAACGGGTAGTCTGGTGCCGCCAGATCTTTCAGGTGAAAGTGAAGAAGTAAACCCTAAACGCAGAGGAACTAATAAGGTTGTGCCGGGTAAAGGTTTTCCTAAGGGGAATGACCCGTTAGTTAAAGACCAAACTCAAACGCAGACACAAACAAAATTACAAATACAAGATAGCCCCCTTTTTGTATTTGATGTTGGTAACAGCAATTTAAGAGCTGCGCCATCAGATCCCACAGGGGCTGCGGGACCCAACCATTATATAGCAGCCTGGAATTCAGCTTTTAGAATTTTCGATAAACAAGGAAATCCCTTGATGAATGAAGCATCTCTTGCGACACTTTTTCCGGGGAATGAACTAGGAGATCCTATTGTCTTGTATGACGCACCAGCAGACAGATATATAATTACAGAATTTGATGAGTCGCCTAACGGATTGAACATGGCCATTTCTAAAGGTCGTGATCCTATTAATGATGGCTGGTATATTTATACGACAGGTCTTGAAACAAATGCGTTTCCTGATTATGCAAAATTCTCGATATGGCACGATGGTTACTATGTTACGGCTAATATTCCCGGAGCAGAAAGTACAGAAGTAGATGCGGTTTTTGCAATAGAACGCGATAAAATGCTGGTGGGTGAAGATGCGAGAATTCTTTCTTTTCCCTTACCCGGAATTGAATTGAGTGGCTTTTATAGTCCACAAGTGTTTAATGTAGGTAATAGGAATATGCCTGCAAGCGGCCCGGCCACTGTTGTTTACATGCAGGATGATGCCTGGTCTGGTGTTGATGACGATCATTTAAAATTATGGAGTGTAAGTGTAGACTGGAACGACCCGCTTAATTCTACAATCTCACAACCTGTGGAACTCACAACTGCAGCATTTAATGGTGTTTTTGATGGTGGTTCCTTTTCAAATTTATCACAACCGGGAGATCCTACTAATCCCGATGCGGTTATTCCAGATCTGGATGCATTACAGGCTACGATTATGAATCAGGCGCAGTTCAGGCAATTTGATACCTACAATTCTGTAGTATTTAATTTCGTTGTAGACGTAGAAGGTGGTGTAGAAGAAAAAGCCGGGATAAGATGGTATGAATTAAGACAGAGCGGGGACGGCCAGCCATGGTCTATTTATCAGGAAGGAACATATGTTTCTCCCACTGTGCAGAATGCTTTTGCGGCCAGTATGGCGATGGATAGCAAAGGAAAC
The DNA here is from genome assembly GCF_047946655.1 of Leeuwenhoekiella sp. A2. GTDB lineage: Bacteria > Bacteroidota > Bacteroidia > Flavobacteriales > Flavobacteriaceae > Leeuwenhoekiella. Next base: position 1,776,565 of record NZ_CP172311.1, read on the forward strand.
ATTGGCATGGGTTATTCTACGGTAAGCGAGACACAACATGTTGCGATACAATATACCGGAAGGTTTGCAAGTGATAAATTAGGTTCTATGACAATACCAGAAACGCTAATTGCACAGGGGAGTGATAATGCAGAAGAATCGCGATACGGCGATTATACACATCTCACTGTAGATCCTGAAGATGATAAAAAGTTTTGGTTTGTTTCAGAATATTTTAATCCTACCAGGCAAGATGTGGTAGGCGTTTTTCAGCTTGAGCCACCCTTTGATAATGATGTTGAGATTGTTGAGATCACTGCTCCCCAAGATGACTTCTTAAGCAATGCTGAATCTGTCACCATAAGAATTCGTAATCTAGGCAATAATGAAAAGTCAAATTTTCCTATATCTTATAGTATTGATGGCGGAACTCCTGTAACCGAAATGTTCACAGGTACATTGGCTTTTGAAGAATATGGAACATACACATTCTCCACTACAGCAGATCTTTCTACAGAAGGCAAAACGTATGCGATAGAAGGCTGGACGAGTTTAGAAGGAGACGAAGATCCAGATAATGACAGGTACGCTGAAAATGTTACTCATTTGTGGGATAAAGATTTAGGTGTTACAGCTCTTACTGCCCCTGTTTCTGGAAGTAGTTATAATGATGAAAACATCACTATAAGTCTTTATAATTATGGGGGAACTGCGCAATCTAATTTTCCGGTAACTTATTCTGTAAATGGCGATGCTCAAGTGACTGAAAACTTCACAGGAATCTTACCCTCACGAACTACTGTAGATTTTACTTTCGCTCAAACTTACAATTTTGCTCAATTAGGCGCTTATAATATTACAGCAAGTACAAATTTAACAGATGACTCAGATCACAGCAACGATAACTATTCTACCACAATATATGTTGATATATGTAAGCCTGAAGGTAATTGTGAGTCTGATAACGACGGTGTGACAATATTAGACCTACAGGGAGTTCATATTGAGACTGAATGCAATGCAACGGGTTATGCAAGAGATAATGATATCTTGGTAAAATTTGATACGGAAGAGCCTACCGTTACAGGAACGCTGCAGACAGGTTATGAAGATTCTGTCTTTGCTATTTTTATTGATTTTAATGATGACAGCGTATTCGATGCTGATGAGATAGTAGCTCAGGGAACTGTCGATTTTGCAGATACTGATACAGAATTTACCGTTACGCTACCGCGAGGTGCAGCATTAGGGAAGCATAAGATGAGAGTGCGCGGCGAAGATGAAGATGGTGATGGTGATGTTACCTTAGCCTGCGATCCTTTAGAATACGGTCGTACAAATGATTATATGGCAGAGATCTATGATTCTCTGGGCGTAGAAGATGAAGAAATAAGTACCGTAGAACTCAATATCATTGAGAATGAAAAAAACAAGTATACGGTATCGCTAGAAAGTCTGGAAGCAAGAGGCGATATGGCATTTTCGGTTTATAATCTTTTAGGTCAAACACTTGTATATAACTGGATACCTAATGAGGGCGGAAGATATGAGTACGATCTTGATATGTCTTACGCAGCTCCCGGGATATACATTGTGCGACTAGGCAACAAAAGAGCTGGTGGAGTCAAGAAAATTCTTGTGAAATAAAAGTTTCGGCTTATTTAAAATGCACATTAGATAAAGTTACCGGCAACGCTTTTTTACAGCGGTTAGCCATGCGCATGCCCGTATATTCAAAAAAGATCTCAAGACTGTCCTTTTTAAATTCTTCATCCATATTTACCGGGTCGAGATAATAAGGCAGCTTTTTATTTAGAACTTCAATTACAAAAGGGCAATCGTTAGCTTCCTGAGAAGCGATAACGCGACCTTCTAAAAGGCCTTCAGTATCAAACGAATATTTCATGTCTGCGGTCGATTTTTCACCTTCTGAGCCCGATTTTTGCAGCGCAGAGCAGGAGAATACGGTGAGGCAGAATAAGGCATATTTGAGTAAAGATAGTTGAGATTTCATAATACATAAATTTACTAAAAGAAAGCCCGTAACTGCACATTCCCGGTGTGAATTGTTCTCGTATTTTCACTTTTTCTGCCAAAATAGGAGATGTTAAGGTCAAGAAACTTTGTAAGCCGCCGCTGTGCCAGCAAATTCCAGGTGAAGTTGGTTCCCGGCTGTAAACCTTCAAGCATTTGGTAAGCAACAGGAGAAAAAGGGCTTCCGGTAAAACTATTTTTGATGTATTTCACCTCGCCATTTAATGAGATTTTCTCTGCATTATTGTATGAGAAGGCGAGACCCAGATTTTGCTGTTTTAAATTTTCCATATCGCCCAGCTCATTATCCTTTTTTCCGAAGGAATAAAACGCTTCCAGACGGGAAAAATCGGTAAATAAGTATGAAATTTTAGGTGAAATATTAAAGTTTAAAATGTCAAAATTCCTATTCTCATAATTTTCAGAAGTGCTCTTTGTGCTTCCAACCTCACTTTTCAAATTAAAGAGATACGATTCTTTGATGCGGTGCAAAAAGTTGAATTGATTATTGCGCAGTTCATTTTCCTGAAGCCCTATAGAAAGGAGATTTTTAGTCGTTGTAGCCAGATACGTATAGCTTGTAGAATACTTCTGTTGACCACGGTTATAGAAGAGGGTGTTACGCACGCTCAGGTTAAGTCCCAGTTCGTTGCTGCTATCCTTAAATGGGTTGATGTCAAAATTATCACCATCTCGCAAAATCTTGCGATCTATTAAATAACTGGTCTGGTTGTAAAAATGAGAAGCAAATTTCTTAAATCCATTTTGCCCGGACCATTGCTGAAAATTAAATGTGAGTAATTGACTTAGTTTATTTTGATGGGTGCGTACAAACACCTGATTAGGCAGCAATATTTTTATAAAATCTGCTTCATCCCTAAACTGCGCCACTTCAAATTCCTGCAGCTCCTGTACGCCATTGCCGTTATAATCGTTCCACGTGTGTGTGCCCTGCCCTTCATCAACTTTCACATAGGTAAATTCCTGTTGAGGTAAAGTCCCGCTGTTCGTTTCAAAAACGGTATTCCAGCGTATGATATCGTTAAAAAAACTTTGGTCATAAATAAGTCTGGAATTTAAGGATCGCTCTTTTTCAATATTCTCATCGGCATAATCCAGGGTTCTGTAGTTTACAAAAAGACCCAACGAAGTGCTGCTGTTTTTAACCAATTGTGATTTTAAATAGTAGGTGTTACTCGTGTTTACACGCGATAAATTTTCGCCTTTAAGGCTATCGTTTACACGAAATCTATAACCCACTTCTACAAAAACATTGGTGCTGTCTCCCACACCGGTGAATCCTTCATAAGAAGTAAATCGCTGACTTAATGCATCCAGCTTTCGCGAAATATTATTTTCAACCTGATTATCTTCAGCTCTTAAACGGGCACCCACCCATACTTTCTTAAGATCGTAAATGGCCTGGCTATAAATACGGAAGAATTTAGTATCTGTTGTGTCTGCCTTCGTATTTAGAAAACTTGTGTTAACCGAAGCGCGTACTTTTGTTCCGTTTAAAAAACCGGTAAATAAATGCCTATTTCCGGCAAAAGAGTCACCAAAATTGAGATTCTCAAAAGTGTAATTTGCCAGTAATTTGTCTTCATCTGTATAGTGCAGGGCGGTGGTTATAAATGTCTGATCGCCTGACGTAAAAAGAGGAAGGTTCCAATCGCGGTTAAACTCGATATTGTATGTGCGCTCTACATTTGTAAAACTGTCTTGTATGTAATCAATATTTGCAGAAACATCCAGCGATTTTTGGTCATTTTTAGCTAATAATTGATGCTGTAGGCTGATTTTTCCGGCAAAACCGTCGTTATTTTGATCGTCGAGATCTGAGAATAGGTTAAGGTCGTTTTTGCTTCCCGCACCTTCAAAAAATATTTTTGTGTTTTCTGTGGGTTCATAGTTTCCCTGCACCACAGCCATCTGTAGTTTTGTAGGAGCAAATAGCTGAACAACCGGCGCATAATTTCCCTGTGGTACTCCGTTTACTGGCGCTACATATTCATAAATTCTGCTAATTGCATTGTTACTGCTTAAAATGTAATTGCCCTGATTTGCTCCCACAAGAGAAAAGCGCACATTATATAGTTCGTCATCAGGATTATTAGAAAACACAAAGATTTCCTGACCATTCACAATATCTTTTCTATAGAGAATTTTGTTGTCACTATATGAGTCTGCAGTTGCGCTGGGTGCGATCATAGCGCTTTTGTCATCGCCTGCACTTTGTAAAATGTCAACCTGATCTGCATTTAGATTTTGTAATAAAGGCTGGTTTTTAGCATCATTTTCAGAATAAACATGAGCGCGTAAAGTCAGTTTCTCATCATCTGTTTTATAACCACCGCCGGCGTAGGCGATTATACGCGTAAAATTCTGCTCGCTGTATTGATATTCTACACTAATACGCATCTCACTGTTTATGGGGAAGGTGGGGTTAAATCGTATTTCGCCGGCGTTATAATCAATGACATAATCTTCATTCTCGCCACGTTTAAGCAAAATTCCATTTACAAAAACACGCTCACTGCCAGAAACGATGAGCACATACAACTCGCCGTTAGGTCCGGTAAGTTTATATGGACCTTGATTACCTTCCTGCCCGGTAAACCGGCTTTGTGTAAAAACACCTTTAACGAGGGCTCCGGTGGCAAAAAGATCGGTTTCACTCTCTGCATTGTCAATTCTTCCGCTAAGTGAGAGTCCCTGAACTTTTTTATTAAATCGGCCAAAGTAAGAAGTATTGTTTTCAAGATTGATATCACCTGCACGTATATTCCAGTTGTCACTGTATAGCTCGATAAAGATCTGGTCAAACTCATCAAGTCGCTGCGAGTAACCACCTTCCTGCTGGGGGATATTGGCATCTTGTATAGAAGCTCGCAATCCCACTTTATCACTTAATTGCCCGCTGATTTGCAGATCTAATTCTGAGTTTACCGTGCTGTTTTGATTATTACCAACAGTAACTCCGCGCACAATACTTCCCGAGGTCTGCAAGCCATCAAAAGGTGTAAAATTGGTCAGGTCGCGCTCTTTAGAAAGGGCATACGCTTTTTGTAGATTCCCGGTGCTGTTTACGATCTTATCGCGGTCGTATAAAAAATATTTTTTGGTTAGAAATTCGGGGTAGACGCGATATTTAAAGATAAGCGTATCTGGCGGAGATGTGTCGCTTTCGCGAAAGCTAAACACCGCTTTTCCATAATCTATAGAATACGCAGTAGAATCGAGCTGCTGCCCGTTCTTGAGAAAAACCTGAAAAAAAGAACTGTTTATACTTACTGAATCAAGAACTATGGTTTCTCTTAAGGCAAACTTTTTTACTCTAAAATCTGGGTCAGTCCTATCCTGCGCAAACGCGAGACTTGACAAGAGAAGAAAAAATACCAGAGAAATGTTGCGCATTAATGGTTAAAACTAAGAGATAATCTAAAAAGTATGAAACGGCTTCAAATTTAAACTTTAAATAGTTTGAGCAGCCTCTGCCAGAATACAGATAATATTTGTGTGTACACATCGATTAAGTACCTTAGCACTTTTTGCAAAAATTACATAATGAAAATTATCTCATACAACGTCAACGGAATACGAGCAGCAATACGAAAAGGTCTGCTTGAATGGATCACACAGGCAGATCCTGATGTGCTGTGCATTCAGGAAACAAAGGCAAATGCAGACCAACTAGATCTTGAACTTTTTAAAGCGTTGGGTTATTATAATTATTGGTTTAGCGCCCAGAAAAAGGGGTACAGCGGAGTTGCGATTTTGACCAAAAAAGAACCAGATAATGTTGTTTTTGGGACAGGTGTTGACTACATGGATTTTGAAGGTCGTAACATACGCGTAGATTTTGGTGATATTTCTGTAATGAGCCTGTACTTACCTTCCGGGACAAATATTGCACGTCTTGATCATAAACTGCAGTATATGGCAGATTTTCAGACTTATATTAACGTTTTAAAGCAGGAAAGACCCAATCTTATAATTGGTGGTGATTACAATATTTGTCACGAGGCTATAGATATTCACGATCCTGTGCGTTTGCAAAATACGAGCGGCTTTTTACCTGTAGAACGTGAGTGGATAGGCGGTTTTATAGATAGTGGTTTTGTAGATTCTTTCAGGCATCTAAATAAGGAGCCAGACAATTATACCTGGTGGAGCTACAGAGCAAATTCCCGAGCTAACAATAGAGGCTGGCGTATAGATTACAATATGGTTAGTGAGCCATTAAAAGAAAAAATAAAAAGAGCCGTTATACTACCAGATGCAATGCATAGTGACCATTGCCCGTTATTGGTAGAACTTAGCGGCGTGGCAGATCTTGCAGCTTCTTAACTTTAACTAACAATAATTATTAAAAACATGATCAAAAAAATTTGTGTGTTGCTTGTGAGTAGCTATTTATTAGCATCATGTGTATCAGCCAAAGTGTACAAAGACCTTGAAGGAAAATACGCCGATTTAAAGGCTGAAAACCGCGATTTAAAGAGTGATTTGACCGATTCTGAAAGTCTGAAAAACCAATTTAAAACTGAAGCTAACAGGCTGCAGGCAGAACTAGACAAAGCCACAGCAGAACGGGATAAACTGGCAAGAGAGTACGCTGCCGCGAAATCTAATCTAGAAAATCTGCAATCTTCTTACGATGCCTTAGAGGCTAACAGTTCTGCTCGTCTTGCAGAGAACTCACAAAAAAACAGGGAGCTGTTAAAAGAACTTGATGAGAAGCAGGCGGCGCTGGCTGCAGAGCAAACCAGGCTTGACAAATTGCAACGAGATCTGGCAGATCGTTCACATCGTGTAGATGAACTTGAGAGTATGATCGCTGCAAAAGACGCCTCTATGCGTGCTTTAAAAGACGCGATCTCAAAAGCGCTTGTAGATTTTGAAGGTAAAGGTCTTACCGTAGAGCAGAGAGATGGTAAAGTGTATGTTTCTCTTGAGAATAAATTACTTTTTGACAGCGGTAGCTGGATGGTAGGTACTCAGGGTAGACAGGCTGTACAGCAATTAGGAAGTGTGCTGGCACAAAACCCCGATATTTCTGTATTAATAGAAGGCCATACAGATAATGTGCCTTACGGTGGTAACGGGCAAATACAAGACAACTGGGATCTCTCAACAAAACGAGCAACTGCAATTGTGCATTTGTTAAGTGAAAACAAAAATATAGACCCCAAAAATCTTACTGCTGCCGGCCGTGGAGAATTTGCTCCAGTCGCCGAAAATACATCAGCAGAAGGAAAAGCAAAAAACAGACGCATTGAAGTAGTGCTTACGCCAAAACTAGATGAGGTAACAAAACTGCTCAACGACATATAAAAATCGGCTTTAAAGTATGAAAAACCTTCTTTTTAAGAGGGTTTTTCGCTTTTATGGAGGTTTGTTACAAGTGCGATGGTTTAACTTTGCCAACTTTAAATTTATGCCTTCCGGCGAAAAAACATTCAATGAAATATACCGTACTACCTAATACAGATATAGAAATAAGTAAATTATGTCTGGGCACCATGACCTGGGGTCAACAGAATACAGAAGCAGAAGGTCATGCCCAGCTTGATTATGCTGTAGAAAAAGGTATAAATTTCATAGATACCGCAGAATTATATAGCGTACCTGCAAAAGAAGAAACGCAGGGAAGCACTGAAAAAATTATAGGAAGCTGGTTAAAGAAAAGAGGCAAGAGAGATGATCTTGTTATAGCATCTAAAATAGCCGGTCCCGCCGAAATGACTAAACACATTCGCACCGGTGGTTTTGCAAAAGAAGAAATAGCAGATGCTATTGATAAAAGTTTGCAGCGTTTACAGACAGATTATATTGATTTATATCAACTGCACTGGCCAGATCGTAACACCAATTTATTTGGTAAGCTAGGCTATGAGCACGATCATGATGAAGAGTGGGAAGACAATTTTGCTGAGGTACTTGAGACTTTAGATAGTTTTATTCTTCAGGGAAAAATTAGACACATAGGTGTAAGTAATGAAACACCATACGGACTGTCGCGTTACCTGGAAGAAGCCAGAAAGGGAGCTCCTAAAATGATCACCGTACAAAACCCATATAATCTTTTAAATCGAAAAGATGAAATAGGACTTACAGAAATTCTACATCGTGAAGGTGTGGGCTTGCTGGCGTATTCTCCTTTAGGTTTTGGTACACTTACTGGTAAATATCTTGATGGTAACAAACCTGAAGGAACACGGGTTACACTTTTCCCACAATACAAACGCTACCACAGTGAGAACAGTTTTGAAGCTACGCGAAACTACAGAACGATTGCTCATAAATACGGGCTAAGCTTTGCCCAAATGTCTCTCGCCTTTGTAACCGAAAGACCATTTATTACCGCAAATATTATAGGAGCAACAAGCGTTGAACAGCTAGGCGAGAACATAGACAGCATCAACTTAAGTCTTTCACAGGAAATTCTTGACGAGATAGAAAATGTACACAAAGCATTTCCTAATCCTGCACCATAAATTGATTGAAAATAAATAGAAAAGCCTTCCAGAAACTTAATTCTCGAAGGCTTTTCTATTTACTTGTCACCCCGCATATTTGAGGGTCTTGTTTCATTGCTAAATATTCTTTCGCTGTTAAAACTGGTAATTTAGAATTTTTGAAATCCTTTTTGTTTCTCGTAAGGATAATTTCAACATTATTTTCTATTGCCGAATAATATTTTAATCCGTCTTCTAAATCAGGAAAGCTTTCATCGCTCAGGGCCAGTTCCATTATTTTATCATTTAACGTTAATAACTCGACAAGTACTTTGATTTTTCTTAAAATTTCTCGCGCTTCTTTTGCTGATTTTAGTTTTGTAAGTATGTAATTGGTATTGGCAAAAGCTAATGATGAAATTGTTAGGTTCAGTTCTTTTTTGTCTGCCTGAGAAAATAAATTGCCGCATCTTGATAAAATTCCTTTCTTTTCGAAAGTAAGTCTATTACAATATTCGTGTCTATTAATAATTTTTTTTCAATTGTACTTCTTCATTAAATACTTAGCATATTCATCTTTTTCATCAAAATCATCATCTAATGAAATAACCGCACTAAGACTTTTCACCAATGGTGTAATTTCAGTTTCCTTATTTTCATTTTCGGTTAAAGAACCTAAATAGGATTCTATTAATTTAGAGAGACTAATTTTATTTGACTTAGCATAATGTTTTGCAGTTTCAATAATATTAACATCCAGACTTAATGTGACCTTTTTATCCATCGCCAATTACTTTACGTATAAATATTAATTTATTACGTAAATTTTAATGCTTTCCGATTTTTTTGCTAGGGGCGATCTTGAATTTTAACTCACAAATGCGCTATACCCGGTAATTGCCCTGCCTACGATAAGTGAATTGATCTCTTTGGTTCCTTCGTATGAATAGATGGCTTCAGCATCAGCTACAAATCTTGCAACATCATATTCCAGTAAAATACCGTTACCGCCCATTACTTCGCGTGCGCGACTAACAACATCACGTGTACGCAATGAGCAGAACACTTTAGCAAGTGAAGCGTGCTCATCAGTTAAGATGCCCGCATCCTGCATTTCAGAAAGGCGAAAACATAAAGTTTGCATAGCCGTAAGATTAGACAGCATTTCTACTAGATGATTTTGTATTAATTGAAAACTAGCAATTGGGCGACCAAATTGCTCTCTCTTTTTCGTATACTTCAAGGCACTTTCGTATGCTCCACGGGCGCAGCCCACTGCTTGCCATGCTACTCCTGCACGAGTCATTTGTAAAACTTTGGCCGTATCTTTAAATGAATTTGCGTTTTGCAGACGGTCACTTTCAGGTACGCGGCAATCTGTTAAAGTAATAAGTGCATTCTGTACAGTACGCAGAGCCATTTTATCTTCGATCTTTTCGGCTTTAAAGCCGGGGTTCTCTTTACGAACAATAAACCCCTTTACCCGATCTGAAACCTCGTCTCTAGCCCAGATTATTGTGATATCTGAGAAAGTAGCGTTGCCTATCCATTTTTTCTGGCCGTTTAAAACCCATTCTTCACCTTCTTGTCTGCAGGTAGTTCCTAGTCCGCCGGCAACAGCAGATCCTACTTCAGGTTCAGTGAGACCAAAGGCACCAATTTTTTCAAAGCGTTGCATTTTTGGTAACCATTCCTGTTTTTGTTCTTCGCTTCCGCATAAATAGATAGAACCCATTGCGAGACCACTATGAACACCAAAAAATGTGGAAATGGAAACATCTACCCGCGCCATTTCTACAGCCAAAATACCTTCCATCAAAAAGGATTGATTGGGGCAGCCATAGCCTTTATAAGCGATACCGCAAACATCAAGTTCTGCCAGTTTTGGTATAATCTGGTGTGGGAACTCGGCCTTGTTCCAGTATTTGTTAGCGATTGGTTTTATCTCATCTTCCATAAAGCGACGCACCTTTAGTTGTATCTCGCGCTCTTCAGGCGTAAGTTTTAGGCTGAGGTTGTAAAAATCGCCATCTATAGGTGGCAGGTTGTGCTGCCCTTTTTTTGCCTGAGTGGTGAGCATTTTCATCAAGCCTTTAAGCTGGCGATCATCTAATTCACCTACGGCGCTCATTACCTGAGTTAGATCTACTTTTTGTGAGAGTTTTGTCAAGGCGTCCATATCTATAGATTTTAATAGATTGATAGTGCCTTTGACCTTTGAGAATAACGACATCGTTGTAATTTAAGTAAGAAGCCTAAATATACAGCGTTTTTTACAGATGCAACTGTGAAACATTTAATTGCTAAATTCCCTGTACAAGACTCTCGTGTATAAATGCGTCTTGTGCATCTGCAGTTCTTACGTGGAGCCAGTTGGCGCTTCGGCCCAATAATTCTAATGTATCTCTTCTGGTGGCTTCTCCTATTTTTTTAGCTTTCGCGAAAGCTGAATTACGCAAATTTGCCCGGCTGGATTTTACCACGATTTTCTCATGTATGTCTTTCTTCACATCTGTAGATGCCAAAGGAGCTGTACCTTCAAAAACATAAGGCAACGGATTTATAGCACCGCCGCGACCTCTGTAAATACCAAAATGCAAATGTGTAGGTGTTGTGCGTGCGTTGCCGGTATTGCCCACAAAACCCAGTGTATCTCCTGTTTTTACACGCTGCCCCTGAGTTGATGCAATACTGTCAAGATGGGCGTAATAAAGAGAATTACCCCATAGGCCAGCCCGTAGCCACACCTGTTTACCACCCAGACCTCTATTGCCTGTTGAGCTTATCCAGCCATCTGTGGCTGCAACTACGGGAGTACCACGCGGCGCAAATATATCTAAACCTTCATGTCTGCGAGCACCAGCATCTCGAGAAGCACCCCAAAAACTTTGTATGGCAGCGTTACCTTTGCCCACTACCGGAAAATGATACATAGGTGTGCGGTAAGCTTTTAAAGCAAAGTTAGTGTTGGCCTGTATTTCGGGCTGTATGATAACTTTATAATCGCCAGAATTTTCTACGGTATAGTGAAGTTCTTTATCCTTCAGGTCACTTTCTGCTATAGATTGATAGGGATTTAAACTGTCACCAGTTTTTTTATAAAGTTCAAGAAAAACTTTTGTAGCAGTAGTATCTGTGGCTGCTTCTAAATGAAAAACCTCTCCTTGTTCCAGCTTAACATCATAACTATAAACAGCATCACTATTTGTATAATAATGACCTTCTTCCAGATAAGGTAGTTTTATAGATAAACTGTCTGCAAATGCATTTTTATAGGCTTGCTGCCAGATATTAAATTGAATAGTGTCTGTGACAAAATCGCGTTTATAAAGCTCACGTGCAGTTGGGTTTGTGAAAATATCTGTGGCCTTTGTAAGTTTTGAACACGCATTAAGAAATATAATACCTATTAGTAAGAGTATTAAGTTTTTGATTTTCATATGGTTATTTTCCTTTTATAGCACTTTAAAGGAAGCAGAAATTATGCCAAAAAATACCGATATTACCTCTAATATTACCGATTTTTAAAAAGATACCTGATTACCATTTAAAATATCGATTTTACGCAAAATGATATTTCATAAAAGGGTTGTAAGATTTTATATTTTTTTGAGAGGAATTTAGATTAAAAAGCCGCCTTTTTCACCTTAAAATCGCCTTTGGGATTTAAAAAGTAAATCTGGGTTTAGCCCTTGTAAAAGCCCTTGCTGGCGGTGTTTTTAACGATGAAATACACAGTGTTGATAATTGCTTTAATAAATTGATTATCAATAAATTAAACTGTTTGTTTAACAAAACTATAAGGGCGTAGGAAAACTCTTCGTGTTGAAAACTTTGTTGAAAACCGGCTCCCAATTAACAAGCATTGAGCTCCTTTTTTTTTCATATTTGTTAGTCCCTAGTAACCAGAGAATTTTATCACTTAAAAACGCAAAGGACATGAGTCAGGTAGAGCCCATTTTACAAGAAAACAAAGATCGTTTCGTAATATTTCCTATACAACACCATGACATATGGGAGTGGTATAAGAAATCTGAGGCTAGCTTCTGGACTGCAGAAGAGATTGACTTACACCAGGATCTAACAGACTGGAATAATAAACTGAACAAAGACGAGCAATATTTCATCAAGCATATTCTTGCATTTTTTGCCGCATCAGACGGTATCGTAAATGAGAATCTTGCAGAGAATTTTGTGAGTGAAGTTCAATATTCTGAAGCTAAATTTTTCTACGGTTTTCAGATCATGATGGAGAATATTCACTCTGAGACATACTCGTTGCTTATCGATACTTATGTTAAAGATGAAAAGGAAAAAGATCAATTGTTTAATGCCATTGAGAATTTCCCTGCAATTAAGAAAAAAGCAGACTGGGCTCTAAAATGGATCGACAGTCCAAGTTTTGCAGAGCGTTTAATTGCTTTTGCTGCAGTAGAAGGGATTTTCTTCTCAGGTGCATTTTGCTCTATTTTTTGGTTAAAGAAAAGAGGTTTAATGCCGGGACTTACCTTTTCTAATGAGTTGATATCAAGAGATGAAGGTGTTCATTGTGATTTTGCAGTTCACCTGCACAATCATCACCTAATCAATAAGGTGCCTAAAGAACGCATTCGCGAAATATTAGTCGACGCACTTAATATAGAGCGTGAATTCATTACAGAATCTCTGCCTGCAAGTCTTATAGGTATGAACTCAAAACTAATGACTCAGTATCTGGAGTTTGTAACAGACAGATTGCTGGTTGAGTTAGAATGCGAGAAAGAATACAATGTCACAAATCCTTTTGATTTCATGGATATGATTTCTCTACAGGGAAAAACCAATTTCTTTGAAAAAAGAGTAGGTGAGTATCAAAAAGCAGGAGTTGCCAGCGGAAGCGGCGGCACCGAAGGTCAAAAAATAAGTTTTGATGCAGATTTTTAAAAGATTGCATTAGAAACACCAATTAGCCCTAAGCGGGCACCAATAAATATTTAAAATAAACGGTGAAGACTGTAGTTTCTTAATTACAGCCCTAGCCATCTTTTTCTCAAAGTTTGCCAAAATGCTTTGAGCGTTTAACTATAAAAAACCAAGGCCCATGTATGTAATTAAAAGAAACGGACGCCAAGAGCCCGTTATGTTTGACAAGATAACAGCAAGAATAAGAAAGTTATGCTATGGTTTAAATCCATTAGTTGACCCGGTTAAAATCTCTTTGCGTGTTATAGAAGGCCTTTATGATGGTGTAACAACCAGTGAGCTTGATAATCTTGCTGCAGAAGTTGCTGCAACAATGACAACTTCACATCCTGATTATGCAAAGTTAGCAGCACGTGTTTCGGTTTCTAACTTACATAAGAACACTAAAAAAACCTTTAGCGAAGTAGTGCAGGATATGTATGAGTACGTGAACCCGCGTACCGGCAAAAAAGCGCCACTTATTGCAGATGACGTTTATAAAGTGATCATGGAAAATAAAGAAGAGCTTGACTCTTCTATTATCTATAGCAGGGATTTTGGTTACGACTATTTTGGCTTTAAAACATTAGAACGTTCTTATTTATTAAAACTTAACGGTAAGATAGTAGAGCGCCCTCAACATATGCTTATGCGCGTATCTGTAGGTATTCACTTAAATGATCTTGCATCTGTAAAAGAGACATATGAGTTAATGTCTAAAAAATATTTTACACATGCTACGCCTACATTATTTAATTCAGGAACGCCTAAACCTCAAATGTCTTCCTGCTTTCTGTTAGCAACTCAGGATGATAGTATTGATGGTATTTATGATACCTTAAAACAAACTGCCAAGATCTCACAGAGCGCTGGTGGTATAGGCTTATCTATTCACAACGTAAGAGCTACAGGGTCTTACATTGGTGGTACAAATGGTACTTCTAACGGGATAGTGCCTATGCTGCGTGTGTTTAATGATACGGCAAGATATGTAGATCAGGGTGGTGGTAAGCGTAAAGGCTCTTTTGCTATTTATATAGAACCATGGCATGCAGATATTTTTGATTTTCTTGATCTAAAGAAAAATCATGGTAAGGAAGAAATGCGTGCAAGAGACCTTTTCTACGCGATGTGGATTCCAGATCTGTTTATGAAACGTGTTGAAGAGAATAGCACATGGACTTTAATGTGTCCTAACGAGTGCCCTAATCTCTTTAATGTTCACGGTGATGAGTTTGAAGAAATGTACCTGAAGTATGAGGCTGAAGGTAAAGGCAGGAAAACTATAAAAGCCCGCGAACTTTGGGAGAAAATACTTGAGTCTCAAATTGAGACTGGTACGCCATACATGCTCTATAAAGATGCGGCAAATCGTAAATCTAACCAGCAAAATCTGGGTACGATACGCTCTTCAAATCTTTGTACAGAGATCATGGAGTACACCAGCCCTGATGAAGTAGCTGTGTGTAACCTGGCTTCTATCGCATTACCTATGTTTATAAAAGATGGTGAGTTTGATCATAAAGAACTTTACCGCATTACAAAAAGAGTAACTAAGAACCTGAATAAAGTAATAGATCGCAACTATTATCCGGTAAAAGAGGCTAGAAATTCAAATATGCGCCACAGACCTATTGGTTTAGGTGTGCAGGGTCTTGCAGATACATTTATCAAGCTTAGATTACCTTTTACAAGCGACGAAGCTAAAAAACTGAATCAGGATATTTTTGAAACCCTTTATTTCGCAGCAGTAACAGCTTCTATGGAGCTTGCTAAAGAAGAAGGAGCTTATGAAAGTTACAATGGTTCTCCTATCTCAAAAGGTGAATTTCAATATAACCTTTGGGGCATAAAAGATGAAGAATTAAGTGGTCGTTGGGAATGGGATAAATTACGTCAGGAAATTTTACAAAATGGCGTGCGCAATTCATTGCTTGTAGCGCCTATGCCTACAGCTTCTACGTCTCAGATCTTAGGAAACAACGAAGCATTTGAGCCATATACTTCAAATATCTATACAAGACGTGTACTTTCTGGTGAGTTTATTGTTGTGAACAAGCACTTATTAGAAGATCTTGTAGCACTTGGTCTTTGGGATGATGATCTTAAAGAAGCTATTATGCGCGCTAACGGTTCTGTACAAGATATAGACAGAATTCCTGCAGATCTTAAAGAACTTTATAAAACGGTTTGGGAGTTGAGCATGAAAGACATAATCGATATGTCTCGCCACAGAGGATATTTCATAGATCAGTCACAGTCACTGAATCTGTTTATGGAAAATGCCAATTTCGCTAAGCTTACCTCTATGCACTTTTATGCATGGAAGAGCGGTTTAAAAACAGGAATGTACTACCTGCGTACAAAATCTGCAGTAGATGCGATTAAGTTTACCCTTAAGAAAGAGGAGAAAGCTATTGTACAACCTGAAGAAGAAGTAGAAACTCAGGTAGCTGCTCGTGCTGCTAAAACTCTTGAAGCAAATACGGCTTCTAAAGTACACAGACCGGTACCTATAGAAGAACCTGCGACTCCTTATGAGACAAAAGGAACTCAGGCATCAGCTGCCGGAAATGTACAAGCTGGCGCACAAGTAAACACAGCGCCTATGACAGCAGATGAAATGAAAGCAATTATCGCTCAGGCGAAAGCTGCCGAAGGTGATGATGATTGCCTAATGTGCGGATCGTAGTAATCTATTTAAGTAGTTAATTAAAAAGCCCCATTTGATTTAAACAGATGGGGCTTTTATAATGGAATTAGCACAAGCCAAAGAAAAATAGTCTATTGAAAAATCACTGAAAAGTGCCTGTTTTTCGTGGGAAATAAGCTGAAAATCGCAGTTTAATCTTCCATTTCTAAAATTAAATTAGCTATTAAAGCCGTCCATCCGGTTTGGTGTGAAGCTCCTAAACCTTTGCCGGTGTCACCATCAAAGAATTCATAAAAGAGATGATTGCTTTTAAAATGTTCATCATTAGCAAACAGATGTGCATCGTCATCTGCATGATATTGATATTTGCCATCTTGATTACGTTCAAAAAGCTTTACTAAACGTTTAGTGAGTTCTTTAGCGATCTCATTCAGATTCATCTTATTTCCAGAGCCTGTAGGGAATTCATATAAATATTGTGAACCGTAAAAAGTATAATATTTACGCAACGATTGTATGATCATATAATTCAATGGCATCCAGATGGGGCCGCGCCAGTTAGAATTACCACCAAACATACTTGACCTGCTTTCACCGGGTTCATATTGAATTCTGTGCTGCCCATGATGTTCAAACACAAAAGGATGCTCATCATGATATTTTGAAAGCGAACGAATACCAAAATCTGAAAGAAATTCGTTCTCGTCAAGCAGGCGTTTTAGCAAATGCTCAAGCCTGAACCCGCGCATGATAGAGAATAAATAGTTGCCCTCCTCATTAAATTCTTCAATACGTGAAATAAGCGAAGCCAGATCAGGTCTTGTTCTTACAATCTCGACTACTCTTTTTCTAAATTCTTTTAATTCTTCAAACAAGTCTTTATTGATGATCTCTACTGCAAACAAGGGTATGATGCCCACTAAAGAGCGCACGCGTAATCTATCTGTTGCACCGCTGGACATTTCTACAACATCATAATAAAAATTATCTTCATCATCCCAAAGCGAAATATTCTTTTTCCCAATATGATGCATCGCCCAGGCGATATTTAAAAAGTGTCTAAAAAATTTCGCGGCAGCTTCCTCATACGCTTTATTGGTTTTAGCAAGCTCTAATGACATGCGCAACATGTTAAGCGTAAACATGGCCATCCAGCTGGTAGCATCTGCCTGTTGCATTCTGGTGATGCCCGGCGGCATATGATTACGGTCAAAAACACCTATGTTATCAAGCCCTAAAAATCCGCCCTCAAAGAGATCTGTGCCATGCGTGTCTTTTTGATTGACCCACCATGTAAAATTGATAAGTAGTTTCTGAAAGGATTTCTCTAAGAAATTTTGATCTCCTACTCCCGCATATTCTTTGTCTTTTTCATAAACATGCCACACCGCCCATGAATGAACCGGCGGATTAACATCGCTGTAATTCCATTCATAAGCCGGGATCTGGCCGTTGGGATGCATGTAATTTTCGCGAAGCACAAGTAGTAGTTGTTCTTTAGCAAAATCTGCATCTATCTCTACAAACGACGCCATATGAAAAGCCAGGTCCCAGGCGGCATACCAGGGATATTCCCACTTGTCTGGCATCGAGATGATGTCGCGGTTTGTTAGATGCTGCCAACTAAAATTACGTGCGTTAAATCTGCTGGGAGTTCCCTCGCCGGGACCTCCAAAAAGCCATTTAAAAACATCATTGTAATAGAATTGTTTAGTCCACAATAAACCGGAAAAAGCACTTTTTGCAATAGCCTGATGTTCTTTAGGCAAGTCACTTTTTATAACTGTGCTGTAGAAATCTTCACATTCAGCTATTCTCTGGTCAAAAATAGTATCGTAATCGCTCCAGGGTTCTTTGGTCTTCTTTTTGGTAAGACGCACTTTAACCACTTTCGACTCACCGGCTTTGAGCTTAAACTTGTGCCATATTGCGACTTTAGATCCGTTCTTATCTGGATTTACTGAAGCTTCTCTATCTACAACGTGGTCATTGATCCCGTCTTTAACATAATCAACATCATTAGGAACCCCATAAATACGGTAGTTATTTGTTTCGTTATCGCAAAAAAGTTGTTCGCCATTTTCATGATAAAAGAAGTATCTCCCGTTTCTAATGCTGTTTGATTCAACAGAACTATTAGAAGTAGATTTAATTGATGGTCGCGTAAAGCGTTTGTTGTGTTTCCAAAAATTACGAAACCACAAATGAGGCAATACGTGAATTTTAGCAGCTTTTTTACCCCTGTTGATAACAGTGACTTTCATGAGAATGTCATCAACATCTGCTTTTGCATACTCAATAAAGCAGTCAAAATAGGCACTGTTTTTAAAGTTTAGTGTATCAAGTAATTCATATTCTGTTTCCTCACGGCTTCTTTTATTACTTTGAACAAGATCTGTATATGGGAAAGCGACTTGCGGATACTTATATAAATACTTACTGTAAGAATGTGTGGGAGAAGATACTTGGTGAAAATAAAGTTCTTTTACATCTTCCCCGTGATTTCCCTGATTGTTAGTTAAACCAAATAAACGCTCTTTTAATATGGGATCTTTACCATTCCAGAAAGCTGGCGCAAGACAAAGAATCTCTCTTGAATCGCAAAAACCGCCAATTCCTTCTTCTCCCCAGCGATAGGCATTACTGCGAGCTTTGTCGTGATTTATAAATTCCCAGGCATTACCATCTTCACTATAATCTTCACGTACCGTTCCCCATTGCCTTTCGGCGAGATAGGGACCCCATTTTTTCCAATTTTGATTATGACCGGATATTTTTAACCGTTCTGCTTCTGCACCTTTAATGGTCATATGATAATCTAGTATGTATGATCACAACAGGAAATCATATAATGGATTTCCTTATAGTTTGTAGATAAAAATACGTATTAAATTTTAAGTGAATACGTATTCCTTATGTGCGTAACTTTTTGGATTTATTCCCGGGTACTTTTAGAAAAGTTATGGACGCAAAAAACCTGCTTATTTAAGCAGGTTTTCGGTGTTTTAGCCTTAAAAATCGGTCTATAAATGCTTTTTATGTTCTATATAATAGTGCTCAAGCAAGTTCATAGTCGCCTTAATAAGATCTTCAGTTTCCTGAAGTAAACTGAAATATAACATCGTATTTTTAGGACTGGAATCACTATTTCTGGTGCGTTCTACCTGTTTTTCAATTTTAGTTGAAACGCTGTCAAGAAGTGCTTGTTTCTCTTCAAGAATTGACACAATCGCATCAAAATTCTTATCGTTAAATGTATTTGTGATCTTGCTGAATAAGGTGTCAAGATTCTGCTCAATTTCCTTAAGGTCTTTAAGCTGTGTGAATTTTAATCCTTTATGATTATTATTTAAATGATCGTAACTCGCAGTCGTGATAAAACTTATTGACTGTGTCACATCTTGTAAATATCCTAAAACGTCTATGTAGAAGCGGCTTGCCTGTACATGTGTATCGTCAAGATTTTTAATGAAGTAATACAAACTGTTACGCAACTCTTCTACTTCTGCGTTAAGCTTTGTAATACCTTTTTTGCTCTTTTTTAATCGGGAAAGATCAACTTTAGCCAGGCCTTCTATGGTGCCGGTATAGACTTTGTTTCCGCGTTTAAACGCAGAGGCAACATTAGATGTGCTCTCGTTAATAATACCCTGTATTGAATTACTCACAGCGCGCAATAATCTGCCTTCTTCGGCTTCAGCCTGAGAACGTTTTTTGTGATTGATGTAATTACGCACCAATAAGATTACAGCGAGTATAAAGAGAATAGCAAGAGCAACGGTGCCACCTTCCCAAAGAATAAAGGCCATTATTGCTGCTGCGGTAAATGCGCTTAATGCGGTCATAAACCAGCCGCCTATTACATTCATTACCCCTGCAACGCGATAAACAGCACTTTCACTACCCCATGCTCTGTCTGCAAGAGACGTACCCATTGCAACCATAAAAGTTACATAAGTTGTAGAGAGTGGTAATTTCATAGAAGTTGCTAAAGATATAAGTACACTGGCAATCATCAGATTCACTGCTGCACGTACAAGGTCAAAAGCAGGCATATCCATCGCGGCGATACGAGAAACAGGTTCTCTTTTTGTAAAGCGCAGATTAATACGATCCTGAATACGTTGAGGTACTAAGGTCATTACCCCGTAGTTTAAGCGCATCGCACCACGTACGAGACCACGTGAAATAGAATTAGGTTTAAAGCGCTCTGTACCTTCGTCTTGTCTTGCAAGGTCAACAGAGGTTTTTACAACTCTTCTGGCCTTTTTAGAAAACCAGAGCGTCAATATCATTACAATACCTGCGGCAAGCAAAAGTAAAGGTTGCGTAGGGACTTTATCGGCCAGAGTTTCCATACTGAAACTTTCTGCAGGAACGCCGCTGTTTACCCAGAATAAGTAAGACTGGTATGCGGCCATTGGCACACCAATGAAGTTTACAAGATCATTACCTGCAAATGCCATAGCAAGTGCAAATGTGCCTATGACGATCACCATCACGTACACGTTGATATTGAAAAGCTTATTTATAATGTATGAGACCAGCGTCCAGATAAGTACACTAATTCCCATAAAAGAAGCTACATTATTTTCTGCCCAGCTTATAAAATCACCATTCATAAAAGAAGCACTTGACAGTCCTTTTACAACTATAAAGTAACTAATTGCTGCCGTCGCCAGACCACCAAATAAAGCAGCGACCCAGCTTGGTTTTTTTTCAAAATTAAAAGTAAGCAGGAAACGCGTTATAAATTGCACCAGTGCTCCCACCGTAAATGCAATGAGCACTGAAACGAGTATACCCGTTATAATTTCTATAGCTTTATCAGAATTTATGTATTCACCTATTTGCATAAGAGAATCGTCATTTGCAGAAAGCTTTATGATCGTCATACACACTGCAGCCCCTAAAAGTTCAAAAACGATAGAAACCGTCGTAGAAGTAGGCAGCCCAAGTGTGTTAAAGAAATCGAGCAGCAGAATATCTGTTATCATGACAGCCATAAAAATGACCATTATTTCATCAAAGTAGAACTTGCCGGGCACAAAGATTCCTTTTCTGGCAACCTCCATCATACCGCTTGAAGAAAGAGCTCCCAGGACAATCCCCACACTTGCAACAATTATTATTGTCTTAAAAGAAACGGCTTTAGAACCTATGGCAGAATTGAGAAAATTTACGGCATCATTACTTACACCTACCACCAGATCTGCAATGGCCAGAATAGCCAATGCAACCAGCATAATCAAATAAATATTATCCATGAAGTACTTAATACTTTAGTCAGCAAATTTGATATTTATTTTCTGTATATATGTTATGTGAAGGTTATAAGTAGGACGATTTATACCTGTTTTTACCCGATTTTCCTCCTAATTGACCCATTCCTGGTCGTTTTTATATTCTGTAAAATAAATATAATCACTTGACAATTAATTAATTATAGTTTTAATGTAAATTTAATGTTACCTAAATGTTTCCTAATATTTAAATTAAAGCTATATTTGTAATGTTAAGTTTAATTAATAACATGCTATTATGAAAAAAATCCTTATGATTTTTGCATTGGTGGGCAGCATAGCACTATCAACTGCACAGGAAAAAGTAAAAAATACTTATGAGAAGGAAGGAAATCTTATTAAGGCTACCTTATTTCATGATAATGGCGTTGTAAGTCAAACTGGTTACTATACTAAGGACGGCAAGCTACAGGGAACCTGGGTAAGCTACACTGAAGAAGGACAAAAATCTGCCGTAGCTCAATACGAAAAAGGGCAAAAAGTAGGTAAGTGGTTCTTTTGGAACGACGACACTTTACAAGAGGTAAATTATGATAACTCAAAAATTACCAGTGTTAACACATGGGAGAGTAAAGGAGAACGTGTTGTAAGTAATAACGAGTAATCGCCATTACATCAAAATAATAAGATCACCTTATTAGATAAAATTAAAACCATCAACTTTTGTTGATGGTTTTTTATGAGCTATATTCAATTAGGAGGGCCACCATTTGCAGGAGAAGGTATAAATATGGCAGTGCCTGATGCATTCTTAAAATGCTTTAAACGAAATGCTACATATATTTAGTGAGCACTGATGTGTAACAACAGGTGCTACCGCTTTGCGATTTTATTGTTGCTTATTTGCTTTTGACGGCTACTTTTAAAAGTACCGCTTACAAAATCCCGTTTTGCCGCATGTTTTGTGTTTCGGCCCTGTACTCGTTTGCGCCACATTTTAAAGCTGCTGGGCTTCATCTCATTGCGCATTAGGCTAATAACTGCAGCTTCATTTAAACCAAATTGAAATTCAATAGAGTCAAACGTGGTGCGGTCTTCCCATGCCATTTCAATAATTCGGTCAATTTCTCTGGGAGTTAGTTCTTTTTCGCTTGCATAAATTTCTACTCACTTTCTTGAGTATGGTAAAGTTATAAAGAATCAACTTATTCTTTGTACTATAAGCGAGGATGCGGGCGTTAATTAATAAAAGATAAAATAGGCTTAGGCAATTTTTTAGAAGATCACTCGCTAAGTTTATGATATTTTTAATTTCAATTACAGCTTTAAATACCTCAAGACCAATAAATTTGTGTGAACAAAAAAGATCGCGATGAAAAAATACATTCTTATAATTATAACTACAATTACTTTAATCAGTTGTAATAACACCAAAGAAAAAGAAGCGCAGGTGAATGAAAATGAACCTAAAGAAGATATAAAAGTGAATAAGAAACCTGTTGACTCGATGAAGATAAGATATGCAGATGCCGGTCTGAATAGGCAATATCTTGAGAATATACAGAAGTCTAATAAAAGGGCAGCTATTGAAGAGGTCTACGCTTGGGAAGAACTGAAGGCATTGAACGAAGATATGCTTAAATTACAGGAAATAAAAGCGGCGGAATTAGAAGGTCACATTAACCAGTTAAAAGGAGATGCTGCAGCTGTGCAAAATACCATTCCCACTTTAATCTCAACTCGTGAAATAGAAGGTCTTGTTAATCAAATTCAGGATAGAATTATTGAATTAGACGAAGCTTTAAGCGAAAATAAAGCTGAAATTAGAGTTTCAGAAGGGATAGAGAACATTACAGACTCCTACGATGATCTAACAGAGCAGATAAACGAAATACTTTC
Organism: Leeuwenhoekiella sp. A2; assembly: GCF_047946655.1. GTDB lineage: Bacteria > Bacteroidota > Bacteroidia > Flavobacteriales > Flavobacteriaceae > Leeuwenhoekiella. Next base: position 1,799,775 of record NZ_CP172311.1, read on the forward strand.
AAAACTTACCCATTCTGCCCTAAAATCGGTTAAAAATCAATAAAAAGCGCGACACTGCAAGATTATAGATTTTTCTGATTTTTAAACTAAAAAGGACGATTTTTGAGGAAAATGAGGCGTTTTTCGAAATTAACTGTTAAATCCTGAAAAAACTTTAGGAGAGATTTAGTCTGTAAGTTTTTCTGCATCAAGTACGTAGCTGTAATTTTGTAAGACAATTGCAAATTACATGAAGAAGATAATTATTTGTGCGCTATTCTCAGCATTTTTTATAAGCTGTAACAACCCCGAAGAAGGAATTAAAAATCTACAACTTGCAACTAAAGTGCAACCGCTTGTAGATCCTGCTCAGGCTAAAGTAGAACAATGGTCTGCATACCGTGCACTAGAACAAAATATACGTACAATAAGCAATACAAACGCTCTTAATTCTATAAGTCTGCAGGAAAGAATGGTGCGCAATGTTAGCGCAATGTCTAAGCAGATACCCAAAGAACTGCGCACTAAGAATGTGATTGCCCAGATTGCGCGCATTAATGAAAAAGTAGAACGATTTTATAAAGAGATCGATGAAGAAGAAATGCATGAGCGTGTTGTTGACAGGCATTTAAGAGAGATTATAGAGGCATTTGATGATCTCAATAAAGAAATTAATCACGCTGTAATAAAGCATATGTAGATAAAAAAGCTCCTGAAACGGGAGCTTTTTTAATTAATACCTTTTCACGTACTTTTGATTTCTTAAAGTATACCATGAATAAGAGTTTAACCGTTCTGCTTTTCTGCATTTTACTGGGCATTTTAAGCTGTCAGGAAAAGCAGGAACAACAACAGGAGAATACACAAATAGAAGAGCTTCCCGTAAAATTTAGAGATAGTGTTTTAATCAATATAAAACTTTCACAAGATGCAGCTGCTGCCACCGCATCCTGGAAGGGTTATGAGGTTCTTGAGCAGGCTTTACGAGATTTAGACAATTCCGCTATTGGGAGTGTGAAAACAGAGATTGATCAATGGGTTGTCGCAACAGAAGAGATACAGCGGCAAAAGCCAGATAGTCTTCAGGATAAGTCTATAGAATCACGCCTTACCGTGCTCAATACTAAAGCACATACTCTTAAGCAAAAGGTGGAAAAGCGAGATATAGATACTGCAGAAGTTAACCAGGAGGCGACAGAATTCTACAATGCCTTTCAGGATCTGAAATTGCAAATAAATATGAAGTTTCAAAAATCAATAGATGATATTCTCAATGAATTTGACACAGAGAATATAGAATTACGTAAATCTTTGCAGATCGATTCTGTTAAACAGCAAATCGTTAACTAAATAAAAGGATTACAAAATGGCATTTAAAAAGAGCGTTTTTATACTGTTTTTGGCAGGTTTTTCGCTACTAGCGCAAACAGATCAAAACAAACAAACGATAGATTCACAATTAAACGCCTGGCATAAAGCTGCCGCAGATGCAGATTTTGATGCTTATTTTAATTTGATGACAGATGATGCCATTTTTATAGGTACAGACGCTACAGAGAATTGGAATGTAGAAGAATTTAAAGCTTTCGCGAAACCTTACTTTGACAAGGGCAAAGCATGGAGTTTTACGGCCATTGAGCGCAATATTTTTATAGGTCCTTCACAAAAAATCGCTTGGTTTGATGAATTGCTAAATACCCAAATGGGAATTTGCAGAGGCTCAGGTGTGCTTGTCAAAGTTGGCAGTAGCTGGAAGATCAGGCATTATGTGTTATCAATAGCTATTCCTAACGACGACGTAGATCAGGTCACCGCATTAAAAAAGGAGCATGACAGCCTTCTTACTTCAAAAATTCTGCAAAACTAACCTATAATTATTTTAAGTATATCCTGTAACGTTTTGCTTAGAAATAGAACTTATTCACATTAATTTAAAACATGTAATAAACAATGAATATTAAAATGAAACCGCTGCTTTTGCTAGCTGCCGGAGGTCTAATCTTTACTTCTTGTAAAGAGGAGAAGCATGAAATGGCAAGTGAAGACAAACAGCCGGGTCTTGTTGTTGAGAATATGGACACAACGATAAACCCTAAAGATGATTTTTACGCTTACGTAAATGGTAACTGGATGAAAACCACAGAAATTCCTGAAGAGGAATCTACCTGGGGTGGTTTTGGTGTTTTACGTAAAAACACGCGCAATGACGTGTTGAGTATTATTAACAATGCCAAAGAAACCGGCGAGTATGCAGAAGGTACAGACCAGGCAAAAGCATTGTCTATTTACGAGTCTGAGCTGGATACTGTTGCGCGCAATAATGCAGGTATAAAACCTTTACAGCCTGCACTTGATGCAATAAGCGGAATAAAAAACCTTGAAGATCTGCAAACGGTTCTTGCTACAAATATCGCAATAAATGCTCCTTTTGTTGGTTTTAGAGTGTTCCCTAATTTTAGCAAAAGTACCATTAACGCTGGTTATATCACACCCGGTGGCTTAGGTCTGCCAGATCGTGATTACTATCTAGATCAGGATGCTAAAGCGAAAGAAATACGAGGTCAATATGTTGACTATATTACTCGTATGCTTCAGTTTTTAGGAGATGATGAGGCAGCTGCACGTAAGCAGGCAGAACTTGTTCTTAAGCTTGAAACGCAACTTGCAGAGCCAAGACTTGATAAAGTACAAAGCAGAGATGCACGTAACTTTAATAACCCAAAATCTATTGCAGAGTTACAAGCAATGGTTTCTGCTATCGACTGGAAGAAAATGATCTCAGATATTGGTGTTAAAAAAGATGTTGATACTGTCATTGTAATGCAGCCTGCATATATGAAAGCGTTACAAAGTACTTTAACAAGAACAACTATAGACGATCTTAAAACATTAGTACGCTGGTCTACTTTAAACAGATCTTCAGATTATCTTACTGTAGATATGGAGAAAGCTAACTGGGATTTTTATAGCAAAACTCTAAATGGAGTGCAAAAACAAAAGCCGGCAGATGAGCGTGCTTTACAAACTGTAGATGCTGTTTTAGGAGAAGCTGTGGGCAAGCTTTATGTAGATGAGAAATTTCCGCCGGAAGCTAAAGCGAAAGCAGAAAAAATGATCGCAAATATCATTGACGCTTACAGAGATCGTATTAATAATCTCGAATGGATGAGCGATAGTACAAAAACTAAAGCTATCGAAAAGTTAGACAAATTCACGGTTAAAATAGGTTATCCAGACAAGTGGGAAGATTACGCAGACCTTGCTGTTAACAAAGACAATACGTTCTATGAAAATATGCAGGCTGCAAGTGAATGGGCACAGGCAGATAATCTTAAGGATTTTGATGAGCCGGTAGATAAAACAAAATGGGGTATGTCACCACAAACTGTGAATGCATACTTTAATCCTACTTTTAATGAGATCGTATTTCCAGCGGCAATTTTACAACCTCCTTTTTATAACTATCAGGCAGACGAAGCTGTTAATTATGGTGGTATAGGTGCTGTTATAGGTCATGAGATCTCTCATGCTTTTGACGATAGTGGTGCTCGTTTTGACGCAGATGGAAATCTTAAAAACTGGTGGACGCCTCAGGATCTTGAGTCATTTACAACTCGTGCAAATGCACTTGCAGATGAATACAGCAATATTGAAGTTGCAGACAGCCTTTACATCAATGGTAAATTCACTTTAGGTGAAAACATAGGTGACTTAGGTGGAGTTCTCGCTGCTTATGACGGATTGCAAAAATTCTATGCTGAAAACGGAAGACCTGAAGACATTGACGGCTTTACACCAGAGCAACGTTTCTTTATCTCATGGGCAACCATCTGGAGAACAAAAATGAGAGACGATGCATTGCGTACTCGTATCAAGACAGATCCTCATTCTCCGGGTATGTACAGAGCGTATGTGCCATTGCAGAATGTAGATGCATTTTATGAAGCCTTTGGTATACAAGAAGGTGATAAAATGTACTTACCAGAAGATAAGCGCGTGCGCATCTGGTAATTAGTTCTTAGTGTTCTAAAGTAGAGGTTGTTTAAAGAACATTCTTCGTCAATCTGAACTTGTTTCAGATTCTCATCATAATTGCTGATAAAGCATTATGAGATTCCGAAAGAAATTCGGAATGACGGGGTTTTAAAGTTTTTTAAACAACCTCTTTTTATTGCGCTTTCATTTCGTTTACGAGAGCAAAAGCCTGATTCACATATTCTTTTTCTAAGAATAGCGTGAAGTAGTTAGAGGTAGAAATAGCTTCAAAAATGGGAATGCCGTCATAGGCAAGCAGTTTAAAAATATAGAAATAGAGACCTACTGTTTTAGAGTTATTCTCGGGTAATGCAATAGAGATTGAAGCAAGATCCTTTTTTATAGTGATACAAGTTTCTTTAGTGAAACATTCCTCAACGATCTGGGTGAGATCATTTGATACCAGGATATTACTTTCGTGAAAGTTACTAGAATACGTAAAATAAGCTTTTGGTATATTTTTTACCTGCTCAAGCAATTGCAGCTGACTGTCTAAAATACTAGCTGAATTTAGAAATGTAAAATCTGTAATGCCAGAGCGCACTACAATATCGCCCAGTTCGCGCACCATTTTGGCATTTAATCGCCGTTGCGGAAAGTAGCGTCGCAGCGCCATAACTATAGAACCAGAATTCACTGTTTTTCCTAATTCCTGTTCTATTTGCGGTTTAAAATCTTCGGCGAGGGCACTAAAGTTTATAATATTTCGCGTAAGCGCATCCTCAATAAAAGGTTGATGCTTTATAAGCGTTTCTACACAGGAAGTTATCGTCTTCAATGTTATATATTTAACAATTTGTGCAAATCTATATAATTTTTTAGAATTATTTTATACATCGTTGGTTTCGTATTAATTATGCAGCAAAATTAAGTTTATGAACGTATTAAAATTTGGTGGTACATCAGTAGGAAATGCGGCTAACATCCGCAAGGTAGTAGAGATAATCTCGCAGAGTGAAGAAAAAAAAATAATCGTTCTTTCTGCAATGTCTGGCGTGACTAACCTATTAGTTAATCTACATAAAGCAAGTGTTGACGGGAACGACGCAGAAATCTCTGAAGCTTTACAGGCAATAAAGGTTAAGCATTTTGAAGCAATAGATAGTTTGTTTACAAATTCGCAAAGCGCGAGTGAAGCGATGGTGCAAATAGACCAATATCTTGCTGATCTTAGAGAGTTGGCGCTGGGGGATATAAGACCATCGTTGTATGCAGAGATCGTCACTTATGGTGAGACTATGCTTACTTATCTGTTCTCTAAATATCTTGATCAACAGCAGATAGAAAATGTGTTGCTTGACGCGAAAGAATTTATGTATGTGGGTTCTGTAGAAAACCCAGACGTGAATGCCGTAGGAGCCAGGCTTAAGCCTGTTTTAAATAGAAAGCCATCTGCATTATATATCACACAGGGCTTTGTCTGTCTTGACGACAAGGGAAATATAGAAACCCTAAAACGCGGAGGAAGTGATTTTTCTGCAACAATTATAGGTGCAGCTGTAGGGGCGGGAGAAGTGCAGATCTGGACAGATATTGACGGTCTTCACAATAATGATCCCCGTTTTGTACAGGAAACCAGACCTATTGAGCATTTAACTTATAACGAGGCTGCAGAGCTTGCTTATTTTGGTGCAAAAATCTTACATCCACAAACAGTGGCCCCTGTAATAGATAAAGATATTCCGGTTTGGCTTAAAAACACTTTTGAGCCACAGGCAGCGGGAACAAAGATTTCTAATGAGCATCATAATCGCGGTTTAAAGGCCATATCTGCTAAAGATGGTATTACAGCGATACGCATACGTTCTAACCGTATGCTAGGTGCGCACGGCTTTTTAAAAACCATTTTTGAGGTCTTTGATCGTTATGAGACTTCTATTGATATGATCACCACTTCTGAAGTTGCTATCTCGCTTACCATTGATGATAATCGCAATTTAAAAGCTATAGTAACAGAACTTTCTGTAATTGCAGAAATCACAGTAGAGCAGGAGCACAGCATTATTTGTATCGTTGGCGAGAATCTTATTGAAGATCACGAGTCTTATAAAGCTTTTAGTCTTTTAGACAAACTGCCAGTTAGAATGATCTCTTATGGCGGAAGCAACAACAATATTTCTTTGCTCGTACCTACTAAGGAAAAGGTAAAGACCTTACAATATCTAAACGCTCAACTCTTTAGACTAGAGGGAGCTTTGGTTTAGACTCTTTGTTAAATTAGTGTTAGCCTTCTTCCTGCGTACCTTCTGGAAGAAACAAAAGATCCGGGCAATTGTCCGGATCTTTCTTTTATAATTAGACCTAAGTTTAAATTTTGACCTTAAACTCATAATTCAGTATCTCTTTTAAATTTACAGAATCTACTCTTTTGTAAATTTCCTCTTCATTATCAGTGCTATATTCGGGAGGTTTTATGCCCATTTCTACCGCTTTTTGATGATAATAGTCCGATTTTTTGGGATGTTCTGGCGCCACTGCATTAAATATGTGGCCAAAGGCGTCTTGTTTTATAATCTCATTGATTATCGCAATACAATCAATCCTATGTATCAGATTAACCGCCGCTTCACCATTACTTAAACCTGTGCGACCGGCAAGGTATTTTACTGGATTTCGGCTTCCGCCAAATAAACCACCAAAACGGAGAATAGTGGCTTTAAAAGCTTCAGAATTTGAGAACATAAGTTCGGTTTCCAGAAGTTGTTTGCCGTTGTTGAGTGTTGGTTCTGGTAGATCTACTTCCGTCACGTGACCCTGTGCATCGTCATATACGCCGGTGCTGCTTACCAGAATTACTCGTTTAATCCCTGCTCTTTCAATTTCGTTTACAAAATGGAGCATTTTTAGAGCATGATTGTGACCCGAATTATGACGTAATCCCGGCGGAATCAAAACGATAAGAATATCAACAGCACTTAAAAATCCGGTAATTTCACCTGATAATCCGTCTTCGGTGAGCAAAAAATAGAAACTGGGCAAACCAGCTTCATTAAGCATTTTCAACTTTTTCTTATTTGTAGAAGATCCCTTTATATTGTGACCTTTTTGTTGCAGGGCAACAGCCAGAGGTTTACCCAGCCAGCCCATTCCTGCTATTGCGATATTGCTCATGCTTTACTTTTAGCGTTTAGAACTGGCAAAATTAACTTCTTGCCGTGTAATAATAGCGTCTGTATAGATAAATGGCATAGGCATGGTATTTTCTGGTCTTGGCGGCAGGTTATAGTCAGCGTTATCTAATAAGTCATAGCTAAAATCATAAACTGTAAAACTAAGATCTGTAGTATCTGGAACAGTAAGTTTGATCTGCAGTGGTTCACGATCTGTAACTCGATAACTTAAAAACCTACTACTTGTTCTGCCAGACATTATGTAGGGCTCGTTATCATCTTTTTGAACCAGTTGGCCATTAAATTCGAGATGTTGAAAAGGAGTTCCCGCAGCGTTAGATAGTAACATATCATTGATCTCTCGCTGGGGGTAAATAGCAAAATTGATCTCTCTCATCCCGTTTATCACGGTATCTCTGGAAGTATAAATACTAGACGGAGCTACCGGTTTTCTGGGCGCAGGTGACGTTCTTGTAAAAAAACTGTTGTATTTACCAGAAGCTTCATTGTTTTCAGGATCTGTCGCTTCGGCGTTGTTACCCATAATTGTAGAGATCCATTCATCTGGTTGTTTGTTATATGTCGCCCAGTAGGTTTCTTTCGTGTCAACATCATATACATAATTGATGCTGGTGGGGAATTTTCGCTCTGGCGTAAAATCAGATTTAAAGTGAGCCGAAACAAAAAAGATGATACTTATTATTAAAAACAGAAATGCAAACTTCCCTTTGTTGTGATAAAAACCCAGAAGTGGAAGTAATAGCCCAAAAAGGAGAACTGCAAATGCGGCGCTTGCGGTCAACATTTTAAGGCCCAGCCCAACCGGAAAATCACGTATATCATGCGCGAGAATAAAAATAGCCGGAGCACACAACAGGCAAAGAGCAAGGAGATTGGGTTTACGTGTACTTATTATTAGAAAAACAGCGAGTATACCAAAATACACCGGAATTATAAAAAAGCTGGCACCGGGTAAATTTAACGCCACTAATGTTGAAATAATCAGCCAGAAGAAAAGAGGTGCGATACTTAAGCTTGCTGCATGGTAAGGTTTATAGAATTTGTGGTAAAAGAAAAATGTGATAGCTAGTGTAAGACTACTAAAAGCAGCGATATATTCATAACCGTTGTAAGTAAAACCCTGTAAAATATCTGCATAGGCGGGGTAGGCTAAGAGGATAAGTTTCCATCCAAAAAAGGTTACAAGGCAACCTGTAATTAATGAAAGTAAAAATGGCAAAAAGCCTCTGCCTATAGTTTTAAACGTGAATTTCTTCTTTTTAATTCCATAAAATATGAGTGCAAAAAATGCAAGAATAGCGACAATGAGCATGGGCCAGATCAGGCTAAAAGGATAATACACCATTTTAACCACAGGCATATTTAAATACACATAATCTTCTGTACTCTTAAGGTTGAGGTCTGCGTTAGAAAAATAATTCAATAGCGGCACGAGATAACTTGCCTGGTGCTCCAGAGAGGTGCGATCTAACCTTTCATAAGTGTCGAGTGCAGTGTGATAGTCAAAGTGATCACCTATAAATGCAAAGAAAAAACTGTCTATGTCACCATCCTTCCGTAAAACTGTAGAGTCAGTATCATTAGGCAGGATCTTGTAAATGCTGTAGTACAATGAGTTTGCAAAAGGATATTCAGGATTTGCTTTCGCGAAAGCTTTTATAAGTGCACTGTTCCCGCCATTAGTCTCAACAATCATGTTAGACGGCCCGCCGCTACCGCGTGCTTCAAAATTAAGAGCCAGACCTACATTCTTAGCCCAGGGATGTTTATTTGTAAATACAGAAGCGCCGTTAAGACCTAATTCTTCTGCATCTGTAAAGAGAATTATAATATCATTTTTAGGTTTTTGACCTGTAGCCAGATAGGCGCGTACTGCTTCTAACACAGTTACAACTCCGCTGCCAGCATCGCTTGCTCCATAAGACGCTGTGTGTGGTGCGCTGTCATAATGAGACATTAACAAAAGACTTTTATTGCCATCTGTGCCGGGGATACGGGTTATTATATTAACCGCTTTACTTAAAGCGCCCCAACCTGCTTTGTATGAAAAACCTTCTTCTAACTGTACCTCTAAGCCCATACCTTCAAGAACCGAGACTAAATAATCCTGAACTTTTTGATGCCCCGGAGTCCCAACAGAATGCTGCTGTGCCGAAATATATTTTAGCTGCTCCAGCGCTCGCTCTGCTGAAAATGCGGTTTCTGGTACATCGCCATGACTATAAGAATGCGGTTTATGGGTGTAAAAGCTATAACAGATTATCCCAACGAGTAATAGGAAAGAAAGGGCTACAGAATATCTTTTTCTCATGCTTGACGATTAAGTATTAAAGGTAATTGGTTGGTTTGTGATACACAAGTGACCAAAATATGAGCACAGTTGTAAAAATAAGCGAAAACGATTTCGAAAAAAATATGTAACTTAAACCTATCAAAATCAAGTATTATGGGGATTAAAAGTTTTATGGGCAAACGCTCAAAAGTACAATTAGACACGGTTAACATACGCGTGTCTGATTATATGACCACTAAGCTGATTACTTTTCGTCCTGAACAAACGGTTATGGAAGTAATGGAAAAGTTGATCAAGCACAGAATATCTGGCGGGCCGGTGGTCAATGATAAAAATGAACTGCTGGGAGTGATCTCTGAGGGTGATTGTGTAAAACAGATCTCAGACAGTCGTTATTACAACATGCCTGTAGAAGATGCCACTGTAGAGAAGCATATGAACTGCCATGTTGAGACCATAGACGGGAATATGAATGTTTTTGATGCGGCAAGAATATTTATTGAGAAAAAACACAGGCGTTTCCCAATTGTAGAAAACGGGAAACTTGTGGGGCAGATAAGTCAAAAAGATGTTCTTAAGGCAGCTTTACAATTAAAAGGGCAAACCTGGAAATAAGTTAAGTGCGCTTAACCAGCGCATAAAAATCGCCTTCCAGCGGCAAATATCCCTGATCGTACACAAAATAGTAGGTTGTGCCTGCTTTTGTGGTGTAAATACTTGTGAAGTAATTAAAGTCAAAACCCGCATGAACCAGTCTGTTTTTAGTCGTTTTGGTTTTGTCTTCAGGGTTTAGTTTATCTAGAATTCTATAATTCTTACGCAGTTTGTTATTGACATTGCGCATGAGATTCTTAGTGTCGCTATTTTTGCGGTTATTATAACTGTTGCGGCACGCATCGCTACAGAATTTTTTATCTGCTCTTCCTATAATTTTGTCTCCGCATTCCGGGCAGGTTTTTGTCATAGTTTACTATTTCGCTTTAAGCGAAATAAAGATAAGTAATTTTAAAAACACCTGATTTTTAATGGGTTTTTGGCGATTTTAGCTCTTTTAAGGCCGATTTTTTTAACTAATAACATATTATAGATCTCTCGCCATCACATTAAACTGAAAATTTTGTGTGCCTATTTGAAACTCGTGAGTTCCTATTTTATTAAAACCGCTGTTTATATAAAAAGACAATGCGCGCTCATTGCTCTGTAAAACGGAAAGCCAGATATTTTGATAACCATTATTTTGGGCATAATTGAGGAGTTCCTTTTGTAAAGACAAACCAACTCTTTGGGAAAGAAAATCCCGCAGCACATAAATTTTTTGCAGTTGGCAGGTTGTCGTACAATTGAGGAAGTTAGAAGATGAATCTAACTTTAGCTTGGCATACCCTACAGGAAGTCTGTCTATAGTAGCAAGCCAATAGACATTAGTCTTTTTCTGCAAACTCGCTTCTATTTTCTCTACCGAAAATGTACGGTCATAATAGGCTAAAAGTTCGCTTTTATCAGGAAACAAATGACCAAATGTTTCAGTAAAAGTGACTCTTCCCAATAAGGCAATAATGCTAGCGTCTTCAATTGTGGCTCGCTTAAGTGTGGAGTGGTTCATTTGAGTTTTAAGTTATATATAGTTACCAAGGTTTAAGGTAACTATATACGTATTTACACTAAATGAGAGATTTTATTAATATTTTTAGAGCTTGGAATTCTACAAAGAATCTACCGATTTTTGGATTAAAGTTGAAGTATGCTGTTTGGATAATTCCGGTTCTTTTTTTGCTTCATTTAGCTCTGTGGATTCTTTACTTTTTGTTATGGATTGGAGTTTTATAAAACTATATACTGACAAAAGGAAACTAAATAAAGAAAAACAGAAAAGCCACCAAAACGTCTTTTTCTGCCATTTTTTAATAGTGAGATCGTAACCTTTTATTTCTGATTCTATTAGTTTGTTTTGAGATTCTTGAATTTCTTTTTTTTCTAATTCCTTAAACGAAACAAACTCATAACCTTTTTTACTTAATAAGACTACAGTACCGCTAGTTCTGACTAATTCATAATCATCCCTTAAGCTTCTCACCATAACTTTAATTAGCATTATGTCAACACTATTTGCTACTGCAAGTTCATTTATGGTTGATTTACTATCAGATTGATCTTTCAAAAAGCCTATAATATTTTCAGCAATTGGTTTTAAATCATCTTTCATTTATCATATATTTAGCAGTAAATTACACCAATAAATTAGGTTTAGTGTAAAAAACGTCTTATCTTTGATTAAGCAATAAGGATAAGACCATGTTTAACAAAGAAGTAAAATCAGTACTAGACTTAATAAAAGCCTTTCCAGACGAGCAATCTTGCATTGATCATTTAGAGCAATTACGTTGGAATGAGCAGGTAGTTAGTCCTTTTGATTCTACTTCTAAAGTTTACAATTGCAAAGGCAATCGATACAAGTGTAAAAATACTGGAAAATACTTCAACGTTAAGACAAATACTCTTTTTGATAATACAAAAATGGAACTACAAAAGTGGTTCTTAGCTATTTGGTTAGTTACTTCTCATAAAAAAGGTATTTCATCTTTACAGTTAGGCAGAGATTTAGATATAACACAAAAATCTGCATGGTTTATGCTTCAAAGAATCCGTAATTGCTTTGGTATTGATAATGATACAAAGTTAGATAACGAGGTAGAAGCAGATGAAACTTTTGTAGGTGGAAAAAATAAAAACCGTCACGCTAATAAGAAAACACAAGGTACTAGTGACGACAAAACGCCTGTTGTTGGCATGGTTGAAAGAGGTGGTAAAGTGAAAGCTAAGGCAATAGAAAATACAACTAGTGAAATTCTTTCAAGAGAATTAATCAACAATGTAAAGCAAGGCATTAAACTTTATACAGATGAATATGTATCTTATAAAGGAATGGGGCGAGTTTACGATCATCAAGTAGTGAAGCATAGTAGTTTTGAATATGTAAAAGGTAGAGTACATACAAACACAATAGAGGGCTTCTGGTCACTTCTTAAGCGTGGTATCTTTGGTATCTATCACTTCACCTCTAAAAAGCATTTACAGATGTACGTTGATGAATTTGTATTTAGATACAACACTCGTAAAGGAACTGAATTTGCAAGATTTAATTTACTTTTAGCTAATACAGAAAGACGTTTAACTTATAAAGACTTGATTAATGGATAAGATTATAGTAAAAGATTTACAGGTTTCTATTATATCAAATGAAAAAGAAGACTTTATATCTTTAACCGATATGGCTAAAGAAAAAGGGGATGATACAAGAGCCGCTGATGTTATCAAGAGTTGGTTACGGACAAAAAATACAATTGAATATTTAGGAGTCTGGGAGCAACTGAATAACCCTAATTTTAAAGTGGTCGAATTCGACCACTTTAGAAATAGCGCGGGCTCCAACGCTTTTGTACTAAGTCCGAAAGAATGGGTGGAGAATACAAACGCTGTAGGGATATTCTCTAAATCAGGACGTTATGGTGGCACTTATGCTCACAGAGACATTGCTTTTGAATTTGGCTCTTGGATTAGTCCTATATTCAAGCTTTATCTTGTAAAGGAATATCAACGCCTTAAGAAATCTGAAACAGATCAATACAACCTTGAATGGGATATTAAGAGAGTTCTAAGTAAAGTTAACTATCATATTCATACAGATGCTGTACAGAAGCATATCATCCCTAAATCTAAATATCCAAAAGATAAGCAATGGTTAGAGTATGCAGATGAAGCAGACCTACTAAATGTAGCATTGTTTGGTTTTACAGCTAAAGAATGGAGAAGGGTTAACCCAGAGCATGCTGCAAATAAAAGAAATGTAAGAGATTTTGCTAGCATTAATGAACTAACTGTTATGTCAAATCTTGAATCATTAAATTCGGAAATGATTAAGCTAGGTACGACTAAACAACATAGGTTTCAAGTTTTGTGCAGAACAGCAAAAGACCAATTAAATCAATTGAAAAATATAGATATAATAAAATCAGTAAGAAAAGAAGGTCAAAAAACTTATTTAGAAGCTCAAAATAAGTCTGGTGAAGAGCTTGAGCATTTAACATCTAAGCCTATTATAGAAAAGAATAAGCAGGCGTTATCAGAATTTAATCAAAAATTAAAGAAGGGTTTAGCTTGGAATCCAAAAGAAAAAAAATAACTTCACAAGAGCGTTTTGAAAACTTTTTAGTTCAAAGTGAAAGTGTTTGAGTTTTAAAGGATTGACTAAAAATTAGAGAAATGGTTGAATTATAATCCAAAATAGGGTGACTAAGCGTTATTTTATTTTATCTGCATTGAAAAAGGGTGTCAAATCTAAATACATGGGTTTGGTTGGCTTAGTCTCACCTTCTTCAACTTGAGTTTTATCAGTTAAGTAGGCAAACCCCATTTTTTCATAAAAATTAAGAGACTTAGGATTTGCATAAGCATCCACCGTAATTACTTTGCAGGCACATACATCGTTTTGCTGTAGTGCTAAACCTATTAAAATTTTAATGATTTCTTCTCCATATCCCTGCCCTCTTAGGGATGTAGATACAGCTAATCTACCTAATTTAATAGCTGGAAAATATTCTAAATGTCTCTTTGGATGCGAAACTAGATTTGAAACAAATCTTTTAAGACTACTTTTAGATGCAAAATCAGTATCCTCAACTCGTAAATTATCATTAAATATACTAAAATACGCTACTGTGTTGGTGTTATTCTCGAATACATAGGTTTTAGCAAGAAGTTCCTCTGAATAGTTTTTTGCTTTATTTAATAAAAAATTCTTAAGATTTTCATCATCACAATGAAAATCTTTTATTTCAGTATTTTGATTTACTATAATAGAATGGTATTCCGATAATAACACTAATTACCTTTTTTAAGGCTTTGTTGAAATTTTTCAGCGGCTAATTTAACAGAGGAAAGAAAATCTTTGCTAACTTTTTTAGTTTTATTTTCTTCAATATGAGAGTAGAAATTTATAGCGTCTCTACCTCTCAAAACTGGAGTTATTTTAATAGGCTTTGCCATAGTTGAATTGATTATATGATTTAAAAATGTCCGCAAATGTATTACAAAGTACTATATTATAATCTATTGCGCCATATCCTTTATCTATAACAGCATTAATTTATACATTATTTAAATAAGCTTTTCAATAAGATTTATCTATTACTGTAAAATTATTTACTTATATATCTATTAGACGTAGTAGAACAATATAAGTTACATTATCTCTATAAACAACTATTATACCATTTAAATCTTTACCTTTAACATTAATTAGCATCGGTTTTGGCCGTTAGTTAGGGCTTAAGGCTTGTCTTAAAAGCGACAAGAGTATTAACTAGTGCAACAAGTTCTTTTATATTGAAGGTTTTACTTTGACTTATAGTCCGCAAGAGCGCAAGGATGTATAGCGAAACCTTGAAGTAAATGCTTCTCAAAAAAAATAGCACAATCCTAAGTGCGAAAGCAAACTTTCCTTTTTAGTGTAAAATAATATATAGTTACCAGGTTTAAGAATGCAGAACTAATTATAAACGTTTGTAAACGACTATAAACGAAAGTAACTGTTTATCAACCGACTTCCCATTTGCTGCTTTATCATCTTTGCCCTGTCGATTTACAAATATCGATAGTATCAATTGTTAACCATTAAAAACAAAATTATGAGCACGCTGAGAAACAAAGTACAGTTGATTGGTAATTTAGGAAATGATCCGGAAATTTTAAATCTCGATTCAGGGAGGAAGTTGGCTAAATTTAATATTGCCACAAATGAGAATTATAAAAATAATAAAGGTGAACGTGTTACAGATACACAATGGCACAACGTTGTAGCCTGGGGTAAAACCGCAGAACTGATAGAAAACTATGCCACCAAGGGCAAAGAAATTGCGTTAGAAGGTAAGCTTACTTCGAGAAGTTATGAAACCAAAGACGGTGATAAGCGCTACATAACAGAAATAGTTTGCGATGGAGTATTACTTTTAAGCAAGTAATTCAAGATGAGATTCAAGGACCTGAGGTTTTAATAAAAGAAACCTCAGGTTTGTTTATCATATTGATTTAAAGATAATTATGATATAAAAATCAAGAGAGTATTCTTATTTTTTATACTTTTAATACAGTTACCTTTAAAACGATTTTAGCAATCTTCATTTGCTGTATTCTATAATTCCCTATTTCATTGTTTCAGATATTTTAACCTATAATATTTGAGAAATGAAACAAACACTTACTTTCGTTCTTACGCTATTCGTATTTATCTGTGGGTCTTTTGCTCAGGAAGAAGAAGATTTTAATTTCCTAGAGCGCCCAATTGAGAGTTACATTACAGAAGTAAATTTTCCCGGTATGGGCTGGATAACATCAGGAGAAGTCACTTTTACTTACAATTCTAATAATTTAGTTGTGATGCAGTTGATCAAGGTGCTTGATTATACAACCTTCACGTTAAAAAATACTTCTCGCACAACTTTTACTTACAATTCTTCTGGTGTTCTACACGGAGACTTAGAAGAAACGTGGAATTCTACAACATCATCCTGGGAAAATGAATATCGCAACACATATACATTTTCAGGCGGTGAAATAGCTCTCATTGTGACTGAAATGTGGCAAACTGGTGCCTGGGTAAATGATGACAGATCTACTTTTAATTATTCCGGCGGACTCTTATCTGAAAATATTGATGAAGATTGGGATGCAGCGACCAGTAATTGGGTGTTAGCATACAAAACAGACTACACCTATAATTCTGGGGTTTTAGCATCATCAACAGATTATCAAAGAAATAAGACGACATCCAGTTGGGATCCCAGCTGGAGGGATACAATAACCTATACCGGAACTATAAGAACTACTTTAAGCGAAAATTATATAGCAGATAGTTGGGTTAATAGTTCGCGATATACAGCAACTCTCGATACAGAAAAATTTATAGTTGAAGAACTTGATGAGTCCTGGGATGAAGCAACTTCCAGCTGGGAGAATGAGACACTTTCTACCAGAACAAAAACGGAAGAGGGCTGGCTTCACATTTTACTCATACAATCGTGGGAAGATGAAAACTGGGAAGATGCAGCAAGGATTACATTTACATATCGAAATAATTTATCGACAGGGAACATCCCTCTTGCAAATAACATTTTGATCTATCCTAATCCTGCAAGAGACCAGTTAAATATTTCAGGAATTGAAACTAACGCAGTTGCTCTCAAAATTTTGAATGTTAATGGTCAGGAAGTGACAAATAGTAAACGCACTATAGGATTTAACAGCATAGATATTTCTGATCTAAGCAGCGGTATTTACTTCCTGAAAGCTGAAAAACCTAACTCCAAAATTATTACAAAGAGATTTGTGAAGCAGTAGAAGATTCAATCATCTACCTAAAAGGTTTTTAATTAATTCTTCCTTTCTGCGCACAGCGACTTCCACGTTAGTGCCATCTCGCATTTTCACATAACCACCCTTACCTTTATAGTATTTAACAGCATAGTCAAGGTTTATTAGATGTGATTGATGAATTCTAAAAAAATGTTGATCTGAAAGGAGTTCTTCTATTTCCTTTAATGGTTTTGTAACAAGGTGTTTTTCATTATTGACCATATAAACGTAAGTATAGTTTGAGTCTGACTGGCATCTTATTATATGATCGACCTCTATTAACGATATACCTTCGGTAGTAGGAATTGCAAGCTTTTTGGGATGATGGTAATTATAATCTATCGTATTAAAAATTGATTTTAGTTTGTTAGAAATATCCTTTACTGTAAAATGATTTAATGATCGCTCCAGTGCCAGGTTTAGCTCCTGAGCATCAATTGGTTTTGTAAGATAAGCCATAGCGCTGAATTTGAAAGCCTTAATGGCGTACTTATCATATGCAGTAGTAAAAATAATATCAAAATTTATATGTTTTAGTTGGCCTAAAAGATCAAAAGCAGTTTCACCTCCTAATTCAACATCTAGTAAAACAAGGTCTGGTTGTAGTTTTGTAATCCCAATTGCGGCACTTTCTATATTATGATAAACGCCAATTACCTCAATTTGTGAATTAGGCTTCAACATATTCTTTAAAATGTTGGCAGCAAGTATCTCATCATCTACTATGATTGCTTTTTGCATATTCAATTTTTTAAAACTTTATTTCTAAAGGAAGTTTAAGACTTACCTGTGTACCCTGGGTTTTGTCTGTAATTTTGAGATTACCATTAAGTTTTTTCTGTTTATTAACGATTTTTAGCCTGTTTTGAGTGATTTTTAGTCCCATTGAGCGCTTTTTTGATGTCGCTTTTCCCCCTTTTCTACCTACACCATTATCATCGATAACAATTGATAGATACTCTCCGTCTTTTCTTATATTAATTGTGATCTTACCCTTTTCCTTTCGCGGAGCTAAACCATGCCATATACTATTTTCTACAAAGGGCTGCATTATCAAAGGCGGCACCATTGTATTTTCTTCATTAATATCTACATCTATATAAATAGCATAAGTAAATGGGGTTGTAAGTCGCAGTTTCTCAGTTTCCATATATAACTTCAATAGTTCGAGATCCTCTTTTAGAGAGATCCATTTTTTTTCTGAATTTTCTAAAATGGCTCTAGTTAATTTGGCAAATTTTACTAAATATTCATCTGCGGTACTGATGTCTTTTGTGGCTATGTAATGACGGATAGAGTTGAGGGAGTTAAATATAAAATGCGGATTCATTTGTGCCCGTAGGGCTTTTAGCTCTGTTTCAGCAACTATTGCCTTATATTCAGATAATTTTTGCTTTTCATGAGCATCTCGTTTTTTTTTGTATAAAACATAACCAAAACCCGCCATAACTAAAAGTGTCGAGCTGCCGGCTATTATTATTGTATTAGTAAGCGTATGCCGCTTTATAATTTCTTCATTGAGCTGTTGCTGTGCTGCAAGTTGGTACTTCATTTCATTTTGGGCAAAATCTAAGCGCTTATCTGTGCTAAGTATAGAATCTCTTAAGAGGATGTAATTTTTGAAAGCTCTAAGTGCCATACTATCCTTTTGAAGCTCATAAACTTTGCTTAAAAGCTCCCAGGAGTCTGCTTGCCATTGTACTGCATTGCTAGCTTTTGCTAAAGTGAGGGCTTGATTAGCGTAGTTTTTAACAGCATCAAAATTTTGCTCTATTAGACTTATTTTTGCCAGACTGTTTAATGCGGAAGCCTCAATGTGTGAAAGATTTTGGGTTCTGGATATTTTAATAGCGGCATTATAATATTCTTTAGATTTTTCAAAATCAGATTTTCTTCTAAAAGCTAAACCAAGATTGTTTTTAATAGCGGCGATATAGGCGACATTATCAATTTTTATAGCGTGATCTAGAGCTTTGGTCAGATGGCTAATCCCTTTTTCAATACTGTCTTTATCAACTAAGAGTATTCCAATGTTTGTGTGGCTAACAATTAGATCCTTTTCGGAATGTGATTTTTGAGCCATAACCAGATAATCTTTATAACCGGCCATGGCCTCATCATATTTACCCAAGTCTGCATAGGTATTGGCAATATTGTTTAGTAACTGAGATTGAAGTAAGGTATTTCCCGTCTTAAGAGCTATATCTAGAGCTTTTTGGTAATAGCTTAAAGCAGTCGAGAGATTATCCATGCGATAATAAGCAGTGCCTTTAGCCAGTAGTGCTTTGCTTTTGTATAAGTTGTAATTAAGCCTATTAGCCAGCTTATAAGCATCTTCGGCTTTTTTTATTGCCTGTATGGGGTCATCAAAGCTTGTGAGCTCACTACTTCGCAAAAGAAGATTCAACCTAATTGTATCAATGTTTGTTGTATTTAGCAAATTTTCAATAGAGTCAAGCTGTGTTTTCTGACCTAAAGTTATTGCCACAACGAGCAAAGAAAATACGAGTAACTGTTTTTTCATACACACATATTTACAGCGCAAACGTTTTGTGACATTCTGCGTACGAATATTCAATAAATGGTATCGGATAATAATTACTCCTATGAATAGAGGATCTTCAAGAGTAACTTAGAGGGAATGTGTAAAGTTATGTAAATAAGTTAGTTATGCTTGTATTTTTTAAATAAAAATTGTTGTCTAAAAATTTTATGAGAGTTGCATCTAGTGAGGACAATAATCAATAGGAGCATTTTTGATCCCTTAAACAAATATAATATTCCACGATAAAGAATGATAATGCACAAAATTAGAGCTGGAATAGAGACAAGAAAATACATTTCTGAGGAAGAAATCAGATTGTGAATGCTGAATTAACCAAGAGAAAATGATCTAAAGCCCATATTAAAGAGACTATTTTTTTAACTACTGGTAAAGGCAGAAGTCATTTTAGAAAATAAAAAAGTCATTTAAATAGTATAAACATAAAATTAACCACCATGAAAAACCTAATTAAAATTTCAGTCTTGATTTTAGCATTATTAATTGCATTTCCATCATTTTCTCAAAAACAAATAAAGAGACCAAAAAATAAAGTGGGCGTATCAAGTGTAGATTCTTTCGTAGATAAAAGTTTTAATATGTACGAGCAAATCTTATCTATGCGCGTAGCAGTTGATAACGGACAAAAATTAACCTCAAATGAAGCAGACATTGTTCAATATCTAACTGATAATGGCGAGAATTTAATTAAAGATGCAGGAAATCTTATCGAGGATGCAGAGCATATGACAGTTCTTCAACAAGCTAAAGCAGCTTTGCAGGTAGGCAGGGCGATAAAGGCTTTAAATGAATCTCTTACAGAAAGTGGTAATATTATTTTGGCCTTGAACGGAACACCAGCATCATCAGGATCGTCCACTCCTGAAGCAGAGTTAACATTGGTTAGTGCTGAACCAGCATCACCAGGGGTTAATAATTCATCTGCATTTACAGCTGCTGAAGCAAATGATTTACCAGAAACCTCTAGCACAAATAAAGGAACGCGTATAACACTTAAAGATACGGATTATGATAAGTTTAAAATTCTCACTGATTTACTAGAAAGTAAAGGCAAAATTCTGGAAAGAAACATAAGCAACGGAACAGCTACTTTTTTTATTGCACATTCTCTTTCCTCTTATGACATAGCAGATTATATTTCTAATAATGGAGCAGGAGGTTATAGTATAGAATCTGTGTCAGATAATGACATGACCTTAAAAACTGCTGGTAATTAGCTAATTTAAATTACTTGATTAATGGAGTTCATTATGAAAACGATAATCACTACTTCAACACATTATCCATAACATCCTGTACAACCTCCGGATTAAGTAATGTGCTGGTATCGCCTAAATTACTGGTATCTCCACTGGCGATTTTTCTAAGGATTCTACGCATAATTTTACCTGAACGTGTCTTAGGTAATCCATTTGTAAACTGAATTTTATCCAGTTTAGCAATTGGCCCTATACGTTCTGAAATAAGCTGGTTGATCTCGTTACGCAGGTTATCCTGATTACGGGATTCGCCGGCTTCTTTTAAGATCACATAACCATAAAGCGCGTTACCCTTAACATCATGTGGAAAGCCAACGATCGCACTTTCTGCTACGGCCGGATGTTCATTGATCGCATCTTCTATGGGAGCAGTTCCTAAATTGTGACCGGAAACTATAACAACATCATCAACACGACCGGTAATACGATAATAACCTACACTATCGCGTAAAGCTCCGTCGCCTGTAAAATACATATTAGGAAAAGTAGAAAAATAGGTTTCTTTATATCTCTCGTGGTTTCCCCAGATAGTTCGTGCCATTGAGGGCCAGGGAAACTTGATACAAAGTCGTCCATCTACCTGATTGCCTTTAATTTCTTTTCCTTCTTCATCCATTAAAGCAGGTTGAATGCCCGGTAGCGGTAGCGTTGCGAAAGTTGGTATTCCCGGGGTGGAATAAGGAATAGGTGAGATCATAATGCCACCAGTTTCCGTTTGCCACCAGGTGTCAACAATGGGGCATTTTTTCTTTCCTATATTTTCGTCATACCAGTGCCATGCCTCTTCGTTAATTGGTTCACCTACCGTTCCTAAAACTTTAAGCGAAGTAAGATCGTATTTCTCAACAAAGTCAAGATTTTCTTTCGCTAAAGCGCGAATTGCTGTGGGAGCAGTGTAGAACTGTGTGATCTTATGCTTTTCTACAATTTCCCAGAAACGGCCGTAATCAGGATATGTAGGCACACCTTCAAACATCACAGTTGTCGCGCCGTTCGCCAACGGACCGTAAACAATATAACTATGCCCGGTAATCCAGCCAATATCTGCCGTACACCAGTAAATATCGTCCTCTCTGTACTGAAAAACGTTCTTAAAAGTAAAAGCAGTATAAACCATATAACCCGCGGTGGTATGAACCATACCTTTAGGAGTTCCCGTCGAACCTGAAGTATATAATATAAAAAGAGGATCTTCGGCATTCATGATTTCTGGCTCACAAGTTGAATCTGCGCTATCCAGTAACGGTTGAAGCCATTTATCTCGACCTTCGACCATTTTTACTTCAGAATTTGTGCGTTTCGCTACAAGTACTGTTTTTATACAATCGCAAGATTCAAGTGCTTCATCAACAATGCTTTTTAGGTCTAAAGTTTTCTTACCACGGTAAGAGCCATCAGAGGTGATCACCATTTTACAATCGCTGTCATTGATACGCGTAGCAACGGCTTTCGCTGAAAAGCCCGCAAATACAACAGAATGTATGGCGCCAATTCTGGCACAGGCGAGAACCGCATAAGCCAGTTCAGGGATCATAGGCAGGTAGATACAAACCCGATCACCTTTTTGTATTCCCTGAGATTTGAGCACGTTTGCAAACTTGCAAACTTCATCGTGCAGCTGATTGTAGGTTATATGTTGAGCCTCTTCCTGAGGATCATTAGGTTCAAATAAAATAGCGGTTTTATCACCTCGTGTGCGTAAATGACGATCGATACAGTTTTCTGTGATATTAAGTTGAGCGCCTTCAAACCACTTGACTTCCGGTTTAGAGAAATCCCAATCTAACACTTTATTCCAGCGTTTGTGCCACACAAAATGCTCTTCTGCAATCTCTTCCCAGTAATTCTCGGGATCGCGCACAGATTTTCTATAAACTTGAAAGTACTCTTCTAAGTGTTTGATATGATAGTTACTCATGACGTATGGTTTGATTATATAGTTTGTGTTAGTTTTTGTTTTTAAAAAGGCCAAACCAGCCGGGATTTAAAATTTTCAGTTTTATCAAAACCCATAGTAGTACAACAAAACAAAGCCCTATAACGATAGAGTTTGTGATACTAATAGGAGTAGCATTTTCTAATTTAAATCGAAAATAAAGAGAAATTCCAGCGTAAATACAGATGATGATATCTGACGCTAAAGGACCTATGCGTAATTTCATTTTAAACTATCTTAAGTTAAATATGGACTGTTTGCACACAACACCAATTTTTAACCAAGCAGTTCCTGAACTTCCGCAAATATTTTCTTTACAGAAAAAGGTTTTACAAGGTATTTATCTGCTCCCAGTTTCAAACCTTTTTCAATATCTGAAGCTTTATTCTTTGCTGTTAAAAACACTACTTTGGTATTAGCCAGCATGGTATTATTTTTAATATACTCGAGAGTCTGATAACCATCTACTTTAGGCATCATAATATCCAGCAACACCACATCAGGCTTATTTTTTTCAATAATCGTCAATGCCTCACTCCCATCACGTGCAATTAAAACTTCATAATCCTGCTTTTTGAATGCATATTCTAAAGTCATCACGATATTAGGTTCATCATCAACAATTAGGATTTTCTTTTTCATTTTATCTTAGCTGAATACAATTTAGTTAAAAGGTAGTTTAAAAACAATACATGCCCCTGTTTTGTATGTTTTTTCAGCCCATATAGACCCGTTATGTTTTTCTATTATTTGCTTGCTTATAGCCAGACCTAAACCACTGCCTTGCGGCTTGATGATATTTTGATCTTGAGACTGGTAAAATTTATTAAAAATGTAATCTATGTCTTCATCGGGAATCCCTTTACCATTGTCTTTTACTCTTACCCGTAGATAACCTGCCAGACGCTTATAATCGATGGCGATGATGCCTGTCTCACTATCGCAATATTTTAGAGCATTAGATAAAAGATTAGTAAGCACTTGTAAAATTCTGTCTTCATTATACAGCAGGACAATGGTTTGCTGATTTTTTAATCTTATGGCTATATTTTTTATTGAAGCGATATGTTGAATGCTTTGAATGGCTTTATCTATAGTAATTTTAATGTTGTTTTTACTCATTACCACACGCTGTCTGTCTGTTGATAATTTTTCAAAATCTAATATATTATTAATAAGACGTGAAAGTCTGTCTGTATCCTGTATAATATTATTGAGAAAAACATCTTTGACCTCTGCTGGCATTTCAGATTCATCTTGTAATAATTCGGTTGCCGCTCTAATGCCAGTAAGAGGTGTTTTTAATTCATGTGCTACAGTGTCTAAAAATTCATCTTTCTGCCTGTCTTTTAAAATAAGTTCTTCATTTGCCTTTTTTAGTTGAGATGTAAGGCTGGTAAGCTCTTCAGATTTTTCACTTAGTATTTTATTCTTGCTTATTGCTTCTTTAGATTCTTCTAGTATTTTTAAAACTTCAGGAAGGGTTATTTCTTCTTCTTTTATCACACTGTCTATGAGAATTTTTGAAGAAGCACTTCCTATGCTCCCCGTAAGCAATTTTTCAGAAAAATTAATGAGTCGGGCATCGGCCAGCTGTGTGTTTTGAGGGAGTTTATATTTGAGAAAAAAAAGGTTTAGTGCGCGTTGGGTGCGTTCTTCGCCCAAAAAGCGTATTAAAACATTTTTAATATCGGCGACATAAGCCTCTCCTTTCCAGACTAGTACGTTGTCCTGAAGAGAAAAATAGTTTTTATTATCTACAAACATTTCGGCATAGTTGCGCTCCCGGTAATTACCTTTGACAATAATCGAGAAAAATAAGTAACACAGGGTATTACAGATTAAACTCCAGAAAAATGCATGTGCAGGAGGCGAGAGAAAATCTATCCCAAAGAGGGCGTAAGGTCTAAGCATGTTGATATTAAAGAAACCCTTGTCTACCCAATCCCTGGAGCCGGCAAAAGAATCAAGTGTAAATGGCAGGATAAGAGTGTAAGTAGTAATGAGAAACCCTGTAATCATGCCTATTGTTGATGCCCTGGCTGAACCACGGTTCCAAAACATGCCTATAAAAAAGGAAGGTGCCAATTGTGAAATAATTACAAAAGAGATTAAACCAATAGAGTAAAGGGATAATTCTATAGAAAAGTTGACATAAAAAATATAAGCAGCAATGATTATGAGGAAGATAGAAATACGTCTAATATTTTTGATATAGCTTGAGTTCTTTTCGGGATGGCTTTGTATAAATTTTTCAAGGTACCCGTATGGTATGATCAGATTGTTGCTTACCATAGTTGAGAGGGCAAGGGTAGATACCACCACCATAGATATTACAGCTGAAAATCCACCGAGAAATACCAAAAGTGCCAGAAATGTGTCATTATTCTGTAGGGGTAGCAATAGGGTGAAATATTCAGATTTTGTGGTATCACCAAAAGTTAAGGTGCCACCCCAGGCAACAAAGATGACAAAGATATTAAACAGTAGCAGGTAAAGCGGGAAAAGCCAAATGGCATGTTTAAGGTGCTTTTCCCGATTATTTTCTACAACTGCCATTTGAAACTGTCGCGGCAATAGAAAAATCGCCATAAATGATAGTAAAATCGTGAAAAGCCAGTTAAAACCCCCTTCCAGCCCATTTAATGTGGCCAGCGAGGTAAAATCGGGTTGTACAGAAATTTTATCGTAAATATCTTGTGTTCCATCAAAAAGGTAGTAAGTGACATATATACCTATGGTAAGGAAGAATATCAGTTTCAGTATAAACTCAAAGGCTACTGTTGTTACAATACCTCTGTGTTTCTCAGTGGCATCAGATTTTTGTGTGCCAAAAAAAGCGGCAAAAATGGCCAGTAAAACGGCGATATAGAAGGTAGAATCGTCAAAGAATCTATTTGGCGTAGCAGCTGGAGTACCTACGATGATTTCAAATGTTTCTGAAATTGCTTTAAGTTGTAATGAAATATAAGGTACTGTTCCCAGAAGGCATATAACTGTAGTAAGAGCGCCCAGAAAGCGGTTGTTACCATAGCGTAATGAGATAAAATCTGCTATAGATGAAATTTTATGCTGTTTTGAGATCTGTAAGATCTTGCGCATTATAATAATCCATAATGGACAGGCAATAACAGGTCCCAGATAAATAGGTAAAAAACTTATGCCTGAATTTGCGGCATTACCAATGCTTCCATAATAAGTCCAGGCAGAACAGTAAACCGCCAGGGAGAGGGTATAAACATAAGGGTTATTTACCCATTTGCTTTTGGCATTCTTTTCGGCTAAAAAAGCAATGAGAAATAAAATAGCTAGATAGCAAACAATGATTATGAATAACAGGTAATTACTCATAATGCCTTTTTAGAATAATAAAAGAGATAATTATTGCTATAAGCCATATGCTGAACAGGGCAAAATAAAGAATAGGTATACCGGCAATTGCTCCTGGCACATCAAAGACAAGTACAAAGGGTATGTTGATCATTACAAATAAAGTTATAGATAGAATAACCAGTTTCTGCTCATGTCTTTTCTTCATATTGTAAATGTTATCTCAATATAAGAAAACGGTGTTACAACTGGCGCAACACCGCTTCCTTTAGAAACTAACTAAATTTTAATGGTCATGAGCTTCTTTAGCCCCACTGGGTATGCGTATATGCTCAACGATATCCTGTACATTTTCTGGTGGGGGCGGCGTCATTCTGGAAACGACTAAAGAGATAATCACATTAACCAGCATGGCTACAGTACCAAAACCTTCTGGGGAAGTGCCAAACCACCACTCGCTTGCCGGTCTGGGTTCCATAACACCTATGAGGCCTGTTTTATAGCGTACCATATAAAACAACATGAGTAATATGCCTACAACCATACCTGAAATAGCCCCTTCTTTATTCATTCTTTTGTCAAAAATACCCAGAATAATAGCAGGGAAAAATGAGGCGGCTGCCAGCCCAAAAGCCAGTGCTACTACAGCTGCGACAAAACCCGGAGGATAAATACCAAAGAGACCTGCTATAAGTACGGCAAAGAATATGCTTATACGGGCAGCCCATAATTCCCCTTTATCAGAAATATTTGGTTTAATCTGTTTTTTAATAAGATCACGTGAGATAGACGTAGATATGACTAGAAGCAAACCTGCAGCGGTAGATAGTGCAGCAGCTAAACCACCGGCTGCAACCAGACCTATCACCCATGCCGGTAACCGCGCAATTTCCGGATTTGCCAGTACCATGATATCACGATCTACGTACAATTCATTGGGATTTGAATTGGCATTAGTTATCATACGTTCACCATAAGCTCCCCGCTCATTAGTAAAAATGGGTTTTCCATCAAGAGAATTTCCTTCTACATATTGTATTTTTCCGTCCCCATTTTTATCAGTCCAGGCGATAAGCCCGGTATTCTCCCAGTTTTTAAACCATTCTGGGATAGATGCGTATTCCCGGTCACGTACAGTTTCAATTAGATTGGTTCTGGCAAAAACAGCTACGGCAGGAGCGGTGGTGTAAAGAATGGCTATAAACAATAAGGCAAGGCCTGCAGATTTACGGGCATCTTTAACTTTGGGAACAGTAAAAAAGCGTACGATAACATGAGGCAGCCCGGCAGTACCGGCCATTAAAGCCAGTGTTATAGCAAAAACATCCCACGTTGATTTTGTACCACTGGTATATTCTTTAAAACCTAGCTCAGTATGCAGGTTATCCAGTTTTTCCAGTAGATAAGTCCCGTCTTCTACGCGACCTCCCATCCCTATTTGTGGGATAGGATTACCGGTCATTTGCATAGATATAAAAATAGCGGGAACCATAAATGCAAAAATGAGGACGCAATACTGAGCTACTTGGGTATAGGTAATCCCTTTCATACCACCTAAGAATGCAAAAACGAGCACTACGGCCATACCAATAACTACCCCCCAGGTTATTTCTACCTGAAGAAATTGAGAAAATACAATGCCTACTCCCCGCATTTGACCGGCAACATACGTGAAGGATACGATAAGGGCGCAGAAAACAGCAACTGTACGGGCTGTATTAGAATAATATCGATCTCCTATAAAATCGGGAACAGTAAATTTTCCAAATTTGCGCAGATAAGGAGCCAGCAAAAGTGCCAGCAGCACATAACCGCCTGTCCAGCCCATGAGGTATACAGAACCATCATATCCTGCAAAAGATATAATACCTGCCATAGAAATAAAAGAAGCAGCACTCATCCAGTCTGCAGCGGTGGCCATACCATTAGCGAGGGGAGAAACACCACCGCCCGCTACATAAAATTCTTTAGTTGAGCCGGCCCGAGCCCAAATTGCAATGCCAAAATAAAGGGAGAAGGTAATCCCCACTAAAATCCATGTCCAAACTTGAACGCTCATAATAATTAGTTTTTGGTTAGTGATGTAGATTACTCGTTGTATCCGTATTTTTTATCCAGTTTGTTCATCAGTCTTACATAAACAAATATGAGTATGACAAACACATAAATAGATCCTTGTTGTGCAAACCAAAATCCCAGTTTAAATCCGCCCAAACGTATTTCATTGAGGGCATCTTTAAATAAGATCCCGCAACCATAGGAAACTATAAACCAGATGCTTAATAAGATAACCAGGTATTTGAGGTTTTCTTTCCAGTAAGCGACTGCATGTTTTTGCTTTTCTGTCATGTTAGTTAGTTTTAATTAGCTAGTGATTATAAATAGATCATTGCCTGTAGGGTAAGTACTCCAGTCTTTGTATCTCCAAATTTTTGATTCTCGTATTCCAGCGTAAGTTTAGAATTGTTTCCGCTTAAATAACCGTTTATGCCCAGTTTAAAGATGTTGCGGTTGTCATCTACCGCGTCATAGCTATTAGAGGCAAAAGCAATGTATGGCTGAAATCGTGCCTGGGTAATGGTACCCGGAATAACATATCCAGCTTGCGCCAAGAACATGCCCCCTGTCCCATACGCGCTAAAGAGATAGTTGTCGCCGTAATCATTAGACTGGTAGGTGGCATAGGCGGTTATGGCACTGCCGTTATCTGCCAGTGGTGATTCATAAAAAGCATCAACAGCAAAGAGGCTTACATCTTCTCCCAATAGTGTGCCATTGGTATTAGCCCTTACAGCACCATTGGGGTGCAGAAAGAACCCGGCACCTATGTTAAATATTTTTTTTGCTCCCAGATATGTCCCCACTTTATAGGGTAAGAAATTAGATTCCTGATCTAAAAAATTAAATTCAAAATAACCTGCATATGCCTTTCCGGCATCTTTAGATCCTAAAACCCTTCTGCCACCATAAACAGCCGGTCCTCCTGTGGCAGGATCACGGATGTCAAGAGAGGTGGTAATAGCATCATTAACAGAGACACGGTATTGCAATTTCCCAAATTTCCCTTTTGCGAAAATTCCTAAATGCCGTGCAAATTGATCACTGAGACCAATGGTAGACCAAGATTGTCTGTTGTTGTCCAGCGTAAGCATATTTAAGGTGCTCTGGTTGTTTAGTCTAGATATCCCGTTGAAATAATGTAAGCCCCCTCCTATGACGTGATCTGTAGCTACATTATACTGGGCCCACACCCCGTGAAAAAATAGCTGGGAGCCGTCTCCCGTTCCCGTAGGACTCATCGTAGAACTGTTTAAACTATTAAGCCCAAAATGAGTAAGAATCATGAACTTTTTATTGATCTGCGCAAACATGAGTATGCGTGCTCTTCTTAAATTAAAGTTGAGTTTGCTCATGTCCTCAGGTACATCATCAGAATAGGAAGCCTGCACCTGCGCCCAGGAGATCAGACGCAGATATTTACTGCCCTCTTCATTGAAGTTAACTTTTAACCCCCCTGAGTAATCGGGAGAGCTTTGCGCATAGGTGTACTGTAAAGCGACCATACTTACTCCTAATAGAAATAACATTTGTTTTCTCATGATCTCAGGAAGGTTTTTAGTTAAAAACTGGTTTGTGTGCTTAACTAAGTTCCTAAAATACAGGAGTTAAATAAAAACTAATATAGTTATCTGTTCATTTGATATGGTTATTCTCTAAAACGTTCCCATTTTATAAGCATAAACTTATCTCCAAGTTCTGTTACCACTACTCCGGCCCCCTTAAGGTTTTCAGTTTTTTCAAAATAAATTACTAGTTCACTATGATTTAAAATCCTATAGGTGGGATGATATTCGGTATGATAAGGACGCTTAACGTTATATTTTTTCACCCAATTCAATATGCTTACATGAGATATGCCCAGAAGACGTTCTATCTCCCTATAAGAAAGTCCTTCAAGGTACAGCTGTAAGGCTTTGTTAACGTAATAGTCTTGTATGCGTTTCCCCAACTTGTTAACGGTAAAGTAATATCCGCAGGATTTGCATTTATAGCGTTGCCTTTGACTGACTATGCCACTTTTTATAAAGCGATTTGAACTGCAATTAGGGCATAATTCAATCTTCATATATGGCTATTTATCATAAATATAGTTAATTAGCACAAAAACTACAACGTTATCGTTAAAATAAAATGAATGTAGTAGGGAAGAGTTGTACTGAGTTGTCTTATTAGTGAACAACAAAACCAAACGCTAGTATGAAAAATCAATCTTTTAAGCTGATGCTTTTATGTGGGTTATTTGCAATAATTCCCTTATGCGAAAGCTATGCCCAAGAATCAGGCGATGACAAAAAAATGGCTTATTATGAGCAGCGCGCCAAACAGGATGCTGCTTTTGAAAGATCATATAAAGCAGAATCTGAGGCAGAGGAAGAAGCATTCTGGAAAGAGCAACATAAGTATGAAGAGAATTTAAAGAAAGAAGATGAAGTTGCTTATAAAGCTTACATGAGAGGCAAAAGAGACGCCTATAAAGAACATAAGAAACATTGTGATCATCATTGCCATCACAGCGAGCATTATTATAGCGAAGCTTCATTTTACTACTATTCTAATAACCGAAGCTATTACAAACCGGCACCAAGAAGCACAATTAGAACAGATGTACGCATCAACACGCCAAATGTGCGCATTGGTTTTTAGTTAGTTTTTGGCATGAAATAGCCAGATAACATTGATCTGGCTATTTTTTTACAATCTGGAGTAATTTAATTTTTAATTGCTGTATTTAGATCTGTGATTTCTTGTGTTTTTATGGGTTTACCATCGGCATCAATTTCAATAATAGAATCAAAACCCAATTTATCAAGATTGGCAGCTATTTTTGCCCGATCACCTACCATAAACCAATTCACAGTTTCCGGGTTTACAACTTCTTTACTCACTTTTTGCAGATCTGCGAGAGAGAGGTTGCGTACTTCGGCATCATACCTCTGGTAATAATTATCTGGCAGATTATATTTTACAATATTAGTAACCGAATTATTCACCGAACTATTAGTTTCCCACTGGCCGGGTAATTTTAAAACCTGATTGGTTTTTACCTTATCGAGCTCTTCCTGAGTTGCTGGTCTGGTCGAAATAAACTCTGAGATCTCTTTTCTCAATTCGGTTACAGATTCTGCCGTTTTATCTGTTTGTACAGGTGCATAAAGCAAAAAAGGACGTTCTGCTTTAGAATCGAGAACCATACTTCTGGCTCCGTAGGACCAATGTTTGTCTTCGCGTAAATTCATATTTATTCGGGAGGTAAAATCACCGCCAAGAATACTCATCATTTGCTCCAGAGCAACTTCAGATACATCTCCATATTTACCTGTTAGGTTACCCGCGATTATTACAGATTGTTCTGACTCTGGTCTGTTGAGAAGATATAGTGTATTTTTTGAAGTAGGCTTTGGCTGCGTAAAAGCAATTGTAGGCACGTCACCTTTTTTCCATTTTCCCAGAGATTTTGAAAGCATAGATTTAAGTTCGCTCATTTCAATATCTCCTGTAACAACGAGGGTTGAATTATTGGGTTTTAACCAGGTGCTATAGAATTTTTTGACATCGTCAAGATTTATTTTTTCTACAGTTTCTGTATAACCGGTGCCTGTATAAGGATTGCTATAAGGATGACCTTCACCGTACAAGTATTTGTTCATTACGCGCAAAGCCATAGCGACGGGGACAGACTTTTCATATTTAATATCATTGATCTGTTCTTCTTTTAAACGGTCAAATTCCTTCTGAGGAAAAGCCGGATTCAAAATAACATCGGCAAAGAGATCAACACTTTTTTCCAGAGTTGGCTTTAATGTGCTCATGTAAACACTTGAATTATCCTGATCTGAATAAGAATACAGATTTGCTCCCAACAATTGTAGTTTCTCATTGATCTCAAGTGCAGACATATCTTCTGTGCCTTCATCAAGTAAGTTCATAGCGAGCGAAGCAAGACCGGGTTGCGATTGAATATCAGTCTTGTAACCGGCATCTGTCATCAGTTCCATAACAATTGTAGGCACACCGGTGCGTTTAGCAAGAACAATGTTTAATCCGTTAGCTAAAACGTCTCGTTGTAGTGTGGGGAATTTAGATGTTTTTGTAGGTTCCAGCTCTGGTAATTTGCTTCTGTCTATCGTACTTTTAGTAACAGTATATTCCGGGAACGGATTACATTCTAAAATAAACTTGCCTTTAGTTAACCATTTTTGAGCCGTCGCTTTAATATCATCTACTGTGGCATTTTGTGCATATTCTAATACAGTTTTATAATAATCTGCATCACCAAAATAGGTTTCGTTAGAAGCGAGAATATCTGAAACTCCGCCAAAACCGCCTATGCGTTCCATTCCTTTTATAAAATTTGCAAAATAATCTGCCTTTACACGTTTCAGTTCTTCTTCCGTGGGGCCGTTTTCGATTAGATTTTTGATCTCAGAATCGAGTTTTTCGCGTACTTCAGCGATATTTCCGCCCGGTTTTACATCCGCGGAAGCGATAAAATTGCTGCTTATTTCGCTTGAAGCCTGATAAGCGCTTACAGAAGTAGCGATCTGGTCTTCATAAACCAATTTTTTATAAAGTCTTGAATTCTTCCCGTTAGATAATAATGCAGCTATAAGATCGAAATAGATATCTTCTTTATCACCAAATTGCGGCGTATTCCAGGCAAAGAGAATACGAGGGTCTGAAACTCTGTCCTGATAAACCTGGTATTTATCTTGCTCAAGAATTGGGATATTTATCTCTTGTCTCGCAATGGTAGGACCTGCAGGAATATCACCAAAGTAAGCCAAAACCTTATCGTAAGCTTCCTGTGGTTTTATATCACCGGCAATGGCAATTACGGCATTAGCAGCGCCGTAATAAGAAGTAAACCATTCTTTCACATCATCAAGAGATGCGGCATCCAGATCTTCCATCTCGCCAATTACCGTCCAGGAATAAGGATGACCTTTAGGATACATAGCTTTTGCCAACAAATCCCACTGTTTACCGTAAGGCTGGTTTTCTCCCTGTCTTTTTTCGTTTTGTACTACACCACGCTGCTCATCAAGACGTTCTTGATCTAGTACACCCAGCAGATGCCCCATGCGATCTGACTCTAAAAAAAGAACCTGATCAAGTGCAGAAACGGGTACATTTTGAAAGTAATTGGTCCGGTCGCTATTCGTTGTACCGTTAAGATCTGTACCGCCTATACTCTCAAGTGCCTGAAAGTAGTCTTTGTTGTAATTCTCGCTTCCGTTGAACATAAGATGCTCAAAAAGATGGGCAAAACCGCTTTTCCCTTCTTTTTCGTTTTTAGAGCCCACGTGATACCAAACGTTGACAGCAACGATAGGGGCTTTATGATCTTCATAAACCAGCAATTTTAAACCATTAGGCAATTTAAACTGCTCGTATGGAATATTAATATCTTCAGCTTTAAACTGAAAATCCTGCGCAGAAACCAGCTGCAACATGAATAAGGAAAGACTAAATAGAATTATTGATTTTCTCATGATTGATGAATGTTTAAAAGTTTGATTGATATAAATATAAACATTTAATAAACTAAGCATCAAATCATTGTGATATTTTAGAGGTTGATAGTAGCAATAAAAAAACGGTTCAGAATAATTACTGAACCGTTTTCTTTAATTCTTCCAGAGAGATTCTGGGTTTTAATTATGGGATGACCTCATATTTCAGCTTGCCAAACCCGCTTTTACCCATTGCGCTACTTGTATCGTGCGATTAGTCTGGTGCGTTATCGATGTTCTTATAGCTTCATTTACATTTTCTTTGCCACCTTTTACACTAACGCCATAAGGGTTACCGCCAGACTCAAAAACCACTTCATCTGTGTATCCCGGAGGTGCTAAAATTGCTCCCCAGTGAATCATTGTTTTATAGAGTGACATAAGTGTGGTTTCCTGCCCGCCGTGCGGATTTTGAGCGCTGGTCATACCGCTAACCACTTTATTAGCCAGCTTGCCGTTAAACCAGAGACCACCGGTCATATCAATAAAACTTTGTACCTGTGAGGGTAAGTTGCCATATCGAGTTGGTATGCTAAATATAATAGCGTCTGCCCACTCCAGGTCGTCCAGACTAACTTCTGGGATATCTTTTGTCGCTTCTACGTGCTCCTTCCAGTCATCACGTGAGTTAATAGCTTCCTGCGGTGCTGTTTCTTTAAATTTTAAAAGCTTAACGTCATGATCACCGGCATCTTCTGCCGCTTTCTTAGCTCGTTTTGCCATTTCATAATTTGTTCCTGTTGCGCTGTAATAAATCACAGCAACTTTAATTTTCATAATTCAATTTTTTTGATTTCTTAGAGCATTAAAGTTATCTATTTTGAAACGGATAATCGATTGATTTTGTGAATGGTGTAGTTATATTTTTGCTAAAATTTTGTCTCAAAAGGCGATTTTTAGGGTAAAATGGCCGATTTTAAAAATATATTTCCTGAGCTAATCTATATGTATTTGTGTGAGCCTCAATGATAATCTTAATCTCAGGAGAATAGCCACCTCCCATACTTACCTGTACGGGGATTCCGCTTTCGCGAAACGTTTGCAGGGCAAATCGATCTCGCGCTTTGCATCCTTCAACCGTACAACTTAGTCGGCCCAATTTGTCGGTTTCTAAAATATCAACGCCGCTGAGGTAAAAGATAAAATCAGGTTTCACATTCTTAATTAGCTGGGGAAGCGCTTCTTTTAAAAGATCAAGATAAACTGCATCACCGCTACCATCAGGTACCGCAATATCCAGATCTGAAACTTCCTTTTTAAATGGGTAATTACCTGCGCCATGCATAGAAAAAGTAAAAACCGAATCATCATTCTGAAAGATTTCCGCAGTACCGTTTCCCTGATGCACATCCAGATCTACAATAAGGATTTTTCCTATTTGTCTTGCTGAGCCTGTCGAAGCATTTTGCAAATAACGTGCACCAATCGCCTGATCGTTTAATAAACAAAATGCTTCGCCATGATCGCTGTAGGCGTGATGTGTTCCGCCGGCGATATTAAAAGCTATTCCGTTTTGTAGGGCATATTCACAACCTAAAATCGTTCCCTGCGCGATAATTTGCTCACGTCGTACCAATTCTTCAGAAAGTGGAAATCCTATTTTTCTGGCTACTCTTCGGTCAAGATTAAGTGCTTTTAAATTTGTTACATATTCTTTTGTGTGCACCGCGAGAATATGATTTTCATCTGGTAAATCAGGTTGGTAGAAATTGGCTTTTGTGCAGGTGCCTTCATGCAAAAGCTGTTTGGGCAACAACTCATATTTTATCATCGGGAAACGATGACCTTCTGGCAAAGGGTGTTTGTAAATGGGGTGATATGCGATTTTTAACACGGTATATTTATTAATCGTTCTCGATACAATTTCTAAAATGAAAAAATTTTAGATTTCACTCGAACTGACAGTTCTTTCTTGCCGCTTCGGGTGAATTTAAAGCAGCGATAGCGAAGTTTAAATTTGTATCGAGAAGCGTTGATTTTGACTGCTCAATTTCAAAATAACCTGCAAGGTATCCCCGCTTGGCTGGTTCCTTGTAGGTTTATGCTGAGTGTAAGACCTACAAGGTTTTTGAAACCTTGCAGGTCTCCTAAACCTTGCAGGTCAATTATATGATTATACGATGCTGAAACATGTTCAGATTGACGCGGCACTATTCATTAAGTTTCACCAATTTCAACTGAATACGCTTTCGCGGAATGTCAACTTCAAGCACTTTTACTACAACCTGCTCATGCAAACTAATATGCGCGCTCACATCTGAAACATAACCATCTGCGAGATTTGAAATATGGATAAGTCCACTTTCTTTAATTCCTACATCTACAAAAGCGCCAAAATTGGTTACATTATTGACGATTCCGGGCAATAATTGACCGATTTCCAGATCATTGATCGTCTTGATGTTTTGATTAAATGTAAAAACTTTAGCTTCTGCTCTAACGTCTAGTCCGGGTTTTTCTAGTTCGTTGATGATATCTTTTAGCGTAAGCAAACCAATAGTTTCAGTTTGATATTTTTTGAGATCGATTTCTTGTAAAACTGATTTATTACCTATTAATTCTGAAACCGATTTTCGCTCATCTTTTGCCATTTTCTCGACCACAGCGTAACTTTCAGGATGCACAGCCGAATCATCCAGCGGATTTTCAGCATCTTTTATGCGTAGGAATCCTGCTGCCTGTTCAAAAGCTTTTCCGCCCAAACGGGGAACATTCAGAATTTCCTTTCGCGAAGAAAAAGCACCTTTTTCATCTCTTCTGGCAACAATATTTTCGGCAAGTTTTGGGCCAATTCCCGAAACGTAACTTAGCAAAGGGACACTGGCCGTATTGATATTTACGCCTACCGCGTTTACACAGGTTTCCACCACGCGGTCAAGTTCATTTTTTAATTTGGTTTGATCTACATCGTGCTGATATTGACCCACGCCAATTGATTTTGCATCGATCTTAACCAGTTCTGCCAGCGGATCCTGCAAACGGCGACCAATGGAAACCGCACCGCGAACGGTCACATCATAATTAGGAAATTCATCACGCGCGATCTTAGATGCCGAATAAATGGAAGCCCCGGCCTCGCTCACCACAAAAACCTGCATGTCTTTTTGAAATGGCATTTTACGAATAAAGCGTTCAGTTTCTCGCGATGCTGTGCCGTTACCTATTGCAATTGCGTCAATTTTATAAGCATTAACCAAAAAACTTATTTTTTTACTCGCGCCTCTGGTATCACTTTTTGGCGGGTGCGGATAGATGGTTTCGTTATGTTTTAAACCTCCCTGCTCATCCAGGCAAACAACTTTACAGCCTGTACGAAAACCAGGGTCGATAGCGAGAATACGCTTTTCACCAAGTGGAGAACCTAATAAAAGTTGTTTTAAATTTTTAGCGAAAACTTCAATTGCTTCGGTGTCTGCTTTTTCTTTTGCAGTGTTTAATATTTCGTTAGAGAGAGTGGGGAAAAGCAGGCGTTTATACGCATCTGCAATCGCTAGTTGTATCTGTTCCGCGCAAGCGTTATTTGACTTAATTACCCGATTTTCGATGTTTTTAAGCGCTTTTTCGTCATCAATGTCCACTTTTACGCGTATAAAACCTTCTTGCTCTGCACGCGAAATTGCGAGAAATCGGTGAGAAGGGCACCGATTTAATGCCTCATTCCAATCGAAATAATCACGGTATTTTTGCGATTTTTCATCCTTTTCAGCCGATTTTATGACCTTTGTGGTCAATATTGCGTGACTTTCTAATTGATTCCTTAATTGATTACGAATATCAGTGCGCTCATTAATCCATTCTGCAATAATGTGTCTGGCACCTTCAAGTGCTTCTTCTGTAGAAGTTACTTCTTTGGTTATATATTTTTGTGCGGTTTGATCTAGATTGGTCGCGTTTTGCGCCATGATAATTTTTGCCAGCGGTTCTAGTCCGTTTTTGCGGGCAGTTTCAGCTTTGGTCTTGCGTTTTTTCTTGTAAGGCAGGTACAGATCTTCCAGCGTAGTAGAATCTTGTGTGCTTTTGATCTGTGTTTGTAAATCTGGGGTTAAAACGTCTTGTTCTTCAAGCGCTTTTAGAATAGTAGTTTTTCGCTTTTCAAGCGTTTCAAATTGTTCTTTATATTTTACAATATCGCCAATCTGAACTTCATCCAGATTACCAGTGCGTTCTTTGCGATAACGCGAAATAAAAGGTATAGTACAATCTTCCTGAAGCAATTGTATCGTATTGTTGATACCAGCTTCAGGAAGATTGGTTTGTTTTTTTATATAGGAAAGCAGGTTATTCATCGTGCATAATCATTTAATGCGATGTTAGCACAATTTCTGCTTCCTGAAAAATAAAATTAGGCCGTTGCTTCTACGCCTAATTGCTTAAGGATACCCAATTCATCTGAACTTCCCCAGCGCTCTACCATTTTACCATTTTCAAAACGACCGATTTGCATGCCGCGCCAGCTGGCTTTTTTTCCGGTAGGAGCGATGCCCATAAAATCTCCTTTATGCGTTCCGCTTGCAGTGTAGGCAAAACTCACATGATCTTCATCTGTCACCATTTCTTCAACTTCTACATCAAAATCTGGAAATGCGGTGCGTATCATACTAAAAAAATCAATATAACCTTGTGGTCCAGGTCCTTGATTAGGGGCAGGATCGTGCTCTACAACGTCTTCAGAAACTACATCACGGATGAGTTCGAGTTTTCCTGATGTTATTGCTTCTCCAAATTTTTCTTGTGCTGCTTTATTTTGTTCTTTGCTCATAATTTAATTTTTTCTTTAAGTTAAGCAATGCGTATCGCAGCATATTGTTTTTTAGGTAGTTTGGGATTTTTTTAGCAGCTTATGGTAAAGGATTGCTAAAAGTAAAT
The DNA here is from genome assembly GCF_047946655.1 of Leeuwenhoekiella sp. A2. Taxonomy (GTDB): domain Bacteria; phylum Bacteroidota; class Bacteroidia; order Flavobacteriales; family Flavobacteriaceae; genus Leeuwenhoekiella. The sequence goes on from NZ_CP172311.1 coordinate 1,838,148, forward strand.
TGTAAGTCGAGCGCAGTTGAGAGCTCCATTGAAGTTAACACAATTCTAATATTCCTTCCCTTTTTAAGGGAAGGTGCTTTCATTTATGAAAGCGGAAGGGTTTTTATGAATAACCACCCCCATTCAAGCAAGCTTGAATTTCCCCTCCTTAAAAAGGAGGGGAGTATATAAATTAATGAGTTAACTAATCTGTGCACCATTAATCACCCCGGCAGCATCAGGATTTACAAAGGCAAGTTTGCCTTGATCATCTTCGGTCATTAAGATCATGCCCTGACTTTCTACACCGCGTAATGGGCGAGGAGCCAGGTTAACGAGAACAGTAACTTTTTTCCCAATAATCTCTTCTGCAGTAAAACTTTCTGCGATACCAGAAACTATAGTGCGCACATCGATACCGGTATCGACTTTAAGCACCATCAATTTTTTAGTTTTGGCCATTTTTTCGGCTTCAAGGATTGTACCTACTCGCATATCGAGTTTAGTAAAATCATCAAATTCTATAGTATCTTTTTGAGGTTCTGCTTTACGGTTTTCGGCTTCGTTTACCACTTTGGTTTGTTCTAGTTTATCGAGTTGTTTTTGTATTTGATCATCTTCTATTTTACTGAACAGCAATTCGCCTTTGCCAATAGTGTGACCAGCGGGCAGTAAATCTGTCTTTTCAGAGAAATTTTCCCAAACATTTTGGACTGCATCATTTTGAGCATCGCTGGAATTTACATCCAGATTAAGCATTTTTCTCAATGTTAGAGCCGTATGCGGTAGGAAAGGCTCACTTAAAACAGATAAAGCAGCTGCGACTTGCAATGCGATATACATTACGGTTTTTGTGCGTTCTTGGTCCGTTTTTACGGTTTTCCAGGGCTCTGCATCAGCAAGATATTTATTACCCAAACGCGCGACATTCATCAATTCGTTTTGGCTTTCGCGAAAGCGATACCGTTCTATAGAACTAGCAATTACTGATGGATAAGCTTTTAATTCGGCCAAGGTTCTCTCATCTTCTTCATTGAATGCTCCCGGTTGTGGAACAGCACCCTCATAATATTTATTGGTCAGCACCACCACGCGGTTAATAAAATTACCAAAAATGGCTACTAACTCATTATTATTACGAGCCTGAAAATCCTTCCAGGTAAAATCGTTATCCTTAGTTTCAGGAGCATTTGCGGTTAAAACATAACGTAGAACGTCCTGCTGACCGGGGAAATCTTCCAGATATTCATGCAACCATACCGCCCAGTTTTTTGAGGTAGAAAGTTTGCGCCCTTCAAGATTTAAAAATTCATTAGCCGGCACGTTATCAGGTAAAATATAGCTGCCTTCTGCTTTTAGCATGCTTGGGAAAATGATGCAATGAAAAACGATATTGTCCTTACCGATAAAATGCACCAGTTTGGTGTCTTCATCCTTCCAATACTCTTCCCAGTTTTTGCCTTCTCGCTGAGCCCATTCTTTGGTTGAAGAAATATAACCTATAGGCGCATCAAACCATACATAAAGCACTTTTCCTTCTGCGCCCGGCACAGGAACCGGAATTCCCCAATCAAGATCTCGGGTTACCGCACGTGGGCGCAGACCGTCGTCAATCCAGGATTTGCACTGACCATATACATTAGATTTCCAGTCTTTTTTATGCGATTTTAAGATCCAATCTTTAAGAAAATCCTCGTAGCGATCTAGCGGTAAAAACCAGTGTTTTGTCTCCTTTAAGACCGGTTTTGCACCAGAAATAGTCGATTTTGGGTTGATTAAATCGGTTGCATTTAGGGAAGTACCGCAGTTTTCACATTGATCACCATAAGCTTCTTCGTGACCGCATTTTGGGCAGGTACCAATTACAAATCTATCTGCAAGATATTGATCTGCTTCAGCGTCGTATAGTTGTTCTGAGGTTTCTTCAATAAAAGCCCCGTCATTGTATAATTTAGTGAAAAATTCTGAAGCTGTATCATGGTGCACTTTCGCCGAAGTGCGTGAATAATTATCAAAGGAAATCCCAAAATCTGCAAAGGAATTTTTGATGATGCCGTGATATTTGTCTACCACTTCCTGCGGTGTGATTCCTTCTTTTTTAGCTTTAATACTTATAGCAACTCCATGCTCATCGCTACCACAAATGTAAGCGACATCTTTTCCGTTAAGGCGTAAGAAGCGGGCATAAATATCTGCAGGAACATAAACTCCGGCCAGATGACCTATATGTATGGGACCGTTTGTATACGGCAAGGCCGCGGTAATTGTATATCTTTTGGGTTGACTCATCGCTTTAAAAATAAAGCGCAAAGGTAAGGTTTAGCTAATTAAATATTAAGCTAAAAAAGCCCTCTGTAGTAGAGGGCTTTCAATTTTAGAAATAACTAATTTAAGACTAGTTGATCATAACCAGTTTACTGTATCTCTTACCACCAGTTTGTATGGTGTACAGATATTCACCCGGCATTACGGTAGATTTAATATTCTCTTTTATACTCACTTTATGACGTCCTTCATAATTAAGGTTATTAGCGATAGTGCCAATGTGCTGACCCACCATATTGTATAGTTGAATACTAACTTTCGCAGCAGCGTTAAGATTATACTCTATAAATGTATCACGACCACTATATGTAGGCACGTGTGAAAAATCGTCTGTATACGATGAAAAATCGGTAGTAGAAAGTGAGTTTGTACTGAAACCTAAAGATTGTGTTTCATAAGGGCCAGCAGGGAAAAGACCATCTACAAGATTACTATCTATACTTAACCAGTCTTTTAAAACTGTAGAATATAGTGACCTAAAATCTAAATTATATTTTAAGTTGCCTAATTCGTCAATATCATTAAGATCTGGATGCTCACTTATAAAACCATTGCCTTCTAAGCCAGGGCCAAATATCATGGTAGACGAAGCAGCACCATGGTCTGTCCCTTTTGATCCGTTTTCTTCTATACGTCTACCAAATTCTGAGAAGGTCATTGCTAATACACGTTTGTCATCGCCAGACGCTTCCAGATCATCGTAGAAATTTTTCACACCGTCAGATAGTTCCTGCATCAATGATTTATGACGATTAGTTTGATCTGCGTGCGTATCAAAACCGTCCATAGTAACTAAGAATATTTTTGTGCCAATACCACCTTTTATCATTCGTGCCAGAATAGAAAGTTGTTTGGCAAAATTATCTGTACCGTATTCTACCGCATTTGTACTTGCTTCATGCGCTTCATTGATAACTTTAGCATAAGTCATCGTACTGTTTATGAGTCCGCGCATAAAACCTAGTTGCTTGCCATAAGTAGTCCCGGGAAGATTTTGTGTGTCGTGTAGACTTCCTGTTGTAGCGATACTTTCTAACTGTTTGGGATCTGAAACAGTAAAAGCATAGTTTGTATCTTCACCATTAAAGATTAAATTACCCACACTGCCTATTTGTATTGCAGCAGGATCTTTAGGCGGAGTAACCAGATAATCTGGATATTTATTTTGGAAATATTTACCGAAAACGCCTATTTCATCAGAAAGATCGTTATCTCCGGTTGCCCATATATCTGCACCGCTAAAGTGAGACATATTGTACTCATTATATCCTACTCCATGAGCAATTTTCATTTTGCCATCGCCCCAAAGCGACTTAAAAGAGTTAAGAGATGTATCTATACCAAAATCATTAGAAAGTTTGTATAGTTTATTCTCAGGAATGCGCAGAGTAGGTCTTTTTTGTGCGTAAATATCATAATCGTATAAAGGCACAATGGTGTTGAGACCATCGTTACCACCTTTAAGCCTTATAAGTAGTAAAATTTTATCGCTATCGCTGTCTGCCAAAGCCATATTTAGTGGAGAAGCGTTAGCAGCAGTTAGGTTTGAGCCACCTAGCATCATTGTTCCTGTACCTGCAAGACCAAGCATTTGTAAAAATGTACGTCTGTTCCATTTATCGTGCTCCTGAGTATGTTCTACCTCAAGCTTGCGATTGTTGAAATGTGAGTGATTGTTGCACATAATAGTTTTATTTAAGTTGAAATTCGGGTATTGTGAAAAGATGGCGTAGTAAATAGAGTATTTGAAGCTCTGCGTTGTTCCAGTCTAAACTCCATTTTCCCTGCTCATAATAATTAGCTGGAACTTGCCATTTTAATACAGTTTCAGCGATGTCATAATCTGATTCTGTTGTTAATGGTTTGCTTATAAAATAATCGACGAGTGTCCTTGAAATGTATTTTGGGTCACTACTATTATTAGTTAGATTTTTTGCAAAATCTACTAATTGTCCTTGTCTAAATTCTCGTATTTTTAGAACAGAAGTATCTAATGTTTGCCATCTAAAACCTATTGTACTTCCATTTATCCATGATTCATTCCGCTGCCAACCCGACACATCCGTAGGTTTAAAAATTCTTTGTCCTAATTGGGTAGTAATATGATGAATGAAATTATACATGTCTCCTATTGATCTGTCATTTTGATCTATTTTATAATCAAGAGAGATCTCATTTAAAAAGCCACATATTAAATCATAAGGGCTTTTAATTATTGTGCCTTGAACTTTTTCCTCAAAGAAATGTTCACTTCTAAAAAGTAATTGAAGCATAGGAGCAATTTCATAATCATTATCGAAGAAAACATCTGCCATAGCTTGAACAACCTGTTTGTCAACATCAGGAGAAACAAAATATTTGTATAATTTCTCTGCAATATATTTAGAAATTAACCTCCCTTTCTTTTGAAAAAGGATTGTAATTACATTCTTATAATTCCAATTATTAGTTTGACCAAAAATTGTTTTGTGAGAATTATCAAAAGTATTGGGGTCAAACATGATCTCACCACCCGCAGTATCCCTGCGCGTATAGCCAGTTAATGCTTTAGCTATTTCGGTTATATCATATTGTGTATAACCATTATTTACACCTAATGTGAAAAGCTCAAGCAATTCACGAGCATAATTTTCATTGGGTTTATTTTTTGTATTTTCGAACCCGTTTAGAAAAATTAACATGGCTGGTGATAAACCTATTTCCTCCACAAAAGTTCTAAAATTTCCTATTGCATGGGTTTGGAGCAAATTCCAGTATTGAAACATGTAAGGAGCATGCTCGTAAGTGTCTACATCTGTTACAAAATGGTTCATCCAGAAAAGAGATAGTCTTCCTTTAAGCCCTTTTTTTAAGGTAGTTTCAATAGTATCTCTTCTGATTTCATATTTGCAAAGAGAATTGTCACTATGATAGTCATCAAAATCTTTATTGGCCCAATGACTCCACTCTGGAACACTTGGATTTGGCATATGAATAGCCTCATCAATTAATTCATGGATTAACTGATTTGGGTTCTTATAAAGTGCAACATTTATTGTTGCATTGGAAGCACCAAAACCTAAGCGACGATACACGTGCTTAACTTTATCTTCGTTCCAAGGATTGCTTGCAGTAGGAGAATAGGTGACCATAGGGGCTATAGCACCTGCATAAGTAGTTGTAGACATAATTAAGTAGATTTGGGGTTACTTAATGATCTTAATAAGAAAATTAAATTGGGAAGAGAACTTATAAATTGCCTTATATTAGTAGTTAAAGTACTAACTAATGAGGAATGCAGTTTACAAGAACCTTTCTTTGGGAATTAGTTTTTACTAATTAAACAGAATTTGAGGTTAGCACTTGATTTGTTTATCCATCTAATGAGAGGATAAAAGCTGTCCTGATTTTGAGATAAACCTGTAGGTATAAGATTATCTAACTGCAGAAGAGCATCGTTTTTTGCGGCGTAGGTATCCGTAGAAATTTTCATAAGGGGTGCGTTAGGGAACGCTGAAATTAATTTTAACATAATTAAGTAGATTAGGGGTTACTTAAATGTATTTTATTACTTGTTAGGGACTTGCAAGGTATGCATTCTCTTTTAACAGGAATCATGAATTTTAGTTTTTTTTTAACCAGAAATGTTAAATTTTGTTAATGATTAAGCCAAACAACCTAAAAGAGGGTGATAAAGTCGGTATTTTAAGTACGGCTCGTAAGATAAAACTTACAGAAATTCAATTTGGAATTGATTTTTTAATCGCATTAAAACTAGAGCCTGTTATAGGCCATACCATTGGCATGGAAGATGATCAATATGCCGGCAGTGATTATCAACGTCAGGATGATCTTCAAAGAATGTTTAATGATCCTTCTATTAAAGGCGTCTGGTGTGCCAGAGGAGGTTATGGTACAGTGCGAATTATAGATAATATAGATTTTTATAAATTCGTTAAAAACCCAAAATGGTTAATGGGGTATTCAGATGTTACCGTTCTGCACAGTCATATACATAAATTGGGAGTTCAAACACTTCATTCTATAATGCCTTATGATCTGAATAACAATACAGAAGCGGCTAAAAACTCTTTCGTCAACGCGATTTTTGGAAAAAAGATAAATTATAGCATAGATAAATCTCCACTTAACAGGTTAGGTGAAGGTACGGGAGAGGTTGTTGGGGGTAATATTTCAATTTTGTATTCACTATGTGGTAGTTCTTCTGCGATTACTACAGAGGGTAAAATATTATTTATAGAAGACCTTGATGAATATTTATACCATGTAGACCGTATGATGGTGAATCTAAAAAGGAATCCCATGCTGAAGAATTTAAAAGGACTTATTGTTGGCGGACTAACAAAAATGCATGACAATACAGTTCCTTTCGGCAAAAATGCTCAGGAAATTATACTTGATGCTGTTAAGGGTTATGATTATCCAGTTTGCTTTGATTTTCCTGCAGGGCATCTCGAGGATAACAGAACTTTAATTCTGGGAGCTGTGGCTACGCTCAAAGTTACACCTCAAAATGTTGAGCTTGATTTTCAATAATTAGGGAAGTTTTTATATGGATCATAATGAACTTGGCAAATGGGGTGAAGAATATGCTGTAAATTATCTATTGAAGAACGATTATGAAGTTTTAGAGCGCAATTGGTTTTATGACAGAGCCGAAGTTGATATAATTGCAAGAAAAGCAAATGAATTAGTTATTGTTGAGGTCAAAACTAGAAACTCTAATTTTTTTGGTGACCCTCAGGATTTTGTAAGCAAAGCTAAAATTAAGCTCCTTGTAAAAGCTGCTAATGAGTATATAATCTCCCATGATCTTGATGTTGAGGCACGCTTTGATGTTATTGCGGTTTTAAAAAATAAAAACCATGAAAGTCTTGACCACTTTAAAAACGCTTTCTATCATTTCTGAAAAATATATATTATAAATAAGCTAAAAAACCCCCTTAAAAAGGAGGTTTTACTAGTCAAAAAGCTGCTTTTTATTTTATCATTAAAATTTTACTATATCGCTTATCTCCAGTTTTAATAGTATAAATATATTCACCAGGACCCGTCTGGGAGTTTACTCTACTTTTGACATCTATTTTATGGCTGCCGCCAAATGTTACTTCATCTACAATTGTAGATATTTTTTGTCCTACTAAATTATAAAGTTCTATTCTTATTCTAGCTGTACTATTAAGGGTAAATTCAATAAATGTATCTGACCCTCTATATGTAGGTGTATGAGTAAAACCATTTTCAAAAGCAAATTCATCTTCAACAGCAAGATTATTTTCTTTTCCTGTAAAGGTGTCACTTTTTGTCGAAGTTGAATTTAATGATTTACTACTTACACTATTGTTTGAATAAGATTTTGTGCTGTTGCAAGTGAGGCCTAATGGCGTGGCCAGAACATATCTTTCTGGAAACAATGTATCAACAAGATAAGGGTTTATACATAACCAATCTTTTAGTAGTGCAGAATAAAGATTTCTAAAATTAGTAGTGTATTTTAGATTTCCCTTATCGTCGGTTTTGTTTAGATCTGGGTGTTTGCCTATAAAACCACTGCCTTCAAGACCTGGTCCAAACAACATAGACGTAGAAGCTGCTCCATGATCTGTGCCTTTGGAGCCATTTTCTTCTGGTCTTCTCCCGAATTCCGAAATAGTTAGAGTCAATACCTTTTTATCGTCTCCAGTCATTTTAAGGTCATCGTAAAAGTTTTTCATCCCATTTGATAAGTCAGTCATAAGTTTTTTATGGATGTCAACCTGATTGGCATGGGTGTCAAAACCATCTATTGTTACAAAGAAAATCTTGGTTTTTAGCCCCCCTTTTATGATTCTGGCGATTATAGCTAATTGTTTAGCAAAATTGTCATTGCCATAGTTAACTTGATTTCTGCTTGATGAGTAAGACTTGTGGATAACCTTTGCATAGGTCATAGTGCTATTCATAAGACCTCTTACATATCCCAATTTCCTTCCATAAGTTGAATTCGGTAAGTTTTTTACATCGTACATGTCACCCATTGAGGCTATGTTCTGAAGTTGGTTAGCATCTGTGGCGGTGAAAGCAAAATTAGTGTCTACTCCTTCAAACATTAAATCACCAACACTACCTATTTGAATAGCAGGTGGGTTTTTAGGCTGATTTATCAAATAATCTGGATATTCTTTATCAAAATAGCGTCCTAAAAACCCACTATTAGCTTTAATTGCCATCCCAGTTGAATAATTATCAGAACCATCAAAATGAGACATTGTATAGTCAGCATATCCTACTCCATGCGCTATCTGCATTTTACCATCTCCCCATAAAGACTGGAATGATTTTAGGGAAGAATCCATACCAAAATCACCTGATAGCTTATAAAGTTTATTTTCTTTTATGCGTATTGTAGGGCGTTTTTTAGCATATACATCATAATCATACAAGGGTACTATAGTATTTAAACCATCATTTCCACCTTTTAAACGTACAAGTAATAGTATTTTATCGCTTTCACTATTACTTATTGCATCGACTAGAGGGGAAGGGGATGCGGTGGTTAAATTAGAACCACCCAACATCATTGTCCCTGTTCCTGCAAGACCCAGCATTTGCATAAAAGATCGTCTATTCCATTTTTCATGTTGGGCGTCATGTTTTACTTTGAAGCTATGATTACTTAGGTGTGATTTATTATTAGAATTACACATAGGTTTGTTATTTAAGTTGGAATTCGGGTATTGTCAATAAGTGTTTAAAAAGCATTAGAACCTGATATTCTGCAGAGTTCCAGTAAAGACTCCATTTGCCACGTGTGTAGTAATTTTCAGGTACTTGCCACCTTAAGACAACCTCTGCAGTTTTATAATCTTGTTGGCTTAAAGGTTTACTTACAAAATGGTCAAGAAAAGTTTTAGCTATATAATACGTGTCACTACTGTTATTAGTTATGTTTTTTACAAAGTCTAATAATTGATTCTTTTGGTATGCACGCAATCTCATGACCAAGTCATCTATGCTTTTCATCCTATATATGATTGAACTCCCTGTTAGCCAAGATTCATCTCGCTGCCAACCTTTTTGGTCTATCGGTTTGTAAATTCTTTGTCCTAAACCTGTAGTGACATAATGTATATAATTGTAAGTTTCCATTACAGATTTATCATTGTGATCGACCTTGTAATTAAAGTTACCCTCCGTTAGAAAAGAGCAAAGCAGATCATACGGACTCTTAATAATAGTACCTATAACACTGTCATCGAAGAAATGTTCGCTACGAAATAACTGCTCGAGCATAGGAGCAATTTCATAGTTGCTTTCAAAGAAGACATCGGCCATGGCCTGAACTACTTTTTTGTCAACTTCCGGGCAAACAAAGTATTTATATAATTTCTCAGCTATGAATTTAGCAATATGCCTCCCTTTTTTCTGAAAGAGAATTGTAATAACATTGCCGTAGTTCCATTTATTGACTTGTCCAAACAAATTTTTATTAGTATTATCAAAATCGTTTGGATCAAACTCAACGTCGGCGCCTATTGAATCAACATGTGTATAACCTGTTAAGGCCCTCGCTGTTTCTTTTATATCAAATTGTGTGCAACCATGATTAGCTCCCAGCGTAAAAAGCTCATATAGTTCTCGGGCATAATTCTCATTGGGTTTATTTTTTGTATTATAAAAACCATCAAGGTAATAAAGCATTGCCGGTGTTTTCCCAATATCTCGTACAAAGTCCTCAAAGTTTCCTATAGAATGTTTTTGAAGAATATTCCAATATTGATACATATAAGGAGCATGTTTATAAGTATCAATATCAGTTACAAAATGATTCATCCAGAAAAGAGCAAGTCGGCCTTTTAGACCGTCTTTCATAAAATGCTCTATTGTTTTTCTTCTTAAATCGTATCTGTAGGTACTACTATCATTCCAATAGTTATTAAAATCTTTATTAGCCCAATGAGCCCATTTAGGTGCAGGAGTGTTGGGTTTATTAATAGCATCTTTTACAAACTGCGAAGCGAGAGTTTTGGGATCCTTTTGTAAGGCTATATTTATTACTGATTGCGGAGCACCACATGCTAGTCTTCTATAAAAGTGTTTGGCTCTGTATTCATTCCAAGGGCGTGCGGAGGATGGATTGTATTCTGACAGTGCCGGTTTTGTGATGGGTGAAGTTATCGTCATAGCTTATTTCCCTTATAAATTTGATTATGGAGTATGCCGAATTTTAAATTAGGCGTTTTAAAAATTAAATTTTGAAATAGTTTATTTGACACAACAGGCGAATGTTAATTTTTTTTGAATCAATTTGTTAAATGATCACTCGAGTTTTGATAGAACCTAGGAAGGTCTCTCATATCCTGAAGAAAATTTGAAAATTTGATTATAGGTGAATGAATCGGCTGTTGAAAGAAGCAGCAGTTATTATTCCAAATTGTCAAAAAAATGAGAATTATAAGTCTGTATATGAGTTGTTTGAAGGTCGAAAATAGCGGTTTCTTTGCTATTTCCAGAAGTGAGTATATGTGCTTTCATAGGGTAGCTTGATTTTGAGAATTATCTGGATTTGTTAGTTTAATATTCTATGTTATTTGTTCAAGTGGCATGAGATAACCGTACCATTTTTTACGAATTCCATAACAAATAAGCTATGTCCTTTGTTAAGGAGGTGTTAAGGTTAATTTTAATGTGTAAGCAATCGGTTGTGGGGTGTAGATGAAGTGTGGAATCCCCATAGAAAGTGTAGAATTTTTCTACAACTTGAAGAATATAGATGAAATATGGAATTTTTTATTTGAAAATAGGACTTCTTTCGCTTTAAGCGAAAAAATAAACAACTGAAAATTCCTGATTTTTAGCCTTATTTAGCGATTTTCGACCTCTACAGCGACTTTTTGCTCTTTTTTCAAAGGGGCTAAAACTTTTAAGGCTTTATCTACAGATGTTATCCCGGGTACGCTAAGCAATAAGCGCAGGCCGCTTCGGGTTTGTTTTTCTTTTAAGGTGACCCGATGAGAATGGGTTTGTACAAATTGTAGCACGCGAGAAAATCCCGGACTTTGATAAAATTTAGACTGCTGGTCGGCAATAAAGAAACCGAGAAGCTTACCTTTCTTCATGGTGACTTTCTCAATACCCGAATGCGTTGCGATCCATTTAATGCGTACCGAATTGAGCAGATCAACTGCCTGGGTGGGCAATTCGCCAAAGCGATCGACAAGCCGAGTTTCAAAAGCCTCTAGTTCTTCTTCGGTTTTAAGGTTGTTGAGTTCAGTATAGAGGTTTAGCCGCTCAGTAATACTGTTGATATAATCATCCGGAAACAGTAGGGAGAAATCGGTATCGATCACCGTTTCCTTCACATATTCTTTGTCTTCGGCATTATTTTGATCGGCATACAGCTCGGCAAACTCATTTTCTTTCAATTCATCAATAGCCTCATTGAGTATTTTTTGATAGGTATCAAAACCTATTTCATTGATAAAACCACTCTGTTCTCCGCCCAGCAGATCTCCTGCTCCCCGAATCTCCAGATCTTTCATCGCAATATTAAAACCACTACCTAAGGTAGAAAATTGTTCTAGTGCGGTCATACGTTTGCGCGCCTCTTCGGTCATCGCCGAATAGGGCGGTGTGATAAAGTAACAGAACGCTTTTTTATTGCTTCTACCTACGCGCCCACGCATCTGGTGCAGGTCTGAAAGTCCGAAATTATTCGCGTTATTGATAAAAATCGTGTTTGCATTGGGTACATCAAGTCCGCTTTCTATAATCGTGGTCGAGACGAGCACATCAAAATCTCCGTCCATAAAGCGCAACATCAGGTCCTCTAGTTTTTTCCCTTCCATTTGCCCGTGACCTACGCCTACTTTTGCGTCGGGAACCAGGCGTTGTATCATTCCGGCGACTTCCTTAATATTCTCGATACGGTTATGGATGAAAAATACTTGTCCGCCGCGTTGTATTTCATACGAAATGGCATCCCGTATACTTTCTTCCGAAAGGCGAATGACATGTGTTTCTATAGGATAGCGATTGGGCGGCGGCGTGGTGATGGTACTCAGATCACGAGCAGCCATCAAACTGAATTGCAGCGTACGCGGGATAGGCGTAGCGGTGAGGGTAAGTGTATCTACATTCTCGCTAATGGTTTTCAACTTGTCTTTTACGGCAACGCCAAATTTTTGTTCTTCATCTACTACCAGCAGCCCCAAGTCTTTAAATTTTACATTTTTACTGGTCAGCTGGTGTGTGCCAATGATGATATCTACTTTCCCGGCTTCCAGATCGGCCAGGGTTTCCCGTTTTTCTTTCGCGGTGCGAAAACGGTTTAAATAATCAACCCGGATGGGAAAATCCTTCAGTCGTTCTTCAAAAGTTTTATGGTGCTGAAAAGCCAAAATTGTCGTGGGCACAAGCACGGCAACCTGTTTGCCATTGTCTACCGCTTTAAAAGCAGCCCGTATAGCGACTTCGGTTTTCCCGAAACCTACATCCCCACAAACCAAGCGATCCATCGGGCGCTCGTTTTCCATATCGGCTTTTACCGCTTCGGTAGCGCTGCTTTGGTCTGGCGTATCTTCGTAGATAAAGCTGGCTTCCAGCTCATGTTGCATATGGCTATCCGGACCAAAAGCATATCCTTTTTGCAACCTCCTTTTCGCGTAAAGCTTGATCAGGTTAAAAGCGATTTCCTTGACTTTGGTCTTGGTTTTCTGCTTCAGTTTTTTCCAGGCGTTACTGCCCAGCTTAAAGATTTGTGGCGGTTTTCCGTCTTTGCCGTTATATTTGGTGATCTTATGCAGGGAGTGAATGCTCAAATACAGCACATCCCGTTCCCCGTAGATCAATTTTATGGCTTCCTGTTTTTTACCTTCTACATCTATTTTCTGCAGTCCGCCAAATTTCCCGATTCCGTGATCGATATGCGTTACATAATCGCCTACCTGTAGGCTTGTCAATTCCTTTAAGGTGATGGCCTGTTTCTTGGCATAACCATTTTTAAGGGTGAACTTGTGATAGCGCTCAAAAATTTGGTGATCGGTATAACACGCGATTTTCAAGTCGTCATCTATAAACCCCTGATAAAGCGAAAGCGTAACCGTTTCATATTGCTTGACATCCAGTTCGGCATCGTCAAAAATCTGGTGAAAGCGTTTGGCCTGCTGTTCACTTACACAGGCAATATAATTTTTATAGCCGGCCTCCTGATTTTCATTCAAATCTTTGATCAAAAGATCAAATTGCTTATTAAAAGAAGGTTGAGGGCGGGTATTAAACTTAACGGCAATGGCGTCTTTACTAGCCTTGGCCGGTTTAAGCCCTTGTAAATTGTCATTTATAGTAACCAGCTTAAAATCGAGTAATTGCCTGCGTATCATTTTGGCGCTGCAAAACAATTCTTCGGGGGCAATGTGCTTAATGTCTTTAGAAAGTTGGGCAAAAGCCTCTTCCGCTTTCGCGAAATTAGCATCAACCCGGGCCGAAAGTTGCTCGATATTTTTGGTGAAAACCACCGTTTCTGAAGCGATGTATTTAAAAAAGCTTTCGCGGGTTTCTTCCAGCTGCTTATTTTCTACATTGGGCATTACCGATATTTTTTTTACCGGCCCGGTAGAAAGTTGGGTTTCTACATCAAAGGTGCGGATGCTGTCTACCTCATCGCCAAAAAACTCGATGCGATACGGCTCATCATGCGAAAAAGAAAACACATCAATAATCCCCCCTCGCACTGAAAATTCACCCGGTTCTGACACAAAATCGACCCGCTTAAATTTATATTCAAAGAGCATTTCGTTTACAAAATCGAGCGAAAGCTTATCGTTTATTTTTACTTTAAGTGTACTGCGTTCCAGCTCTTTTCGGGTAACCACCTGCTCAAAAAGTGCATCGGGATAGGTGACAATCAATGCCGGTTTCTTACGCGAATTAATGCGATTTAGCACTTCTGCCCGCAATAAGATATTGGCGTTATCAATCTCTTCAATCTGGTAAGGCCTGCGGTAACTCCCTGGGAAAAACAACACGTTTTCCTCCTTGAGCAGTTGCTCGAGATCATTAAGATAATAGGCGGCTTCTTCCTTATCATTCAGGATAAGGAGAAAAGGTTTGCCTGTTTGTTTAAAACTTTCGGCCAGCGTGAAGGATAAAGAAGAACCCACAAGGCCGTTTAACGTGATACGATTTTGGGAACCGGATATAGCTTCCCCTAGTTTTTGCAGTTGCAAAGACGTTTCAAAATGCGAATTGATGACGGTCTTACCCATTGCGGCAAAGATAATACGTTCTGTTTTGCTTTCGCGAAAGCTAAATAAGTTTTATCATTTTACTAACACTCTGCCCTTGTTGCCTTGCCTAATTTTAAACAAAATGCACATTATGCATTTCTAAAATTACAAATCGATAAAAAATGGACTACCAACTCAAAAATAAACGGGCTTTTGTTTCCGGCTCTACTAAGGGAATAGGATTTGCAATTGCAAAAACATTAGCAGATGAAGGGGCAGAAGTTGTTATTAATGGCCGCAGTCAGGATTCGGTAGATGATGCATTAGCTAAGTTAAAAAACGGTGAAAATGAGGCAAAAATCAGCGGAATTACCTGCGATTTTAGCAAAACCGAAGAAATAGAAAACCTGCTCAAAAAACTAGGCCACATAGATATTCTTGTCAATAATGTGGGTATTTTTAAACAACAAGATTTTGCTGATATTCCTGATGAAGACTGGCTCCACTTTTATGAAGTAAACGTGATGAGCGGGGTGCGACTTTCGCGGGCATTATTGCCACATATGCTGGAGCAGGATTGGGGCCGCATTATTTTTATAAGCAGCGAGAGTGCGATCAATATTCCTAAAGAAATGATTCATTACGGAATGTCAAAAACTGCACAATTAGCGGTTTCGCGAGGCATCGCAGAATTGACCAAAGGCACCCATGTTACCGTAAATAGTGTATTGCCCGGTCCTACTTTATCTGAAGGCGTAAAAGAAATGGCCAATATCTCTGATGCAGCAAGCAAAGCAAAAGCCGAAGAACATTTCTTTAATGAAGCCCGTCCTACTTCAATCATCCAGCGATTTATCGAGCCACAGGAAGTCGCCAATTTAGTAGCTTATGTTGCGAGTCCGTTGTCTGCAGCAACAAACGGCGCAGCTTTACGCGTAGATGGTGGTGTAGCAAAAATAATACTGTAATATGGCGATCGAAGAATTTGATGTTTTTGTAATAGGAACCGGAACCGCCGGTAAAAAAGTAGCTTACGCTTGCGCGAAAGCTGGCTGGAGTGTCGCCATTGCAGACAATAGAGAATATGGCGGCACCTGCGCCAATCGCGGTTGCGATCCTAAAAAAGTGCTGGTGGGAATCACCGAAGTGCTGGAAAGAAGCCGCGACCTGAAAGGTAAAGGCATTATAGATACACCAGAAGCCAACTGGCAGGATTTGATGGAGTTTAAAAAAACATTTACAGACGCAGTGCCTTTCGCCACCGAGCGAGATCTGGAAGAAGCCGGAATAAAAATGTATCATCAGTCGCCTAAATTTCTGGATGAAAACACGCTTTCTGTAGAAGGAAAAACGATAAAAGCTAAGAAGATCGTGATCGCGACGGGGATGAAACCTTTGGAATTAAAAATCACGGGACGCGAATTTGCTTTGCATAGCGATGATTTTTTAAACCTGCCCAAACTGCCTAAAACGATGATTTTTATAGGTGCGGGTTATATTGGGATGGAATTTGCCCATATCGCCGCCCGCTGCGGCGTAGAGGTTACGGTAATTGATACCGAAGCACAGATCCTTTCTAATTTTGATGCAAATCTTGCCAATTACTTGCAGGAAAATTCAGAAGGGCTTGGCATTAAATTTATCCTGAATGCCCGCGTAAATGAAATAGAAAAGCTGCGTAAAAACTTTCGCGTAAGCGCAGAGCAGGACGGCAAAACGGTAGAAGTAAAAGCCGAATTGGTCTTTAATACGGCGGGTCGCGTACCGTCTATCGATATGCTCGATCTGAAAAAGGGAAATGTGTCTTTTTCGAAAAAAGGAATTTCGGTAAACAGCTATTTGCAAAATACATCCAACCCCAATGTGTATGCTTGCGGTGATGTTTCTGACAGCGGAAGTTTACCGCTTACCCCGCTTTCTTCACAAGAGGGACGCATCGTTTCAGAGAATATTTTAAATGGAAATAAAACAGAAATAGATTTCCCGCCTATGCCATCTGTGGTTTTTACACAGCCGCAATTGGCTTCGGTAGGATTAAATGAAGAGGAAGCGCGTGAAAAAGGCTATGATTTTAAGGTCAATGAAGCCAACGTTCCGCATTGGTACAATTCTAAGCGGATGAACCAAAATTGCTATGCCTACAAAACCCTTATCGACAAAAAAACAAATCTGGTGCTGGGAGCGCATTTGTTAAGCTGGGATGCTGCCGAAACGATCAATATGTTTGTCATGGCGATGTGCGGTAAACTGGATTGTGAGACTTTAAAAGGAATGATTTTTACGTATCCCAGTTGGGGCGCAGACATAAAATCTATGGTCTAAAAAATAAAAACCCGATGCGTTTAAACATCGGGTCTTTTAAACTAACTAACCAAATTAATTTTTGAAAATTTCAAAATCCATTATGAAAAATCTTCAATAGGGTAGTCGTATATTATTAAAAAATCTTACACTATAAAACCATAAGATTACAACCGCGTATATCTGCCTGATCAAACCTGCCTAAAACCTCAAAATGAGAAGAGTCTATCTCTTTCCCTAGATCCTGAGTTGCAATAAACGGGCATGAATTTATGTTTGCCAGATCAATAACATTTATGCCGCCGGTTTTATTTTTAGGCAGCGCACTTAAAGCATCTTCTGTATCTCTAATCAATATGCGCATCCACGGCGGAGTTGTGAAAATGCCGCCACCCGTAGAATAGCCCTGAGAGAGTAATTCTGTCATCCCGTATTCACTATGAATGTGGCTTACGCCAAAACCTTTTTGTAAGATCTCATGCAATTCTTCTCGTACCAATTCTTTGCGGCGACCCTTCATCCCGCCGGTTTCCATTACGATGGTGTTTTTCAGGTTAAAGTTGAAATTCTCAACCAGATCGAGCAAGGCAAAAGAAACACCTATGAGAAGCACTTTTTCACCAGATTTATCGAGGTTTTTTAGTTTTTCGCTTAAAGCGAAAAGGTCTTTAAGATAAAAGCCGCTGTCTGGTTTTTTGCTGTCTTTTATCAACCGATCTACCATATAAATGAGAGAAGAACCGCTGCGCTCGAGATAGGAAGGCAGCAAAGCAAGCACCGTGTAATCTTCTATATTACCATAATGGTGTTTAAAACCTGCTAGAAAACTTTGCTCATAAAGAGAGACATCTGTCACATAATGAGAGCTGGTCTGGCTGCCTGTAGTTCCACTGCTGGTAAAGATAACTTCTGCGCGTTCCTGAGAAGCAATTATATGATGAGATTTAAAGAATTGAATGGGTAAAAAAGGTATGTTTTTAACCGATTTTACCGTGTTTAAGTCGGTTTTTATAAGTCGGCAAAAATCTGCATACACCTTATTGTATTTAATTTGATGAGCAAAAGCCTGCAGTGCGATTTGCTCAAATTGCTTTTCGTTTTTTATGTTGAAAATTTCGCTGTTATTCATGGTGCTAAAAACGGGGCAAAGTTATTCAAAATTAGCCTGAAAGCACATCAATTACTCTGCCTCTTTTAAAGCGGCAGATTATTTAAACGTTATGAATAAGACCGTCTAATGTGAACGTGCAATTAAATAGTATATTTACGTCTAGATTAAATTAGCACTATAATGAAGAAAAAGGACATCAAGATTCTTTTAGTTGATGACGAACCAGATATTCTTGAGATAGTGGGATATAATCTCACCAACGAGGGATACCAGATTTTTACCGCAGAGAATGGTAAAGAAGCTGTAAAAATGGCAAAGAAAAGTCAGCCACATCTCATAATTATGGATGTAATGATGCCTGAGATGGATGGGATTGAGGCTTGCGAAATTATACGTAAGAATCCTGATCATGCAGAGACCATTATCGCTTTTCTTACTGCCCGTGGTGAAGATTATTCTCAGGTTGCAGGCTACGATGCCGGTGCAGATGATTATATCACTAAGCCTATAAAACCCAAAGTTCTTGTAAGTAAGGTGAAAGCATTACTGCGACGCCTTAAAGAAGATGCAGATAAAGATGCTACCGTTAAGATAGGAGATCTTATTATTAACAGGGAAGAATACAAGATCATAAAAGATAAGAAAGAGATGGTACTGCCTCGTAAAGAGTTTGAACTACTTTCTTTGCTTGCTTCAAAACCCGGAAAGGTATTTAAAAGAGAAGATATTCTTGATAAAGTGTGGGGCAACGAAGTTGTTGTAGGTGGCCGCACAATAGATGTGCATATACGTAAGTTAAGAGAAAAAATAGGAGATAAGAAATTTAAAACCATCAAAGGAGTAGGTTATAAATTTGTAGTATAATGTCTACCAGTTTTAAGAAATCTTATCGGTTTGCAACATATTCTTCTTTATATATAACCTTGTTTATAACGCTCTTGTTGAGCGTTTTTTTGTACTCTCAGGGCGCTTTTAAGTGGTATTTTCCCGTTATTTTAGGGGTCTCCTGCTTTGTTTTTTGCTTTGCTATTTTACAAATACGAGTAGAGCGATTCATTTATAAACGAGTAAAAAAGATCTATGATGATGTCTCTTTGTTAGATTCTACTACCTTGAGACGGGGACAAATCACTACAGATATGTCTACCCTTACAAAAGAAGTAGAGCGCTTTGCTGCCAGCAAAAAGCTGGAGATAGAATCTCTTAAAATACGTGAAGAATATAGAAAAGAATTTATGGGGAATGTTGCCCATGAATTAAAAACTCCTCTTTTTACAGTACAGGGTTACATACTTACGCTTCTAGACGGAGCGATGAAAGATAAAAGTGTTAGGAAAAAATATCTCCAGAGAGCAGAAAAAGCGGTAGAACGGCTTATTTATCTGGTTAGTGATCTGGACATGATCTCAAAACTTGAAGTGGGTGATCTTAACTTGCGCTATGAGTATTTTGATATTGTAAGCCTTGTAGAAAATACGTTTGAGTTGCTTGAGATGAAAGCTGCTAAAAAGAACATCACACTTACTTTTGATACCATTTACAAAGATCCCATTTACGTGAATGCAGACAGGGAGCGCATACAGCAGCTGCTTACAAATTTGATCGTAAACTCCTTAAAGTACGGTAAACAGGATGGCACCACAGAAGTATCAATAGAAAATCTAATTCAGAATAAGGTTATTGTACGAGTTACCGATAACGGTGAGGGAATTTCTTCAGAACACATCCCACGTTTATTTGAGCGTTTTTATCGCGTTGATAAGAGTGGTTCAAGAAGAGAAGGAGGTTCAGGACTTGGTCTCTCTATCGTTAAGCACATTATTGAAGCGCATGACGAAAAGATTTATGTAGAAAGTGATTTTGGAGTTGGATCTGAGTTTTCGTTCACCCTCGAAAAGGCCGAAGAGCTTCCCGAAACTGCCCTCGTTAACGATGACCTTATTGGCTAGACTTTCAAATCCTTTATAGACTTTTACCTTACTTAGATCTTTGAGTTTAAATTTTTCCTGCGTGTTGTAAGGTATAAGTCCTTTTTTCATCAAACGTTTAGCCAGATACTCCTGTTCGGTTTGTCCTGGTGTGGGTATAAAAAAAGCTTTTTTGCCTAACTTCACGAGATCCATAATTGTAGTATATCCAGATCTGCTTATAACAAGTGCGCTGCTGTTAATGGCTGTATTAAGATCTTGAGAATTCATAAAATTATAGATCTTAATGTGATTTTTTGTTTCACTTTTCTGCTCTTCTTCAACTACGCCTCGCACAAAGAGTACCTGGCCCCGATAATGTTTTAATTCGTGTAGCAGAATCTCTTCCAGATCGCTGCGTTGAGGTTCTGGTCCAGACAGAAGAACCATCACATCATAACGCTGTTGTTTTTCTATTTTTTCTAATCGCGATAAAGGCCCTATATATTTGACGGGGATTTCAAAGTGTTCCGGGTGACCTAATTTTCCGCTTAGGTTAATTTTTCCATCTAAGTCTGGTACCCAGCATTCATCAAATCGTTTTATGTACCTTCTATGGATAGCAGAGGTAAGCTTTGTTGTATTTCCGCTTAAAACCTGCAATTGATGTGTGATGAAAACAGTAGGTATTTTATCATGGTAAAGCCCAAGTCTGTTATCTGAGATAACCCCGTCAATTTTTTGCTCCTTGACCAGGTTTTTAAGTATAAATCGCTCCTGATTTATAGCACGCATAACTTTAGGGCTGCGCAAAAGCATCTTCCACTTAAAATTACTGCCTTTTCTGGCATATTCTATTTGGTAAGAAGGCAAAACAATGGTTTGCTCTGCAGGAAATTCTTTCATCAATAAAGCAAGCGCAGGGCCATCAGAACCTATAATGACATCAAAGCCTTCTGCTTTTAGAGCATGAATTATGGGCACGCATCGTGTAGCATGACCGAGACCCCAATTAAGAGGTGCAACTAAGATAGTCTTATTCTTTTGCATTAATGCAAATATGAAACACTAATAAATTTTGAAAGTTTCCTTAATTTTAATAAAATATTAAAATTGATGTATCAAAACGAGATATTTGCAATTTAAAGGTGATAATTAACCCTGTAATTTAAAATTATCGTGAAGTGCATCTCTATTCATACCGCATCTTTCATATAAATTTTTTACTCTTGCAGGAGTTTAGCAATATTTTTTTAACAGAATAGTACAGTTGGGAAGTAAGAACAAATTAAAACGCTTTCGCGAAAACGAAACCTTTGCCAATGTAATTCAGCCTACCCGGGAAGAATTAGTTGATGGTGCTTTTGACCTAAAAGGTAAATGGAGTGAGCAATTCTTTAAAAATTCAAATCCGTTAGTTTTAGAATTAGGATGCGGTAAAGGAGAGTATACAGTAGCTCTTGCAAAACAAAATCCTGATAAGAATTTTATAGGCATAGATATAAAAGGTGCTCGCTTCTGGCGAGGAGCAAAAACAGCAATTGAAGACGGATTATCTAATGTGGCATTTATAAGAACACAGATAGAACTTGTAGATCTTGTTTTTGCAGCTGGTGAGGTTTCAGAGATATGGATAACTTTTCCTGATCCTCAAATAAAATTTCAGCGCACCAAGCATAGAATGACCAATAGCGAGTTTCTTCAGAAATATAAAAAGATTCTAAATGCAGAAGGCTTTATGCACCTAAAAACCGATAGCGAGTTTATGCATGGTTATACGCTGGGATTGTTGCATGGTGAAGGTCATGAGGTTTTGTATGCACATCATGACGTTTATAAGAATTATTATTCACCGCAGGAGGTTATTGGTATACAGACATTTTATGAAAAACAGTACCTTGAGGAGAATAAGAAAATAACATATATAAAGTTTAAGATAAAATAGAGTTTTGATAGAGACCGTCAAGCTTTTTGCCATTACATATGTTGCTGCTTTTGCCGGGGTTGTTCCGCCGGGACTGGTCAATATGACGGTTGCCAAAACATGTCTTAATCAGGGTAAAAAAAGCGGAATTCTGGTTGCTGTGGGAGCTGCGTTTATTGCTCTTATACAAGCCCTAATCGCTCTTATGCTTGCAAAATATATCTTCAACAATCCTTATGTGCAGAATATCCTTTTACGCACGGGCGTTGTGGTTTTTATCTTATTAGGCGTTTACTTTTTTCTTTCAGCAAAAAAACATAAAGTAAGACCTACCCGCATCCCTAAGCATGCCGGGGTGCGCAGTTTAGGCAAAGGTGTTTTTATTTCCGCATTAAATATTTTACCTATACCTTATTTTTGTACTATTGGCGCTGCCCTTAATATAGGCGGTGCTGTTTCCTATCATTTTTTTGCAGTTGCAGCCTTTATGTTAGCAGCTTCTTTAGGTACATTTTCTGCTTTATACCTTTATATTATTGGTTTTAATAAGATAGAAAAGCGGTCTGCAAATCTGTCTAAATACAGCAACTATTTTATGGCTTGCCTTATGCTGGTACTTGTGATACTTACACTTATACGCATGTATTATTCTTAAACGTGGCAGCAGAGAAAGACTTCTTCAAAAGAGTTTACGAGGTAGCAAGCCAGATACCTTATGGCAGAGCGACCTCTTACGGTGCGATCGCCAGATATTTGGGCGCTGCAGGTAGCGCGAGAATGGTGGGGTGGGCGTTAAATAAATCTGGAAATATGCCAGATGTTCCTGCGCATAGGGTGCTTAATAGAAAAGGTATTTTAACGGGAAAACATCATTTTGAAGGGACTAATCTTATGCAGCAGTTGCTCGAGAGTGAAGGTTTTGTAGTTAAAAACAACGAGGTTATTGATTTTAAGGAAAAATTCTGGGACCCACTTGAGGAAATGGGTCGTTAAACCCAATCAACACAAACAATCTGCAGATCAATCATTTCAATTTTGAGCCTTCCGTTTCTTAAGTTTTCACCTTATATTTGCATTTTAGAATCAATCTAATTAAGTAGTAACGTGAAGTTAGAGAAGAACGAAATATTAAAGTCTTTAGAGACAATATCAGCCCCGGGCGAAGGAAAAAATCTTGTAGAAAGTGGCGCTGTAACAAATGTGGTAACTTTTGGGGATGAGGTGATTGTAGATGTGACTATAAACAACCCCAGTTTACAGGCAAAAAAGAAAATCGAGGTTGAGATCATGAAAGCTATTCATGCTGAAGTGCATCAAAAGGCTCAGGTAAAAGTTAACGTTCGCGTTGATGCACCAGAGAAACCTAAGAATGAAATAAAGGGTAATCCTATTCCCGGTATTCAAAATATTATAGCTGTAGCGTCAGGAAAAGGCGGTGTAGGTAAATCTACAATCACTGCAAACATGGCTGTTACACTGGCAAAAATGGGTTTTAAAGTGGGAGTGCTCGATGCAGATATTTACGGGCCATCAATACCCATTATGTTTGATGTAGAGAATGAGCGACCACTATCTGTAAAAATAGACGGTAAAGCAAAGATGAAACCTGTAGAAAATTATGGTGTAAAGATTCTGTCTATAGGCTTTTTTACCAGACCAGATCAGGCAGTTGTATGGCGTGGACCTATGGCGTCAAAGGCGCTTAATCAAATGATTTTTGATGCTGCATGGGGAGAATTAGATTTTCTTTTAATAGATCTTCCTCCGGGCACAGGTGATATTCATTTGAGTATTATGCAGGCAATGCCGGTTACTGGCGCGGTGGTAGTAAGTACACCTCAAAATGTGGCTCTCGCTGATGCGAAAAAAGGCGTTGCTATGTTTCAGCAGGAAAGTATTAACGTTCCTGTTTTGGGAATAGTTGAGAATATGGCTTACTTTACACCAGAAGAACTACCTGAAAATAAATATTATATCTTCGGCAAAGATGGAGCAAAACATCTGGCAGAAGATCTGGGAGTTAGGTTATTGGGTCAGGTGCCTTTAGTACAAGGCATAAGAGAAGCGGGAGATGTAGGTCGCCCGGCAGCTTTACAAACTGCAACTGCCTTAGAAACTGCATTTGAAGATATAACCAGAAATGCCGTAGAAGAACTCGTGAGACGTAATGATGACCTGCCTCCTACAGAAGCGATCAAGATTACAACCATGGCTGGTTGTTCTGCAATAAAAAAATAGAAGATGAACGATATCGAACTCAAAACAAAAGTTGAAAATGCGCTGGAAGAAATACGTCCTTTTTTACAAAGCGACGGGGGAAATATCTCACTTCTTTCAATTGAAGACGGAACTACTGTTAAGGTTCAGCTTGAGGGCGCTTGCGTAGATTGCACGGTTAACCAGATGACATTGAGAAATGGTGTTGAACTAACTATTAAAAAACACGCTCCTCAAATAGAGCACGTAATAAACGTACAAGCTGAAGATTCTAAAAGCAGATTTTCCTGGTCACCTAAAGAATAAGAGTATTTATCATAAATATAAAAAAGCCTCCTTATTGGAGGCTTTTTTATTGTCTTGAATTTCAATAGATAATTTCGCTCAAAGCGAAAAACAACTTTGATATTCAGAAAAAATCGTCAGAAACAGCGCTAAAATCGGTTGAAAACAGGTAAAAAACGACTGATTATCAAAATTTTAACCAGATTTTACATTTAGCTAATACTGATTTTAGTAAATTAAAGTGTTGATTTTTAAGACTTCATCATGTTTAAAAATACTTTTGTTTTATTTATCTGTACATTGATAATTTCCGTTTGTAGCGGTCAGGAGAAGGTTTTGGTATTTACAAAAACTAACGGTTTTAGACATTCTTCAATAGAAGCCGGTGTAGATATGATCACCAATTTGGGTAACGACAACGGATTTTGGCAGACAGATCATACTGAAGACCCGGCAGCTTTCACTACAGAAAATTTAGCTCAATATGCAGCAGTGATCTGGTGCAATACAACAGGTGATGGTTTGCTTAATGCAGACCAACAAGCAGCTTTTGAGAATTTTATCAATGACGGTGGCGGTTATGTTGGCATTCATTCTGCTACAGATACTTATCGTGATGGTAGTTGGCCGTTTTATAACGAACTGGTAGGCGCAATAATACAAACAAGTCCCAGTCATACCAGCAATGATCATCTGGCAACAATGACGGTTCTTAATTCACATCCCGCGGTAGATTTTATGGGCGACAGCTATACAAAAGTTGAAGAGTATTATTACTGGAAAATAAATGGCGGTTACATCTATCCTGAAAATATTAATTTACTTGAAGTAGAACGTACGGGTGACAATGATTATGATGAGGCGCGCCCCATTTCCTGGTATAAGGAATACGAAGGCGGCAGGTCATTTTATACTGCTATGGGTCACAATGCTTCAGATTATACAGATGATGCTACTTTTATAAAACATGTTGAAGAAGGCATAAAGTATGTGCTAAAAATCACCTTAAATGTATCAGAAATCGGTCAAAATATGCCGATTTTCGCTTTGCCTAATCCATTTCAGAATAATCTGCAATTTCAAATTCCTGCAGATAATAAGAATACAGAAATCTCAGTTTCTAATATGCTGGGTCAGAATATCTTTAAAACCACGTTAGCAAGTTCAAACCTCAATCTTGACACTTCTTCATGGCCTAGGGGATTATACGTTGTCAGGTGGCAAACCGATATCACAAGCGGAAGCAGTAAAATACTGAAGCAGTAAACAGCTATGCGTTTCTCGTAAATTCATTACCTTTAAGATTGCAATAAATTAAATCGAGAAATGGGTAAGAATGTAAATAGACGAAATGCTTTAAAGAATATGGCTTTAGGAACATCTGCAGTGGGTTTTGGCCTTGCGGGGTTAAGTTTTAAGGAGCCGGAAGCAGATATTTCATTAACTAAAAATGAGCATTCTCCCGGTCTTAAAGGCAACATCAATCATTCTGCTTGTTACTGGTGTTACAATACTATTCCCTTAGATAAATTTGCGCCTGATGCTGCAAAATTGGGTTTGGTCGCGGTAGATCTATTACGACCAGAAGAATGGGAAGTAGTTGAGCAATATGGTTTAAAATGCTCTGTCGCTACAGATACATTTGCCAGTATTACAGATGGGTTTAATGACCCCGCAAACCACGCTAAATTGCAAGAACAGTATTCAAAACTTATTTCTCAAGCTTCCGCGAAAGATATCCCAAACGTTATTTGTTTTAGTGGCAACAGAAGGGAACTCAGCGAAGAAGAAGGTCTGACCAATTGTGTGACCGGTTTAAAACCACTGGTTGCCCAAGCCGAAAAAGAAGGTGTAGTTCTCATTATGGAGCTGCTAAACAGCAAAGTTAATCACCCAGATTATCAATGTGACCATACAGAATGGGGAGTAGAACTTTGTAAGCGCCTTAATTCAGATAATTTTAAACTGCTTTACGACATCTACCACATGCAAATCATGGATGGTGATATCATTGCTACCATAAGAGAATATCACCCCTATTTTGCGCATTATCATACGGGCGGTGTGCCTGGGCGCAATGAGATCAATCAGTCACAGGAGCTTAATTATCCTGCTATAATGCAGGCGATCGTAGATACTGGTTTTAAAGGTTATGTCGCCCAGGAATTTGTGCCTACTTATTCAGATAAGATCGCTGCTCTTAAAGAAGGCGTGGATATCTGTGATGTTTAAATCTGCCAGATAGATATTATCTTTTCAATTATCTACTAATTAGATCATTCTAACAATAGTAAAACCTATAAATACTTTAAATTTGCGAGCTTAAATAAGCCAAAGGCTATTCAACAAGTTATGCAAGATATCACCATTACCGTTATAGACAGAGAAGGAGTAGCCCACGCGCTCGAGGCTCCCACAGATATGAACCTTAACCTTATGGAAATTTGTAAGATGTACGAACTTCCGGTAGAAGGTACTTGTGGCGGTATGGCTATGTGCGCTTCTTGCCAATGCTACGTGCTGTCTGATCATAAGCTTAACGAAATGGGCTATGATGAGGAAGCCATGCTTTCTGAAGCTTTTAATGTAGAAGAGAACAGCCGTCTGGGTTGCCAGATTCCTATCACGCCAGATCTTAACGGACTTGAAGTGAAATTAGCTCCAGAGAGTTAATCTGTAACTTTCTCTTTTACTAAAGGCAGGAATCGCTCAACAAACTCTTTATAGGCTAAAGCCGAAGGATGCAAGCCATCACTGGCTACCAATTCAGGTTCTTGCACGCCGCGCTGCGTTATGTCTGTAATATTTAAAAAAGTTACTTCCTGTGCTTCAGTGGTCGCTTTCGCGAAAGCGTTGTAATTTTCAAGTTCGTTAGATATTTTTTGAGGATCAGAGGTGCTTTGACCATAAGGTGTGAAAGCATAATCTGGAATAGAAACCACGATCACATTATTTTTATCTCCGCCTGCCAGCCTGATTGCAGTCTGTAATAATTCAGGGAATTCTTTTTCATATTGACTAAATGGACGGTTTTGATACTGATTGTTTACACCAATCAATAGTGTCACCAGATCATAATTATCATCGGGATTATCTTCTTCAATAGCATGTATAAGTTCATCTGTGCGCCAGCCTGTGGTCGCAATTATTTTAGTTTGAAGAACAGAATCATTAGATGTATTAAAGGCTTTTTCTAATTGTAGGGGAAAACTACACTCATTACACACACTTTGGCCAATTGTATAACTATCGCCCAATGCCAGATAATTGAGGGTTCTCTCGTCCTGATTTATTGACCCGGAAAGAGATGCATTTTGTAGGTCAAAACTATCACCACTACTACATGCTGAAAAAGTAAGTAAAGTGATCATTATTGTTTTGATAGTATTGAGATGCTTGTTCACAAATTTCATAACTTATATACGCTTTTTGATTAGCTTTAGTTTTGCAAATAATATTTTCAAGAGGTTTATATAAAGAGATAATTCCTGTTTTCCACTTCTTATTAGACCTTGTGAAATATGGGTTTATCACCTTTATAATAGGGTTTGTTTAGGTTGATTTCTGATTTTCAGCACATTAAATTTGGTTATATATCTAAAGTATTTTAACTAATTTAAATAATCATGAAAACATTAAATTATGACTTATTAAGAAAACCCTTATTAATCGTTTGTATCGCAGCGGCTTTGTCGTCATGCGAAAAAGATCCTGTCACTCTTGCGTTGCACAGTCCTGTTTATCCCTCAGGTAGCGAGGCTGTAACTTATACACTTGAGCGAGTTTCTTCAGGGAATATAAATTCTGCTGAATTATATGAAACTGTAAGCACAATTAACAGTAGCGGAACCATAACTTCTACCGGTACTGAAAATTTATTGCAAAGCTGGACAAATCCCGGAGGCGACCTTAATTTTACTAAAAGTAGCGGTAATGGGAATAACAAACTTGTCACTTATAGATGGAGGGTTAACACTCCTGAGCAAACTAAATCGTTTGTGGTTTCATACGCCACAAGACCTTATCCTGTTGCAAACATGCCGGCACCTGTCTATGTTCAGGGTGATCCTGATGATGTTTTTGATGTGGTATTTATACCAGATACAGATATTAGCAATATCAACGATTTTTATGATCACTCCAGGCGCATGATAAGTGAATCATTCTTTGATGAACCTAAAAGCAGATTTTGGCGCAGGCAATATAATTTTTACATAAACCCTCAACGGGGGACTGCAACAGATTATGATCAGATTTCTACAGCGGGAACACATCAGGTACCTTCTAATAATGCGAATTTAAGTTTTGCCGAAGGAAGAGTTTTAATGCATCAAAATAACCTGCGCGATTATGCGTCAGGAGGATTATATTCCTCAGAAATGCAAAACCGGGGTACAATACTGCATGAATCGGGTCACGGACTTTTTGATCTGGCAGACGAATATGGAGGTGGATCTCATTTTCAAACAGATCCTTATCCTAATACCTGGCCCAGTCTTGCGGCTGCGCAGGCTGCAGCATCAGATTATGGCAGCTGCAAGACAGCGGCAGATGCTGCACAGATAGGTTCTGATAGTTGGTATCATTTATGTGTTTCTAATTGTCAAATGATCACGACAGGATTAACTCATACTTCCTATGATTGCCCCGGTCAGTACAGAATTAATTATGCAATGTTAGATAACGCTATAAACTGAATATTATGAAAACACTTTATAGATTAATCACAATTCTGATCTTGTTACTTTTAGGTATTGTAGCGACTGCTCAGGAAAAAACCGAAACAGATGATGAAGTAAGAGCTCGTGTAGAAAAAAATACTTCACCATACACACCTGACTATTTTTCAAAAAACCAAAATGGTATTTACGTACTTGAACTTACTGTAAAAGAGGGCCAAATAGTAAATGATAATGCAACTATTAAAGAAGTTGCAGGTAAAATGCCTTATTCAACAGGTGATTTCAATATACGACTACTAGGTGGGCAACAAGAGGTCATTGCTAACTTAAAAATGCAGGATCCTCTATTGTTAAGATCTTGTGACGAAGGTGAAACACATCTTTCTAATTTAAAAGAAGGAAGAATCTTTATTCCTCTCCCAAAATCTAATAAAATCACCAATCTCGAATTTTTTAGAGGCAAAGAGAGAATAGGAGGCATTGATGTAGCAAGTCTTATTAGGGAAATTTCAAATTAAATAGCTTCCTGCACAAGGTTAGAAATTCACTTTCTTGTGCAGGAACTTACTTGAAAGCTTAATTTTCAGGCAACGCATAAGCCACAATTTCATTTCCTTTTTCTGTTCCTAACTTTTCACCGCCACAAGCCAGGACAATATATTGCTTGCCATTAATCATATACGTTGAAGGTGTTGCGAAAGAAGCGGCGGGCAATTTAGTTTTCCACAGTAATTTGCCGGTATTTCGATCAAAAATCCTGAAAAATCCATCTTTTGTAGCAGCGATCATCAGTAAACCATTTTCGGTGATTATTGGTCCGCCATAATTTTCTGTTCCCGTTTCGGGAATTCCCTTGTCAACAAGTGATTTTACGCTTCCCAAGGGGATTTTCCATAGATAATCACCGGTATTTAAATCGAGCGCATTTAAAGTCCCCCACGGCGGAGTGATACCCGGTAGACCATTACTGTCTAAAAATTTATGGTAGCCTGTGTGGCTATACGGCGGAATATTAGCTGTATCTATCAGCGTACTCGCAACTTCTTTTTTCTCCTCACCAAATAGGAAAGACACCAACGCATCTTTTTCATCATCTTTCAAAAAGGTAAATCCGGGCATCATTCCTTTTCCATTAGAAATAGTGCTAAGTGCAGCTTCTTTGGTCAATCGTTGATGAATATTTTGTAAAGAAGGATAATTACTTGCAGGCAGGCCTTTGCGATCTTTTTGATGGCAGGAAGCACAGTTGATATTGTAAAGAGATTCTCCCGGAGATTCTCCCATGATATCTTCAGCTTTGGTTTCTTCAAGCTGAAGCGTCCATGCCATTTCGTTAGAATTTATATATAGAATTCCATTTTCAGGATCTGCTCCGGCACCGCCCCATTCGGCACCGCCATCATAACCGGGCAATAGCAAAACAGGATCAAGTCCCGGCGGAGCAAACATACGTTTATCGTGAGCGTTTAATATTTTCAGCAATTCTTCTTTGTTTTCAGCAAACGGACTAATATCATATTCGGTTAAATCTTTAGCCTGTCTGGCAAAAGGCAATGGCTTTACGGGCAGCGGCTGTGTAGGCCAGGCTTCTTCCCCGGGAAGGTTAGAAGCAGGAACTTCTACTTCTTCAATATCAAAAAGTGGTTCGCCGGTTTCTCTGTTAAAAACGAAAACATAGCCCTGTTTTGTGATCTGCGCTACAGCAGCGATCTTCTTGCCGTCTCGTTCTACCTCAATAAGATTAGGCGGTGCAGGCAGATCCCGATCCCAAATATCGTGGTGCACAAATTGGTAATGCCAAATTAATTTACCGGTATTAGCATCGAGCGCAAGAAGACTATTTGCGTACAGACCGCTGCCTTTTCTTTTAGCGCCGTAAAAATCGGGAGCGGCAGAACCTGTGGGAACAAAAATAATCTCACGATCTGTGTCAACAGCCATTCCCGCCCAATTATTGACTGCGCCTACGCCTTCATTTTTATACGCTTCGGTATTCTCCCAGGTTTCATAACCTGCTTCTCCCGGATGTGGAATCGTATGAAAAGTCCATTCCAGTTTCCCGGTGATCACATTAAAAGCACGAATATCACCCGGCGCAGCATCTGCACCTTCAGATAGGCGCACAGGCATGATAATGAGGTTTTTAAAAATCGTTCCCGGCGTGTTTGAAATGATGAATTTATCTTTGGCACTTTCGGGCAAACCAGTATGCAGATCTACCGCGCCGTTATCGCCAAAATCGGGTATAAGCTGGCCATTATCGGCGTTTAGGGCATATAAATTGGCTCCAATTGTTCCCAGAATTCGCTTGTCTTTTCCGTCTTCACTTTCCCAATAACTTACTCCGCGGCTTGTACTGTGCCATGCTCGTAATGGATCGCCATAACGCCAGATCTCTTTTCCTGTTTCCGCGTCAAGCGCGAAAATTTGAACTGCCGAAGTAACGCCGTAAACCTTGCCATTTACCATTAGCGGATTCATCTGCATTTGCCCGCTATCTGGTGCTTTATAGATCCACGCAATCTCAAGATTCTGCACATTGTCCGCAGTTATCTGATCTATTTTTGAAAAGTGATTTCTGTCGCTTCCGCCCAGATATTGTGACCAGTTTACAGTGTCAGGTTTTTTCGGTTCATCGTTACAGGAAATCAGTATTAAGACACTTAAAATCGGTAAAAAAGAGCGGATTTTCATTTAATCTGTTTTATAATCAATTAGTTTTTGAGGGCCTTCAAGAAGTACTCGCACAATTTTTAGCACGCCATCATCTGTAGTGGCGATTTGCCATTTTATAAGCGAGATTTTTCCATCTTCTATTTCAAGTCCTGTTATGCTTCTTGGGTGCACACAGCTACCATCATTAAAATAAGCGATATCACCAGGCTCGGGAAAACGTGGCCTGTGCGTGTGCCCGGTTATAGTAAAACGGTTTTTATTATTTATGATCCATTTTTTGGTGCGACGCTCTACTTTAATAAGTTCGGTGTAGTTTTTTGCCGGACTGGTAGGATCTGAAATTCCTGCAAGATTAAGCGGTCGCCAAAGCACGCGTACCATAAACCGATTAATGCGCCAGCCTACATAATTCATCCAGTCGGCTTGATGACCATGACAGAGAAAAAGTTCCTGCCCGGTTTCGGCATGTTTTAGAATTATGGCTTCGTTGATTTTAATGCCTGGAAACAGCGGTTGATCTTTGCCGGTTTTGTGATCAAAAAAAGTATAGAGTGTGTTTTTTACGTAGTTCTCATTGCGATAAACCATATCATGGTTTCCCCAGATGAGGTGCAGCCTGTTTTCTGAATAGAAAAGTTGCATGAGATCATAAATATTCTGGTGAGACTGGTGTATAGTTTTAAACGACAGGTTTTCCCAAAGTTCATCGCCATCACCAAGTTCGCAGTATATAAAATTTGCTTTGTAGTATTGTTTTAAGGCGTGGTAGTAGATGTTGCGGTTATTTGCAAAATCATCAGAACCGCTGTTGTCGCCACGATGGCAATCGCTAAAGAGGATAATCTTATCAGCATCAGTAAACGGGATTACCTTTGCATTTTTATAAGCTCTGTCAAAACGAGCAGTTGACGACATCTAGTATCTTTTGAGTTAAAGATACAAATATGGCCTTAAAATTTATACGGCGACATTTTCCCTGATTTCTAGCTCGATTCCGTTCCATAACTGAATGCGTTTTTGCAGAGCTTTAATAGAAACTTCTTCAATTTCCTGCCATTTTTTAGCATCGTCGCCACACAATTCTGAAACCATTTGTAACGCCATTGGGCCGTGCTCATCACCATCAAGTTCTATGTGGCGATCAAAATAATATTTAAAAAGAGTAAGATCTTTTTTAGGAAAATTCTGCTGAATATTGCCAATTATCTGCGTAAACATACCCGGAATCAAGTCTTCACGACCAAAGGTAAAAGCAGCGGCAATTTTATGCGGTTTACCTTCAGTAATCACTTCAAACGTAAAGCGTAAAAATTTCTTCACACTTTTTGGTAGTTCGCTCACGGCAATAACCAGAAAAATATCTGTCCCATGAATTATGTGTTCAAGAAATGAATTGATATGCTGTGTAGAAGCACCTGCTTTCTTCATCGCGTCCAGATACATTTCAAAATGACTCTGGCGTTTTCCGTCAAGATTGATGTCAGTTTCTTCGGCAAGTACGATCTCGTTGATGAGATAACGAACCTCCGGATTTCCCAAAGGATACCACGGAGTTCTGGTTTGTGTAAGACTGGTTTGCAATGATTTTAAAAGCGACATAAAATCCCATACCGCAAATACATGATGCTCCATAAAACGCTGCAAGTCTTTAGGCGTTTTTAAAGAGGAATATAAAGGGTGATCAAGCAGTTGTTCCTGATACGGTAAAATAGCTTTTTTTACGTCTTCAATCATAGGTCTTCAGCATTAAGGCGCAAAATTATAAAAGGATGACAACAAATTAAAAGATATCGCCCTTAATTATCTTCATACCAGTATTATTTAAATGCATTGAGGCCGGTAATGTCTAAACCGGTAATAAGCAGGTGAATATCATGCGTACCCTCATAGGTAATCACGCTTTCAAGATTCATCATGTGGCGCATGATGCT
Organism: Leeuwenhoekiella sp. A2; assembly: GCF_047946655.1. GTDB lineage: Bacteria > Bacteroidota > Bacteroidia > Flavobacteriales > Flavobacteriaceae > Leeuwenhoekiella. The sequence continues at coordinate 1,871,692 of NZ_CP172311.1, forward strand.
GTATTCTCCCGTGATTCCCATTGCGCCCAAAATCTGGCGTGCTTCGCGGGCGATTTTTATGGCCATATCAACGTTATTGCGTTTTGCCATAGAGATTTGTGGCGAGGTGGCTTTGCCTTCATTACGTAAAGTGCCCAAGCGCCAGGCGAGTAATTGAGCCTTGGTAATTTCAGTGATCATTTCGGCTAGTTTTTTTTGCTGAAGCTGAAAGGAACCAATGGGCTGGCCAAACTGCATTCTTTCTTTAGAATATCGCAAAGCGGTGTCGTAGCAATCCATCGCTGCGCCAATTGCGCCCCATGCGATACCAAAACGAGCGGAGTCCAGACAACCCAGCGGGGCGCCCAAACCTGATTTATTCGGTAATAGATTTTCTTTAGGCACTTTTACATTGTCAAAAATAAGTTCACCGGTTGCACTGGCGCGCAACGACCATTTATTATGAGTTTCAGGAGTTGAGAAACCTTCCATTCCGCGTTCTACTATCAGACCATGAATACGATCATTTTCATCTTTCGCCCAAACCACAGCGATATCTGCAAAAGGCGCATTAGATATCCACATTTTAGCGCCATTGAGCAAATAGTGATCACCTTGATCTTTAAAGTTTGTGGTCATCCCGGAAGGGTTAGAACCGTGATCAGGTTCTGTTAGACCAAAACATCCCATAAATTTACCACTGGCCAGTTTAGGCAGATATTTTTTTCGTTGTTCTTCATTACCGTATTTCCAGATAGGATACATGACGAGCGAAGATTGCACAGATGCAGTAGAACGTACGCCAGAATCACCACGTTCTATCTCCTGCATTATGAGTCCGTAGGAAATCTGATCCAGCCCAGCGCCGCCATATTCCTCCGGAATGTATGGGCCAAAAGCACCAATTTCTGCCAGACCGCTAATAATTTGTTTCGGGAATTCAGCTTTTTGAGCGGCTTCCTCAATTATTGGCGACACTTCCCGCTTTACCCATTCTCGCGCTGCACTGCGCACAAGTTTGTGTTCTTCTGTGAGCAGGTCATCAATATTGTAATAGTCGGGAGCTTCAAAAAGATCTGGCTTCATGTAAAATGATTTGTAGTAAATTTAAGGAGAATGATAGCTTAAAGTATTCTTATTATAGTCGTTTTTTAATATCCATTCTTTGATTTAGAATCCTAACGATTTCCACATTATCATTTTCAACTTTTCTATAGAAAATGAGATGTGATTTGATTTTGGTGACACGATAGTTTTTTCGGGTTTGTTCAGCAGATTTGCCTATTAGATAATTTTCCGCTATAAATTCAATCTCACCAATTATTAAGTCGTAATATCTATCAGCTTGATCTTTAGACCACTTATGAAATGTATAAATCCATATTTCGTTTAAGTCGTCAATCGCTTGTTTACTTATGCGATACGTTTTATCACTCAAAGTGTTTGCTGTGCAATTCAGCTAAATTTTGTTTAGGATCAAAATCATCTGCAAATCCGCTCTGTTCCCCCACTTTAAGAGCTTTAATCAGCTCTCTTTCTTTTTTTTCTTCATGTTCTAGCATTCGTAGTGCAGCACGTATCACCTCGCTTACAGAAGTATATCTGCCAGATTTCACCTCGTCATTGATGAATTCCTCAAAATGACTTCCCAGTGATATTGATGTGTTCTTTCCCATTTTGACTATGTGTTTAATCAAATATACCAAAACTTGGTAATGCAATATATAGCTTACGATTAATTAAATTAGAATATGTTCGGCAGACCTACAAGGTTGCTAAACCTTGCAGGTCTTTCAGGAAAAGGGTGACGTTTACATCTTCACATAAAAATCCTTAACTAAAGCGATATAATCTCCTGTGTAGTTATGGCGGGAGTTTTCGATAATGAGCTCACTTGTTTCTGGCGTTGTATTTTGAAATGAAAAAGCCATTAATGAGCGCTTTTCCTCACTTGCCGGAGTACCTTTTACGCGTGTGATTTTTAGTGGAAATAAACCGGCTTTTTCGGCTAAAAAGGTGAATTCTTCTTCACGCTTTCGCGGAAGCACAACACAGAAAACACCTTCATCAGCTAGTAATTTATGCACCGCACCAATTATCAGCTCAAAAGGCATAGAATCGTCAAATCTGGCCTGATTTCTGGCTTCTGATTCTGTTTTTTGATCCTCATTAAAAAATGGCGGATTGCAAGTTATCAGATCGTAAGATTCCTCAATTTCTGTGGCAAATTCATACAGATGTGCATGGTAGCAAAACAAGCGATCACCCCAATCTGAATTTTCAAAATTAGAAACTGCCTGCTCATAAGCGTCTTCATCAAGCTCAAGCGCGTCTATGGTTTCGGCATCGCTGCGCTGTGCAAGCATGAGTGCAATAATTCCGGTGCCGGTACCAATATCCAGAATAGAATCAGGATACTTATCAAGCATTGCCCATGCGCCCAGCAGAACGCCGTCTGTACCTATTTTCATGGCGCAGCGATCCTGCTCGACGGTAAATTGCTTAAAGCGAAAAGGTTTAGACATTTAACTATTGTGCGATAGCCGCTTCAATTTTTGGTAATATTTGCTCTTTTGTGAAAAATCCAGTTCCTAAAACTTCAACTTTATTACCAGTTTTCAATAAAAGAGAAGGGAAGGTTTTTGCGATTTTTGAAGAAGCAAATTCTGCTCTTGTTTCAGCAAGGTTTTCATCGCTTAGCCAAGTTTTTTCAAAATCTGCAGTTGGCAAATGCATCATTTTAAGCACCTCGAGATAAGTCTCTTTTTTGTCCAGACGCTTGCCCTCAGCAAACAATGCTCTTTCTACACCTTTAGCAAAAGTGATGGTCTTAGCAGGATATAAATTGTCTATCGCCACGATCGCCGCACAAGGTTCAAGGCTGCTAAACGAGTATGAAGTATCTGCCGCAAGATCATAGTAAGCAGGTGAAACGTAAGCGCCGGTTTTACCAAGCATCCCGGGAAAATGCCCGTTTACAAACTCAAAGTAAGAAGCGCCACCCTGTGGAGCATCATCACCCAGCCACATGCCGCCAACCTGCAACTTAATATCCATCTTGCCTTCAAGCGCATTTTCGATCTCCTCAATATTGCCACTGTTACTGTAGCACCAGCTGCATTGCGGGTCCATCACATAAATAAGTTGAGGTTCTTCGGTTTGTGCATTTCCTAAAAAGCTCAGGGCGAAAAGGAATAGCGTCAATGCAAATTTTATATTTTTCATCATTTTATTTTTCTATCATGGTCATTTGTGCCCGGTACAGATCATCTGTTGACTGTAATAACTTCTTTTTCAAGATCGGACTAAAATCGGGATGTGAATTTAGAAAGTTTTGTAGAATATCATACGCTTCTTTGCCTGAATAATTGCCTATCGTACTATTTAACCAAGCCTTAGGAAAGAAAATATCTCCCGTACGCTGAATTTCTTCTACAAGATCAAGCGAAAGCTGTAAATGTTTGATTGCGGTTTTTTGCCTTAGCGGATGATTGATAAGATTAGCGGCAGATAAAACCCACGATTCTTTCTCTCTGTTTTTCTCATCTTTAAAAGAATCAAAAAATTCATCTCTTACATTTTCATCATTAGACAAAGCCGGAAGTAAAAATTGAAACCGTTTCTTTTTATCAGGATTTGAGATAGAATCTTCAGTTTGCTTTAAGATCTGGTCGGTTTTGGGATGTTGATAAACTGCAAGGTTCATTGCCATTGCTGTAAAATCGTCCTCATTGAGCCTTAAATCAGCTATTTTAGTGTCTTTTTTCCAGATTTCATAGAGTCTTTCTTTTCCTTCTTCAGAGTAAGCAATTGAGCTGAATAAGTTAAAAATCGTCTTTTTTACATTCGGTTTCAGGCTGCTTTGCAATTGATTGTACAACAAATCTTCAAGCCCTTTTTGTTGTTCGCTGCGCTCATTTTCGCTTAGGAATTGCCAGAACATACTTCGGGTTTCCCCGGAAATCAGGTTGATTAAAAATTCGTTCTTTTCACTTTGTAAACCTTCTTCAAGCATCTTAAAATCGGCTAGCGGAGCAATTCCAGCATTCAAAGTTTTCTCATAACTATTGATATAGCTGTATGCCCTAGCCACATCATCTTCAATTTCTGGAATTTGCATCAGCGTATTTTCTTCAAGCGGAAAAACGCCGTAGCCCATACCATCGTAGTTGTAAATGATGCTTTTTGGTTTTGGTAAACCTTTAGCGGCATCAAGTTTTGTTTTTTCGCTGTTGCTATTTACAGTCAGAACTTGGGTAGAATCTGCATAAATTACACCGATTTTAAAGGTCTGCGGCCAGATTTTGTCGGAACCATCTTCGGCTTGTTGTACAATTTCAAAAGAGGAAATGGTGTTATTTTCATATTCAATTTGATCAGAAAAAACGGGTCTTCCGCTTTGGTTCACCCAAACATCGCTCCATTTTTTCATATCAATGGGCGTTTTTGCATCTAGAATTTCTACCAGGTCATTCCACACCGCATTGTCATGCGCATAGGTTTTTATGTATTCTTGTGTGCCTTCGCGAAATTTATCTTTGCCTACCGCAAGTTCGAGCTGCCGCATCATAATGGGCGCTTTGTTGTAAATAATATTGCCATAAAGCGAACCCGCATCTTTTAAATTTTCCAGATCCTGACGTATGGGATTTGTACCGCGTGTACGGTCTTCTCTGTAAGCGCTGGGATAGTGATTGAGTACAAAAAGCAAGTCATGGTTAATATTAGGAAACGCCGGATTTGCAATTTTGTCTGCCATAAAATTGGCAAAAACCTCTTTCATCCACACATCATTAAACCACTGCATGGTTACCAGATCGCCAAACCACATGTGCGAAGTCTCATGCGCGATAAGTTTGCCGCGGCCCAGTTTTTGACTCTCGGTGGCGGTGTGATCCAGAAAAAGTGAAGATTCACGGTATTGAATCGCACCCACATGTTCCATCCCGCCATACTGAAAAATAGGAATCGCAGCAAAATCCAGTTTCTGAAAAGGGAAAGGATGACCTGTATATTCTTCCAGAAAATCAATCGACTGCTGGTGTAGGTCAAAAATAGTATCTACGCTGTATTTTATCTTTTCAGGATCTGTCTCCCGATACAACATGTGCATGGGGATATCTTCATTTTTACTGGTGGCTTCCTGAAAATCCCCGGCGACAAAAGAGAACAAATAGGTGCTCATTTTGTCGCTTTTTTTGAATTGATGTTCTGTGAAATTACCGTTTTCAACCACTTTTTCTTCCGGCGCACCGGCGATAACTTTCCATTGTTTAGGCGCAGTGATATTCAGAATATAATTTGCTTTTATGTTAGGCTGATCAAAACAAGGGAAAAGAGTGCTGGCACGATCGGGAACCAGTAACGTATAGAGAAAATCAGGATTTCGGTTAAGCGATAATTCGCCAGCAAGAAAGTCGATTTTTATATCATTTTGACCGATTTTTAAGTACTCCGGAGCGATAATCAAATGTTCTTCCCGGTGATCAATTGTAACTTTTTCACCGTTTACTTTTAGATTAAGCAGATGATCTGAATTTTCATTGAAATCAAGATAAAGCGGCTGATCGAGATCGCTGATAGTTAAACTTAAATCAAGATGCGCGGGAATAGAATCTACCTGCTTTAGCGGAATTTTAAAATCAAGTCGATAAATGACACTATCTACCTGATTTTTGCGGTAAATAGCGAGGTTTTCTGAAATTCCTTTTTCTAAAAGATTGGGTTGTTCCTTATGCTCTGTGCAGGAAATTATAAAAACTGAAACTAAAAGAGATAGCGTAAAAAAGTTTTTCATGCGGAATGGGTTAGGGGAGAAGTAAGAAGTCAAAACATAAATTATTTTATTCGAATTTCCGTAAAATATCTGAGTCTGCGTCACCCTGAACTTGATTCAGGGTCTCACAAGATACTCGCTAATCAGCAGATTAAGAGGCGATGCTGAAACAGCACTTCGACAAGCTCAGTGTGACAGTTCAGCATGAAGAACGAGATTAGATTCAATTTGAATTTTCACTTTTATAAATAACGCCATCTTTCATCACAAAATCAACGTTGAACAAATCTTTGATTTCGGTTTCGGGATTTCCTTTTACCGCGATAATGTCTGCCAGAAAACCTGCTTTTAGTTGGCCCAGATCATTAAGCCTAAAAACTTCGGCATTACCGCTGGTCACGCTTTTTAAGACATCGAGATTTGGCATTCCGTATTGAGACATGAGAACAAGTTCGCGTGCATTTTCGCCATGAGCGAAAACACCCACATCACCACCGGCAACCACTTTCACCCCGCTTTTGAGCACTTTTTTAAAGAATTCGCGTGATTTTAAAATGGGCTCAGGTTCGGGTTGTGTTTTGTCATTCCAGCCTTTGTAGGTTGTTATGGCATAAGTCGCAGCCAGCGTGGGGCAAAGGGCAACATTGTGTTCTTTCATTAATTGCAGCACTTCGTCTGTAGCATCTGTGCCGTGCTCTATCGTGCGCACGCCGGCCAGCGTCGCACGGCGCATACCTTCTGCGGTAGAAGAATGAGCAGCCACATCGCGACCACTGCTTTTTGCGGTCTCTACGATCATTGTAAGTTCGTCAACAGAAAAGGTTGGCATGGCAGTTTTGTTAGGTCCCCAGCGGTAATCTGCATATACTTTTACCACATCTGCGCCGTGGCCTATCTGCTCCCGGGTAACGCGTATCACATCATCACCGTCTGCGGGTTGTGCGCCTAAAATAACATCCATATCGGGATTGTAGCCTTTAGGACCGTAACTTCCCGAAGCCACGATCGCACGCCCGGCAATCAACATACGCGGACCCGGATTTATACCCAGCTCAATACTTTGTTTTATAGCGGCATCTGCATAAGCAGCACCCTCTGTGCCCAGATCACGAATGGTGGTAAAACCGGCCATAAGATTCTTTTCGGCCATTTTTGCGCCTCGTATCGCGCGCAGGCTGCGGGATTCTTTAAGCACCTGATCATTCCAGTCGGTTTGATCGTAAGGATAGAGCAAAACATGCGAATGTCCTTCTATCATTCCCGGCATAAGCGTGCTGTCGCCAAAGTTGATAATAGAATCTGCTTTGCTTTGCAGGTTTTTTGTGGGGCCGACTTCAGTTATCATATTGTCTTTTACGAGCACCGCATAATTGTTATGCATTGCTGTACCATCAAAAAGGCGATCTGCCGAAAGCATGATATTTTGACCAAAGATTGTACAGGAGAAAAGGAGAAGGAGGAAGGTGTAAATTAATCTCATCGGTTTCGTATTAGAACCTATTTTTTTCATCATAAAAATGGTCAAAATGGTATTTAAGAAATTCTGGATTGATTTTGTGCTTGGAATTTACCGTAAGTTCTCCAGCTATACCAACTAATTCAAAATTTTCTAAAATAGAAAAACCACCAAAGTCGAACATAACATGGTGATTTGGACACAAGCAAAGTAAGTTACTTAAGGAGTCGGGTCCATTGTGGGGAACGCCTAAAGGTTTTATATGGGCAGCTTCTGAGTATGGACCTGAGCTAGTTTCTAATGTGATGTTGCAAATTTGACAAGAATTTTGATAAAGATTTTTTATCTCCTTACTCAGTTTGGTATCTCTTACAATCCTTTGAATATTTGTTTCAATCCTTTTTGTTGATTTATATTCTTCAGGATCTTCTTGTAGAATTTGACTTTGTAGTTTTATTTCTGGCGATATTTTTCTTAACCGAAATCTCCAAATATTAAAACCATTCGTTCCTATTTCTTTCCAATATTCTTCAACTTGAAAAAGACCATCATACCTGTAGCCTTCATCTGGGGCAAATATTGATGAAGTATGTCTTCCTCTAATTACTCTAACCGGTAATCCGGATAGACAATTAAGAGCTAAGGCTTTATTTCCCCTGACCAACACTTGGTCAGCAACTTGTTTCCCACTGCTAATATCTCTGCCACCATGACCTGTGTAAATTATTACGTCGCCATAATCCTCATCATCTACATAGCCTCCTGATACAACTATAGAGTCAGCACCTTCGTTTTGACTACCACTAATACCGGCTTGTAATGGTCTGTGAACTTTGCTAAAAGAAAGGTCTAATCTGGTCGTAAAGACTGACCCCTCTGGAAATCCATCAATTTCACCAAAAACACGTTCTGCCATTTACTTAGAAGCTAATTGCTTGTAATAAGTCAGAAAATTACATTATATAGTTTCAGGGAACAAGAAGAGAAAGGTAAACAAAGAAACTAATTATGCAAACCAAACGGCAAACACAACACCAGCTATAATAACAACACCTAAAATAATCATTTCTTTAATAAGCTTGCTTTCTCTTTTTACTTTGAAAGTGAGTTTTACTTTTTCCAGCTCTTTTTCAGAAGCTTTTGGAATATCGTATTCGGTTTTAAAACTTTTTGCAGATGAGTTTTTACCATCATCAAATCTTGAGCGATTTTTTTCCTAACGTTCTTTTCGTCTCGCTAAGGTTGCTTTAAAATGTCCTAAACTACCGTCCATATTTTAAGCGTATTTGCTCAAAATATAGGTGTGTGAGGCTTAGGGTTTGTTACATAAAATTTGTGTAAAATCAAAGAACCCCAATCGAGCGCAGGCAAGATTCACTCAATATGAAGATTCTCGATTGCGCTCGAATTGACCCTTGCGGTATTGTTTAAGTTCGCATTCTATTTCTCTAAAGAAAATCTACTCCTTCAGTAAATCCTGAACTGCATTTACCAGATAAATATAACTGGAACCTACGCTGATCACATATTCATTTTCGCCCCATAAAAACGGCCAATCTTCCTTGTTTTCCGGGAAATCTGGTGCTAAAATCAGGACGCCTGGAACAATGCCGCCTGCGATATAAGAGAAATCTGCGCGGTTATTACCATAACCAACTTTCTTAGATTTTGTACCCACGGCAGAAACAAAAGAAATATCAGAATCTGGGTGTGTACCGTAGATATAATTTAAACCTTTAAAAACATATTCCTTATCAATAAGCTGAGGGAAAGCTTTATGCAGCACGTAATTTGTCATTGCAAAACCAATCACCTGCCCATTACCAGCCCAGCCACCTCGACCTATAGGTACACCAAATGGATTTTCTTTATAATGAGCATCAAGCTCTTTCTGGTAGATTTTTGTGCGGGCTTCTAATTTCTGCTTAAAATCTGTAGGCATGTATGGCATAGCTTCTACGGCCTGCCCGGCATGAGCAGCAAAATTCTTATCTATAACAGGCCACATTTCGCTTAAGCGGGTAGCATATTTTTTATCTTTTGTAGTTCGTAATAATTCTACCGCTGCTTTTAGTTCTTCATCTTCCAGAGAACCGCCGGTAGTATTACCATGGTGAAAAAGATCTGGCTCTTTTGCATGTTCATCTGCCCAGACTTTAACCGCTGTATCCAGGCACTCTTTTGCCAGCTCATCATTGTAGCCTTTTAAAACCCGGCTGGCGGCAGCAAGTGCAGCGATAGAACCATAATTGAGCGGCGTTGATTTACTGGTAAACGCCCAGCGATCATCAAATTTGCCGCTGCGGAAACCATCGGCTTCCAGTTCGCCCATATCTTTATTGTAAATCAGGTTATCTGTCATTGTGAGTCCGTCGCCTAAATGTGTGTATTGCGAAATATCAGGAACGATAATCCCGGGAATCGCATGACCCACGGCGCGATGTTGTGCAATTAATGCCAGTGTGCCGTGCTCGATCTGCTGTAACAAGTCTGGCTTGCCATCAGGACTGTGAATGTCTACATATTTAGAAGGATAATCTACTGTGGTCTCATCGCGCTGCGGGTTAAAATCTTCATAGGCGTGCACAAGATTTGTGACGACGTAATACTGTGTTTGTGTCCTAATATCAAAATCACCTGCATCGTACCAGCCGCCTACATTGAGACCGGGAATATTTTCGCCCGGTTGGTAAGGAGTATCAGTTGTAGGGCCTTGTGCGTACAGATCAAAATGCTCATGATCTACAGGCGCCTGCAAAGCATCATCCATATGCGAAGTGCCGTGCCATACACGATACGCTTCATTTACAAACATGTGGTCCATCTGTACCGGGAAGTAGACATCATTTGTAGGATACCAGGCTTTCTCATATACATCTTTCGCTATGCGAAAAGGAGCGGTGGTGACATCGCCGTAGCTCAGCTCATAAATCCCTTCTTCTTTTACACTTGAAAAGTCAAATTCTAAGTAATTATAACGTGTGTATTGTCCCCATTTTTTAGGCTGTAGCGCTAGTTTTTCGACTTTTTCACCCGATTTTGAAAGCATATAAAGAGTTGCCTTTTCCTGCGAAGTATCATTTTTATCAAGTTCTATAACCGCTACTTTTTGCTGCGCGGGGTGATAACCCACTTGCGAGTGTGCGATTACCGGTTTTCGTATCCAGTTTGGGATGGCGTTAGGTTTCAGTTCCCATTCTAATACTTTTCCGGTTTTACCTTCTGGCAGTAAACTGCGGAGAACAAACCACCCGTTTTGCGCCACATCGCGACCGTCATGTAAAAGTATTTCTGCATCTGCTGAAGTTACGGTTATCATATTTTTAGGATCACCGGGAGCAGCTACCAGTTTATGCCCTATGGCGAAAGGTTTTGGAGCTAAAAATCCGGTTTCATCTTTTACCATATCGCTGCTAGGATAAAGCGGAAATGTTCCTGCTGTATCATCCATATAGTAAGATTTGTCCCAATACGATGACGGAATGAACTCCAGGTTGAAGCCTGCCTTACCAGCTAAAGCTGCTGGGAGCGGTTTATCAAAATGCACACTTAAAACAACAGCATCGCCTTTCGCCTCAGCGCGAATCATATATTCAAAATTATAATCGGGATATTTCTCGTAAGTGTCTATGCGGTTATTAGCTTTATCTACTTTTCTGTCTACAAAAGTGGGAATTGGGTCCCATTGTGCCGGGGTGGCATTAAGGCGCACATCACCATTAGTAACGGTGCGCACACCATGATGAATTACCTCGATACCGCTAATTTTAGAATCGCTAAAAAGACCGTTGTACCAATTGCTAAAAGCCATAACATTAACGCCGGGAGTTTCAAAATACTCACCCGCGTTAAGTGTAAGATCTGTCTGCTGTGCGTGCAAAAGCTGCCCAAAAATGGCAAAAATCAAGTAAAATAAGGCCGATTTTAGTTTTCGCACAAGAAAAGAAGGGAAGACAAGTGGAGTAAAGGTTCTAATCATAACGGTACATGGGTTTAGTTGGCAGCATAAAAAAACAGGTGAAATACCGGCATCTCACGATGCAATATCAAACCTGTTTTCATACGATGATGGTTTAACTGGCTATTTATATCGTGCAGGATATTAATAGCATAACACTACTGCTAAACTTACAAAAAATCTTAATATAACGTTTGCGTAAGCTGTAAATTATTTTGTGAATTTCATTTGAGAAAATCTTTTAGATTTTTATCAATCTGTTATCTTCACTCTTTCGCGAAATCTTTCGGATATTATTTTTGTGATTGTGAACAGCAGTTTTAACCAGGTGTTGAACCTGATTTTATAACTATAAGAGCTATTTTAGGAAGCAATAAGTTAATCAGAATTGGCTGGTCGTAGGGACTACAGATAAATATCTATAAGACCTTCCGGCGTATTGAGGAGAATGAGTTTTTTGTCATGATTTACTTCTTCTATAAACTCATCATTGATGGGAATTAGCACTTCTTTATCTTTATTCTCTATAACGAAAAGCGCCTGTGCCGTATTATCATTTACGCTTTTAATAGTGCCTACCGTACCATAATTCACATCTTTTACAGTGTAACCCGTGATCTGATGGTAGTAAAATTGATTGCCGCTTAGTTTAGGCAACATGTCAAGCGGAAGGTAAAGCTCTGCCCCAATAAGGTCATCGGCGTCTTCTTCTGTATCTACATCTTCAAAGTTAATACGCAGTAGAGTTGATTTGTGCAGTTGGCAGGATTCAATAAAAAATGGAACCAGATTGTCATTAAAATTGACAAACACTGATTCCATTTCTTCGTACTCTTCGGGTTCGTCAGTTTCCAGCTTAGCCAGTAACTCGCCCTTAAAGCTAAATTTTCTCACGATTTTGCCCAGATAGAAACAATCTTCTTTGCGCATCGTGATTTAAATTAAGCTTCGTCTTTTTTCTCTTCTTCTGCAGCAGGAGCTTCTTCAGTTTCAGCAGCTGGTTCTTCAACAGATGCGTCTTCAGCAGGAGCTTCTTCAGGTTGTGCAGCAGCTATACGAGCGTCGTTTACTGCCTTTTCAGCAGCAAGAGCTTCAGCTTTTGCTTTTTCCTGAGCTTTAGAAAGATTTTCTTTTTTAGAATCTACTTTTCCAGATTTTTCTTCTAACCAAGCATTGAATTTTTCTTCCATTTGCTCTTCAGTAAGGGCACCTTTACGCACACCACCAGCAAGGTGATTTTTAAGTAATGCACCTTTGTAAGAAAGTAATCTTTTAGCTGTTTCTGTAGGTTGAGCACCTTTTTGTAACCAATCTACAGCTGCATCTACATCTAGATCGATAATAGCAGGATTAGAATTAGGATTGTAAGTACCTAGTTTTTCTAGAAATTTACCATCTCTTTTAGAACGGGTATCAGCCGCTACTACCCAGTAAAAAGGCTTACCTTTTTTACCGTGTCTTTGTAATCTTATCTTTACAGGCATAAAAATTAATTTTTGGGGTTCCCGACCCCGGTTATAATTTATTTGAGGGCGCAAAGATAATATAAATTTCTGGGTGTTAAGTAGTTTTTATCAGGGTAAACTGTATTTTAGCATTTTAACACTCCCTTATGAAAAAAATCCTCCTCCTGTTATTTGTGTTAATGAGTGTTGCGTGCTCTGATGATGTCGAGATCAATTCCCCGGCAATGCAGGGAGTGCGTGACTCTGTTCTTTATAGGGCAAAGGTAAGCCACGCAGAATTGAAAGATCAAAACAGGGTGCAATTAATGGGAAATAAAGACAATGAGGTGCTTATTTTAAATGTAAGTAATTATTCAGAAGGAACATTTTTAGTAGGTGATGATGAGAACAGCAGTGCAGAATATTATAATGCAGATGGTAAATGGTTTAGTACGCTAGAAGGTGGTGAGGGCGAGATTGTGGTGAGTCGTATTGCAGACAGTACTTTTACAGGTAGTTTTAGATTTAGGGCAAATTCATATACAGATTCTACAGAAGTTGTTTTTACAAAAGGAGTTTTTTATCAGGTTCCTATAACAAATGCGATAACATATGAGCCGGCAGATCCTGTGGTTTCCACTCAGTTTAACTGTAAAATAAACACCGTAGAGTTTAAAACTCAGGCAGTAGGGGCAACAGTCGTAAATAATGATATCTCTGGTTACGGAAGCACATCTAGTATTGTTATCAAACTCATTTTTCCAGAAGATATTGAGAAAGGTATTTATGCACTAGCCGATGCGAACACCCAGGAGCTCTATCGTGCATCTTATATGTCAAATGGTTCTCCCTCTTTTATTCAGACCGGTCAATTAGAGATAACTTCGCATAATGTAGATGAAGGTTCTGTAGGTGGCACATTTTCATTTTCGGCAATGAATAAAGGTAATGTAGAAGTGACCGAAGGTGTTTTTGGGTTTAATTATAAGAACTAGATGCGATTTTTAGTTTCACACTTAGTCTACTCTGCAAGAAATATGAAGTGGTTTAATATACTTCATGCTACTTGCTATACGCAGTTTTAGTTACTGCTTATTTCTTAGTTCGTTTATTTCGATTTTCAGGATAGGAAGTTCCCTTACTATTATTGTCCAAACGACTTCATCTGATATATTATCGTATTCGTGAGCTATTCTGTTTCTTGTCCCAATTATTTTTTATGCATTCCTAATCTGAATATTAGAATCTTTATGTTTTGAAATGCGGTTAATCGCCTCTCTAATAATTTCAATATTGCGCTCGACCGCTTTTTTGGTTTTTAAATCTTTTTGATACTCCAGAAAATCTTTTTACAGGGAGAAATTCAAAAATTTCGTTTATTGAACGCTCTATATCTTCCAGCCAGGCATTGATCTTATTGTCCATAAATCAATACTTTGGTTTCATTAAGTTCTTTTCTAAAAAATTGATTTTTTATTGCTCTTTCTTCTATAAGATCAATCTGGCGTTTGAGAAGCTTTTCTAATTTTTCTTTTAACTGAAAATATAAATCTGTGTATTTAAAAGGATCATTTTCGTTAAAATCAACTACAAAATCAATGTCAGAGTAATTATTGAAGTCTTCTCTGGTTACAGAACCAAATGCAGAAAACGAGCGAACGTTGTATTGCTCACAAAGTTTTTTAATTAGAGTGATATTTTTGTCGCTTATTTTCATATCTCAAAAATAACCTTTTTTCAGTATGAGAACTTATCCCTGTGATTTTGGCATTAGCAACATTTATACCCTTGGGTTATTCCAACCAATTTTTCAAGCTTTCGCGAAAGCAACTATTGAGAAACTTCTTCACTAAACTGAACTTTCCCGCCATTTACGACAACATCAAAGATAAAACCGGCGATAGCATCTGTGTATCTAAAACCCAGACCGGCCCAATCGTGTGTACCTTCTGGATCTGACAAGAAATAATAAGAGGCATTAAGATCTTTAAGCTTTTTTATAATTGTGCTGGAGCCATCAAGAAAAAGATATCCTGAATCAGTTGGATCACAATAATGATGTGCTGCGGTGGCATAAGGGACTAATTTGTCTTTCTCACCGTGAACTAAAAAAGCGGGCACAGCATTTTGTGGTGTGATATAGCGAGCATCCATAACAGCTCCAGAAAATGAAACTACGGCTGCTATAGACATCATGGGCAGATCTTTAAAACCGGGATAGTTTGCCAGATAAGCTGTGTTTAAAACACCTTCTGCTCCTGCGCTGCTTCCTACTAAAACTATTTTATCATGAGCAAAATTAAAATCACCTGCTATTTTCAAGTAATCTATCGCCTTTAAAATATCTGAAGTTGTTTCTTTAAAAGTAGAGATTTTTTCATCTGCAGGGCAATTACAGCCAAAACCTGTTGCTGTTCCTTTTCGCGTAAGCGAGTAACTAATTGATGCTACCGCGTAACCTTTTGTTGCCATTGTCTTACAGAATTCAGACTCGAGGGGATTATCGCGTTTTCCTCCTGTAAATCCGCCGCCATGAACTAAAATCAGCAAAGGGCGATCTTTGTTTTCAACGGCTTCTTTAGCCGTATAAAAATCAAGTTTTAGGGTGTCAGAATAGGTATGAACAGATTTTGTGATCTCATCATAGACCTGACCTTTGTATAATTCCTGAGAAAAAACTGATAAGGAAATAAAGAAGAACAGTAAGGTAAGCTGGCGTTTTATCATGTTTAAATTTAAGGATTTAAATGGAAATCTGTTTTTAATTCTGCGTTAGAATTACCTCCTGCAAACAACTCAAAATCGCCTGGTTCTGCCACAAAATCCAGCGAACTATCATAAAATTTGAGATCATCTGGACTTAAAGTTAATGTCACTGTTTTACTTTCTCCCTTCTTTATAAACACTTTTTTAAAGCCTTTAAGCTGGCGCAATGGTGGCGTTATACTTCTTACGACATCGTGTAGATACAATTGAACCACTTCCTCACCATCATAATCACCGGTGTTTTTTACTGTGACGTTGACGGTGACGCTTTCGCCCTGAGCGATTTCCTTTTTGTCGATTTTAAGATCAGAATATTCAAAAGTAGTGTAGCTTAACCCAAAACCAAAAGGTAAAAGTGGTGAGTTAGGCACGTCGAGATAGTTAGATTTAAACTTCTCAAACGCCGGAGTAGGTGCAGGCCGGCCCGTGTTCTTGACACTGTGATATATGGGGATCTGCCCCACATTTCTAGGCCACGTCGCAGTCAGCTTTCCCGAAGGATTATATTCACCAAATAAAACATCTGCTACGGCATTACCTGCTTCTACACCCGGGTGCCATACCTGTAAAATGCTTACCGGCAGGCTAAATTCTTCTTCTATAACCAGAGGTCTGCCGCTCATTAGAACGAGTACAACAGGTTTTCCTGTCTTTACTAATTCGCGTATTAATACTTTCTGGCTTTCTGGTATTGTAATATCTGTTCTGCTTGCTGCTTCGCCGCTCATTTCTGTAGCTTCGCCCACAACTGCAACTATAATATCTGCGTTAGATGCAGTTTTTAGCGCTTCTTTAAGCATTTCTTCTGGCGAGCGTTTGTCAATATCTGCACGCATACCAAAAACGTTGATTTTTTTCGCAAGAGCGGAATCATTAGTAATGTTTGCTCCTTTAGAATAGATGATCTCGGCATTAGGAGCCACATTTTTTAAACCTTCAAGAATAGGGACAGACAATTGAGGGTCGCCGGTAGGAGCCCACGTGCCTAACATATTATTTTTGTTATCTGCTAAGGGGCCTATAAGTGCAATTTTTGCTGTTTTACTTAACGGAAGCGTGTTGTTGTCATTTTTTAATAAAACGAAAGAATGTGCTGCTGCTTTTCTGGCAACCGCTCTGTGTTCTGGTGTTAAGATATCCTGCTCTGGTCTCTTGGCGTCTATATATTTATAAGGATCATCAAAAAGGCCCAGTTTGTATTTGGCTTCAAGAATGCGGCGGCAGGCCTCTGTTATAGCTTCTTCAGTCACCTTACCTTCTTCTACAGATTTTTTAAGTGTAGTAAGAAAACCTTCGCCTACCATATCCATATCTAGTCCGGCATTTAGCGCTAAAGCGGAAACTGCTTGCAGGTCACCCAGACCGTGAGCTGTCATTTCATTTACAGAAGTATAATCTGAAACTACAAAACCATCAAAACCCCATCTTTTTCGCAATAAATCGGTTAATAACCACTTATTTCCGGAAGCAGGAACGCCGTCTACATCGTTAAACGAACTCATAACACTTGCAACGCCTGCATCTATCGCGGCTTTGTATGGCGGCAGATACTCATTAAACATGCGCACCCGGCTCATATCTGTGGTGTTGTAATCACGGCCTGCTTCTACAGCACCGTAAAGGGCAAAATGTTTTACACAGGCGATCATCGTTGTATCTGTTGTAAAATCTGCTCCCTGATAACCAGTAACCATCGCTTTTGCAATTGCAGAACCTAGGAAAGGATCTTCCCCCGCACCTTCTGCGATTCTGCCCCAGCGTGGGTCGCGGGCAATATCTACCATGGGCGAGAAGTTCCAGTTTATACCGTCTGCTGTTGCTTCTACCGCGGCGATCTGCGCTGTTCTCTTGATCAAATCCATATCCCAGCTGCTGGAAAGCCCTAACGGAATAGGAAAAATAGTTTTGTAACCATGAATAATATCAGAACCAAAGAAGAGTGGTATTTTTAGTCTGGTTTCATTAACGGCAAAATCTTGTGCGACTTTAATTTTATCGGGGCCTGCCACACCAAACATCCCGCCCACTTCTCCGGCTTTAATTTTTGCCTCCACATTGTCGCTTACAACTGCTCCGGTAGCTACACCTCCACCCGGAGTTACAAGATTAAGTTGGCCAATTTTTTCATCCAGAGTCATTTTCGCTAAAAGCTCTTCAACCCGCGGGATGCGATGTTGCTGTTGAGCGAAAGCGGTTAAACTTAAAGACAGAAATGTTATGAGGAAATATTTATTCATTTGATGTGATGGTTTTTGAATGTGAAAAAAGCCAGGAAAGAAAATCAGGTTCAGCGAAAGCTGAATCCCAGCTGTTATGATTTGCGGTGTCGTATAAATTGAAACGAGGATGCGCTCCCGCTTTAAGCAAAGCATTTACGATATTGACAGAATATTGCGGATTTACAACATCATCCTGCGCGCCGTGAAAAACCCACAGCGGCGTATTATTAGCATAGGCTTTTACCGTTTCAGGCTCTGCTGCACCGCAAATTGCAAAGGCGGCTGCAAAAGTATCGGGATTGCGGTAAAGCATCTCGTAAGTTCCCATTCCGCCCATTGATAATCCGCCCACATACAGCCGGTTTTTGGCTATAAAAGGCTGATTTTTGATAGAATCAAGCAGTTTTTCAACTAAATGGAGGGCTTTTGTGGGTTCTGAGTCTGTTTTAAAAGTGATCGTTAGAGGTTTTGTAGAGCGATCTACATCAACATTTGCCCAGTAATCGTCTTTTGGGCATTGTGGAAAAATTACAACCGCCGGAAACTTTTTTCGCTTAAGCGAATCTAAAAACTGCGAGCTTCCGTGCGTTAGTTGACTTTCATTATCAGAACCTCTTTCGCCTGCGCCGTGTAAAAACAAAAGCAACGGGTAACTTTCAGTTTCTGAAAAATTTTCAGGATAAAGAATGCGGTAATTTAAAGTATCGCTTTGCGAAATGAATGTTTCCTTAATAAAATCACTTTTGTCCTGAGCGTTGATAACCCAGGCAAAAAGAATACAGAAAGCAAGTAAAATTCTATTTCTCATCTCTTTAATAGTTAGGGTGTTTCATAAGTGAAACCCAGTTTGTCGAGTCCGTTTTGTACGTTTTCATTCTGCATAAATAAATTCCAAATCAAACCAGATCGATAATTCTCGATCATTATAATTTCAGGTCCTTGATCTATCGCTAAATATGCTTCTGCCACCCAGTTATACTGCGGACTGTATGCATCGTAAAAGCCGGCGGGACCTAATAAAATATCTTTGTTTTCGTAAAAAGTATGCAGCGCTTTTAAAGATTCTTCGGGAGTGTATGGCAACGAACTAATAGCTGCCGTGGGCGAAATTACTCCGCGGTCATTGCCCGGGCGGTGTGCAGAATAGCCTAAACTGCCATCATCGTTGCGGCTGTAGCTTGCGGTTAAACCCCAGAGGTTCTCGCCATAACCTGTAAAACCAAGCGGATTTTCTACGCAGTAGGTGTAATTGATCATGCTGTGGTTCACGTTCACCTGCCAGTAATCTGCATATTGATCGCTGAGGTTATGTGGATTTAAACCGAGGTAGGAGTAATGCGCCCAGAATAATGGCCCGCCATATTGTTCGGCTCCCTGATGTTTTACCAAAAGCGGAAATCCATAAGCTGAATTTGAAGAAACAATGTTGCCATTATCTGCCCAGCCGGCATCAAAAACGGCTTTTTCTATGCCAAAATCGGCCGAAGAAGCAGCAATAATGTAGGTCAACAAAGTTTCATTGTAACCTTTTAACTGAAGGTTCATGTCGAAATTATAATCTGGACTCCAGTGCCAATACAGCGTATTTTGATTCTGCGTATACCAGTTCCATTCTATTTCAGAAACCAACTTATCTGAAAGATTTGCCAGCGCAATTTCGCTGTCAGAACCGGTTTTTAGATATGAGGAAACACAAATAAGTCCCTGAGCAAGAAAAGCGGTTTCTACCAGATCACCACCATTATCTTGTGCGCTAAAGGGAAAAACATTTCCGGTTCTGCCATCAATCCAATGTGGCCATGCACCATGAAAACGGTCTGCACTTTCTAAGAATGAGATCATTTTTTGAAGTCTTGCGACTCCTTCAGCACGTGAAATAAAATGTCTTTCTATTCCTACGATAATTGCCATGAGTCCGAAACCTGTACCACCAGTTGTGACAACATTTGCATCTGTAGAAGGATTGCCGGGCAAATAGCGCTCTCGTGCACAGCCGGAATCTTCCTGTGCATAATCCCAGAAATATTTAAAGGTTTCCTCTTGCGTCAGATTAAGCAACTCTTCGTCAGAAATAGTTTCTTCTTCTTCTGGTGCTTCCGGCTGTGGATTTTCAGTTGGTGTTTCCACAACCACAGGGTCAGGTTCTGAAGAATCTTTAGAACAAGAAACCAGTATAAATATCAGAAATAATATGTTCAGTTTTATGTTGCTCATTCTTGAGGTTATCGTCACCCTGATTTTAGTTCAGGGTCACATTCTAGTTGTTTTAATCCCTCCAGAGGGTTTAATTCCCTGAGGCTTGCCTCGACTAGGAAAATAATGCTGGTTCATACCTCGTAGGCTTGCCCCTAGGTTCTTGATTATAAGATGAGATGCTGAAACAAGTTCAGCATGACTACAATCTTCAAACTCTACTTAATTGTCCAAATAAGGGCTTGTAAAACCTAGCTTTTTGAGACCTGATTGAACATCTTTATTTTCCATGAACAGATCCCACAGCATTCCGCTTCTGTAATTTTCTATCATTACAGGAATTGGTCCCTGATCTATCGCCAGATATCTGGGTAAAACCCATTTTTTTTCGAGACTAAAAGCATCGTAAGGACCATATTTTCCTATCAATGTGTCTTGTTTTGTATACAGATATTTAAGAAACTGCATGCTTTCTTTAGGCGTATAAGGCATTGAAGAAAGGGCGGCCGTTGGCGAAATCACACCCAGATCGTTACCAGGTCTGTGACCTGCATAACCATCTACAGAATAGCTAGAGGTTAAGCCCCAGAGGTTTTCACCATAACCTTCATGATTTTCAGGGTTGTCAACCGCATATTTATACTGGATCAGCGCATGGTTTTGATTCAGTTTCCAGTAATCTGCATATTGATCTTTTAGTCCTTTTGGATTTAATCCTAAGTAGGAATAATGCGCCCAGAAAAGTGGACCTACCGGAGCATCATCATGTTCAAAATGATCGAGAACTGTTTGCAAGCCATAATAAGTAGTGTCTTTTGCTATAGCGCCATTTCTTGCCCAGCCTTTTTCATAAACCTCTTTGGTTATTGGGTGAGTAGGAGAAGCTGCTGCTAAAACATACATAACGAGACACTCGTTATAACCACCTACGGGGAAGTTCATTTCCCAGGCGTAATTAGGAGACCAGTGCCAATATAAAACGTCTTTGCCGTGTGTATACCAGTCCCATTCTACTTCTTCCCACATTTTCTGTATGCGTGCAGCGAGTTCTTTTTCCTGCTCGTTTCCATCTTTAAAATATTCTTTAACTGTAAGCAGACCTTGCATAAGAAAAGCGGTTTCTACAAGATCGCCGCCATCATCTTTTTGACCAAAAGGCTGCACTTTACCAGTATCACCATGCATCCAGTGGGGCCATGCACCATGAAAACGGTCTGCTTTTTCAAGAAAGGAAATTGCTTTTTGATAGCGCTGAAAAGCTTGCTCACGGGTAATAAAACCTCGTTTTACACCGGCTAAAATAGCCATAAGCCCAAAACCTGAGCCGCCTGTTGTTACAACATTTTCATCGTTAGATGGGTAAATGTTATCCAGATGAATACGCTCTGCGGCAAGACCTGAATTTTTATTAGCCCCGTCCCAGAAATAATTAAAGGTCTGTCGCTCTACGCTATCGAGCAGAGCTTCGTCAGAAACAGTAGCCGATTTTACATCGGCTATTGCTGTTTCCTGGTCTTGAGGGGTGTTTTTTTTATGATCCTGACAGCTTATGATTAATAAGGCCAGTACAATTGCTGTTATACGCATAGTTTTATTTTGCTCAGTGAATGATTACCAACCCGGATTTTGAGTCATTTCAGGAGTTTGAATTAACTGATCATTAGGTATTGGGAAAAGTTTGTTCTTCTCACCAAATGGTAAACCTAAAGCCGTCATTACAGATTCTGCTTGTCCTGTTCTAATAAGATCAAACCAGCGGTCATGTTCAAAGGCAAGTTCGAGACGACGTTCATTCCAGATCATTTGGCGTAGTGCTCCCTGATCTGTAGTTGTAATGTCTGACAGATTAACACGCTCTCTTACAAGATTTAATGGACCAAGAGCCGCTGCTGATTGTCCTAACTCATTAAGCGCTTCGGCCTCAATTAATAAAATTTCAGCATATCTTAAAATACGTATGTTCTTATCGCTTTCTCCTGCGCCTGGATTAGCACTTGAGTAAGCTTTCTCGTTGTATCGCGGATTCTCAACAGAGCTACTAACTTCTCTGCCGTCAAAAAGAGTTTCTCCCGCAAAAATGATCGTTGCGTCTCTTCTTACAGTGTCACCAGCTTCATTAAAAGCATTTAGCAGATCTTCAGAAGGAGTGTTAAAACCCCAACCCCAGCCACTAGGGCCGCGAGCTCCCTGAGTTTGAGAATACTGTTGAATACCATGTGCTATTATTTCGCCTCGAGCTTGAAGTTCAAAAAGCGATTCCGGTCCATTCTCTGTAGAAGCTCTCCATACGGTCGCATAATCAGGTTCTAAAGCGTAATCACCAGAATTAATTACAGTATTAGCCATATCTGCCGCCTGCTGCCATTTTTTCTCGTACAGATACACTTTAGCTAAAAGCCCTTGCGCCGCACCACGAGTTGCTCTGCCTATATCTGCAACAGCGTAATCGCCTTTTGCTGGTAAAGAAGCAGCTGCATCTATAAGATCCTGCTCAATGTAAGCATACACTTCTGAAACAGGAGCTCTGTCTACCAGATTGACTTCCTGAATAGGAACATCGCCAAACCCGCGTACCAGCCAGAAATAATTTAACGCTCTAAGAAATTTAGCTTCGCCAATGAGACGTTGTCTTAGTGACTCATTAATAGGCTCGTAGTCTTCTGTATATTCTATTGCAAGAGTGGCGCGCCCTATTGTTTTGTACCACTGTGTCCACATATCTCTAAAAGAAGGAGATGTAGATGTGTAAGTCAGGCCATCAAGCAAGTGTTTATCTGTACCTGTATCTGTAGGCGAGCTCCCCTTATCTGCATTGTCTGAAATAATTTCTGTGATTCCCAGATAAGCAAAAGCGTAAGAGAAATCTGTGTGACGCCCATAAACCCCGGTAATAAACTGCGTAGGAGTAAAAACTTCACCGCTCTCTTCTGCAGTAGGAGCCACAACTTCAACCTCTTCTACAAAGTCATCACATCCGGCTAGCAGAAATGTTGCCAGAAGTACATATATCAAAGTATTAATTCTAATTTTCATAGTATTTCTGTTTTATTTTATAATTGAAGGTTAACTCCAAAAATGAATGTTTTAGTAGTAGGGTAAGCAGACAATTCTATACCAGTAGTACTGGTAGGATCACCATCTTGATTAAGCTCTGGCGTAAAACCAGAATACTTAGTAAACATGAATGGGTTCTGTACGGTAAAGTACATACGAGCCCTGTTTAAGAATGAGATCTCATTAAAAGTATATCCCAGCGTCATGTTGTTGATTCTGAAATAATCTCCTTTTTCTAACCAATATGAAGAAGCGTATGAATCTCTGTTTGCTCCCGGCGCTGAGTTTGTAGAACCATCACCCGTCCAGCGATTATTAAATGTTTCCTGAGTTACATTCTCACCACCTAATCTTGTATTTGCAAGACCGTTATAAACTTTGTTGCCACCTACACCAAAACCAGCTACACTCAAGTCAAATTGTTTGTAGTTCACATTGATGTTTACACCATAGTTATACGTGGGAATATAAGAGCCAAAGTATTTCTTATCGCGGTCGTCAATTGCACCGTCACCGTTTTGATCTACATATCGTAAATGACCCGGAGCTGCATTTCCTATTGAAGCGTTGTTATCAATTTCATCCTGATTTTGCCAAACCCCGTCAGCTTCATACATCCACCATGAGAAAAGAGGTTCACCTTCTTTTAAACGTTTTGTGATCTGACCATTTCCTAAGCTTCCGCCAGTTGCACCGTCATATCCGGAAACTACATTCTCAACCGTGTTCTTGTTAGTAGATACGTTTACACCTATACTGTAAGTAAAGTTGTCACCTATATTATCTTTCCAGTTAACAAGACCTTCAAAACCTACATTAGATACTTCTGCTGCCTGAGCTAAAAAGTTTCCTTCTGCAGCAGAGTTCAATGTGTTTCTAACATTGATTATCGCATTGGTATTTCTTCTGTTGTAGTAGTCAATTGTACCGGTAAGTTTGTTATCAAGAAGACCGAAGTCAAAACCAGCTTCCCATTCTTCTGTTACTTCCCAACGAAGAGGCTCTACCGGGCTGCCAAAAGAGGCACCGTAAATAAGAGTTTGCGAAGGACCAAAGACGTAGTTTTGGTTTCCGCTACCGCCATTGGTTTCAACCTGCTGTACGTTAAAAGGCACATTAGCATTACCTAATTTACCCCAACCTCCAAATAGTTTAAGATTAGTTAGTAATTCGTTGTTGCTAAGAAATTCTTCTTTTGTCAACGTCCAGCCCACACTAAATGCAGGGAAATTATCAAAGTAATTTTCACCAGTTACAAAATCACTGGTACCATCACGTCTTAAAACTGCTCTTAAGAAATATTTTTTAGCGTAATCATATTCAACTCTACCAAAATAAGACTGCAGATTTGTAGACTGATTGATAGTCTGGTTTACTGTATTATCAAAGAAAGAAGAAGTTCTTCTGCTTAAGTTTCTCAATCTTTTTTCCTGAAATACATCGTAAGCCTGGGCATTGAGTTCTTCTCTGCCACCAAAATTCTCTCGGCTTATTCCGGCTGTCGCCGAAATATTGTGATCTCCTACAGAAGTCGTGTAGGTAAGAAACCCTTCAAGGTTCCATCTAAAGTAATTTGCATTTATAACGCGATAAGAATTATTAGCAAATTCTGTTGAAATAGTACCATCGCCGTCTGTATCTACACGACCGGCTTCAAATTGAGTTACTGTTCTGCGAGGATCTGAATCTAACCAGCGCTCACGTATCTCACTAAATTCTTTGTTTTCTGAATAGAACTGGGTTGCACCAAAACGACCAGTAAATGTTAATCCTTCTGCAATGTCTAATTCTGCTGCTACCTGCCCTTGTAAAGTAAGGGTGTTAATGTCCTGATCCTGATAGAAAACATCTGCAACAGGGTTACCATGAGGATATAATCTACCAATAGATTCTCCTTCTGCTCCCTGATAGCCTACAAAACCTGTGGTTTGATTTACATAAGACTGGGCAAAACGACCATTATCGTAGTATACGGGAACTAAAGGTGATTGTCTGTAGGCATTTGTAAATGAACCAAAGGGCTTTGGTGCCTCATTTGTGTATGAAATGTTCACATTCGGTATAATTCTCAGTTTATCATCTAACACATGAAAAGTGTTGTTACTGCGTATCGTACCACGACTGTATTTATTATCTCTTAGAATCCCTTCTTCTTCATAATAGTTATAACTGAAGAAATAATTTACAGCATCTGTAGCTCCTGAAACTGAGAAACTATTGTTACTTATGTTCCCTATTTGTAACAGCTCGTCAAACCAATCTGTATTGAATTGTTGATTAGGTTGAAGTTGAAAACCTCCTACAGCGGCGCTTTCTTCATTAAAGTATTGCGTGTACTGAGAAGCGTTAGCCATATCAACTTTGTTAAGAACACTTCGTACACCGTAGTAAGACTCAATATTAAATGTTGGCTTTCCTTTTTTACCTTTTTTGGTTGTAATAAGAATTACACCATTAGCCGCACGAATACCATAGATGTTAGCATAACTGGCTCCTTTAAGAAAGTCAATTGACTCTATGTCATTTGGGTTAATGCTGCGTATATCTTGTACAGGTTGACCATCTACAACATAAAAAGGATCACGACCACCTTCTGCAGTACCTAAACCACGCACCATTACTGTAGGGGTGGCACCTGGAGAGTCATTAGCAATAATATTTACACCAGCCACTTTACCTTGTATAGATTGCATAGGTGTAAGCGCAGGTTGTTTAGTAATGTCTTCACTGTCTACAGAAACTACTGCACCGGTGATATCACTTCGCTTTTGATTACCATAACCAATAACAACCACTTCTTCAAGCTCTGAGGCTTCGTCTTGTAGTATAACGTTATAGGTGTCTTGTGCGTCAATAGTAAAGGTATACGCCTGAAAACCCAAATAGGTTACGCGTATAGTTTCACCCTGACTAACTTCTAAAGAAAAATTTCCATCAAAATCTGTGACGGTGTAATTTTCTTTATCTATCACTTTAACCTCGGCTCCCGGAAGAGGAACATCGCGGCTATCTGTAACAATACCGGTTATTGTTTTGGTGTCCAGGGCAAAAACCCCGGTGCCTGACAATAAAAGTAAAAAGATGAGTAATGATTTAACTTTCATGAGCAGTTTTTTTAGATTGTATGTTGAAACTTTCAAGAAAATTAGGCCAATAGTATCTTATCAGAAGTACATAACTATTACATCAAAATGTTAAATATTTATAAATAACTATAAAACAGGTTATTACAAGTTTTAAATTTTAATTATAACGTTTTCGTAAATTTACTTGATGTAGTGTTGATGTAGTATTTATGTGTTAAAAAACACATTGAAGTAATGCATATTAATAATTACTTATTAGAAATTTTGATAAGCTTTTACCTGATTTTAGATTGAGTTTTTTGCGCAGTCTGTAGCGATGAATTTCTACTCCTCTAACCGAAATTGCCATCAAAGGAGCGATCTCTTTTGTCGTTAAATTCATTTTTAAATAGGCACAAAGTTTAAGATCTTTTGTACTTAAGGATGGATATTTCTGAAGCAGATCGTGAAAGAAATCGTCATTAATTTCACTAAAATTAGTTTCAAAAACCTTCCAGTTATCCTTCCCTTCAAGCATATGATTTATCTTAGTCTGGATATTTTTGAACTTATATTGATTGTCAAATTTATCTTTTACATCATCGAGTTCTTTTTGCACTTCAAGCAGCGAGCGGTTGCGTTTTGCAGCCAGATAAGTGGTGTTTGCCAGTTCTTTGCGCTTATTGTTAATCTCACTAAGTAATTTGTTGCGTTCTGCTATTTGCAAATTTCTTTCTTGTTCTTTAATCAGGCGCTGCTCGACTTCCTGCCTGTGCTTGTTCAATTTTCTTCTATTGACTACATAGATGAGAATAATTATTAAAATTAGCAGGCATGCATAAACCCCAAGCATGAGATTACTGTAATACCAGGCTGGTGCTACTGTGAAGTTTAATATAAGCGGTTCTTTACTAAGCGTACCATTTGATAAGGCCCATATTTTAAGTTCGTAATCTCTTGAGGCTAAATTTTGAAATTCAATATTTCCCTTTAAAGCATAACCTTGTCTTCCGTTTAACGTGTAATAAAATAGGGGAGAGGCTAATTGCGGGGCAGCCACAAGAATACGAATGCTGGATGCCGCTTTATGCGAAATTTCAAAATCGTTCTCTGTAAGGGGAAAATCGCTGTTTTCATCACTAAAACCGGTAAAAATGGGGGCGAGAAAATCATTTGACGCTGCTTCTCTTTTTAACTGATTGATGTTTACTGCAGCAAAGCCTTCATACAGCGTTATGAGATTAATGCTGTCATTGATCTTGACCACCTTATCATAGCCTTTAATTAATCGGTTTTCTATTTGGGGTTCATAAACATATAGACTATCTGTGGTAAAATTGGTATAGACTAAGCCATTACCATGGCGGTTCTTAAACCAATAAAAATCATCCTCATCGCTTACAAGACTGTAACTTGAGTAATTTTTTAGTTCGTTAAAAGGTTCTATTTCATCATTTATTGTGTTGTAGCGAAACCAATTACCGGCGTTATAAAAGCATATTTCATTACGTATCTTATGTATTGAGGTCTTGTATGCGGTAAAGAGGGAATCATTCTTATAAACCTTCAAATTCTTAACTTCTCCGGTTGCAGGATCAAGAGTCAACTTAAAAAATCCTTTATAAGGATGCGATGCCCAGGCAGTCTCGTCATCCTGAAAAACCACTTTATCTGTTGGCGTGTTGGGTGCCTCAAAAGTTTGTAGATAATTAAGTGAATTATCTCTCAGCTTCTTGTAAAGACTTAAACCGTTATAAGTTGAATTGATATACAGATCGCTGGTATTGGGAATTTTATCCAGGCGATAGCTACCTGTACGTTCTGAAACCGGAAATATCTTATCATTTGCTATTTTAAATATGCCGCGGTTGTGGTTGCCATAAAGCTGCTCACCTATCTGCGAGAAATTCCAGACCTGCCCCTGTGATCCCTCTATAAAAAACTGCTCATTATCCTTTAAAAAATGAATACCGGTATTAGTTCCAAGATAAATTTTATGCTGATAAGAAGCGACATCATAAACAGCACCCAGCTCACCACTTTTATCGCGATAGTATGAAATGGCAGCATCAAGATCTATTGCATCCAGGCCGTTATCGAGGCCTATCCAGAGGGTTTTTGCCTGTACTTCAAGAGCGAGAACGGTATTGTTCTGCAAACCATTACCGCGGTGAAAGTTTTTTAGAATTTCGCCCTGAGCGTTAGTTGTAATAATACCTCCCTTTATAGTGCCAAAAACCACCTGATTATGGAAGATTTTGACCTTGTTTAGCTCGTTTTTTAGCAGGAATTCATGAAGAGCGTCACTTCCCCAGCGCATTAATTTATTCTCCTGTAATTTGAAAACTCCGCTAAGTTTTGTGCCTACAAGTACAGTGTCTTTGAGCAGAGCCAACGTATTAATTGCATCGCCAGAAGCAATGGGTTCTTTAGTGAGCGGTGTGAAATTTGAATCGCTGAAGCGGAAGAGCCGCCCATCGCTGCTTCCTAATAATATCTCATTTTCTGTTACCAGAAGCGAAGCAATTAAAAAAGAAGGTTTGTAAGCTTGTATAGAATCATCTTTATAGAGATAAATCTTACCGAAGGATCTAAAAATTATACCTTGAGGAGATGCAGCTATCTGCCAGAATTCTTCATTATCAAAAGTATCTTTAATAAGGTGGGTGAGCGATGTGTATTTTAAAGAACCAAATTCATCATTTTCCCAGTACCCAAACTCTTCATAAGAACCTGTGTAGATTTTTCCCTGGTGATAAAAAACAGAACGAATTATGGTTTTATTAGGTAATTGAAATTTAGTCCAGCGTTGACCGTCATAACGCAGCAGCCCTTCATTATTGGCAACATAAATAAAACCTCTCTCGTCACTGCTCAACCCCCAGTTCTGGCTGGCGGCATTGTACGTTTTTGTATTATAATTAAGAACAGGGGGGATTAATTCCTGTGCAGAAGTTATTCCCCATAAAAGGAGAGCGGTGATTAACGGGGCAAATAATCTTATTTGAAGAATCTCTTTCACAACGATGAATTTCAACTTTAAAAATATAGAATGTGTAAAAATAACGCCTTACATGTTCATATTTCTAAAACGAGCATCAAAGAAAGTTTTTGGCTGTATTCATCTTGGCACTTTTATACGCGGCGAATAAAGATGTAATGGCAATTAATAACCATAACAAATCAACCACGTATAAATTGCTTTCCGGTTTTAATAATATGCTCCAGACCCAGTTTCCGCTTACAAAACCATCTAATAATGGAATAAAAATCGCTAAAATACCGCCTAAAATCAGGCAAAAACGGGTCATAAACCGCAGGTTTTTCTTTAAAAAGAGAAAGGTTGAGAATAGTAGCCAGCTAATAAAGTAGAAGCTGTAAATAAAAGACTGCCCTTCGTTAGGATAAATTTTCACGGCAATAAAGGCAAGAGCCGTTACCGGAAACATACTTAAACATATTGCCAGATAAATACGCACTACCGCATTGTTGAATTTCCTTTTTTTCTCAGGCATATTCTTTTTATCTCTTGCCACGAGCCAGATCATGACTCCGCTAACTATCACAAGACAGGAAATTATTCCCAATATAAACGAGGCTATTTTTAATAAATAGCCACCGTAATCGCCGTAATGCAGGCGATAGAGCAAATTCTTAGCCTGATCGAGATAAGATGCCTGTTTAAAAGGATCTTTTTCAAAAACAAGCAGTTGCGGTGAGATCTTATAAACAGCTTTACCCGGTGCTGTGAGTTGGTTATCATAACCCAAAGCGCCTTCAACAGCTACATGCATATTTTTGTCACCATAGTTAAAAATATGAACTTCACTAACTTCAAAGCCATTCCATTTTTCTTTCGTTTTAGAGACGAGTTCATTTATACTGAAATTGCTTTCAAGAGGGTTATTTTTAAAAGCAACAGGCTTGTCTGTAAATTCAAGATCTTCATATAATTGAGCCTGATCACCATCATAAATTGTAAAAACACTTGGCGCCACAAGTAAAATCTGTAGCATAAAGAAAGCGCCGGTAACGGCATATACAAACTGAAATGGCAAGCCTATCATGCCTAAGCCGGTATGCGCATCAGTCCATAAGGTTTTTAATTTAGCCCAGGGGCGAAAAACATAAAAATTAGACACAATCTTGTCCCAATGCACAAGAACTCCTGTGACAATAGCAAATAAGAAGCACAACGCTACAAAACCAGAAAGGTAATAACCTACAGGATAGTAGATCTGTGCAAAAAAGTGAAGGCGATATAAAAATTCACCTAACGTGTACGACTTTATATATGAATAGCTTTTGTAAGTGAGTGGGTCGAGATAGAAGTAGGCGCCCGCCTTATTTTCTTCTGTTGCTAAAGTATCTTTAGAAGCGCCTAGTGAAACATTTACTCTGCGCTCATCAAAAGTTTTAGAAATTTGTATATCGCGCCCATTCAGGTTATAATTTTTCTGAATACTATCAAGAGCTTCATCAAAATCAATGTGCATCCCCTGACTATTAGCAGTAGCTTCATTGCGTTCCCAATTCACTATTTCATCTCTAAAAAAGGAGAAAGAGCCAGCAAAAAAGATTACAAATAGTCCTACGCTTATAACAATACCACTTACCGTATGCAGATTAAAAAGAACATTATAATCTCTGTTGTTCATTGAGATAGCGGGTTAAGTGATTTGCCAAAGTAGATAGCTAATGCGAAAGCAAAAAGCAGAAGTATATAAATGCCCCAAACCTTCCAGCCATTTTTTGCGAGAAAGGGTAAGATCATGAGTACGACCCACATGATGAAGCCGCTGTAGGTTGATGTGATTAAAACTTCAGGTCTGGGCAGCCACGTTGCTAATGCCAGATGAAGAGCAATTGTCACCAGGTAGCCACCTAAAATACCAGCGCTTATTTTCGCAAAACGCTGTGTATTTGAGTTTGTAAGGTATTTTTTGTTTGCCGGCATATTAAAGCACAAAAAGTTCAATTAAAAAGGCAGTGAGCATTATTATGGTAATGAATATTGTATTAAATATTTTTAGCGGTACAAGAAGAATGCATAAACTCCCGGCAAGCATTAATACTACAAGAGCTGTGAGTATACCAGATGCATAACCATAAGCGGAAATTTGAATCAAAAACCCACCAAATAACAGTAAAAATCCGACTATTTTAGTCAGATTTTTATGCTTCCTGAGCCGATTTTCGGGAAACGCGCTACTTGTTAATTTTACTTTAGAAGAGGTGCTGTACCAAAAATAAAATCCCATTAAGATCAATAATACCGAGACAGTTATCATTTGTTGCCGGGAATACAATAAGTTACACAATGCCAGATGAACTCATAGTTGTCACCATTGTAAACTCCGGGAGCTTCTTCTTTGGTAGTAACTTCTACAATATATTTGGTATCCCATGGGAGATCAAAAGCGATGAAACCATTCTCGTCACTTTCAAGTTTTTTTGACCACAGATCAGCAACATAAATTGAAGCTTCAGTTTTTGGTAAAGGTTCACCTTTGTAAAGCACCTGAAGTTTAACTTTTCCGGTTTCGGCAGGTATGCTTTTTAGGGTGATACCTTCAGGATTATTTATAGCGGTTTCTTCATTTGCCGCTCCTACGTTTACTTTCGCGACAGCGTGATAGTGAGTCTTGAAAATTCCGAAATCATATTGTGTATAGTCAACAACGTCAATTTCATTATTATTTAAGAACAATGTATAAGTCCCGTTAACTTTTGGAATAAAAGAGCTTGAATAGAATTTCTCTTCGGCACTAGTTTGCAGGCGCGTTTTATTGCCAGCAGGATCAACCAGCCAAAGCGTGAATTTGTCCATTTTAGCAAAAGCATCGCCCCCAACTTCTTCTGTCACGCCGTAGGTATATTCACCAAAATATACGCGTACGGTTTGTTCCTGATTTAAGTTGCCTGTAGCACTGGTTTCTACCCACATATAGTGAGCAAATAACTGGGCAGATGCCATGACTAAAAATATTGATGTGATGATTATTTTTTTCATATTGACTAAAGTTTATAAGTTATAGATAATCTTGCGTTGGTTCCCGGTTCAGACTGCCAGTACATATATGTGGCATAGGCTGATCCTGAGTACAGGTATTTGTTCAAAATATTATTCACATTGAGGCGCACATTAAAGTGTCTATTTTGCCAACTTACGCCACCATCTAACCGGAAATAGTCTGGTAATTCAGATTCATTGTCTGCAGCCCAGTTCCAGGAAGAACGGTCTGCTTGAAATTGGTACCCCAGGGAAGCACCAAAACCTTTTAAAAAATTATTTTCGGTAAAGGTGTAATTTGCCCACCCATTGGTAACGTGCTTAGCATGTCCTGCGACTTTAGTGCCTATGTTATCAGGATTTGTGTCTTTGGTAATTTCTACATTGGTATTGGCATAATTAAGTACCACATTTAATTGAGGGGTGATTTTTCCCTGTATGTCAAATTCAAACCCATTAGATTCTACCTGCCCCAATTGAATGGAATAATTAATATTCTCAGGATCGCCTACCAGTACGTTGTCTTTTGTGATTTTATATGCAGTTAACGAGCTGTTTAACCGGCCATTGAACCAGGATTTTTTCAATCCTCCTTCAATATCGCTCGATTCTTCAGGATCAAAACTTTTACCTGTAGCACTTAATCCTTGTTGGGGGTAGAAAGATTCATCGTATAAGCCGTAGACTGTAAAAGTGGGCAGGATGTCATAACTCAACCCAAACCGGGGTGTGAATTTAGAAGCATCTGCCCCTGTACCATATGAGAAGATATCGGCATTGGTGTACCTTCCTGCAAGGGTTAAACGTAGTTTTTCATTAAAAAAACCAATCTCGTCCTGTAGGTAATATCCTCTTGATGTGATGCCCTGATGACCGCCCTGACCGCGTGTTTTGATACTTTGTGAACGGTCAAATATAGGCATGACCGCATTTCCATATACCGGGTTGAATACGTTGAATGGATCTTCTGCATCATCTATGGCTCCTCCCTGAGCCCAGTCTGCCCAATATTCCCTTTTGTTGTAATCAAACCCTACCAGTACGTTATGATGAATCTGGGCGGTATTAAAACTACCTGTACCAAATAGTTGAAGGATGTTAGTTTCTCCCAAAGCATCCCAAATACTTACGCCCCTAACCATATCCCCATTTTCTTCTACGGTCAGGGGCCAGGGAGTTGCACCTTCCTGATCATATTTGATATAGGAATATTGCGCCTGAAATTCCCAATTTGAATTAAATCTATGGGTGAAATTGGTGAAAGTTCCCAGTTCCTCAATCTCCGTTGTTGGAAAATTAGTGTCAATTGCAGAAAAATCTCGATCTAAGCCGCCAAAACCTATAGCAATAGGCGCAAAAACGTATGCCGAACCTAAAGGCATATCAGCTTCCTGGTAGGTGAATTCTGTAGTTAATGAGGTTTTATCTGAGAACTCATATTTTAATGAAGGCACTACCGAGATCCTGCTAGACTTTTCGAAGGGGCGATGCGATTCTTCTGTAGAAGCCATTGCGTTAATCCTGTACTGCAATTTTCCATTAGCAGTTGCATCCCCATAATCCAGAGTACCTCTGTAGGTGTCAAAACTACCTACTGCAAAAGAGGCTTCTAAAATCCTGTTTGGGCTGGGCTTTTTTGTAACCACATTATAAAAACCTCCCGGTTGTCCCGCAGCCAGCATAAAGCCGGCCGGCCCTTTTACAAACTCTATGCGCTCTACCATGCTCATATCTTCAGCTAAGGGCCCCCAGGTCATCTCTACATTCATTCCATTTCTAAATGCCGGGATCTTGAATCCCCGCATGTTGATGCGAGCAAAATTTCCCCAATGCTCGATCATTGTTGCCCCACTCACATTACGGCTCACACTTTCCATCATGGTATAAGCTTGCTGGTCTTTAAGTAAATCTGCACTGATGACCTGTATGTTTTGCGGGGTTTTTATCAAAGCTGATTTTAAGCGTAAACTGCTGGAAGGTTCTTTGGCAGCATACGTTTTTTGATCGGTAGTGATTAGTACTTCACCTAAT
This sequence comes from Leeuwenhoekiella sp. A2, assembly GCF_047946655.1. Taxonomy (GTDB): domain Bacteria; phylum Bacteroidota; class Bacteroidia; order Flavobacteriales; family Flavobacteriaceae; genus Leeuwenhoekiella. Next base: position 1,905,647 of record NZ_CP172311.1, read on the forward strand.
TGTTCATTACTCTTTTGAAGTGTGATGGTTAGTTCTTTAGTTTCATTTTTGGAAAGGGTAACCGGCAGGAGTTCGGTTTTGTACCCAATTGAAGTGATTTTTAGGGTGTAACTTCCCGGAGTTACATTTTTTATTTCAAATTCACCTTGATCATTAGTGGTTGCTCCTTTATTAGTGTCAACCAGGAGTACATTGACGTTTGATATAAATTGATCATTTTCAACTACTATCTTGCCTTTAATACTTTGTCCAAATGATAAGGTTATGCAGAAAAACAGGGTGATAAAGAGAATTGGTTTTTTCATAGGTTGGTTGGTTAAAGTCCTTCCGCTTAAACCAGAAGGACTTTTGGCTAATTCAAAACATTAAAAATTATAAGTGAAATTTGCTGCTACACTTCTTAGGTTTTGCGGACTAAGAGTAGACCAGCCTTTGTAATATTCTTTGTTTGCTATATTATCTAGCTTAAGCGTAATTCTAAAATCAGGGCAGCCATAAAAGACTGATGCATTAACTATTGTATATTCTGGCGCAGTGAAAGTCCCGAGGTTATTTCGGTTATAAATTTTATTTTCACTTGCGTAATTCCCGCCAAAACCTGCTCCAAAACCTTTTAAATCGCCCTGAGAGAATGAATAACTGGCCCATAGATTTGCCAGATTTTCGGGACCCGCACCTTCTGGGCGTATACCCACAAAAGCAGCATCACCTTTTGTGAGGTCACTATCATTGTGGCTAAAACCGGCAATAAGGTGTAAACCATTAACAGGGTTTGCTGTAAGACTAAATTCTACACCTTTACTTGTTTGTTCCCCGTTTTGTATGTAGTAATAATTCTGTGCGTCCTCATCAATACGTAAAGCCACATCTTTTACAGTGATGTTGTAATAACTGATGCTTGCACTTAGTTTATTTTGAAAAAGATTGAGTTTTGTACCAAATTCAAATTGATTAGCATGCTCAGGATTAAGAGAGCGTGTAGAAATAACACCATTAGTATTTTCGGTTACAGGAGCAAGATTGCTAAACCCGTTCATGTAATTGGCAAATAGAGAAACCTGGTTGAGAATAGGTTGATATACTACACCAAATTTGGGCGAAAATGCCGTTTGTGCATATGAATCATTAGAAAATCGATCTGCACGCAGACTAGCCATAGCAGAAAGCTGAGGTAAAATATTGATCACGTTAGAGGCATAAGCACTAAATATTTCCTGCTGTGATTTTGACGGAGTTATTTTACCGTTAGCCAAGAGCGCATCTGTACCCGCTTGCGTGAGTACACCGCTGTCATCTGTATAAGTCGCAGGATCATCATTGCCTAATACTCCTTCATTAAATTGCTGTAGATTGTCACCTATGTAGATCATCCCGTTGCCTACATATGGCGAACTATTATCAATCGCATTTCTGCGAAAATAATCAAGACCTACTACGATGCGATTGCGCATAGTGCCCAGATTAAAATCGCCTATAAAATTCTGCTGAATATCTGTACCAATAATTTCAGAGTTCTGCTTGCTTATATAGCGACCCAGAACAATACCTTCAGTCACCGGGGTATATTGTGTGGTTTCGTAGAGATAAGAATAATAGCCATCAGATTTTGCAGATGATCTTGAGAATACAGTTTGTGAGGTCCATGAATCGCTCAGTCTGTAATTCATTTGTCCTTGCAGGCTGTAAGTGGGTGTTTCAATATATAGGTCATTGCCGGTATAAGAGCGTTTATGATCATAACCCAGTTCATCAATATTATGAACTCTTAACTCGGCACCGCGATCAAAGAAAAGCATGGTTTGATTAGTGCTTTTACCGGTATAAAATTCAGTATTTATAAAAAAGGAAAGACGATCATTAACCTCGTAAGAAAGTGATGGAGCAAAGAAGAACGATTTTTTAAAACCTGCATCCTGAAAACTGTTTTGAGTATGGTAAGCCGTATTTATGCGTAGGGCTATATTTTTTTCAGTACTAAGCGGTGTGTTGACATCTGCCGTAACGCGGTTAAGACCGTAACTCGCAGAAGTATATGATATGCTTCCGCCAAAATTAGTATAAGGACGTTTGGTATTTACGTTTATTAAGCCACCATAGGAGATAAGGCTGCTGCCGTAAAGCGTTCCAGATGGCCCTTTTATCACTTCTATACTCTCAATATTTGCGGGGTCAGGACTTCCGCTTGTTATACTCGGCATACCATTTACAAGGGTGGGTTGTACAGCAAAGCCGCGTAGTGAAAAGTAACCTGCCCCATCACCGCCTCTTCCTGTTGACTCCCATAGTCTGTCAATGCCAGGTGCGTTTTTTAAAGCATCGTCAAAGTTTGTAATGACCTGTTCCTGCATTAATTCAGTTGTGATTGTATTGTAAACCTGAGGGTTTTCAATGTCTGCAAGCGGCATTTTAGAAACGGCAACACTGCGTTCACGAGAAAAACTGTTGCCTTTATGGGCATTAAGGGTCACGGCATTAAGTTGCTCTTCAGAAAGAGAAAGAACAATAGTGCCCAGATCTGTGGTTTCATTGGTTTGAACAAGAACATCAATGGTTTTTGTGTTGTAGCCTATGTAAGATGCACGCAAAATATAATTGCCCGGCTGTAAATTATTAAAGATAAAATTCCCCGTAGCATCTGTAGAAGTTCCCTTACCTGTGCGCAGAAGATCAATATTTACAGAAGTAAGAGTCTCGTTTTGTGCAGTGGTTACTTTTCCTGTAATTCTTCCTGTCTGCGACCAAAGAGAAAGAGAAAATAGGAATAGTGTGGTTAGGAGTAGTTGATTTTTCATTTATTTAGATTGATTAAGAATAAGGCAAATGTAAAATGAGATTTTTAAACCACAAAGCTTATTTAGATTTAATTTAAATAAATTTTAACGTTGCTGAATGTAAGGTGTCCTGCAGGTGGGGATTTTTTAGCAGTTTTCCCCGATTTTTAACCGCAATCAGCCGATATTTTTAGTAGAATTCTATTGATGATGATTCATAACGTAAGGAAGCTGTCATAAATCAGACTACCTTTTTGCTAGTATAAAAGAAGTAAAAATGACCACTAACGATACACCACAAAATATAAAACTGTCTGTTCTCGATCTTGTTCCCGTTACACAGGGCAATAGTCATCAGCAGGCGATGCATAACAGTCTTGATCTTGCCCGCTACGTAGAAAAGCTGGGTTATGAAAGATTCTGGATTTCAGAACATCATAATATGGATAGCATTGTAAGTTCTGCAACCGTTGTTCTGCTGGGTTTTCTAGCACAGGGAACCTCTACAATACGCATTGGTTCTGGCGGGATCATGCTGCCTAATCACGCGCCGCTTATTGTCGCTGAGCAATTTGGTACGCTTGCAACTCTGTATCCAGATCGTATTGATCTTGGCTTGGGCAGAGCACCGGGTACAGACCAACTTACAGCGCAGGCTTTGCGCCAGGGCAGGCAGGAAAGTGTTCAGGATTTTCCTAATAACATAGCCGAATTACAGCAGTATTTCTCTAAAGAAAATGAGGATGAAAGAGTGCGAGCTATTCCCGGCGAAGGATTAGATATTCCTATTTACCTGTTGGGTTCAAGTACATTTAGCGCTCAGCTCGCTGGCGAAAAAGGATTGCCTTATGCTTTTGCAAGTCACTTTGCACCTGCACATTTGTACAATGCTTTAAATTTGTATAACCAAACATTTAAACCTTCAGCGCAATTGCAGAAGCCGTATGCTATGGCTTGTGTAAATGTGATCGCGGCAGAGACAGATGAAGAAGCGCAACGTCTGGCTACCAGTTTATATCAATTTGCTATGGGTATAATTACAGGTATAAGACGCCCGTTACAACCACCTATTGACACAATGAACGGTGTCTGGAACGAAGGGCAGGAGGCAATGATTAAAAATATGATGTATTTCACATTTATTGGTTCACAGGAAACCATAGAGCGTGAATTATCAGAATTTGTAGAAAGTACGGGAGTGCAGGAAATTATTGCTGTTTCACATATTTATGATCATCAGGCGCGTAAAAAATCCTATGAAATCCTCTCCGCAGCGATGAAAAATATTGGTGAACCTGCTTAAAAACCGGGTAGAAACCACTAAAAAATAGTCAAAAACCAGCCAAAATCGGCTGGTTTTTCTATTTATAAAGGGAATTTGAAAGCGCTATCTTTGTCAAAATTTTCCTTTGCGAAATGGAGCTATTCGTTTCGCATCCTTAACTTTTGAATATTATGGCCAAGAAAGGAACTCCCAAAAATACGAAGAACAAGGCGAAGCATTCTAAACTTATGGATCGCAAAAAGAATAAGGCTCGTAAGGAAAAGGATGCACGAGCTGCAAGGCTTAAAGAGATCATCAAAAGTGCAAATGCTAAAAAGGAGGAGACAGACGAAAATTGACCTCATTATACTGTTTTTGTTTTATTCATAATCTTCACACTTATTTCTTCTAGGTTCGTTAGTTTAAATGCTATAATTTTAGTGATAGTTAAAAATTTATTCAAATGAAAAACACTAAGGGAACCATTCTATTCATCTTTATGGCATTTTTTCTAAACTGGAATACACAGGCTCAGGACTGGCCAAATCTTGAACGTTTTCGCGAAGACAATAAAACTGTAGATACCACAATTACAGATCAGGTTGTATTTATGGGCAATTCTATTACTGAAGGTTGGATTAGACTTGATCCTGATTTTTTCGCGCAAGCGCCTTACGTAAACAGAGGGATAAGCGGGCAAACCACGCCACAAATGTTGTTGCGGTTTCGTCAGGATGTGATCGACCTTAAACCGGCTGCGGTAGTGATTCTTGCCGGAACCAATGATATTGCCGGCAATACCGGCCCTTCTACATTAGAAATGATCGCAGATAACATAAAATCGATGAGCGAACTGGCAAAAGCTCATGGGATTGAAGTAATTATTTCTTCAGTTTTGCCGGCAGCAGATTATCCCTGGAAACCCGGGATGGAACCTGCCGATAAGATCATAGAATTAAATAAAATGCTACAGGATTATGCTGCTACAAATGATATGATCTATCTTGATTATTTTAGTAAAATGGTAGATGATAATAAAGGGCTTCCTAAAGAACTCAGTGAGGATGGCGTGCACCCTACTCTTGCCGGTTATAAGGTTATGCAGCCTTTAGTACAAGAAGCTATAGCGAAAGCTTTAAGCGAAAAATAGCTTTTACAAGTCTGTTTCTTAACCAAAGCTTAAACTACTTCATAGCCTGAGCAAACTATAAAATTGGTTCATTTGTTTTAACCCTTAGCAAATGCAACCAGATCTTACAACTGTATCAGACGACCAACTTCAAAAGTTTCTCAATCAGGGACAGGAAAAGGCTTTTGACCAGATTTACGAGCGCTACTGGAAACGTTTATACGCGTATGCTTTTCGTATTTATCAGGAAGAAAAGATCTGTGAAGATATCGTGCAGGAAGTTTTTATCAGCCTTTGGGAAAAATCAGAGCTTGCTCCCATTCTAAATCTTGAAGGCTACTTGTTTAGGGCAGTAAAATACAAGGTTGCAAATCATATTAGAGATCTTAAATTCAGTAGAGTTCATTCAGAAATTCTACACGACATTCCCACTCCGGCCAGAGTAGAAAACCAGTTAGAATACGATGAGTTTGAATTGCTGGTGCGCCAGGAAGTAAGCAAACTTCCGCCCAGGTGTAAAAAAGTATTTATGCTGAGTCGCTTTGAAGATTTTACAAATGCCGAAATCGCACAGAAGCTCAATATTTCTATCCGTACCGTAGAAAAGCATATCAGTGACGCGTTAAAATACTTAAAGACACATGTAGATTCACGCGAACTTTCTCTTCTTATTATCTTAATGTTTCATTAATGTAAAGTCTAAAGGACGTATTTAAAGAAACCATTAAATGCGTTTTTTTGACTACGTGAACTTGTTTTAAAATGTGACTTACCGGTAAACAAGCACATTTTGAAGGAAGAAGAACTTATAACATTAGCTCAAAAATATTACGCCAAAAGCGCATCCCGGGAAGAAAAACAAGCTGTTGATCTTTTTTTTGAAAAACTACAGCAAGAGCATAAAGATCTTGAGATCGATCTCAGCGATGCAAGAAAGCAGCGTATACGAGCTAAGATTCAGAAAAATATCGCAAAAAAGGCTCAAAAACCTTCCTTTTTCAGTCAAAAATCGGTTGCTATTGCTGCAATTTTTATAGGCGTTATTGGCATTGGCCTTGTCACTTCTTTGCTTTTAAGCGAAAATAATATTACCCAGACCACAGCTCGAGGCGAAAAAAGAGAAATCGTGTTGGCAGACGGTTCTCACGTTTTCCTAAACTCAAATTCGAGCATTACCTATACCGAAGATTTTACTACAAAGCGCGATATAACCTTAAAAGGAGAAGCTTTTTTTAAGGTATTTCACGATGAAGAGAAACCCTTTACAGTCACGACCGGTAAAATTAAAACCCGCGTTCTTGGTACTTCTTTTAATATCAACTCTTTTGAGAAAGATGATGTTCTGGTAAGTGTCAATACCGGTAAAGTGGCTGTTACTTCCATAGAAAAAGATACTACAGTCTTCCTGATTAAGAATGAACAGGTAGTATTTAAAGATAATATCAAGCCGTTTTTCTCAAAAGACGACAGTGAAGAACAGATCGCCTGGACTAAAAATATCATCGTGTTACATCAAACCACTTTGGCAAAAACCGCTAAAGTTCTTGAGAACTGGTACGATGTGCAAATTGATTTTGAAAATGAGAAAATAAAAGAGCAGACGATTTCAGGAAAATTTAAAGAAGAAAAACTGGAGAATGTTCTTGAGAGTCTGGCACTTATAAAACATCTGAAAATAGAATACCTAACCCCTAAACATATTCTTATACGAGAAAATCCCAGCAATGAATAACAAAAAACCCACTTCTGCTGCAACAGAAATGGGCTAGAATAAATAAGACTACAAATTAATTATAGCCATTATTGTAATGAATACTAAACTACAATTTTTTCAAAAGTTACTCTTTAGAAAACCACTTTATCTGGTAAGCTTTCTTGTTATGATCACAGGAGCAATCGCAGCTCCGGCATCAGGGCAAAGCTTAAAAGACGTTTACCTAACCACAAACCTTAAAGATGCTTCTATAACCGAAGTTTTTTTGGCGATAGAAAAACAAACCGATTTCACTTTTGTTTTTGACAGTACACTTTCAGAAACCAATCAACATTTTAATATCCAGGCAGATCACGAAAGCCTCGATTCTATTTTAGATAAAATATCTCAACAGACGGGATTTAAGTTTAAGCAGATCAATAATACGATTACAGTGCTTAACTCTGAAAGCCAACAAACCATTCGGGGTCAAGTAAGCGATGAAGGCGGTATTCCTTTGCCCGGCGCTACTGTAATTGAGCAAGGCACCAGTAATGGGACTACCACAGATTTTGACGGGAACTTCACACTTGCGCTTTCAGGGACTTCAACCATTCTCGAAATTTCATTTATTGGTTTTACAACTAAAACGGTACAGGCGACTCCAGGTAGTTTTCAGGAAATCACACTTCAGGAAAATGTAAATGCTCTAAACGAAGTGGTAGTTACTGCTTTGGGAATAAAACGGGAAGAAAAGAAGCTGGGCTTCTCGCAGGCGACCATTCAATCTGATAACCTGTCTCAAACAATGCCCACAAACTGGTCTTCGGGTTTAAAAGGCAAAGTGGCAGGATTAAATATTGTTTCTGCCGGTTCAGGGCCGCTCAATTCGCAACAGATTACCTTGCGGGGAAATAACTCTTTAAATCCTAATGGAAATAATGCATTAATCGTGGTTGACGGTGTGCCCGTTAATAACGAGATGACTACTTCAGGGTCTTCAAGTGCGTACACCGGTGAAGATTCTCCTATTGATTATGGGAATGCGATTTCAGATCTAAACCTTGATGACATAGAGAGCGTAACGGTTTTAAAAGGACCGGGAGCGACTGCTTTGTACGGAAGCCGCGCTGCAAATGGCGCTTTGATCATCACAACTAAATCCGGTAAGAAAACAGCCGGACTTGGGATTACTTATAATTCAAGCATTAATCTGGATGTTATTCAGCGCTGGCCAGACTGGCAATATGAATATGGGCAGGGAACGGGAAAAAGCTTTGATGATAACGGCGATCCTTATTATTCTTACGGTGCTTCAGAAGATGGCAACAATACCGGCAGCACAAGTAGTGCTTGGGGACCCAAGTTTGAAGGGCAGGAATATTATCAATATGATCCGGCTTTAGAAGGGCAATCGGCAACGCGTCAACCATGGCGGGCGTATCCTGATAACCGGAAGGATTTTTGGCGTACCGGGGTGACTTTTGATAATAATATTTCGCTGCAAGGCGGAAACGATAAAGGTTCAATGCGACTTTCTGTAGGGCATTCTAAAAATGAATGGATCATGCCCAATACAGGTTATGAGCGTATCACCGCATCTGTAAATTCTCAGTATCAAATTTCAGATCATATAAAAATTGGTTCGGTGATCAATTATAACAACAGAACCAGCGATAACCTGCCCAGTACGGGATATAATAATGGTTCTATCGCTTATTTTATGATTTTCCAGAATCCTAATGTCGATCTGGACTGGCTACGCCCGATCTGGCAGGATGGTCAGGAGCAAATTCAGCAGATTCAACCTTTTAGTTCGTATATAGACAATCCATTTTTGATTGCTTACGAAGCGACAAATCCGTTATCGAGCAATCAGATCGTAGGTAATATTTACACAAATATTGAGCTTGCGCCAAAGCTGGATCTAATGCTGCGCACTTCATTAAACACCTATCATCAGGATCGTGAGCAGAAACGACCTTATAGTATAAACAGATATTCTCAAGGTTATTATGAAGCTCAGGATATCTGGAAACAAGAAGTAAATACCGATTTTTTATTGAGTTACGACAACAAGTTTACAGATGATCTGGCCTATTCATTTTCTGTAGGAGGAAACGCGATGGATTATAAATATACCAGGACAGATGCTTCTGTTGATGGTCTTGTGGTTCCCGGAGTTTATAAATTGGCTAATGGTATTAACAATCCTATCGTTGCAACATATGATAGAAACAAGAAAGTAAATAGTCTGTATGGTCTGCTTTCCCTTTCTTATGCCGATAAAATATTTGTTGATCTTACAGGAAGAAATGACTGGTCAAGTACTTTACCTGCGGCAAACAATTCATTCTTTTATCCTTCGGCGAATGCCAGTTTTATACTTTCGGAAATATTCAATTTTCCAAAAGCGATGGACTATCTAAAGTACCGTTTTTCTTTCGCGCAAGTGGGTAATGATACAGATCCTTATAAAACCAGCAAGTATTATAGTCAGAATGCATTCCCGAGTTCGGCGACTGTTCCCACAGGTCTATATAACGGAAATTTTAAACCCGAAATAACCACAAGTTATGAGACAGGTTTTGAAGCACGTCTTCTCAATAACAGGCTAAATTTTGATGCGACAGTTTACGAGACCAATACTAAAAATCAAATTATTTCGGTACCGCTTGATATCACAACGGGTTATAGTTCCGGTGTTTTAAACTCGGGAGAAGTACGTAATCGCGGAGTAGAATTAACACTTACAGGAAAAATCATCAATTCAGATAAATTTAGCTGGAGCAGTACGTTAACGTGGTCACGTAACTGGAATAAGGTTCTGGAACTGGCAGATGGTATTGACGGGCAGCAGGAAATAGGTTCTGGTGGTAATGCTACGCTTATTGCGAAAGTAGGAGGAACTACTACTGCAATCTATGGGTATGGTTTTGTGCGTTCCCCGGAAGGTGAAATTGTATATGACAATGCAGGTTTACCAGCTTATCCAGATGAGATACAATATATAGGTGACGCAAGCCCAGACTGGAAAGCAGGTCTTTATAACAGTTTTAAGTTGGGCAATGTCACGCTTAATGTGATGCTTGACGGGCAATATGGCGGTATAATTTATTCTCAAACGCACCATAAAGCCACCCAGCAAGGGAAGTTAAAATCTACATTTATGGGCCGTGAAGAAGGAGTAATTATAGGCGATGGCGTTGTGCTAAATGATGACGGAACTTATTCACCTAATACAACTGAAGCAGTGACTCCAGACTGGTACAACAGATATTACCGTCGTGCCAATGTAGAATCAAACTCATTTGAAGCCTCTTTCTTAAAACTTAGAGAAGTGAGTTTGCAATATAATTTTCCAAAAAAGTGGTTAGCAGACACCGGGATTAATAGCCTTAATCTTTCCGTTTATGGAAGAAATCTGGCTACGGTTTCAGATTTTCCTATTTACGATCCTGAAACCGCTGCGCTTAACGGGAACACAATATTGCCGGGTATTGAGATGGGGCAAATGCCTTCTCCCGCCACTTACGGATTTAATCTAAAAGTAAATTTATAATTAACTGAGATGAAAAAATTAAAAGCTTTAATTACAGGTTGCACTTTACTTCTGGTTTTAGGAGCGTGTACAAGTGATTTTGAAGAAGTAAATGAAGATCCTAATCGTATTTCTGATATTAGCCCGGGAACTTTAATTAATCCTATAATTTATGGTCTGGCTACTCATAATGCAGATCGTAGCGCTAGTATCACGTTCGATTTAATGCAGGTTTCACTGCCTTTTCCCAGTGTGTCGGGAGGTTTGCATCGCTATGATGTAAGCCAGAATATAGGTAATTCTTCCTGGTACAACTATTACAAATGGCTCAATAATATCAAAGAGATGGAACTTGCTTCTATAGAAGCGGAAGATCCCAATTATCAGGCAATCGCGCTTACTTTAAAAGCGTGGGTGTATTCAAACCTTACAGATTTGTTTGGCCCCGTACCCATGACCGAAGCCGTAAGTGGAGAAGATGGAAATTTCTATCCCGCTTTTGATAATCAGCAATTTATTTATGAAACAATCCTGACCGATTTAGAGCATGCAAATGATTTGTATGACACGAGTAAAACAATGGTTTATGCAGATGATATTCTGTTTCATAATGATGTAGAACTTTGGCAAAAGTTTACTAATTCCCTTCATATGCGATTATTGCTGCGCATTTCAAACCGCAGTGAAACGAATGCCTTTCAAACCCTAACCACAATGATCAATAACGCTGAAAAATATCCGGTTTTTGAAAGCACGGGAGAGTCTGCTATTTTGCAGGTGACCGGTGTAACGCCTAATGTTTCACCTTGGGGAAGACCGCAGGATTTTCGCTTAAGTGTAAAGATCGCTTCTTTTTTTATAGATAATCTAAATACACTTGAAGATCCCAGACGACCTATCATTGCTACAATGGCACAAGATGCAAATAACAATAGTATTGGCTACAAAGGGATTCCCAGCGCATATGCGGGAGCTGAGTCGCAGTTTGATTATAATGCTTCTACTTTCAATATTGAACAGGTAGAAAACCCGATGCAGATTTGTTTAATGACCTATGCTGAAGTAGAATTTATCAAAGCCGAAATGGCGCAACGCGGTTTTACTGCTGATGCCGAAACACATTATAAAAACGGTGTTGCGGCTGCAATAGAGCAATTAGAAACTGAAATGCCTGATACTTATTTTGAGGCACCTCTTGCTCAATACAACGGAACACTTGAGCGCATTATGTTGCAAAAATATTACGCCTTGTACTTTACAGATTATCAGCAATGGTTTGAATACCGCCGTACCGGTTTCCCGGAATTGCCTACAACAGAAGCCATGATGAATGACGCAAAAATGCCGGTGCGTTTTTATTATCCTTCAGATATCCAGATCAACAATCAGGAGCACTATCAGGAAGCGGTACAAATGCTGGGAGGAAGCGACGATATTAACACTAAGGTCTGGTGGGATAACTAATAAAAAACTAAATTTCTGATGAGAAAATCAATGTTTTTAGCCGTTTTTATACTCAATTTGGCGGTTTTTGCACAAAATCAAGCAAGCGGATTTGTTTATGAGGACGCAAACCAGAATGGTAAAAAAGACCGAAAGGAAAAAGGAATTGCTCAGGTTTCAGTAACAAACGGGGAAGCTGTAGTTCTAACCGATGAAAATGGTCACTATAAACTTCCGCTAAGTGACGATAATATTATCGCGGTCATAAAACCTGCGGGATATGAACTTCAGGTTGATGAAAATAATCTTCCGCAGTTTTTCTATATCTATAAACCGAAAGGTTCGCCACAAGCCAAATTCAAAGGTGTAGAACCCACCGGAAAATTGCCTAAATCGGTCGATTTTGGCCTGTTTTTGGCAGATAATGAAGAGCAATTTACGGCCTTGGTTTTTGGTGATCCACAACCTTATAATCTTGATGAAGTTGATTATTATATGCGTGGTGTGGTTACAGAAGTAGAAGGAATAAAAAATGTTTCTTTTGGTTTAAGTATGGGTGATTTAGTCGGAAACGATCTGGATCTTTTCAATCCATACATTAAAGCGACGCAAAAAGTGGGAATCCCTTGGTTTAATTTAATGGGAAATCACGACATGAATTTTGACGCAAAAACTGATAACCTTTCAGATGAAACCTACGAAGCACATTTTGGCCCGGCCAATTATGCTTTCAATTACGGGAAGGTGCATTTTATCATTTTAGATGATATTTTGTATCCTGATCCGCGCGATTCTAACGGGTACTGGGGAGGTTTTCGAGAAGATCAGCTCGATTTTATTGAGAACGATTTGAAGTTTGTGCCAAAGGATAATCTGGTTGTTTTAGCTTTTCATATTCCGTTGAGTGAACCTGAAGGCGATGCATATCGGGATGAAGACCGCGAGCGATTATTTCAATTATTAGAGCCATTTCTCAATACACTTTCGCTTTCAGCGCATACACATATCCAAAAGCAGGATTTCTTTACGCAAGAAGACGGTTGGTTGCGGGATAAACCGCATCACGAATATAACGTGGGGACGACTTCCGGTGACTGGTATTCCGGAAAATTGAATGAACAGGGAATTCCTATTTCAGTAATGCGTGACGGAACGCCCAAAGGTTATGCTTTTATTCACTTTAATGGAAATCAGTATGATGTAGATTATAAAGTGGCAGGCAAGCCTGAGGATTTTCAGATGGAAATTTTTGCACCAAAAGTTGTCGCTAAAGGCCGAAATACAAAAGCCGGAATTTATGCAAATTTCTTTATGGGAACAAAAACAGATTCACTTGTTTATCGTGTAGATAATGGGGAATGGAAACCGATGGAATATGTAGAAGAAGCAGACCCTTCTTATGTAGAGCTGGTTTATGATTGGGATACTAAAGAAGAATTGATGTCCGGCAGGCGCTCTAGTAATCCTATTCCCAGTAAACATTTGTGGCGCGGAAGCATCCCGACAAAACTGGAAGTTGGGACACATAAAATCGAGATCAAAGCAACTGATATGTATGGAAAAACTTATACAGGTACAAGCAGTTATCGTCTGGAAGAACCTGTAAAATAAACGTGATTGTTTAGAAGCTTGTCTCCTCTATACGTGGGAGGCGAGCTTTTTATTTTTAAATTGAGACTATGAAAAATTATATACTATTTTTAGCGAGCTTACTATTTATAGGAATATCCTGTAAACCAAAATCAGAACAAAAAGCTGAAAATATGCAAGAACCTACAGCGCATAGAATACAAGTTCAGGGACATCGTGGTGAGCGTGGCAACCTGCCGGAAAATACTATACCGGCCTTTCTGAGTGCTTTAGAAAAAGGCGTAGATGTTTTAGAACTTGACGTTGTGATTTCAAAAGATAAGCAGGTAGTCGTTTCCCACGAGCCATTTATGTCATCGCTTTACGTGCAAACCCCAGCGGGTGACAGCATAAGCAAAAGTGAGGAGAAGAGTTATAATTTATACGAAATGGATTATGACAGCATCCGCCAATTTGATACCGGTTCTAAAGGGAATAAGAATTTTCCGCAGCAGCAGAAAATGAAAACCTACAAACCTTTGCTCAGCGAAATGATAGACAGTGTGGAAACAGAAATCGCAGCAAAAGGTTTGAAACCTGTAAAATATAATATCGAGATTAAGTCTGTTCCTGAAGAATATGGTACTTACCAGCCACAACCGGAAGAATTTGTAGAATTATTAATGCAGGTGATCAAAGAGAAAAAGGTTGAAAACAAGATCAATATTCAATCCTTTGATACAGCACCATTGAATGCTTTACGTAAAAATTATCCCGAGATTGAGATCGCTTATTTAGTAGGTAATGGTCAACTGGAAGAAAATATGCAGGCTTTAGATTTCACTCCGGAAATTTATAGTCCACATTTTGGGATGATCAAAGATTCTTCAGACGTAGTAGCAGTACATCAAAAAGGAATGAAATTAATTCCCTGGACGGTCAATAAAGAAGAAGATATTAAAAAAATGATCGAGCTAGGAGTTGACGGAATTATTACAGATTACCCTGAACGGGTTTTAGAGAAAATATAAAATCGCCCTTTAGTATAGAAAACCCGGTTTAACCGGGTTTTTTTATGACTTATAATTAGGTTTATTTTCAGATTAAGTATAATTACTTATAAATAAGGTTTTTAAAATTATTAACGTAAAAAATACGTTTATTAATATATTTGATTACATTTGGCTTTCGCAAACCTTGTAGTTGGGGTTTGGGAAGAATGTTTTTTTTGAAATAAACATTTATTAGAGAAAATCATTCTGCGAATTGAGTTTAAACTAAATCGATTTAGGAAGATATAGTTTTAATTAACTAAATCCTTTTAGCTGGCTTTTAGTCTTATTCTATATTAATTTAATTTTTTAAAAATGACAATCAATGGGAACAACTTTACTAGGATTAATTAAGCAAATTAGATTTCCGGTATTTGCTGTAATTATGTGTTTATTATTTTCTCAGCAGTCTTTTGCACAAGAAGATATTAAGATTACAGGAAGTGTAACTACGGCAGGACAATACGCTGAACCTTTGCCTTACATAACAATTATTGTTAAAGGCACAACCCGCGGAACTACAACAGATTTTGACGGGAATTTTGAAATCAATGCTCCTTCTAATGCAATCCTCGCATTTAGCTATGTGGGTTTCAAAACGAAAGAAGTGGCTGTAGATGGTCAAAGTGAGATTAATGTGCAATTAGAAGAGGATATTGCCGGTCTTGATGAAGTTGTTGTGACAGGATATTCTACTCAGGATAAAAAATCTATCACCGGGGCTATTTCTACAGTATCTGCAGAGGATTTAGAAAAAGTACATGGGGGGTCCACAGTAAGCTCTGGACTTGCAGGTAAAATACCTGGTGTAAGTTTTAGAATGAATGATGGTCGTCCTGGTGCCAGTGCTTCTATACAAATACGCAATATGGGTACACCCTTATATGTTATTGATGGAATACAACAAGATGAAGGACAGTTTAATAATATTTCTCCTAACGATATTGCCAGCATAACTGTTTTAAAGGATGCATCTGCTGCAATTTACGGTGTGCGAGCGGCTAACGGTGTTGTAGTAGTAACAACTAAAAGAGGAAAAAGAGGGACCCGGAATGCTGTAAATGTAAATGCGTATGTAGGGTGGCAAAACTGGTCTCGATTTCCGGAAACTGTAAATGATTCTTATGAATGGATGAGGGGAAAAGCTGAAGCTGAGATTAATCAGTTTGGATCTACAGCTATTACACAGGAGGAGCTGGAGAAGTACCGTGTAGGTGAAGAACCGGGCTATCAATCTTTTAATTGGAAAGATTTCATAATCAAGAAGAATGCTCCTTTAAGCAATATTAATATTAGTGCAAGTGGTGGTTCAGAAAATATAAACTATTACTTATCTGCAACGCAACTCAAGCAAGAATCAGTATTAGGTGACGAGTTCACTTTTGAACGAAGTAACATACAAAGTAATGTTGATGCAGATATTACAGATCGTCTTAAAGTAGGGGTTCAGATAAACGGTAGAATAGAAACCCGTAAAAATCCCGGTATTCCCGGAGCAGATGATTATTGGTTGCCTCGATTTGCGATTCTTCGTAACCGGCCATTTGAGCGACCTTATGCAAACGATAACCCTGAATATCTTAATGATATAGGTCATAATGAGACTAACTGGGCTCTCCACAATTTTGAAATAGGAGGTTATGCAGAAGATATCTGGAGGGTGTTGCAAACTAACTTTTCAGGTGAATACGATCTTCCATTTATAGAAGGATTAAAAGTTAAGGGTATGTATTCTTACTATATAGCAGATCGTGTATTAAACGGGCATGAATATACATACGACGCTTACACGTATCATCCGGAAGATGATTCATACGAGGCAACCGGTGGTAGCTCTAACCCATGGAGGGAACGCAGAACTAGAAAGGTCTTGAGAAATATCTACCAGGGTCAATTGCAGTATAAAAGAAAATTTGGTGATCATTCGCTAGAAGCTCTTTTTATGATAGAAAGACAAGAAGCGCGTTTTCAAGAGCAATGGGTGCACGCCGTGCCAAAGACAAATACGCTACCACTTATCTATTTTTCTGATACTGATGCTTATGATGACTTAGATGATGAGGAAGCAAGAATTGGTTATATAGGTAGAATAAGCTATAACTATAGAGATAAATATTACATAGAGGCTTCTGCAAGGAGAGATGCTTCCTGGAAGTTTACTCCTCAAAAAAGAGTTGGCTACTTCCCATCTATATCCGCAGGGTGGAGAATTACTGAAGAACCTTTTATAAAAGACTTATTAGGTGATGACAGTGTTCTTGATAATTTTAAAATAAGAGGTTCTTATGGAGTTTTAGGTGATGATGATATTGGTATTGGCGCTTTTGATTACTTAACAGGTTATAATTATAATCAAGGTGTTGCTATTCTTGATGGGAATGCGGTCATAGCGAGTAGAGATAAAGGTCAGCCTATAACAAATATTTCCTGGTTCAAGAGTAAAATTACAGATATTGGGGCAGATTTTTATATGTTCAATAGCAAGCTTTCTGGTTCTGTTGATTACTTCTATAGAAAAAGAACGGGTTTAAGAGGAAGAAAATATGACATTTTAATTCCTAATGAATTAGGGTATGGTCTTCCAGATGAGAATGTAAATAGCGATGCTCAATATGGGATAGAAGGAGCTTTATCTTATTCAGGAGAAATAGGAGAAGTATCATTTAGTGTTTCTGGGAACGCTTCTTTGTCAAGAAGTAAGTTTTTAGAATCGTATAAACCCCGTTTTGATAATTCGTATCAGCGTTACCGGGCTTCTGGCGAAGACAGATATAATACTATTTTTTGGGGATATACTGCAACAGGTCAATTTCAATCACAGGAAGAAATAGATAATTATCCCGTTGACATTGATGGAAGAGGGAACAGCACTTTATTGCCTGGTGATATTATATACAAAGATGTTAACGGGGATAAACGAATTGATGGTTATGATGAAACCCCAATAGGATACAATAATTACAATCCATTAGTGAATTTTGGTCTTAGTTTATATGTGGCTTATAAGGGTATTGATTTTACTGCAGATTTTTCTGGAGCTTCTGGGTATTCATGGAATCAGAACTGGGAGCAGAGATGGGCTTATCAAAACGATGGTGCTCTAAATAAAATATTCTTAGACAGATGGCATCATGCAGATCCTCTCGATCCTACAAGTGAATGGATTCCAGGTAAATATCCTGCACTACGTTATAATGATGGTGGTCATAGTAACTACAACAAGAATTCTACATTCTGGTTACACAATGTGACTTATTTGAGAGCCAGAACGCTGGAGATAGGATATTCTTTACCTCAAAATATATTGGATAAAATCAAAATTCAGAAAGCTAGAGTTTACGTGAATGGTTATAATCTTTTCTCTTTAGATAACCTTAAAGACTTTGGTGTAGACCCTGAAATATCTGACGATAATGGCTTACAGTATCCTCAGAATAAATTCATAAACGTTGGAGTTAACCTTTCTATTTAAAAAATAATTGCAATGAAAAAATATATATACTTTTTATTAATTCCCATGCTTATAGGAAGTTGTACTTCTGATAGTGAATTTCTAGACAGGGAGCCAACTAACATTCTAACACAGGAGCAGGCCTTTGGCAGTCCCGATATAGTGCTATCTATATTAGCAGATTTATATAATCGTTATTATGACTTTGGTACAGTAGAATCATGGCCGTCACTGGCAGACTTTAATGTTTCTTTTTGGTCTGAAGCAGGACAATATGGTCATTTTCAAGATGGAGGCTGGGGTTATGGTGCCTGGGGCACCTGGGACTATGGCTATATAAGAGAAATGAATCTTTTTCTTGAAAGACTAGAGGCTTCCACAAGTATTGACGAAGTGGATAAAACAAGATTCTTAGCTGAAGGGAGATTCCTTAGAGCATCTTATTATTTTACATTGGTAAAGAGAATGGGTGGAGTGCCCTTAATATTAGAGTCAGAAACTTATGATTTTAGCGGAGATGCTACTTATTTGCAACATCCTCGCGAGACAGAAGCTGTAATTTATGATTTCGTAATAAGTGAGGCTGATGCCATTATTGCAGATTTACCTGCAGACACAAACATTAAGTCACGAGCCACAAAAGGGGCAGTTCTCGCAATGAAAGCCAGAGCAGCATTATATGCCGGTTCTATTGCAAAATATGGAGCAACGACGCCTCAGGTTTCATTATCAGGAGGTGAGATTGGTATTCCTGCAGGGAGAGCGAATGAATATTATACTACAGCACTAAATGCGGCACAGGCAATTATCAATGGTGATGCTGGCTCTTATTCCCTTTATAATAAAAAACCAGACCTTTCAGATAATTTTGCCAGTGTTTTCTACGATAAGTCGAACAATCCTGAAGCTATTTTTGTTGAAGACTATAAACTTCAAAGTGGAAAAGTTCACGGTTTTACAATTTCTAATCAACCTAGATATGGTGCTGAGGAGGAAGAAGGAGGCAGAATTAATCCTTCACTTAATTTAGTTCAATCTTTTGAAACTTTAGAAGGAGAATATAAGCCATTACCTGTTGAGGATAATGCCGGTAATCCTATTTATTACAATGATCCTAAAGAACTCTTTGCAGGTAGAGATGCTCGTTTAGAAGGTACTGTAATTGTACCAGGATCTAATTTTAAAGGAAGAGAAGTTGATATTTGGGCAGGAGTACAATTAGCAGATGGTACCGTTGTTAGCGGAGATGCAAGAGGTCAACAGAAAGAGTTGCCAGGTGCCACAGGCCAGGTTCAGGTAGTAGGTTTTGATGGGCCTATTGACGGATTAGAATTTACGGCTCAAACAGGATTTTACATTCGTAAATATCAAGACCCTAAAGCAGGATCTGGTCAACGAGGAACACAGAGTGATGTTTGGTTTATAAGATATAGATATGCTGAAGTTTTATTAAATGCAGCAGAAGCCGCTTTTGAACTAGGTCAGCCAGAAATGGCCGCCGGTTATTTAAATGAGGTACGCTCGAGAGCAGGAATTACAACTACATTAACCGCAGCTGATGTCACTTTCGATAAGATAGTACATGAGCGATTTGTAGAGCTTGCTTTTGAGGGATTACATTTCTTTGACCTTAAAAGATGGCGCCTGGCACATGTAGTTCTTGACGGTACACCTATAGATGAGCAGAATATCACCACAAATATTGGTTCTGCAACAAAAAGGATTACTCAGCCATTAGGAGTATGGCCATATAAATACTACAATCCGGGAGACGCTAACGATGGTAGTTATTTCTATAAAATTGTAAAACCAAACAGAGTGACGGGATCAGATCGTTTTCAACTGGGGAATTACTATTCAGAAATAGGTCAGGATATACTTAATAACAATCCTTTAATAGTTAAAAACCCAAACCAATAAGGGATCTAAATTATATTATTATGAAAATTAAATATTTTATACTTTTTGTAGGTTTTGCTTTGGCATTAGTGTCTTGCGAAATAGATAATTATGACGAGCCCGAATCATTTTTTACTGGTCGTGTGGTTTACAATGGTACTCCTATTGAAGTAGGAGCGCGTGAAGTTAGATTCCAACTTTTTCAGCCGGGTTTTGGCAATTTAGCCCCTCTGGATGTTCATTTAGATACAGATGGCTCTTTTAGCGGGAGGTTCTTTGATGGCGATTACAAATTAAAATTTGTCGATGGGCAAGGACCTTTTAAGGCTAATTATGTAAATGAGCAGGCGGGTGATACCATATTTATTCAGATAAAGGGTAATACAGAGATGGATCTTGAGGTCACCCCTTATTATATGGTTAAAAGCTCTCAGTTTAGCGCAACGGGTAACACGGTAAGCGGCTCTATAAGCCTTGATAAAATAATTACGGGAGATGAAGGTAGAGAAATTGAGTATGTCAATCTCTATATAAATGAATCTCAGTTTGTATCAAACAACGATGATTATAATATTGGGCGGGCCCATGTTGAGGTGTCCTCTTTAGATAACCTTGCAGGTTCAATAAACCTTCCAGATGATTACAGTAAAAATTATATATATGCCAGAATGGGAATCAAGATTGCTGGTGTAGAAGATTTACTTTTTTCAGAAGTTACCAAACTAGATTTATAAATTTTAGTATTAGCCAAATCCCGGGGTTGGTCCTAACCCTGGGATTTAAAATTACCTTTGGCACAAGCAAATTAACCTTATTTAATTCCTACTTAAGGTTTTATATAAAATCAGAATTGTGGGCCACTAAGCACCTCACATTTCAACTTAAAACAACTGATAAATACTCAAAAATGAAGAAGCACATATCTTTCTCAATACTCTTGCTACTAGTTTGTGGCTGTTTACATGCCCAACAGCGACAGGCACCGGCATATCCTTTAATAACACATGATCCTAACTTTAGTATTTGGTCATTTGGTGATAATATAAATGCTCAACCTACCACCCACTGGACAGGTAATAACCAGAGTTTAGTGGGTCTGGTTACTGTAGATGGCACAACTTATAGATTCCTTGGCGGAGATGTGAAAAATTATAATGACATCTTACCTGCTGCTAATAACCAGTCCTATTCTGTAAAAATCAGCGAAAAAATGCCCGATAATGGCTGGGAAAAGGCAGGTTTTGACGATAGCTCATGGAAAACAGCAAAAGCTCCTTTTGGAGACAAAAAAAATGTAGGAACACGATGGGCAAGTGAAGATCTATGGTACCGCAGATCATTCGATTTAAAATCTACTTCTTTTGACGATCTTTTTCTCAAATTACATCACGATGATAATGTAGAAGTGTTTTTAAATGGCGAAAAAATCTTTGCTAAAGAGGGCTGGAATGATCAATTTGATTATTTCCCTATTCCAAAGTCAGCTCAGGCAAAACTTAAAAAGAGTGGTAACGTTTTAGCCATCCACGTTAAAAACTCAGCAGGAGGAAGATATTTGGATGCCGGTCTTGCCGAAGTTAAAAAGTCAAAAGCTAATGTAGAGCTTGCCAAACAAATAAATCTCGATCTTACAGCTACACAAACAAGCTATACATTACAATGCGGAGGTATAAATGTAGATCTCACTTTTACATCACCTCTATTGATGGATGATCTTGATTTATTAGCTCGCCCTGTTAGCTATGTTTCTGTAAAAACCACTCCTAACGATAACAAAACCCACGATATACAGGTGTATTTTGGGGCATCATCAACTATTGCTGCAAATGACTCAAGTCAAACAATCACAACTTCTGCAGGCAGTACTTCTGGTTTGTCATTTTTAAAAGCAGGTACTCAGGAGCAGCCTGTTTTAGAGAAAAAAGGAGATAACTTAAGGATTGATTGGGGTTATATGTATGTCGCTACACCAAAAGAAGCTAATGCAAAGCAAAATGTATCATTGGCTTCTGCAGCAGCAACACAGTTTATGAGTAATTCCTTAAAAGCTTCAGAGAAGACGGGGACAGATTTAATGCTAAATACTGTTTTTCCTAAAGAAAAAATTTCTGCAGAAAAAGAGCATTTAATTTTATTAGGATACGATGATATATATTCTATTAATTATTTTGGAACTCAATTGCGACCATGGTGGAATATTGACGGAAAAAACAGCATAGAGAAGGAGTTGCAGCTAGCATATTCTGATTACGACAAAGTAATACAGAAATGTACAGATTTTGATACAAAAATGTACAAGGATGGCTTGAAAGCTGGTGGTAAGGAATATGCTGAAATACTAGAAATAGGATATCGCCAGGCAATTGCAGCACATAAACTTACAAAAAGTCCTGACGGGGAGATTCTTTTTCTTTCTAAAGAGAATTTTAGCAATGGCTCTGTAAACACAGTAGATGTCACCTATCCTTCAGCACCACTATTCCTGATTTATAATCCAGATCTGTTGAAAGGAATGTTAAACGGCATTTTTTATTATTCTGAAAGCGGTAAGTGGAAAAAGCCTTTTCCTGCGCATGATCTTGGTACATACCCTATCGCTACAGGGCAAACCTATGGTGAAGATATGCCGGTAGAAGAGTCTGGAAATATGGTTGTGCTTACGGCTGCAATCGCTAAGGCAGAAGGAAATGCAGACTATGCAAAGAAGCATTGGGAAACACTTACTATCTGGGCAGATTATCTTACTGAAGCTGGTCTGGATCCTGCAAACCAGCTATCTACTGATGATTTTTCAGGCCATTTAGCACGAAATGCTAATCTCGCAGTGAAAGCTATCGTTGGCGTTGGTGGATACGGATATATGGCAGAACTATTAGGTAAAAATGAAGATGCAAAAAAATATAGCCAAATGGCTAAAACCATGGCTAAAAAATGGATGACTCTGGCAGATGCCGGTGATCATTATGCTTTGACGTATGATGATAAAAGTACCTGGAGCCAGAAATATAATTTAGTTTGGGATAAATTAATAGGTCTGGATATTTTCCCTAAGGAGGTATTTAAAAAAGAAATCAAATACTATTTGACAAAACAAAATGATTATGGTCTTCCACTTGATAATCGTGCTGATTATTCAAAATCAGACTGGATTATATGGACGGCCACACTTGCAGATGATGAGGCTACATTTGAGAAAATAGCTGATCCTGTTTACAAGTTTGCTATAGAAACAGGAGGCAGAGTACCTATGAGTGATTGGCATTTTACGAGCAGTGGAGATGTAAGAGGTTTTCAGGCGCGTAGTGTTGTGGGCGGCTATTTCATAAAACTTTTAGAAAAAAACTGGGACTAGATTTCTAAGTGTTAACACGAGTAATTTCAGATCATCTTGAGAATAAAGTATTAAATAAAAAGACACTATGAAGAGCATTCAACTACATAAAATGTTGCTTATAGGAATACTTGCTTTTATCCAGGCAAGTGTTTTTGCGCAGTGGGAACCGGCGGGCAATAAGATAAAAACAGAATGGGCAGAAGAAGTTAATCCTGAACAGGTTTTGAAGGAATATCCACGTCCTATAATGCAAAGAACAGAATGGAAAAACCTAAATGGTCTCTGGGATTACACTATACAGCCTAGCGGAAAAACAGCACCTCAAAAAAGTGATGGGCAAATTTTAGTTCCTTTTGCAGTTGAATCCAGCCTGTCTGGAGTGATGAAAAATGTGGGTAGTGAGAATGAAGTTTGGTATAAGACTGATTTTGTAATTCCAAAGAGTTGGAAGGGGAAGAACATACTTTTAAATTTTGGCGCTATTGACTGGCAGGCAGATATATGGCTAAATGATATTAAGGTAGGAAGTCACAAAGGAGGATATGATTCCTTCTCGTTAGATATTACTCCTTTTCTAAGTAAAGACAAAAGTCAACAATTAACTGTGCGAGTATGGGATCCTAGCGATGAAGGACCACAGCCCAGAGGTAAGCAGGTGAAGAATCCTGAAGGAATATGGTATACTCCTGTTACCGGGATTTGGCAAACTGTCTGGATTGAACCTGTAAGCGCGTCTAGCTTTGAAAGCTTGAGATTTGTCCCAGATATCGATAATGATCTTGTGCATGTATCTGCTGTAGGAAGAAATTCTTCTTATGGCGATATTGTAGAAGTAACAGTTTATGATGATGGCCAGGAAATTAGCAAAACCAGATCTGTTTTAGGAGAAGACTTTGACATTCATGTCAAAGAGCCTAAGCTATGGTCTCCAGAATCCCCTTTTTTATACAGAACTATGATAAGACTCATTAACAATGATAAGGTTAAGGATGAGGTGAAAAGTTATTTTGCAATGCGTAAAATATCGTCAAAACGGGATGATAATGGTATAGTGAGGATGCAATTGAATAACAAAGATTATTTTCAATTTGGTCCTTTAGATCAGGGTTGGTGGCCTGATGGTCTCTACACCGCTCCTACAGATGAAGCTTTAAAATCTGACATAATTAAAACTAAGGAGCTTGGTTTTAATATGATACGTAAACATGTAAAGGTAGAGCCTGCGCGTTGGTACACACACTGTGATGAATTAGGTATTTTAGTATGGCAGGATATGCCTAATGGAGGAAGGGGTCCTGGCTGGCAATCCCGTGATTTCTTTAAAGGAAGTGAAGACCAACGTAGTGATGCGTCTGAAGCAATTTATCGTAAAGAATGGAAAGCTATTATGAATGAATTGTATTCTTATCCCAGTATTGTAGTGTGGGTTCCTTTTAATGAAGCGTGGGGCCAATTTGATACAGAGGAGATTACTGCCTGGACTAAACAAAATGATCCTTCTCGATTGGTGAATTCTGCCAGCGGCGGGAATCATTTTCAAACTGGCGATATTTTAGACCTGCATAATTATCCTGGGCCTGATCTCTATTTATACGATGCAGAGCGAGTAACAGTATTAGGAGAATATGGCGGGATAGGTCTCCCGTTAGAAGATCATTTATGGAAGACAGATAATAACTGGGGTTACGTTCAATTCAAAAATTCTGATGAGGTAACACAGGAGTATATAAAATTCTCAACGAAACTTTCCCAACTAGTTAAAGCAGGATTCTCTGCTGCGGTATATACCCAGACCACAGATGTAGAAGGAGAGGTTAATGGTTTAATGACCTATGATCGTAAAATAGATAAAGTAGACATTCAACAGATCCGAAAAGCAAATCAGGATGTTATTAATACTTTAGATTAAGTATGAGAAATACTCAATTAACTGTATTAAGACATCTTTTGTTTTATGTGTTTGTTGTTCTCGCCGGGTGTAAAGAGCGGCCTGAGAGTAAGGAGGATTTGAGTAATATTAGTAAAAGTGTAAAAGAAACTTTTACAAATCCCATTTTGACTTCCGGGGCTGATCCATACAGTACATATGTGAATGGTTATTATTACTATACAAACACATTAGGTAATCGTCTGGTTATATGGAAAACTAAAAACCTGGCAGATTTGTCCTCTGCCCAGAAAAAAACAATATGGATTCCACCAAGTGACACCTTATTCTCTAAAGAAATTTGGGCTCCTGAAATTCATCATATTAATAACAAGTGGTATGTATATTTTGCTGCAGATGATGGTAATAATGACAATCACAGGATGTATGCTATTGAGAATATATCAGACGATCCTTTAACTGATCAATGGGAATTTAAAGGAAAAATCGCCGCACCTTCTGATAAATGGGCTATTGATGGCAATGTCTTTGAATATAAAGAGCAATTGTACATGATATGGTCTGGATGGGATGGTGATGAGAATGGTACTCAAAATATCTACATAGCTAAGATGGAAAACCCGTATACCATAGAAGGAGAGCGGGTTAAAATTGCGACACCCACTTATGAGTGGGAAAAACATGGGGATTTGGGCGAAAATTCAGAGCCTCCACACGTGAATGTCAATGAAGGACCACAGTTTCTTTCTCACCATGATTCAGTTTTTATTGTCTTTTCGGCAAGTGGATGTTGGACAGATTTTTACAGTCTGGGTTTATTGCAGTTTAATGGTTCTGGTAATTTGCTAGATGCTTCGGCATGGGTAAAAAATCCTAGGCCATTTTTTAAGCAATCTCCTGACAATTCAGTTTATGCACCAGGGCATAATTCCTTTTTTAAATCTCCAGATGGAAAAGAAGACTGGATACTTTACCACGCTAATTCAAACCCGGGAGACGGTTGCGGTGGAAAGCGCTCTCCTCGTATGCAAAAAATTAACTGGAACAACGATGGGACACCTGATCTGGGAGCCCCGGTTACTGAAAAAACAGTATTAGAAATTCCTTCGGGAACAAAATAATAAGCTATGCAATTGAAAAAAATTATATCATTCGCAGTAATGTTATGTGTTATCTGCTCTTGTAAAAACAAAGCAACTAAAACAGAAGATGAAGAGATATCATCTAAACAAGTGATACTTCAGGCGTCAAAGACAAACTTGAAATTACAGGGTTTTGATACAATAATAGACAATAAAAAGGCAGGCTTATACTGGTTAAACAACGATAGTATAATTGCGGCATTTACAAATTACGGAGGGCGTCTTGTAGGGTTATGGGTGCCAGATAAAAATGGAAAAATGACAGATGTTGTGGTGGGAATGAATAGTGCCACTGCTTATGCAAATTCTACAGAGCCTTATTTTGGAGCTACTATAGGTCGCGTAGGTAATCGTATAGCTAAAGGAAATTTTGCTTTAAACGGAAAGAATTACACCATTCCTACAAATAATAATGGGAATACCTTACATGGTGGAAATAAAGGATTTCAATATGTTGTTTTTGACGCTTCACAACCCGATGAAAAGACATTGGTGTTACAGTATAAATCTCCTGATGGGGAAGAAGGTTTTCCGGGAAATCTCAATGTGAAAGTGACGTATTCTTTGACCAGTGATCGAGCTGTAAAAATGGAATACGAAGCCACAACAGATCAGCCTACACCTGTGAATTTGACAAATCATGCTTTCTTTAATCTCAATGGCGAAGGAAGCGGATCAATTCTAAATCATCGTGTTCAAATCTATGCTGATAAATTTACTCCTGTTGATGGTGGACTTATTCCTTCAGGAGAATTGAGAAATGTAGCCAACACTCCTTTCGATTTTACTGATGCGCATACCATAGGCGAGCGCATAAAAACTGAAAATAAACAGTTAGAAAATGGTGGCGGATATGATCATAATTTTGTGCTGAATGCAAATCAGGGAGAAGAGATGAATCATGCTGCAACAGTAATCGGCGATAAATCGGGTATAGAAATGAATATTTATACTCAGGAACCCGGATTGCAGTTCTACAGCGGAAATTTTATGCAGTCTAAAAACAGTTTTAAGTCTGGGGCAACTGATGACTACCGTACTTCTTTTGCTATGGAAACGCAGCATTTTCCCGATGCGCCTAATCAGCCTAAATTCCCTTCTATTATTTTAAATCCCGGCGATGTGTATCATACCATTTCTATTTATCGATTTGATATTCAGCAATAGAATGTCTTTTTAATTTAAAATCAAGGATATGATTCTAAAGCAATTAATAAATAGTAGGGGCACAATGCTATTTATAGGTATTTCATTTTTATTAGTAAGCTCCTGCAATTCTAATAAAGAGAATGTAGCACATCAGGATATTCAGGTTGTATCAATCCCAGATACGAGTACTGTAAATGTAAATTACATTAGTAATCGTAAGCCTCTTGAACCCAGTGTTCTTATCAAACTTCCCGTAGGAGCCATAAAACCAGAAAATTGGCTGCAAGAAACCCTAAAACGGCAGGCAAACGGGCTTATGGGCAACCTTGGTGAAATAAGTGCATGGTTGCAGGAAAAAGATAATGCCTGGTTAGCAGAAAATGGTATAGGATCCTGGGGGTGGGAAGAAGTTCCTTATTGGTTAAAAGGTTATGGTAATACTGCTTACATTCTGGAAGATGAAGCGATGCTAAAAGAATCACGTAAATGGATTGAAGCAGCAATAGCGAGTCAACGACTAGATGGTAATTTTGGTCCTAAAAGCATCGGTGAAGACGGGACTCAGGATTTTTGGGCAAATATGATTATGCTTTATTGTTTGCAATCCTATTATGAGTACGCTAACGATGAGCGTGTAATTGATCTTATGTCAAACTATTTTAAATATCAATTGAATGTACCTGATGATCAATTTCTTTCTAAAAGCCATTACTGGCAGCGTGTGAGAGGAGGGGATAATCTTTATAGTGTAGTATGGCTATACAATCGTACAGGAGAGAAATGGTTACTTGATTTAATAGAAAAAATACATAGAAATACTGCGCCGTGGGAAAAAAGGGATAATACGCTTGATGAAATAAACAACTGGAAAGAAAAACGTGAAGGTAATGAGTGGCCATCATGGTATGCTAATCTGGTAGACTGGCATAATGTAAATATAGCTCAGGGATTTAGAGAGCCTGCGCAGTATTATCAATTAAGTCATGATAAGAATGATCTAAAGGCTACCTATGATGATTTTAAAATAGTAAGAGATCATTTTGGTCAGGTTCCTGGAGGTATGTTTGGTGCTGATGAAAACGCCAGACCTGGTTATAGTGATCCTCGACAAGGTATAGAAACCTGTGGTGTAGTAGAGCAAATGAACTCAGATGAGCACCTTTTAAGAATCACCGGAGATATTTTTTGGGCAGATCATGCCGAGGAAGTTACATTCAATACCCTTCCAGCAACTATGATGCCTGATCTGAAATCCCTTAGGTATATTACAAGCCCCAACATGGTGATGAATGATGATCAAAACCACCGGCCAGGGATTATGAATGACGGTCCATTCTTAATGATGAACCCGTTTAGTTCAAGATGCTGCCAGCATAACCATGGTCAGGGATGGCCTTATTTAATCGAAAATCTATGGATGGCCACTCCGGATAATGGTTTAGCAGCCGTAATTTATGCGCCATCTACCGTTTCTGCTAATGTCGCCGAAGGTAAAAATATTACAGTAACATCAAAGACTAACTACCCTTTTGAGCAAGACATTAACTTTACTTTACATACGCAGGAAAAGGATTTAGAATTCCCGTTTTATTTCAGAATTCCTGCATGGGCAGACACAGCTTCAATTTTAATAAATGGTAAAGCAATAGAGGTTACGCCTGAAGCTGGTAAATATATACGCATAGATAGAATTTGGGATGATGGAGATGAGGTTACATTGTCATTGCCTAAAGAACTTCATGTGCGCAGGTGGGAACAGAATCAAAATAGTGTAAGTGTAGATTATGGGCCTCTTACATTCAGCCTTAAAATTGGCGAAGATTATGAGCGAAAAGAAAGTGATAAGACGGCCATAGGAGATTCAAAATGGCAGGAAGGTGTAGATAAGGAAAATTGGCCTTCCTATGAAATTCATCCTACAACCCCATGGAATTATGGATTAGTGTTGAATAAAGAAAATCCTGAAGAGTCTTTTACTATTGAAAAAAGAGAATGGCCTAAAAGTAATTTTCCCTTTACTCCAGAGGATGTGCCTTTTGTCATAAAAGTCAAAGCAAAACAAATACCTGAATGGACCGTAGATCAATACGGTCTGGCGGGAGAATTACAATCAAGTCCTGTACGCTCAGTACAGAAAACTGAAACCGTAGAATTGATTCCTATGGGTGCTGCACGTCTGCGTATTAGTTCTTTTCCGGTAATAGGAGAGGGTGAGAATGCCCATGACTGGAGAAAAACAAAATAAATTCAGCTCTTATTATATTAAAAGGGAGCTAAAGGCAATACGTATTCCTAAGCAAAACTAGTCAGGTTACAGTAATTTGTTTACAGCAACTAAACTAAAAAGACCTGCCAGGTGCTTAAAACCTGGCAGGTCTTTTCTTATCAATTCTTCTATATTTTTATTCGGTTTTCCCGAGCAGGCTTTTGTTAAAGAGATTTAAGATGCGTTTATACTCATCTGTCCAGCTGCTGGGTTCTACAAAGCTATGACTTTCTACAGGGAAGATTGCCATTTGCCAATTGTCTTTCCCAAGTTCTATTAAGCGTTGATTTAAGCGCACCACATCCTGAAAATGCACATTAGTGTCAACCATACCGTGTTCAATAAGGAGATCTCCTTTTAAACCTTCAGCAAAATAGATAGGAGATGACCGGCGATAGGCGATAGGGTCATCTGACGGTTCATTAAGGATATTTGATGTATAACCGTGATTATAATGTGCCCAGTCTGTTACAGAGCGCAAAGCAGCCCCCGCTTTAAAAGTATCTGGAGCGGTAAAAAGCGCCATTAAGGTCATAAAACCTCCATAACTACCGCCATAAATACCAACTTTATCAGGATCAATATCATAATTTTCGATTAGGTATTTTACGCCATCAACTTGATCGCTCAGGTCTTTTCCTCCCATATGGCGGTAAATTGCAGTTCTCCAGTCACGCCCATAACCGGCACTTCCGCGGTAATCTATATCAATTACAGTGTACCCAAGATCTGTAAGCATATTATTAAACATATATTCACGGAAGTAGCTTGACCACCATTTGTGTACATTTTGAAGATACCCGGCGCCATGTACAAAGACCACTGCCGCGTTATTCTTGGCAGCCGCATCAGGAACATACAATCTGGCAGGAACCATAGTGCCGTCTTCAGCTTTAAAGTTCACCTGTTTTGGGTCTCTCCAGACATAGCTTTTAAAAGCTTCAGATTGGCCGTGGGTGAGTTGTTGCGCTTCAGTTTTAGCACTGTTTTTTTTGAAATATAGTTCCCAAGGCTTATTGCTATATGAATAGAGAATTGCCATATATTTTTCATCAGGTGAAAGATGAACTTCATTGTTTCCTGTCATCGAGGTGAGCTTTGTCATTTTATCACCCATGACAGGCATTTTATAAAAATGACGCTCTCCCGCACCAACTTCTGATGTGGTCAAATACCAGGTTTTTTTATCATTTGACAAAAACGGATCAAAAACTTCATATTTTCCCGGAGTCAAATCTTTTTTAGTTCCTGTAGTAACATCCAGAATATATAAATGAGAAAAACCATTTTCTTCAGACTGAAAATAAATATGTTTATTATCGGGAAGCCAACCTAGAGTTCCCCCGCCAAAACTCCATCCTATGCCAGGACCGGCGACCCAGGCTTCGTCACGCTGGCGATCTAAATTTTTAAGCGTGCCGTCATTCAGGTTGAGTTCTGCTATCCAGCGGTCCTTATTATCTTTAGAACGTATGTTCACCACTGCTTTACTTCCGTCAGGAGAAAATTCGGCGCTTGAAAAGATGACATCGCGCACTTTTTCTTCCCATTCTTTATCGGGATAATCTTTTACATAATCTGGTAAATCCTTAATCCCGGGGAGGTCATCGGTTTTAACCATATAAACAGTATCTTTTTTAACGTCGTAAATAGCCAGCTCGACTTCAGTTTTATCATCGCCCACTTTACTACGCGTGTGGATGTCTGTAGTATAACCAGTTTCATCAACATAATTGGGAACTTCTGTTCCTTCGCCTCGATCTCGTTTAATAAGATTAAATGTGATATAATCAGCTGTAGGAGAAACTGTTAATTCGTTAATGGATTTATCGCCGAGATAAAAAGCAAAGGGCTCTTTTTCTTCAGTAGCTTCATTGTAAGCTTTGCTATTTTCACTGTTATCTTTGCGTTCTTTAACGATCTGTAATAACTCCAGATTTTCATCTTCAAGCCATTGATCTTTATCAGATAGTTTTTTCTCCTTGTCTTTGGGAGCATCGCCGCCCTGAATATTAGTAAGTCTATCCAGGCTTCCATTTTTTAAGTCATAAACGTAAGCATTGTCTTTATATTCAAAAGCGATTTTATTCTCATCTTTTAGAAAAACGGGACTTTGTATGCGCCCATCAAGTTCAATGAGTTGGCGGGATTGATCTTTTTTTATATCATAGAGAAATAAAGTACCGTTGTCTGTATATAGCTCTTGCGTTTTGCCTTTATTAAAACTGCTGCCGTATGGCGAAATCAATTTTCTTTTTTCGCTTAAGCTTACCTTTTCAATTTTATCTAGCGAATTGATATTTATCTTGTAAAGAGAATCAGCAGGATTCTTCTCAGGATTGTAATCAAAATAGATGTTTTCACTTTGAGCACCCCAATGTATATCTGACGGGAAAGTGCCCATCCATTGAGGGTCCTGCATTATTTTTTCTACTGAAAGTTCGCTGGTTTGCGAAAAACCGGAAGCTGTTACACTAATAAAAAAAAGGAAGGTTAAAACTTGTGACAGGGGTGAAGTAAACGTGATCATATATTGCGGTATAGAGCTTATAAAGTACAAGCAATATACAGAAATTGAAAGTTTACTAATGCAGAAAAATCGGTGTGATTCTGCTAAAAATCGGGTTCTTTGATAAGAAAATCGGCAAAAATGGAAGGTACATTATAGAATTGCTTTAAAAACAAAAAAGCCTCACCTGTTTTAGGTAAAGCTTCTCAATGGTTCTTACTACAAAACCACGTCCTGAATTATCAGGAACAACACAACGCTCTTGATTTCTAATAAAAGAAAAAAGCGGTCTGGACGGGACTCGAACCCGTCCCCAAAGCATTGGGGATGACAGGCATTAATTCTTTAAATCGTTTAAAGGGGAGTTAATCAGATTTTTGATTTGTTGCTTGCTATATTTTTTGAGTTTCTTTTCTCGAATGAGCGCTTCTCGTTTAGTTTGAAAAGTTTGTATAAAAACTAATTCCCACGGTCCTTTTCCTGAAGTGTATCTGCTTTGATCCAGATTATGTTGCGTAAGTCTTTTATGAGGGTTAGCAGAACTTCCGCGGTAGTAAATTCCCTGAGATTGGGAAAGGATGATGTATACGTAATATTCCATAGTTGGCCTAAAACAAAAAAGCCTCACCTGTTTTAGGTAAAGCTTCTCAATGGTTCTTACTACAAAACCACGTCCTGAATTATCAGGAACAACACAACGCTCTTGATTTCTAATAAAAGAAAAAAGCGGTCTGGACGGGACTCGAACCCGTCCCCAAAGCATTGGGGATGACAGGCATTAATTCTTTAAATCGTTTAAAGGGGAGTTAATCAGATTTTTGATTTGTTGCTTGCTATATTTTTTGAGTTTCTTTTCTCGAATGAGCGCTTCTCGTTTAGTTTGAAAAGTTTGTATAAAAACTAATTCCCACGGTCCTTTTCCTGAAGTGTATCTGCTTTGATCCAGATTATGTTGCGTAAGTCTTTTATGAGGGTTAGCAGAACTTCCGCGGTAGTAAATTCCCTGAGATTGGGAAAGGATGATGTATACGTAATATTCCATAGTTGGCCTAAAACAAAAAAGCCTCACCTGTTTTAGGTAAAGCTTCTCAATGGTTCTTACTACAAAACCACGTCCTGAATTATCAGGAACAACACAACGCTCTTGATTTCTAATAAAAGAAAAAAGCGGTCTGGACGGGACTCGAACCCGCGACCCCATGCGTGACAGGCATGTATTCTAACCAGCTGAACTACCAGACCATTAATTTTAAGAACTTGCTTTCTAAAACCACATCAGCGGTTCCTTTCTTGCGGATGCAAATATACACCGTCTTTTAGAGTACACAAACTATTTTTGAAAAAATTTTAGCTTATAAAAATTTCTGTCTTTCTATTAAAAAATTGCTAAGTATAGCAGCAAAACCTTTCTGTATGTTAGCATCCACATACTTAATGTTATACCGGGCGCATCGCAACTTTAAAGCATCAAAATAAACCTTGACATCGCTGGCATATTCCTGTTTAATATTATCTGCAAATACATCAATTGAGTCTCCGGTTTCTACATCTATGAATCTTTTAGGTGCATTATCGAAGTCAAAATTTAGCTCTTTATCGCCATCGTAGGTGTGAAACAGAACAACTTCATGCTTATTATACTTTAAATGCTGAAGCGCTGCAAACATCGTTTCCTGATCTTTTTCGTTTTGAAACATATCGCTGAATAAGAAAACCAGTGAACGTCTCTTAAGTTTTTCAGCTATAAGATGCAGGTTGGCATATGTATCTGTCTTTACCTGCTGCCTCTTGCGTACTATTATTTGATTAAGCTGGTCAAGCAGCATGTGATGGTGACGCTCGCTACCTTTTTCAGGCGCATAAAAATCGTAAGTCTCACTATAAATACTCAGTCCTACAGCATCGCGTTGCTTTTTCATAAGCTGCATTATAGCAGCAGATGCTAAAACTGAAAAGGATATTTTATTAACCTTATTAAGGTCATTAGCTTGCAGAACAGGATAGTGCATAGAGCTGCTATTGTCTATAATTAAATGACATCGCAGATTGGTTTCTTCTTCGTAACGCTTAGTGTAAAGTTTGTCTGTACGGGCAAAAAGCTTCCAGTCTATATGTTTTGTGCTTTCGCCGGTGTTATAGACTTTGTGTTCGGCAAATTCTGCAGAAAAACCGTGAAAGGGGCTTTTGTGCATCCCGGAAATGAAACCTTCAACAACCTGACCTGCCAGCAGCTCGAGGTTGTTGAATCCTGTGATTTCATTAAGTTTTGCCTGAATATTCAAAGTTGAGTTTATTTCGCAATAGCATCTACAATGCCATAGGCAACAGACTCGTCTGCACCCATCCAGTGGTCGCGGTTAAAGTCTTTCATCACTTTTTCAAAAGTCTGGCCACAGTTATCTGCCAGAATTTGAGCACTAAGTTCTTTAGTTTTTAAAATTTCCATAGCAGTAATTTCTATATCACTTGCCTGGCCACGGGCCCCACCGCTAGGTTGATGTATCATAACACGCGCATGAGGTTGTATAAACCTGCGACCTTTCTCGCCTACAGATAGTAAGATGCTTCCCATACTTGCAGCCAGACCTGTACATATTGTAGAAACCGGGCTTTTTATAGATTTTATCGTGTCATAAATAGAAAAACCAGCGGTTACGTAACCACCGGGACTGTTTATGTAAAATTGAATTTCATCATTGCTTATGGCATCTAAGTAGAGAAGACGATCTACTACATGTTTAGCAGATTTATCGTCTACCTGACCCCATAAAAATACTTTACGTTCATCAAGCAATTTTGAATCTATAAGATCTTGCGCTTTCGCTTTTTTATTATCCATGATTTTTTATTTAATCTTATTATTTATCCGGTTTACCAGATAGGACTTTCAAATATCGATTATTTTTAGGAGCTTTTAAAAAATGAAGTTCCATGGTCGCCATTTAATTAACTGGCACTTTGTCGATACTCTACTTTAGTTATTGTTCTAAAATAAAAAAGGTTTGGCTTTAAGCCAAACCTTATATTCTTATAAAGCTTTAGAGCTTATAGTAAATTGTCAATAGCTTCTGTGTAAACATTTTTAGGAGCTACACCTACCTGACGTCCTACAAGTTCACCTTTTTGAAACATCAATACAGTAGGAATATTTCTTACGCCATATTTTGCAGCAAATTCCTGATTAGCATCTACATCTACCTTGCCTATAATGGCCTTGCCTTCATATTCTTTGCTTATCTCTTCAATAACCGGGCCTACCATTCTACAAGGTCCACACCATGCTGCCCAAAAATCTACTAATACGGGTTTATCTGATTGCAACACAGTTTCGTCAAAGGTTGCGTCTGTTATTTCTAATGCCATAATAACTTCTATGTTTAATTTATATATGCAAAATTAGTCAATTATTATTCCAAAGCTTACATCTGCCAAATTAGATTTGACTATCTCAGCATCAGTTAATCTAATTTATAAGTTTAATCTCAATATTGAAATTTAAAGTTGCTACAATTAATTGAGTTTATAATTTATATTTTGTTGTTCCAGTAATTGAAGAAGCTCTGAACAGATTCTTACTTTTTTGCGTCTACTTGGCATATGCAGAGAGATTTGCTCTTTGGGTTCAAAAACATAAAAGTGTAATGATTGATCACCTCTATGGTGAAAAAGTATCTCCTTTATAGTGTCTATTTTCTGCTCTTGAACATCTTTAATGTCAAGATTTATTGTCAGCTTTTTACCATAAGTTTCCATGACATCCTGTAGCTGCATAAAACTGTTGAACTGTAAACGAGGATCACCTTTCTTCCCGGTGTCACGGTTAACCCAGCCTTCTTTTACAAAAACCTTCATGTGTACAAAGCTATTTGGGATCAGGAAGTGTCTAAATTTTAAGTAGTCTTCGCCAAACATTCTAAACTCAAAAGAATCGTCAAAATCTTCTACAGTAAAGGCAGCCCAGCCTTTTCCATTTTTAGAAACCCTGTGCTGAATATCGGTTATTACTCCGCCAAAAGTGAGTTCCCTGTTCAAAAAATCGTTCAAATAGTTGAAATTATTTACCTTAGCATTGCAAAAATTGTCCATTTCCAGCTTAAAATCGTCTAGAGGATGACCAGAAATATAGATTCCCACAACGTCTTTTTCACGCTTTAATTTCTCCATCGTTCCCCATTCTTCGCACGGCGGAACTATAGGTTCAGGTATTTGCACTTCGCTTGCGTCACCAAAAAGGCTAACCTGTGACGAATTTTCATTCTCCTGAAACTTAGCTCCGTATTTCACAGCTTTTTCAAGAAAGGTTATTCCGTCACCTTCGTCTTTAAAATATTGCGCTCTGTGAGTGACATTAAAACTGTCAAAACCTCCCGCTAGAGCCAAACTTTCAAAAGCTTTTTTATTGGCTGCTCGCAGATCTATACGTTTAGCAAGATCAAAAACGCTGCGGTAAGGCCCATCTGCTCTGCAATCTACAATTGTTTTTACTGCATTTGCGCCCACTCCTTTTACAGCACCCATGCCAAAGCGTATAGCGCCTCTGTCGTTTACAGTAAATTTCCTGAAAGATTCATTCACATCTGGACCTAAAACCTCAAGGCCCATACGGCGACATTCTTCCATAAAGAAAGTCACCTGTTTTATGTCATTCATGTTGTTAGACAATACTGCTGCCATATATTCTGCCGGGTAGTGTGCCTTACAATATGCAGTCTGATAAGCAATCCACGCATAGCAGGTTGAATGCGATTTGTTGAATGCGTAAGCAGCAAAAGCTTCCCAATCTTTCCAAATCTTCTCTAGTATTTCTCTTGGGTGTCCATTTTTCTCACCGCCATCAAGAAATTGAGGTTTAAGTTTTTGCAGCAGGGCAAAAATCTTTTTACCCATCGCTTTTCGCAGAACATCTGCATCACCTTTACTAAAACCTGCCAGCTTTTGTGAGAGGAGCATCACTTGCTCCTGATAAACAGTAATACCGTAGGTTTCTTCAAGATATTCCTGCATGTCTGCAAGATCATAAGTGATCTCTTCATCACCATGTTTACGCGCGATAAAACTGGGGATATACTCCATTGGTCCCGGGCGATACAATGCGTTCATTGCAATAAGATCCTCAAAAACCGTAGGTTTTAAGGCTTGCATGTGTTTTTGCATTCCGGGAGATTCATACTGAAATATCCCTATAGTATCTCCTCGCTGAAAGAGTTCATAAGTTTTTACATCGTCAAGCGGAAAATTATCCGGATCGAGATCAATATCATGTTTGATCTTTACCAGCTTAACCGTGTCTTTTATAAGTGTAAGGGTCTTAAGACCCAAAAAGTCCATCTTTAGCAGACCAGCTTCCTCAACAACACTGTTATCAAATTGAGTTACATAAAGATCTGAATCTTTCGCTGTAGCGACGGGAACAAAATTTGTTATATCATCTGGCGTGATAATAACACCGCAGGCATGAATACCGGTATTACGTACAGAGCCTTCAAGCTGGTGCGCTTGTCTCAAAGTCTGCCCTTCAAGATCATTTCCTTCAGAAAGTGATATAAGTTCGTTGACTTTTACAAGATCATCAGAACGGAATTTTTTCTTTAGATCTGCATCAGATTGACCAAAGATCTTATTGAGCTTAGACATATTAGGAATAAGCTTGGCAATACGGTCTGCATCACCTAATGGCAGGTCCAGAACACGCGCGGTATCACGTATAGATGATTTTGCAGCCATGGTGCCATAAGTAATAATCTGAGCCACTTGATTAGCGCCATACTTCTCTATCACATAATCCATCACGCGGCTACGCCCTTCATCATCAAAATCGATATCAATATCGGGCATGCTCACCCTGTCAGGATTAAGAAAACGCTCAAAAAGAAGATCATACTTAAGCGGGTCTATATTAGTGATCCATAAACAATAGGCAACCACACTTCCTGCGGCAGAACCACGTCCCGGCCCAACAGAAACTCCCATTTTGCGAGCTTCCCTAATAAAATCTTCTACGATAAGAAAGTAACCTGGATACCCCGTATTTTCTATTACACTAAGTTCAAAATCCAGCCGGTCTATAACCGTTTGTGAAAGCTCGCCATATCGTCTTTTAGCACCTTCATAGGTAATATGTCTCAGGTATTTGTTTTCACCTCTTTTGCCGCCGTCAGTTTTGTCTTCTGTGACGAGAAATTCTTCCGGTATTGTAAAGGCGGGAAGCAATACGTTACGCGCAAGTGTAAAAGGTTCAATCTTATCTACAACTTCCTGAACATTGCTAATAGCATCGGGCAAATCTTTAAAGAGCGCTTTCATTTCTTCAGCATCCTTAAAGTAATACTCATCGTTTGGCAGGCCATAACGATAACCTCGTCCTCTTCCTTTTGGTGTGGCTACTTTCTCACCATCTTTTACGCAAAGAAGTATATCATGCGCGTCTGCATCGCTTTTATTGATGTAAAATGTATTGTTAGTCGCAACAAGTTTCACCTCGTGTTTTTGAGCAAAATCTATCAATACCTGATTTACCCTATTTTCATCTTCCTGCCCGTGGCGCATGATCTCGAGATAGAGATCGTCGTTAAATGTTTCCTTCCACCAGAGTAATGCTTCTTCAGCTTGTTTCTCACCTACGTTGAGAATTTTACTGGGTACTTCACCGTAAAGGTTACCTGTAAGTACAATAAGATCTTCCTTGTACCTTTCAACAATTGTTCTGTCTATTCTTGGCACATAATAAAAACCATCTGTGTATGCCAGAGAAGCCATTTTTGCCAGATTGTGATAGCCGTTTTTGTTTTTCGCTATAAAAACAATCTGATAACCATTGTCTTTTTGAGATTTATTAGTGTGATCAAGACATACGTTGAGCTCTACACCCACGATGGGTTTAATAAAGTTTTCTGTAGGAGCGAGACCTTCTTCTTCTAACTCTTTATTTTTCTTTTGCGCTGCCGTGTTATGGGCTGTAATTGCTTTCACGAAATGAAAAGCTCCCATCATATTGCCTGTGTCTGTGATAGCGACACCTGGCATTTCATTTTTCTTGGCCGCTACAACTAAATCCTGAATACTTGCGGTTGACTGAAGGATAGAAAATTGAGAATGATTATGCAGATGCACAAAATCTACTTTAGCAAGCTGCTCAATATTTTCTTTTATCTCCTCACGGGAGATATCGTTTTTATCGGCTTTTTGTAAAGCGCGACGTATTTCGTCTGAAGCTGCTTTGAGATTTATATGCTTAAGCCCGATTAATTGAAAAGGCTGCGGATTAACCTCTGTAAAGTTTTCAAAATAATCTGCCGGGACATCAAGCTGTTCTTGCGTAAACATGCGTCTGCGTACCAGCTCAAAGAAGCAACGTGTTGTTGCCTCTACATCTGCGGTAGCATTGTGAGCCTCATTAAACGGTTGGGCAAATAAATACTTATGTAATTCTGTTAAAGTGGGTAGTTTAAATTTACCGCCTCGCCCTCCCGGGATCTGGCATAATTGTGCGGTAACTTCTGTACACGTATCGAGAACAGACAATTCCTGAAGGTGATTATGAACGTCGAGGCGATGAAATTCTGCCCCCATGATATTCACATCAAAACCTACATTTTGACCTATAATAAATTTTGTTTTTTCCAGTGCTTGTTTAAAAAGACCTAAAACCTCACCTAAGGGGGCACCATCACGGGTGGCGAGTTCTGTTGAGATACCATGAATACGCTCTGCGTCATAAGGAATATCAAAACCATCAGGACGTATCATGTAATCCTGATGCTCTATAAGATTACCCATATCATCATGCAGCTGCCAGGCAATTTGTATAGCTCTGGGCCAGTTGTCGCCATCTGTTATAGGTGCATTCCAGTCTCTGGGAAGGCCGGTGGTCTCTGTATCAAAAATCAGGTACATTGCTGTAAATCTAGGGTTTGGGCTTGTAGTAATTTCGCTTTAAGCGAAACGCTAAAAACGAGTTAAAATTATTGAAAAATAGCCGCAGGGAGAAAGAAAGTTCTCAGGAGTTGTTAACTAAAAAAACCGAGCCATAAATGACTCGGTTCTCATCTTTAAGAAGATTCTGAAATTAAGCTACTGTTTCTAGCGCTTTTACTTCATTAAGTGCGGTTTTTACATTGTCTCGTTGCACTTTTAAAATGTTCTCTATTGTGGGTGGTAAGTTAGGATCTGCAAGAATCTCATTATAGTCTTCTATTGCAGCTTTCTCACCTCGTATTGCTTCTTCCAGAACGGCTTCTTCATTATCACCAGAAAGCGCGGTTTTTATATCCATCCAAGCGCGGTGAGCATCACCTTTAAAACTGGTGCCTTTATCTGCGTTCTCACCATAAGCTGCGATCTCAGCCTTTAACTGGTGGCCAAAATCATATCTCTCTTTTGCTCGATTTGTAAAAAAGTCTTTTAAATTCTTATTCTCGACTTTCTCAGCAGCTTGCTTGTAACCTGCTTCTGCATCGTAATTTCTAGTTAGTATTTCGTTTAATCTGTTTGTGATATTTTCAGAATACTTCATCTTAAATTTCATTTTTAATTAGCGATACTTTCTTTAATTAATAGAGATGCGTATCGGTAACATCCATTCTTAATATAAGGGTAAAAGCCCCTGTTTACAAGGTTTTTAAGAGTATTTAACTCTAAGAAGCGGACTTTAACACTAAATGAAAAAATCCGGCTCAAAAAACCGGATTTTTAGTATTTTTAGGCAGCTTTTTAAGCTACCACTTCAAGTGCCTTTGCCTGATTTAAAGCTTCCTGCACACTGTTTCTCTGCTTAATAAGTAGATTTGCAGTAGATGGTGGCAAATCTGTATCTGCTATTATTTCATTATAATCTTCAAGTGCGGCTTTCTCGCCACGTATTGCTTCTTCCAGAACAGTTTCTTCTTTATCAGATGAGAAAGCTGTTTTCAAATCCATCCATGCTCTGTGAACATCCCCGGCAAAACTAGTTCCTTTATTTGGCTCTTGACCAAAACTTCTAATTTCAGCTTTTAGTTCGTGACCAAAATCATAACGGTCTTTTGCCCGCGAAGTAAAATAGCCACTGAGAGAAACACTTTTTGCTTTTTCAGCAGCATTTTTATAACCTGCTTCAGCATCATAATTCTTTTCTAGTAACTCGTTTAGCTTGTCTGCAATTTTTTCTGAATAACTCATATCTGTAAAATTTTAAATTCTCAATTTATACATACAAGTTACGGCAGGTAGGTAGTCTAATTATTTAGTTTAACAGGGTTTAACCCGATTTAACCATAATTAACGCGATATTTCTATAGCTAGTGTTAAAAAAAATAGACCCTCATAATACGCAGGTCTATCTTAGTATGAAACTGAAATTAATTTAATTCAAAGGCCATA
Organism: Leeuwenhoekiella sp. A2; assembly: GCF_047946655.1. Classification (GTDB taxonomy): domain Bacteria; phylum Bacteroidota; class Bacteroidia; order Flavobacteriales; family Flavobacteriaceae; genus Leeuwenhoekiella. The sequence continues at coordinate 1,947,104 of NZ_CP172311.1, forward strand.
TTTATTCTGGCAAGAAGATCGTTATAATGATAAGTCGATAATTCATCATTTGCAGCCGATTTTCGCCTGTTTATGTCGGTTTTTAATTGTTGCAGTTCGCCCCGCATCAAAGCAATAACATCAGATTTTGTGACATCGTCAGCATCTTCCGCTTCAAGCGTTTTAATATATTCTACAGCCGTATCTACATATGCTCGCTGTAAATTTCGGCGGTAAGCATCTACTTTTTTAGAGGTGTATAATTCACTAAAGATTCCTTTGCGCACATCGTCAAGCATTTCTATAGCAGAATATGCAGAACTGCCATTGGCCTGCTCATTAGCTATCATTCGATTTATGCGCTCATTATCAAGCAAATAATTTAACGAGCGTGTTTGCAAGTTTTGAATACGCTCAATTGCTTCTGAAGTTTCTATTCGTTGAAGAATATTCTCATCAAGCAGCCATTCTGGAGTCGTGAAGGCATTTTTGTTTAAAAAAGCAACTGCATTTTTCTGAATAGATTCTGGAACATTCTCATAAACAACACCTTCCTGATCTGATGTTTTACGAGTTTCATAGACTCCGCCTACATTAGTTATTACATGAAAAATATAGCCTCTCCACATATTTGTAAGTTCGCTATATACCTCATTTAAATCATCATAACCATATCCATCTTTAGAAGTCCACTGAATCAAATTAGGTACAACCTTTTTAAGATTGGCAAGCCCATATTCGCTCGCTTTCACCTGATCGTCACCCAGACTTTCGGTTTGTGATTGTGGGTCAACACCGCGGCTACTTCCAAATTCATAGATTGGGTCACCGGCATGTGCAAGAATCCATTCATCAAGTGTTTTCTTTTCGTCTTTAGGATTTTCAGCTTCAGGAAGATATCTGTAACCCCAGTTAATTGCATAAAGATCGTAAGGCCCCATCATGCGTATATAGCGCACGCCATCATCACCGGGCTGTGCAACATAGTTAACGCGGGCATAATCCATAATAGAAGGAGTGAGACCGTATTTTTGGGTAAACGCTGCAGAGCGTAATGAATCTGTAGGATAAGCAGAACTTGCCTTCATGTTATGCGGAAGTCCCAGAGCGTGACCTACTTCATGAGCAATTACCATGCGCATCATTTCACCTATTTCATCTTCAGGTGTGTTTAAAGTTCTGGCCTTTGGGTTTTGTGCACCAGCTTCAATCATAAAGCGGTTGCGGTAGGAGCGTAGATGGTTGTGGTACCAAATTACATCACTTTCAATAATTTCACCTGTTCTGGGATCTGATACTGAAGGACCAACCGCATTACGTGTGGTGCTGGCAACATAGCGAATAACAGAATAACGCACATCTTCCGGTGAAAATTCAGGGTCTTCTTCCGGGGAGGGCGGGTCTTTTGCGATAATGGCATTTTTAAAACCGGCAACTTCAAAGGCTTTGTTCCAGTCTTCTATTCCCTGCTTAAAATAAGGTCTCCATTTTAAAGGGGTGGCTGGGTCGAGATAATATACAATGGGTTTTATAGGCTCAACCAGTTCGCCTCTTTTATACGCCTCAATATCTTTAGGAACTAATTGCCAACGGCGTATGATCTCATAATCATCAGACTTTAGCTCATCAGAATTATAATCATATTTTTTTGTGGTAAACCATCCTACACGATTGTCTGCAATACGCGGTTGCATTTTATCATCTGGCAGCAACACCATTGATTGATTCATTAAAAGTGTAATAGTACCAGCCTGGTCGCGTTCTGGTGGATCTTCTGCCTCATAGGTCATTACATGTTTAACCTCAACATTTTTAGGATATGCATGGGCAGATTCTATGTAAGACCTACTTTCATCAAGCTTTTTAACTTTGTATTCTTTTCTTAGCCGTGGCGAAAGGCCATCTATCGCAGATACCTCTTTTTCAAAAAGGTTTGTAACATCTATAACTACAGCACTCGAGTCTGGTGTGAATGCGGCTATTTTAGCACTAAAGAGAATAGGGGAGAAATTATTTGCTGATACAGACTGATAAATGGGAGAATTCTCGTCACTTTGATTTTCAAAACTGATCACTTTAACGTCGATATTTTCTCCACGTTTCGTCCATCTAACAACCTGCTCATTCACTTTAGAGCCGGCATTTACATGGCCACCACCGTAACCGGCAGGTACTTTTGCGATGCGACTTACTAAAAGCATGTCTTTATTGTAAAGGCTATCAGGAATCTCGAAATATAATTTTTCATCTACAATATGAGTAGTGAAAAGGCCTTTATCATTTAAAGAACCAGCTGTAATAACCTTGTTGTAAGGTTTGATACCGCTTTTATTTGTGGACTTTTCTGTAGAGTTAGTTTTTTGGGTAACTGCTGGTTTTTGTGTTTTGCAGCCAGCGAGAACGCTAATAGCGCATAGCAACAGTAATCTTTTTATCATGCTTTAAATTTTTGAGCATGAAGTTAAGCAAAGCAAATGTTGTGAGTGTGTGAATGATGTTGCAATAAACTCAAAAATAAGGAGGCAATTTTAGAGAAACAGTAAAAAAGAGCAGTTCTTTCTGAATGCTGAAAATAGACTCTTAGATTATTAGGACATTTTTTAAGCTTCTAATGTCATGCTAATGCCTTTATGTGCAGGAGCGCTTAGCTCGATAGATTTAATTGAACCTTCTAAGTTGACCCACCTGCGGCCAATCCATGTGAATTTTTTATCTGTTAATTCCTCCATGTCTGTGCTTCTAAATCTGTATAAATTTCTCTCGTCCTGGCCGTAGATTTTCTGTAACTGGTTGGTTAGTTTTTTTATGCTTTTAGCTGGTCTTGAATTTGATTTAGAGGAATAGTAATAAGTGATTTTAGATTCGTTCAAGAAATGATGAACTAAAACGGAGTCAAAAATCCCTAATTTTTTAAAGAAATACTTTTTAGAATAGACATTCACTCCAGGACTGCTTTCGGTTTGGATTAGCTTGAGGTTAGAAATATCATATAAACCATTTTTGAGATTTAATAAATTCTCTATTGAATATAATGGTTTTAAAACAATAGTCGCGGGGGAGGAGGTTTGCATAACTTATGATCTTAAAAATATAACTCTGTTTATCTCTATTTGTAAAAGTTTTTAATAGAGGTGTCTACATTTATTTTTGCCATGCAAATGCTTGATATTATCTCGACTAATAAAGCTTTACAGTCGATTTTTTAAATAGCAGTAGGATACTATTTGGTTTTGGCAGAATAAGGGATTTTGAGAATAATTATATTTTACACCCTGAAAATCAATATATTAAATAATATTATTAAAAAAATTACTTTTATTTAAGGTGTTGACAAATTATACTCTTAACCAAATATAGGAAGTTGTGCCGATTTTTGCAATTCTTCAGCGGCATATTTTGTACATGAACAGAGGATTTTTATTCCAAATAAAAAACCCTCAAAATCAAATGATTAAGAGGGTCTTCTGTACTCGGGACGGGACTTGAACCCGTACGAACTAATGTTCATTGGATTTTAAGTCCAACGTGTCTACCAATTCCACCACCCGAGCGTGGTATTATAAAAAACCCTCCTGCGATGGAGGGTGAAGAGCGAAAGACGGGATTTGAACCCGCGACCCTCACCTTGGCAAGGTGATGCTCTACCCCTGAGCTACTTTCGCATTACACAATCACTATTGATTAATGCGGATGCAAATTTACAAGAATTATGGAATTACCAAAGTATTTTCTTTAAAAAAATAAGCGCTTTAAGAAACTTGATTTTTTTTGTTCCTGATAAGCATTCTTTTTATCTCATTTAATTTCATTAAAGCTTCTACAGGTGTGAGCGTAGCTATATCAATATGAAGTATTTCGTCTTTAATTTCTTCCAGAAGCGGATCATCAAGATTAAAGAAGCTTAACTGCATCTCGTCATCTGTAGCTTTCTTTAAATTTTCCCGTGTTTCTTCTTTTCCGTGCGATTTCTCAAGTTTTTGTAGCATTTTATTGGCTCTGTGCAAAACTTGTTGCGGCATTCCGGCCATTTTAGCTACGTGTATTCCAAAGCTATGCGCACTACCGCCGGGAACAAGTTTTCTTAAAAACAAAACATTGTCTTCAAGCTCTTTTACAGAAACATTGTAATTCTTTATTCTGGTAAAAGTCTCGCACATGTCGTTAAGTTCGTGATAATGCGTGGCAAAAAGCGTCTTTGGTCGTGCGGGATGCTCGTGTAGATATTCACTTATCGCCCAGGCGATAGAAATGCCATCATACGTACTTGTTCCGCGGCCTATCTCATCCAGAAGAACCAGACTGCGATCTGAAATATTATTCAGAATACTGGCTGTTTCATTCATTTCTACCATAAAAGTAGATTCACCCATTGAGATGTTATCACTGGCACCCACCCGGGTAAAAATTTTATCAACCACACCTATGCGTGCTTCTTTTGCGGGTACAAAACAACCTATTTGCGCAAGTAAAGTAATGAGTGCTGTCTGCCTTAGGATTGCCGACTTACCAGACATATTAGGCCCAGTTATCATTATTGTTTGCTGGGTTTCACGATCAAGATAAACATCATTGGCAATGTATGGTTCGCCTAATGGGAGTTGCTTCTCAATTACAGGATGCCTGCCTTGTGAAATATCAAGTTCATATGAATCATCGATTACGGGGCGTACGTAGTTACTTTCTTTTGCAAGGCTGGCATAACTGCATAAACAATCAATTTGCGCTATACAATTCGCATTGGTCTGTACCGGCTCAATAAATTGCATGATCCACGTAACAAGTTGACTAAAAAGCTGCTGTTCTATGGCTAAAATCCGCTCTTCAGCACCTAAAATCTTCGATTCATATTCTTTTAATTCCTCAGTAATGTAGCGCTCTGCATTTACTAAGGTTTGTTTGCGTATCCACTCTTCCGGCACTTTATCCTTATGCGTGTTGCGTACTTCAATGTAGTAACCAAAAACATTATTTGAGGCGATTTTTAATGAAGTAATGCCTGTGCGCTCAGTCTCACGCTCAAGCATTTTATCAAGATAATCTTTGCCAGAAAATGCAAGTTCACGCAAATTGTCAAGTTCTTCATGAAAACCCGCGGCTATGGTATTTCCTTTTGCTAACAGAACGGGGGCTTCCTCGTTTAGGCTTTCTTTGATCTTATTGCGCAAATGTTCCAGATCATTGATCTGTTTACCTAAAATCTGCAGAGCTTCATTTTCGCAAGAAATTGCTAATCCTTTTATGGGGATCATTGCTTCAAGAGAATTCTTTAGTTGTATTACCTCGCGAGGAGAAACCTTTCCTGTAGCTACTTTAGATATAAGGCGCTCAACATCTCCTATTTGTTTAATACGCTGTGTAAGCTTATCATAGGCCTGATTTTCATTGAGTAAATAACTCACGACTTCCTGCCTTTGTTTTATAGCTTCAATATTTTTTAAGGGAAGCGCTAACCACCTTTTTAAAAGTCTTCCGCCCATAGGCGAAATGGTCTTGTCTATGACATCGAGCAGGGTTATGGCTTTTGCCGACGTGCCCTGGTAAAGTTCCAGATTGCGTATTGTAAACCTGTCCATCCAGACATATTCATCTTCAGCAATGCGGCTAATACGCGATATATGCTGTAGCTTATTGTGACGTGTCTCACCCAGATAGTGTAAAATGGCTCCTGCAGCAATAATTCCTTCCTCAAGGTGATGTATGCCAAAACCTTTTAAGCTTTTTACTTCAAAGTGTTTATAGAGCGATTCATGAGCATAATCTGTCTGAAAAATCCAGTTTTCGAGGTAAAAAGTGTGATAATCAGGGCTAAAATCGGCTGCATATTCTTTTTTGCAGGATTTGCTTATCAGCAATTCGCTAGGTCCAAAATTTTGCAGGAGTTTATCAATATAATCCCGATCTCCCTGTGCAGTTAGAAACTCACCCGTTGAAACATCAAGAAATGAAACGCCTATTATTCTTTTGCCGTAATGTATCGCCCCAAGAAAATTATTGCTTTTAAGCTGTAATACCTCGTCGTTGAGTGCAACACCCGGAGTGACAAGTTCTGTAACACCACGTTTTACGATTGTTTTTGTAGCCTTAGGGTCTTCAAGCTGGTCACAAATCGCCACTCTGCAACCTGCTTTTACAAGCTTTGGTAAATACGTATTTAAAGAATGATGAGGAAAACCCGCTAATTCTTTGCGATCACTGCCGTTATTACGTTGTGTTAAAACAATACCCAGAATCTTAGAACTGCGCACGGCATCTTCACCAAAGGTCTCGTAAAAATCGCCTACGCGAAATAGAAGCAGGGCATCAGGATATTTAGCCTTGATGCTGTTGTACTGTTTCATTAAAGGAGTGACCTTCTTCTCTTTGCTGGCAGCCATGAACTGGGTTTTTGTGTGAAATTTTATTTCGCAAAAGCGAAAATCAAACTTAAAAAAGTAATATGCTAAAATAGCAAAATGTAAAGGTTTGCGCCGCGCCTCAAAGACTGAGTTATTAAAAGTAATTAAAAATTTTGATTGCTGGAAAGCATTAATTTTAAGCGCAGTTTTTCTTATAACAAGTCGTTGATCTAAATCTCATAATTTTCTGAAGGAAGCACTAGAAATGGAATTTGTATGTAATAAGACACTTCATGCACAGTGCTTTTAAAAAGGATCTTTTCTAAAAAAGAATGTTTGTTTTTAACCATTACCAGCAAGTCTGTTGGGTATTTAAGATTAAAACTATGAATTGCATTTAAAACACTTTCTTTACTTAGATTATGAAATTGATGCTCAACGTCTTCAAAATACTCGTCAATTGAGGTTTTAGATTCTTCTTTTTCTATTGTTAGCTCTTCTCCAAAGCTCTCATGCATGATGTGAACAAATGATCTGTGATTTAAAGCGATCTCTTTAAGCAACTGCAGTTTGAGTTCGCACAGCTTAAGTTTATAATCAGACGGGAACAAAATGTGTTTAATACCGGTGTAATGGCAGTTTGCGGGAATTACCAGAATGGGGCACTTGGCTATGCGTATGGCATGAGCAGTATGTGTACCAAATAATAACTCAACACCGTCACTACCGCCTTTAGTACCCATGCAAACAAGATCTATTTCCTTGTTCTCTACACGTAGTTTTATTTCTTCATAAAGCATATTGTATGATGAGATGATCTTAAACTTATGATCTTCATTGCGGTATTCTTTTTTAATTTTCTTTTTTATCTCTTTAAGGCCTGATTGCGAATTCTTACGATATACTTCATACAGACTACTGTGCAAAATGAAGTCTGCATTGTAAATAGTATTAATTATGTAGAAAGTGCAGGTTTCATTTTTAAAGAATTGTACAGCATATTCTATAGCGTTGTAAGCACTCTGTGAAAAATCAGTAGGAAGTAGAATTCGTTTCATAGTTATGAAAGATTAGATCTTAATCAGATACAAAAGATGATCATTACTGTTTTAGCGGGAGTATCTTAAATTTAATGAATTCTGCGGTAATAATTGCAATCTGGCCACTATATAGAAACTTTCTTAAATGCCCATAATGCTTATTTTTGCCTTCATGGAAAACCGAAAGTTAAAGAATAGCGAGTTAGATCGTAAGTCTGTAGAAGAGTTTAAAGAATCACAAAAAACACCACTTATTATCGTTCTTGATAATATTAGGAGTTTAAATAATATAGGTTCCGTTTTTAGAACAGCAGATGCATTTCTGGTAGAGAAAATATATTTATGTGGTATAACTGCAACTCCGCCCCACAAGGATATTCATAAAACAGCCCTGGGCGCAACAGAAACAGTAGCGTGGGAATATGCAGAACACACCCTTGATGTGATCAATAAACTACAGGAAGACAAGATTGAAGTTCTTGCAATTGAGCAGGCTGAGGGGGCGACGATGCTTGATGATGTAAAAGTTACTTCTGGAGCTAGGTATGCAGTAGTCTTTGGTAATGAAGTAAAAGGAGTAAGTCAAAAAGTAGTGAGCTCTGCAAACAAGGTAGTAGAGATACCACAGTTGGGTACTAAACATTCTCTAAATATATCTGTAAGCGTAGGGGTTGTTATATGGGATTTATTTTCAAAAATGAGAAATTCTTAAAGTATTAACCACATACCAGTAGGTATTCCGTGGGAATAAACTTTGAGTAACATTTGCATGTAAGAAACTGTATTCCTTCTCCTACATACTTCAGTTTAACACTGTTAATTATTATTAAATATTATTAATGTTTTTATAAATAGGATTTTTGGTTTATGCAAAATGTTCAAATTTACACCCGTAGTAAAGGACCAAACCAAACCAACTTTTATGAAAACTGATTTTGATTATAACTCTTACCAGCTAGGTGAAAAATATGGCCGCAAATCAGGCTTTTTATTAGGAATTTTAATAGGCGTAACAATTATGGTTTTTACCATGATTGCTTTGTTCTATCCGCTGTGGTAAAATATTTATCTCAAGAGTTGATCTAGCAGGTTTAAGTAGTCCCCTCTATTTTTAACGAAATCCATCTCAGAAATGTCAATTATCTTCACATTGGTCTGCAGTTGTTTTTTCATAAAATCTAAATAGCCCTCATTTATCTGCGTCAAATAGTGTTCAGAAATATCCTGTTCATAAGAACGCCCTCTCTTTTTTATATTCTCGAGTAAACGATTTGTATTTTGATAGAGATAAACGTACAAATCTGGTTTTGCGATATCTCTGTACATAATGCCATGTAATTTTTTATAGAGACTAAATTCTTCTTCAGCGAGCGTTACCTGCGCAAAAATTAAAGATTTGTAACTATCATAATCTGCTATCATAAAATCTTTGAAAAGATCATATTGACCTATATCGTCCAGCAATTGTTGATAGCGGTCTGCGAGAAATGACATTTCCAGCGGAAAAGCATAGCGCGACTGGTCTTTATAGAATTTGGGTAAAAAAGGATTGTCTTTAAAACGCTCTAGAATCAATTTTGCATTAAAATCTTCAGATATCATAGTGGCCAGAGTTGTTTTGCCGGCACCTATATTTCCTTCAATAGCGATGTAGTTAAATTTATCGAGATTGTATTCAGTTTTTGGATTTTTAAGCCATTTAGATTCCTTTTGAGGTACAGCTTTGTCAACGCTAATTTTCATTAACTTCTCTATGGTCTTGTTTAAACCGGGATGTACAAAGTCTGGAACAATATCATTAAGCGGTTTTAAAACAAATTGCCGATTTTGTAAAAGAGGATGAGGTACAGTTAATGGTTTACTTTCAATAATTTCATCGCCCACAAACAAGATGTCTATGTCAATAGGTCTGTCGCTGTAAACCACACCCGATTTTGACCGCGCAGAGCGGATTCTGCCCAGCTTTTCCTCGATTTTTAGCACTTTAGAGAGGATTTTTCGTGCAGAAAGGCGAGAACTTACAAGAATGGCACAGTTTAAAAAGTCTGGACCATCATAACCCCATGCTTCAGTTTTGTAAACAGGAGAGATGCGCACAATCTGCCCCACCTCTTTAAAAATTAAATTAACGGCGTCCTGAAGGTTTTCAAATGAATTTCCCTGATTGCTTCCCAGCGATAAAAGTATGTCTTGCAAGGGTTTAATGGCGCTTAAATGTTAAAATATTTTATGAGCAATTTAAGTAAAACATCATAACAATCTCCTAATTTTGGCGACTTACAGAGTAATTAAAAAATCACTATTGGCGCAAGGAGCACGTACAGAGCGGGATGCACTTTTAGCATACAAGATTTATTTTATACTAGGAGCACTTTTTATATGTTCACTGGTGGTTTCTAACCTTATTTTTCAAAAATTCTTTTATTGGGATTTTTTCGGTATTTACCAGTTTGAAATTTCTGTAGGCATCTTACCATATCCTATAACCTTCTTGATAACAGATCTTATAAGTGAGATCTACGGTAAGAAGAAAGCAAATCAGGTGGTGACAGCGGGGATTTTTGCCTCACTTTTCTCCCTTTTGATCGTATACACCTCTGCTATTGTTCCTGCGACAGACTGGTCACCGGTAGATAACGCACTTTTTGATAAAGTATTTGGCGCTACGGTCGTGGCTGTTCTCGCCTCAATGATGGCTTACCTGTTTGCTCAATATGTTGATATACAGCTATTCCATTTCTGGAAAAAACTAACTAAAGGCAAGCATCTCTGGATACGCAATAATTTTTCAACTTTCTTAAGTCAGTTTTTAGATACATTGACGGTATTATTATTGCTCTGTTTTTTTGGCAAAATAGAATGGGAGCGTTTTGGCGCGTTATTGCTAAGTGGCTTCTTATTTAAAGTACTAATTGCAATTTGCGATACTCCATTCTTGTATGCAGGCGTTTACTATTTTAGAAAGCGATTTAATCTTGGTGTACATGAAGATTTAGGCAGAATGCAAACGTACTATCAGGTTGAAGAAAAAATATAAAAGAACTTTATGAAAAAGATATTTAAAATAATAGGAATCGTACTTCTGGTGCTCATTATTGGGATAATCGCGGCACCTTTTCTGTTTAAAAGTCAGTTAGAAAATCTGGTTAAAAAGACCATCAACAATAATGTAAATGCCACCGTTGCGTGGCAGGAGCTTGATTTGAGTCTGTTTTCCAGTTTCCCTGATGCCGCCTTAAAAATCAAAGACTTTAGCGTAATAAATAATGCCCCTTTTGCAGGTGATACGCTCGCAAGCGGTAGTGAATTACAACTGGATATGGGCATTATGCAGCTTTTTAAAAGTTCTGGTGATCCCATCCAGGTTGATGAAGTGCGGCTAAATGATGCATTTATAAATATTAAAGTAGATACGCTGGGAAATGCTAATTATGACATTGCCAAGAAAACAGAATCTCTGACCGCAAATGCTGAAACTGATCAGCCGGTTGCCGCTACAGAAGACGGCGGCGGTTTTCAGTTTGATGTTCAACATTATGAGATCAACGATTCCCGTGTAAATTATCTTGACGAAAGCACAAAAACCTTCCTAAGGCTTACTGAGGTAAACCATTCGGGAACGGGAGATTTTTCAGCAGATGTATCAACACTTGAGACTGAGACTTCTGCATTAGCTTCTTTTGACCTGGATAGTGTAAACTATTTAAACAAAAATAAGATCAAGCTTACTGCAGATATTGAGATGGATCTTAAAAATCAGAAATATACCTTTAAAGACAATGAGGCAATGATCAATCAATTGCCGCTTGTTTTTCAGGGATATGTGCAGGTGAATGAAACTAATAATGATATTGATCTTTCTTTTGAAACGCCTTCGAGCGATTTTAAGAACTTTCTGGCCGTTATTCCTGAAGAATATGCGAAAAATCTTGACGGAGTAACCACCACTGGTGATTTTCGCGTAAGCGGGATAATAAAAGGAATCGTAGATGAAACTCATATTCCTACACTTGATATTTCGGTTTCCTCAAACAACGCTTCTTTTAAATATCCCGATCTGCCCAAGGCTGTAGAGGATATCGTAATTGATGCGCAGGTAAAAAATGAAACAGGTCTTGTTGATGACACTTACCTGCGATTGGGTAATGTGACCTTTAGAATAGATCAGGATAAGTTTGCTGCAAGTGGGCGTATAGACAGATTGACTACAAATCCGTTAGTTGATATGGCCCTAAAAGGCAGGTTGAATCTGGCTAATCTTGAAAAGGCGTATCCGCTTGAATTAGATCAGGATCTTAATGGAATCCTGAATGTAGATATGACTACTAATTTTGATATGGAAAGTGTTGATAAGGAGCAATATCAAAATATAAAAAGTACGGGTATGGCAAACCTGACCAACTTTAAGTATACTTCGCCAGAATTGCCAAATGCGTTGACTTTATCTGAAGCTGCTGTAAAATTTAATACGAGTACAATCACACTTGAGAAATTGCAGGGGCAAACCGGTCAAACCGATATTTCGGCAAGCGGAAGCATACAGAATTTAATCCCCTTTTTATTGTCAAAACAGGACTTAAAGGGACGATTTTCGGTTAAATCGAATACTATTAATCTAAATGATTTTAGCGTTGCAGAAACTACCGCAACGACTACAGAAGATAATGGCGAGGTTAAAGAAAAAGAAACCGTAGTTGCAGGTAGCGATGCTATAAAAATTCCTTCTTTTCTCGATGCAGCTTTAGATTTTAGTGCAGGTAAAGTAATCTATGATAATATCACGCTTACAAATGTAAAAGGAAATATTGCCATTGCAGATGAGACCGCTACTTTAAGTAATGTCTCTTCAGATATTTTTGGTGGGAATATTGCTCTCGCCGGTAATGTAAGTACAAAGAGTGCTACGCCTACTTTTAAAATGAAACTTGATCTTAGTGCGATAGATATTGATCAATCTTTTGCAGGGCTGGATCTTTTACAAGGTATTGCGCCTATAGCGAAAGCTTTAAAAGGTAAATTAAATACAGATATAGAACTCAGCGGAAATTTAAGTGATGACCTTACGCCCGTCCTTTCTTCACTGGCTGGTAATGCTCTTGCAGAAGTGCTTACCGCGAAAGTAAATCCAGACCAGATGCCACTTTTAAATGCGCTCGATGGTAAGCTTGATTTTATCAATCTGGCAGATATTGACCTTAGTGATCTTAAAACCAAACTTAGTTTTGACAATGGGCAGGTGGCTGTTAAGCCTTTTGATTTTAAAGTTAAAGGAATAAATGTTACTGTAAGCGGAAGCCACAGTCTTGAGAATGTAATGAACTATAATCTTACTCTCGATGTACCGGCAAAATTGTTAGGAAATAAAATAGGCAGCACTTTAGCTAAACTAAGCGATACAGATCTGGATACATATACTGTAGATTTGCCCGTCTCATTAACCGGTTCTTTTAATAATCCACAGGTGGCGGTAAATACTCAGCTTGCTGTAAATAATCTAACTCAACAGATCGTTGCTACTCAAAAAGAGAAACTAAAGAATGAAGGCGCAGATAAAGTTAGAGATGCTTTAGGTGGGTTATTAGGTAAAGCAACAGGAACAAACCCTGCTGCAAAAGATTCTACAGCTGTTCAACAAAAACCTACAGATACCACAACATCTAAGAATGAAGTTAAAGATGCTGTAAAAGGGATCCTTGGAGGACTTTTAGGCGGCAAGAAGAAAAAAGTAGATACTACTAAATCTAATAATTAAAGATTTTAGATTTAGTAGCTAATCACTATAAATTCAGATCTTCTGTTTATCTGCTGCTGCTCATCTGTACAATCTACGCCGTTCACGCAGCCGTTTAAAATCTGCGTTTCACCATAACCTTTACCAGTTATGCGATCTTCAGACACGCCTTTATTTATAAGATATTGCACGGTTGCCTGTGCACGTTTTTCAGATAGGGAAAGGTTATATTCATCTCTTCCCTGGCTGTCTGTATGCGCACGCACATCAATAACAAGAGTAGGGTTACTTTCCATTACAGCAAGAACTTTGGTCAACTCAAGAGCAGCATCTCGTCTTATATTAAAACGGTCAAAATCAAAGTAAATAGGATTAAGTTTGAGTAATTTGGCAAGATCATCACCTTCTTTTATCTTCTTAATTCTGCGTTTTAGCAGGAGTTCAACGTCAATAGATCCTCCTTCAACAGGCGCAGTAACCACTTTTTCATCAGAAGTGTATTCAGATTCTTCCCCGCGTATGATATATTCTGTTCCGCAAATAGGATTCAGTGTAAAGCGACCTTCTTCATTAACATCTACTTTTTGTATCAAATTACCATCCATGTCTAGAAGAGAAACTTTAGCCGTAGGAATAGGGAACATTAGATCTTTATCTTTTACTACACCTGTAATTGCAGATCTGCATGGTTCTACTTCTACCGGTACACGTTCAAACTTAAAAAGATCATCACTGCCCATACCATAATAACGGTTTGATGAGAAATAGCCTTTATCTGTAGCATCATCTACTACAAAACTAAAGTCATCCCAAGGGCTGTTTATGCTTTCGCCTAAATTCAAGACCTGCGTGATCTTACTGCTATTGTCTCTTGCAGCTACATAAATATCAAGACCGCCCAGACCGGGACGACCGTCTGAGGAAAAATACAAATTGCCGGTTGAGCTTATAAAAGGAAAATTCTCGCGTCCTTCTGTGTTTACTAAAGTACCTAGATTTTGAGGTTCGCCATAAGTATCTTCACCCGTAATATCAACGTACCAGATGTCAGAAAGGCCAACTGTCCCCGGCATATCAGACGAGAAGTAAAGTCTGTTATTATCTGGGGTAAGTGAAGGATGAGCTACAGAATAGTCATCACTGTTAAAAGGAAGCTCTATAGGTTCACTCCAAGTATAGTCGTTTTTGAGGTGAGATTTGTAGATTTTTAGCCTTACTGTGCCGTTTTTATCTTTGCCTTTGTGCCCGTCATAATTGTTTCTGGTAAAATAAATCGTATTACCGTCATTAGTAAACGCCGGGTTAGACTCGTGGAATTTAGAGTTAAGTCCTTCCCCAAATTTGTGAACTTTTTCTAAGGCTCCTGTTGAATCAATAGTTGCTGAGTAAAAATCGAGAAATGGCTCGTTGTTCCATTTATGAATTTTAGTAGAATAGACGCCCGTGTCGCGTGCAGAAGAAAAGATCAACTGATTCTCACGCACAACGCCCCCAAAATCTGAAAAACGAGAATTCGTGCTTCTTAGATTTTTTGCAGTATATATACTTTCAATGTAACTGAGGTCTTTTAGGTAGTCTTTATTTTCTTCAAAAAGCTCACCACGTGAATCTTCACCTTTCAGTTTTCTAAAGCGTTCCATTATAGCATCAGACTCCTTGTAATCTTCTACGGCTTTTAACGTTTGTGCATACCGAAAAAGATATTCAGGTTGTATGCTGTCAGAATATTTTGTGATTAGCTCGCCATACCATTTTGCGGCATCATCATAATTTCCATTAAAGTAATAGCTATCACCTAAATTTTGAAAAAGATCTACAGATTCAAAACCTTCCTGAGCGATCTTGAGGTAGATTTTCTGAGCATCTATAAATGCGTATTGTTCAAATTTTTTATTGGCCTGTTCTATTTTATTAGACTGTGCAAATACCTGAAAAGGGAAAATAACAAAAAGGAGTAAAAACCCGGAGAGGTTATGTATTTTCATTGTAATTATGTTTGGGGTTAATTATAATCAGCATTATAATTGACGCAAATATAAACAAATTGGTTAAAGAGATGTTAATGAAAAGTTTATAAACATAGTGTTTCTATATTTTTAGAACTACTTCACATGGTAAGACAAACAATATTTATATGGATTTAAGTAAAATAATAGCAGAAAGACGATCTGTTTTTCCTGAACAATATATCAATAAGCCTATCGCTCGCGAGACGATTGAAGAATTACTAGAGGCAGCAAACTGGGCACCCACACACAAGCATACAGAACCCTGGCGTTTTAAAGTGCTGCAAGGTGAATCTATCAAAAATATGAGTGATTTTTTGACTAGTAAATACAAAGAAATCACTCCTGAAGATAAATTCTCTGAGTTTAAGCAGCGCAAATTGGCTACAAAACCCAGAATGGCAGGAGCTATTATAGCGATCTGCATGCAAGTTGATCCTAAAGGTAAATTACCAGAATGGGAAGAAGTTGCGGCAACAGCAATGGCCGTGCAGAATATGTGGTTGCTGGCAAGTCATAAAGGGCTGGGTTCTTACTGGAGTTCCCCCGATATTGTGAGTGAATTAGGTGATTTTTTCAATCTCGCTCAAGGCGAAAAATGCCTCGGTTTCTTTTATCTGGGCCATTACGAGGGAGAAAAGCCGGAAGGCAGACGTATTCCTATAGAAGAAAAAACGGTCTGGATGTAAAATAAAAAGGCTCACTAAGAGGTTGACTAAATCGACCTCTTAGTGAGCCTTTATAATTTATAAATCAGCTATTCTTGCTTATAGATCTTTCCATTTTTCATGACGAAAGTCACAGTATTCAAAAGATCTATATTTTTTAAAGGATCACCGTCTACGGCAACAATATCTGCATAATATCCGGGTGCGATCTGCCCAAGTTTATCCTGCATATCGAGAAGTTCTGCGCTGGTAATTGTAGCGGCTTCAATAGTTTCTATAGCAGGCATTCCTGCTTCTACCATATAACCAAATTCCTTTGCATTTTCACCGTGAGGGAAAACGCCGGCATCAGTGCCAAAGGCGATTTTTACTCCTTTTTTATAAGCTTTTGCGAAGGTTTTTTGCAGTTGTGGACCGATTTCTAGGGCTTTTGGGACGATAATTGCCGGATAATAACCTTCTATCATGGCTTTTTCAGCGACGTATTTTCCTGCAGAAAGAGTGGGCACATAATACGTGTCGTACTCTTTCATCAGGTCCATGGTTTCTTCGCTCATCAGCGTACCGTGCTCTATGGTCTTTACTCCGCCTCTCACTGCGCGTTGCATACCTTCATCACCATGAGCATGAGCAGCCACTTTCATACCATAATCTGCTGCTGTGGTTGTGATCGCTTTTATTTCCTCTTCAGTAAACTGGGGATTTTGCCCGTTTTTCGCTACGCTTAAAACTCCGCCGGTAGCTGTGATTTTTATCCAGTCGGCGCCATTTTTATAGCGCTGGCGCACAGCTTTTCTCGCATCGTCAACACTGTTTACAACACCTTCTTTTGGTCCCGGATCTTCCATAAGGTCTTTTCTGTACCCATTTGTAGGATCCGCATGACCACCGGTTGAAGCCAGTGCTTTTTCTGCTGTGAAAATTCGCGGCCCGTCAACCGTTCCTTTATTAATAGCATTTCGCAAAGCAACATTTACTCCGCTGCCACCCAGATCGCGCACTGTTGTAAAACCAGCCATTAATGTGCGCTTTCCTATTTCTTCAGCTTTATAAGCGACATCGGCTTCATTTAAAGTGAACTCTTCAAGATATTGATTGGGATTTGTCTCGCTCTCAATATGCACATGCATATCGATAAAGCCCGGCATTACCGTTTTGTTTTGAAGATCTATAGTTTTATCGTCTCCTGTTCCTGCTACAAAACCATCGCGAATTTCCTGAATAGAATTTCCTGAAATTATAATGGTCTTTTTAGAAAGTATTTTTCCCGTTTTTGTGTCAATTATATTACCGCATTGCAAATATGTGTTTTGTGCAATACCGCTTAAAGACAGAACAGCAAATAGAAATAGGAAAGCGATTTTTTTCATAAGTATTAGCCTAAGAATTCAAGAATTGTGCTTGTAATATACTCAATTTGTTCATTATCAAGCTCTGTATGCATAGGCAACGAAATAACTTCTTTCACTAATTGATTGGTTACCGGGAAATCTGCTTCATTATATCTTTCATCTGCGTAGGCTTTTTGCAGGTGTAACGGAATTGGATAATATACTCCGCAAGGAATTCCTTTTGCGTTTAAATGCTTAACAAGCGCATCTCTGTCTGTATTTTTCAGCCTTAACGTATATTGATGAAAAACATGACAATCACAAACATCACAAATAAGCGGAACCGTGATTTTTGGGTGGTTCTGTAAAGCAGCAGAATATTTTCTGGCAGATTCTCTTCGTGCGTCATTATAAGAATCTAGATGAGGTAATTTTGCTCTAAGCACAGCGGCCTGTATAGAATCGAGTCTTGAGTTTACACCTACAACATCGTGGTGATAACGCTCATACATACCATGATTTACGATGCCTCTAATCGTGTGCGCCAGATCATCATCATTAGTAAAAATTGCGCCACCGTCACCATAACAACCCAGATTCTTAGAAGGAAAAAATGAAGTACTTCCCACATGGCCTATGGTTCCGGTTTTAACCTGACTACCATCGCGACGTGTGTAATTTGAACCTATTGCCTGCGCATTATCTTCAATAACGAAGAGATTGTGCTCTTTGGCAATTTCCATGATGGCATCCATATCTGCAACCTGGCCAAAAAGATGCACGGGAACAATAGCTTTGGTTTTTGGAGTGATCGCTCTTTTAATAGCTTCAACGTCTATGTTAAATCCGTGTGGATTAACATCTACAAGCACGGGAGTAAGATTAAGTAATGCGATAACTTCTACAGTCGCGGCAAAGGTAAAATCTGCTGTAATCACTTCATCACCGGGTTTAAGGCCTAAGCCCATCATGGCAATTTGTAAAGCGTCTGTCCCATTTGCACAGGGTATTACGTGTTTTACACCTAAATATTCTTCTAGTTCTTTTTGAAAAGCGTGTACTTCAGGGCCGTTAATAAATGCTGTAGTTTCAATTACTTCTTGTATAGAACTGTCTACACGCTCCTTTATCAATTCATATTGACCCTTAAGGTCAACCATTTGTATTTTCTTCATGTTGCTTATTTAAGGAGAAATCGCATCGTTTTTTCAGCGTTAAGAATGCTGTGATGTGTCATTTATCGATGCGTAAATCAACCTGACGAAAGTACGAAATATCATACCTATCGCCAATGGATTTTATGAAAAGGGCTATTTTTACCGCATGGCACAAAAGTTCTATTCTCTGCTTATCGCACTGGTGAATTTTCTTCTTCCTGTAATTGCACTTTTTAGCTCTAAAATGAAACAATTTAGCTCAGGGCGAAAGGGAGTATTTGCACAGTTAAGGGCTAAAATTAAAGAGACAGATCGCGTCATCTGGTTTCACGCCGCATCTTTAGGAGAATATGAACAGGGTGTGCCGGTTATGGAAGAAGTGCGCAAGTTATATCCTACGCATAAGATCCTGCTTTCTTTTTTTTCGCCGTCAGGCTACACCATTAAAAAAGATACGCCACTTGCAGATGTTGTGGTTTATTTACCGCTGGATACAGAAAGAGCGGCTAAAGATTTCATCAAGCTCGCACACCCGGAGATTGCGTTGTTT
This sequence comes from Leeuwenhoekiella sp. A2, assembly GCF_047946655.1. GTDB lineage: Bacteria > Bacteroidota > Bacteroidia > Flavobacteriales > Flavobacteriaceae > Leeuwenhoekiella. Next base: position 1,965,901 of record NZ_CP172311.1, read on the forward strand.
ATTAAATATGAATTCTGGCCCAATTATTTAAATGCTTTGAAAAAAAGCGGAGCGAAAACAGTGCTTATTTCGGGGGTTTTTAGGTCAAATCAACCGTTTTTTAAGTGGTACGGAAGGTGGATGCTTAAATCATTTGAAGCATTTGATCATTTTTTCGTGCAAAACGAAACCTCGTATGAGTTGGCTAAAAGTCTGGGCTTTAATAATGTGACCGTAAGCGGCGATACGCGTTTTGACAGAGTGAGTGCGCAACTTGAGCAAAATAATAAAGTTGATTTTATTGAAGAATTTGTTGATGGTCAACCGTGTTTAGTTTGCGGCAGCACCTGGCCAGAAGACGACGATTTGCTACTGGATTTTTTGAATAATTACGTGGCACATTCCGCGGTTAAGGTGATTATTGCCCCGCATCAGATCAATGAAGAAAAGATCACTTCTTTTGTTGAAAAACTGAAAGTTAAAGCAGTCAGATTTTCAAAGAAAGAGGGCGAAAATTTGGCTCTTTCCCCCGTTTTTGTGCTTGATACGGTAGGTTTTTTAGGCCGTGTGTATCAATATGCAGATGTTGCTTACATAGGCGGCGCGGCAGGAACAACAGGTTTACATAATATTCTGGAACCGGCGACTTTTGGCCTCCCAATAATCACAGGAACAAACATCACAAAATTCCCGGAAGCTGTTCGTTTAAGGCAACTGGCAGGTTTATACACAGTAAATTCTGCTGAAGAAGCTAATGACTTATTGGTGAAATTTTTTGAGAATAAAGATTTTAGAGAAAAAGCAGGTATGATTTCCGGTCACTTTGTACAAAACAATACCGGCGCTACCAGAATCATAAACAAATATCTACAGAATCATACCGTCACTGCCTGATTGAGATACCGTCTAAAAGGCAGCATTTCTTTATAGATAGCGATGACTTTTTCATCAAAATCTGGTTTCATGATTTCTGCTCTGGTTAAATTAGCTTGCACAGCAAAAGTCTTTTTGCGAAGTAAGTCTATAAATCTGTGATCTGCAGGAAAACCTTTTGGTGAGGTTTTTAAGCTGTCACCATCATCTATAAGCTCAAATACACCTTTGAAACTTTTCTTATCTAAAATTGCCAATAGATCCTCACCATTATAATCAAGCGCCTGGCGTATGCTTTTTACAATTGCAGCTTTTGGCTTATAATATCCTCCGGCGATAAAATTCTCTTTTCCAATCTGTATATAAAAGTCACCTTGTTTTGAAACCTGATCAAGCCCGGCGCCAAAATGATCTTTATAAGTTGGTCTGTCTGGGTGAAAAAGTAAATTATTGTTTATGCGATTTATGGCTTTCTTACCGGGAGTGTGTGTATAGTCGGGATCAATTTTAGCGAGTTTTGCATCCATAGTTTCTAGCCAGTCAATATAAGAATCACGAATTTTAAAATAACACTTGCGGTTTTCGTCCATCCACTCCTTATTATTATTTCGCTGTAAAGCATCTATAAACTTGAATAATTCTTTAAAATCCATTTTGTATTATTTGCAATTAAATTTAAAAAAGCCTTTAATTTTTGAGGTTTGTTAACGTATTCTTTACATTATTTGGGAATACTTTAGAAATCTAATATCCTTTTGTATGTGTTATGCGGTTACATTTGTCGTTTAACAATTTAATATTATGAAAAAAATAGTTGTATTATTTGCTTTAACGGCATTAACTGCGGGCTTAACAAGCTGCAGAGAAACACACAAAGAAACAGTGGTTAAAGAAGTAGAAGTTGACTCTACAGATGACTCTGGAATTATGGAACGTGCAGGTGCAGAAGTAGATAAACAAGTAAATGAAGAAATTGATAAAATAGGTGACGATAACTAAAAATCGGTCAAAAACCCTTAAAAATCGCTTAATATAAAAGCAAATTAGAAGAGTATAAAATAGAAGGCAATAAACCTTCTAAATGCTTTAATTAAAATCTGAAATTATGAAAAGATTAGCTCAGGCTGTATTTATGGCCGCATTAATGACTTTTTCTCTTACTTCTTGTAGAGAACAAACCGAAAAGGAAAAAGTAATTGAAGATATGAAAGATGATGGTGCTTCTATGGAAGTAAAGGACGGCGGAGATAAGATCAAAATGAAAACCGACGAGAAAGAAGTGAAGATCAAAACTGACGACGACGGTGATACCAAGATCAAGACAGACGATAATAACTAATAAATTATCCCTTTAGCAAAAATCCATCTTGTGAATAACAAGGTGGATTTTTTATTTTAGCCCACGCACCTGGCTCTTTAATTCTTCCATAGATTGTTGAAGTTCTCTAAGTAAAGTGCTCTCAGAAGGTGCATCAAGATGAAAGGTGAGTTTGCTATTTACCTGCCAGATTTCCTGAATGTCACTCACATTGATCTCAAAAGGTATATATTCCTGATTAAGTGAGATCAACAAAACCTTAGAAGGATCTGGCAACTTCTGTAATTTTTTCACAACCACAGAGTCTGGCATAACGACGACATACACTTTATTATTGCTAGCTTCATCCATACTGGTGATCGCTTTGCCTAAAACCCAATCTTCAGGCTGAAAATTAGGCAACATACTATCACCTTCTATTTGAAAACCGCGATAAGTAGCATTGCGATATTGCGGCAGCGGAAGATCAAAAGCAGGAAGTTGTTGATACCAGTCTATATCCTGAATATTGTGAGGATAACCGGCCGCAGCTTTTTGATTTACAAGAACCAGATTCTCATTGTCTGAAGGATCTACGGTCACCACTTTAGGGCTCACATCACCTTTGCCGGCATTTAAATATTTTTGATTGCTAAAACCATATAACCACAAAGGATTTACGTTGTAAAGACGCAGCAATTCTGTAACGATTTGCCCTGATAATTTAGTTCTCCCGCGTTCTATATCTGCAGTAGAATTTTTAATTCCCAAAGCCTGAGCAAACTCGGTTTGCGTTAAATTTTGCTCCTCACGTATAAGCTTAAACCGCCTAACATCGCTGGTTATATCATTAATTCCCATACCGTAAATATACTAATTTAAGGAAAATGTCCAATTTATTTTTTGGAATAAATCCTATTATTAGGAATAATTCTTTAAATTTGTAAAAATTCCTAATTGCTATGGATTTTGAACGCATTCGCGAAAAGCTAACTATTCTCGCAGATGCTGCTAAATATGATGTTTCATGTAGCAGCAGCGGCAGCAATAGAAAGAACACAAATAAAGGGTTGGGTGATAGTAGTGGTATGGGTATTTGCCACAGTTATGCAGAAGATGGCAGATGTATCTCATTGCTAAAGATTTTACTTACTAATCATTGCATTTATGATTGTGCCTACTGTGTGAGCAGAAAAAGCAATGATATTAAAAGGGCAGCTTTTAAAATTCAGGAAGTTGTAGATCTCACCATTAATTTTTACAGGCGTAATTATATTGAGGGCCTTTTTTTAAGCAGCGGTATATTTCACAATCCAGATTATACAATGGAGCGGTTAATAGCTGTCGCGAAAAAGCTCCGTCTTGAGGAAAATTTTAATGGTTATATACATTTAAAATCAATTCCCGGCGCAAGTGATGAGCTCATGCGAGAGGCAGGATTGTATGCAGACAGACTTTCTGTTAATATAGAGGTCCCTACAATTTCAGGATTAAAACTTCTGGCACCTGAAAAAGATCATAAAGATTTTATCAAGCCTATGGAGAAGGTTAAAAATGAGATCATACAATACAACTCAGAAAAAAAACTTCTCAAAACTGTAGCTAAATATGCACCAGCCGGTCAAAGTACACAAATGATTGTGGGCGCAACAGGAGAAAGTGATAAAGACGTTATGTATTCTGCGGTGCATTATTATGCCAAGTATAATATGAAACGTGTTTATTATTCAGGTTATGTTCCTGTGCTTGAAGACAAAAGATTGCCGGCTTTAGGAACGGCGGTGCCAATGTTGAGGGAGAACAGATTGTATCAAACTGACTGGCTTTTGCGCTTCTACGGTTTTGATGTACGAGAATTACTTAACAACAATCATCCTAATCTGGATGTAGATGTAGACCCTAAACTGAGTTGGGCGCTGCGCAATCTTGATCAATTTCCTATTGACATTAATAAGGCCGAAAAACGTATGCTGGCGAGAATCCCCGGGCTGGGTATGAAATCTGTAAATAAAATTATTCAGGCGCGTAGATATAGAAAGCTCAACCTTGAAAATTTAAAAGCTATAGGCGTGGCTTTTAATAGGGCCAAATATTTCATGATCTGCGATAGTAGAGATTGGGAGAAGCGGGATCTAACTGCAGAAAAAATCAAAAGTATGATATTGCAAAACTCACAAAGCAAGTATCAGAAGTTATATAATAGCCAGCTTAGTCTTTTTTAAGTGCAACATCAACTGGCATACGACGGCAGCTTTGATGGTTTTCTCACAGCTGTTTTTACAGTTTATGAAGAGAAATTATCTCCGGTTTCCATCACTTCTTATGAAAAATTTCAAGAAGGGCTTTTTGAAGAAAAGCTTATAATTTATACAGATGAAGCAAAGGCGAATCGCGTTTGGAAAAGATTAAAAACCTTCCACAATTTTAGCACGCAGGTTTATTGGTCATTCTTAAGTGAAACAGATGGCAATGAACTCGTACTTTTAAAAGCGATAGAATATGTTCTGGCTACAGGAAATGCCGGGGACTATGGTCATGAAATGATCTTACAAACAGCCCAGCTTACAAAAATGGTGGGGCGCGAGAAGCACCGTATGGAAGCTTTTGTAAGATTTAAACTCACAAGCGATCAAATCTATTTTGCACAAATTGAACCCGATTTTGATGTTTTGCCACTTATAAGTTCTCACTTTAAAAACAGATATGCAGACCAAAAATGGATAATCTACGATCTTAAACGCAGCTACGGTTTGTACTACGATCTAAAGGGCGTAGAAATGATTAAAATTGAGTTTTCTGATAATCAGTCTGAAAATGCGATTTTCGCACAAGAAGAGGCGATTTTTGATATATTATGGAGGGATTACTTTAAAAGCACTACAATATCTTCAAGAATAAATATGAAACTGCACATAAGGCATATACCTAAGCGATATTGGAAATATTTAAATGAAAAATCACCTAGGTAATGGTAAATTATATAATTTAGCACCTTAATAACACTAATTAAAATTCAATTACGATGAAAAAATTTGTTTACAGTGCAATGGCTCTTATGTTAATGGTATCAGTTTCTGCTTGTCGCGAAACAACTCAGGAAAAAGCTGAAGATTCTATGGAATCTACTGCTGATGATATGGGTGATGCTATGGATGATGCAGGAGATGCTATCGAAGACGCTGCAGAAGATACTGGTGATGCTGTTGATCATGCTGCAGATGAAGTTCAAGACGAAGTTGAAGGTAACGACGATATGTAATATCAGTTAACCTGAAAAACAAAGGGCTTGCAATTTTGCAAGCCCTTTTTAATATATATGCTTTGTATTCTTATTCTACAGTCGCGCTGCTAACGATTGCTTCGCGATTGATTTTCTTAACAAGACCTTGTAAAACCTTGCCGGGACCTACTTCTATAAAATCAGTAGCTCCATCTGCGATCATATTTTGAACACTTTGCGTCCATTTTACCGGTGCGGTAAGTTGAAATAACAAATTTTCTTTAATTTCTGAAGGATCTGTAACTGCAAAAGTGCTTACATTTTGATAAACGGGACATAGAGGTTCATTAAAAGTAGTACTCTCAATAGCTGCTGCGAGTTCTTCGCGCGCTGGTTCCATTAGTGGCGAATGAAAAGCACCACCCACCGGTAGTATTAAAGCGCGTTTTGCGCCGCGTTCTTTTAAACGTTCACAGGCTTCTTCTACGGCTTTAATTTCGCCAGAAATAATTAATTGCCCGGGACAGTTATAATTTGCTGCCACCACGGTTCCTTCAACATCTGCACAAACAGACTCCACAATTTCATCTTCAAGACCCAATACGGCTGCCATAGTAGATGGCTCAAGATCGCAAGCTTTTTGCATAGCCTGAGCGCGCTGAGAAACTAGCTTAAGACCAGCTTCAAAATCAAGAACACCATTTGCAACAAGTGCAGAAAATTCGCCTAAAGAATGTCCTGCAACCATTGCTGGTTTTACATTTCCTAATGATTTATATAAAGCTACCGAGTGTAAAAAGATAGCTGGTTGAGTGACTTTTGTTTCTTTAAGTTCTTCTGCAGAACCGTCAAACATTGTCTTTGCGATGTTGAAACCTAGTATTTCATTTGCTTTTTCAAAAATTGCTCTGGCATCTGCAGATGTATCATATACATCTTTGCCCATTCCTGAAAATTGTGCTCCCTGACCGGGAAAAATATACGCTTTCATATTAATTTGATTAGTCTGCAAAATTAAGCATATACTTAAAGTCTACGAATTTTATCAGATGTAATTCAGGATTTGACATTTTTTTGAGCTTTTAAAATTAAAATATTAAATCCTGAATTATTTAAATCTGCTGTATATACTAGACTTTTAACTCGCCTTGTTCGCCTATATCTGGCTGGTTTCCGGTTATTGCACCTACACCCATTTTAAATAAAGTGACTGATTTATTGTTTTTTGTGTCCCAATAAAAAGCGTCTGAAGGAACAAATTTTAAGGCAGATAGATTAGGATCATCTACGCCATCAAACCAGTTATCATCAGTTTTACCGTAAAGTTCTTCCAGAATTGCTTTGTCAGAAATTATTTTTACGTTGCCATAAACACTTAGAAATTCCATTGAGCCGGGATCAGAATAAAAAAGTTGAGCAGCGTCATCTTTTGCGATATCTGTATTATGATCGCTGTTTTTGCCACTTAAAAACCAGATATTGCCATCTTCATCAACCTTTTTTGTACTCATGGGTATAGCGCTAATAGGTTTTGTGCCAAGAGCTGTGGCGAGCATAGCAAAATCTATATCTTCTGCTAGATTCTTAATTTTTTTCTTTGCTTCGTCGTTGTATAAGTTTTTTGTACTCATCTTTTTCTTTTAAAGATAGAGAGATAGGAAGTGGTAAGAAGCCAAAGCTTTACTAATTCTATTTAGGTAAAGTGTAAAGTTTGTTAAACTAGCTGTATTGTTTAATGATTGCTTTCGCGGAAGCGTAATAATGCCCGCCAAAAAGGTTGACGTGAACCAGAATGTGATAGAGTTGCCATAGCTTAAGTCTGTCTTCCCATCCTTTAATTAATGGAAAATCCTCATTATAAGTTTGAAAGAGGCGTGAGTCAAAGCCACCAAAAAGATGCATAACCGCAATATCAATTTCTCGCGGAGCATAAGCAACAGCAGGATCTATAAGGCAGGGAAGACCGTTATTGTTTACCATGAAATTGCCAGCCCAAAGATCACCGTGGGTCAGGGAAGGCGCTTCATGAGGAATTTGGGTCGCTATAGATTTATAAAAAGCATCCAGATTTTTGAAATTGTAACCATTATCTATAGCCAGTTTAAATTGAGGTTCTAGGCGCTGCTCTATATAGAATTGCCCGGCAGATTGTGAGCTGTTGTTAATCTGCTTTAAACTACCTATATAATTGTCTTCATTAAGTCCAAAATTATCGGCAGTTTTGCGGTGTAAATCGGCCATTTGATGCCCAAAATCGGTCCAAAAAGAAGGTTTTTTTGCTACAGAATCAATGTATTCCAGAATTAAGTAAGATGTGTTTTTAAAATCGCCTACCGCAATAATTGCCGGGATATGGATAGCTTTCGCGGAAGCAAGTAATTTGAGCCCGTTGCTTTCTTTCAAGAACATTTTAGGGAATTTGTTCTTGTCATTTATTTTGATAACGTATTTGCCGCTCTTACAATGTAGTAAATAAACATCATTAATATCGCCGCCAGATAATGGCTTGTGGGTGTTTACTACAAGATCGTGTTTTGTGCCAAGGTGATTAAGCAGATCTACGTCTGGCATAAGTTAGGTATGTGAAAGAATATTTGTGCTTTTCATCTTTAGGGTGAAATTCTTCTTTGATGAGTTCCCAATCTTTTTCATCAATTTCAGGAAAGAAAGTGTCTGCTTCAAAATTACCATGAACACGTGTGAGTTCTATATGCATGGATTTTTGCATTGCCATCGCATAAATCTCGCCACCGCCTATAATGTAGGTGTTGTCATCATCATGAGCGTAAGAAAGTGCGTCATCAAGACTGTTTACGACAATAGCACCCGTTGCTTTATAATTCTCCTGCCGGGTGATAATAATATGAGTTCTATGGGGTAAAAGTTTTGGGAAAGTCTCAAAGGTTTTTCTTCCCATCACAATATGGTGACCCGTTGTGAGCGCTTTAAATCTTTTAAAATCATCGGGCAGATGCCAAACGAGGTCGCTGTCTTTACCTAATGCATTATTCTCTGCTGCTGCAGCTATTAGTGTAACTTTAGGAGACATTAAGAGTTTAGAGGTTGATTGGGTTTTATAAACGGGCTTTTTTTTTCGGGCAGGGGTTGTTGCTTGTCTACCTCTGTTTGTAGTTGTGCAATTTTTCGCTTTTGCTTGTCAACAAGTTTTTCGAGCTGATCGTGCTCCCATTTTTTATTCATAAAACTGCTGAAGAGGACAACATTGAGCAGGTGAATTAGAAAAATAAAAAACCAAATAAGTATCGCCCATACAAACCAATCTACATTTAATGGTCTAAAATCTTTACCAAAATCAAGAAGCAGATTAACAATGATAAGTAAAACCGCACCGGCCAGAAATACAATAAAGTGGCGAAAAAGATTTTTCTTCTGCTTTATCCTAACCTGAGCATTCTCTATAAGCTCTCTTTGTTCGGGATCAATTTTTGAAGTCTCTTTTTTACTTGAAAACATCTGTTCTTATCATTTAGTTGACCTATTTTTAAGCCTCTAGTGGGCTTTTGCAATTTAGCAGCATTAAAATTTAAAACTTTAACGTTACTATTTCTAACCAAAGTTACGTTAATTAAACACTTTTCTTTCTAATGAAAAACTTAAAAAAAGAATTTCCGGTCACTTCTCAATATATTCATCTTAATACGGCAGGCTCTGGTCTCATGTCTGAAACTGTGCTTGATTTTAGACAGGAACATGATCTGGATTATCTAATACAAGGGAGTATTTTAAAAGATAAGCAAGGTGCTTTTTTAGCTAAAGTTCGTGAAACGGTAGGTCATTTTTTTCATTGTGAGAGTGAAAATGTGGCTCTTGTGCCCAATTTTTCTTTAGGTCTCAACATTCTGTTAGAGGGACTTCCTGAAAAGTCAAAAATTCTACTTCTTAAAGATGACTATCCTTCAATAAACTGGCCCGTTACATCGCGCGATTTTGAGGTTGTTTTTGCCGATATTGATGCCAATCTGGAGGATAATATCCTACAGCAGGTAGAAAATGAGAAGCCTGATGTGTTATGTTTAAGTCTTGTGCAATACATAAATGGGATCATGATCGATCTAAATTTTATAAAAGAGCTTAAAGCGAAATTTCCCCAATTACTAATCATTGCAGATGGGACGCAATTCTGCGGAGTTTCAGATTTTAATTTTGCAACTTCAGGAATTGACGTTTTAGGAGCAAGTGCTTATAAATGGCTTAACGCTGGTTATGGCAACGGTTTTTTTCTTTTTAAAGAATCTGTAAAAGATTTAGTTAAACCAAGATCGATTGGTTTTAATTCGTGGGGCACAAAATATAAAGAGGAACAAAGTTTCATTGGTAAATTTGAGCCGGGACACCTGGATACCTTGGCTTTTGGCACATTGTCTGTCGCTATTGGTCTAATAAAATCGGTGGGAATACAAAATATTGAGACGCAGGTTAAACATCTAAAGAGCAAAGCTAAAGAAGAATTTTCGGCAAGAGATCTTTTACAATCACAGGTTAAGAATCGTACAATTCATTCTTCAATTTTTAATATAACAGGAGATGAGAAGCTCTTTAATAAGTTAAGAGAACATAAAATTATATGTTCTAAAAGAGGAGCGGGAATTCGCATAAGTTTCCATTATTTTAATACTGAAGATGATTTTAATGCCTTACTGAAGATAATTTAGCATTATGCTTTATTAATTGTAATAAATATTTTATGCTAAATAATAAGAATATGTGTTTATATATCGTTTTCGCATTTAGCTTTTGTCTTCTCAAGTACTAAAAAAATTCACTTTTCGAAAAAATAAATGTAATGCGCTGATTTGTTGGATATTAATAAATTGGGTTATTACATTTGACGCGGTGAATAAAAAATAATTTAAAATGGCTATTACAAAACAATATTTAAAAGCTAAACCTCTTTGCAAAGTCACTTTTGCTGTACCTGCAAAAGGTGCAGAAAAAGTTGCTGTGGCGGGAGAGTTTAATAACTGGCAGGAAACTGAACTAAAAAAACAGAAAAACGGCGTCTTTAAGCTAGCAGTAAATCTGCCAATCGAGACCTCTTACGCTTTTCGTTATGTTGTAGATGGTGAGTGGACAAACGATCAGGAAGCAGACCGCTCTCAGTGGAGTGATTTTGCTGCTGCAGAAAACAGCATAATAGATCTATAGAAAAAGAAATGTTAGGTAAGATCGTCAAGGTTACTCTGTGACCTTGACGCCTTTCCAAAAAGCTATATAATTCTCTATATTTTTTGCTTTCTCGCTAGCGCTGGGATAATACCAGGCAGCGTCTTCCAGCTGCTCATCATTTACTTTTATTGAGTAATAGCTGGCCTCACCTTTCCAGGGGCATGTTGTGTGCGTGTCACTCTTAACCAGATATTGCTGGTCTACTGCATTGGGCGGGAAATAGTGATTACTCTCAACTACGATAGTATTGTCACTTTCTGCTATAACTTTGTCTTTCCAGATCGCTTTCATAATTATTTCTTTTTAAAAATATAGTCCTTAAAATAACCCTGATCATCTTCATATTGATCGACCACCTGAAGATTAGCTTCTTCGGCTAACCAGTTTATCACAGAATCATCGTATTTCTGCGAAATTTCAGTTTGTATGCTTTCCCATTTTTCAAAACTCACAGTCAAGTTTAATTTATTTATAGCCACTTCCTGATTCTTGTTGCTTACTAAAAAGCTCTTTGTGGTTCCGCTTTCAGGATCATATGTAGGCCAATGAATGAAATTATTTGGTTCAAAATTAGCATCCATCTCATCATTTATGCGGTCTAACAAATTTTTGTTGAATGCTTCTGTTACGCCGGCAGAATCATTGTAGGCCTTTAAAATGGTGGCAGGATCTTTCTTTTGGTCTACGCCCATAAAAAGCAAATCGTCTTTGTGCATAGAATGTTGAATATTTTTTAAAAAGTCAATCGCCTGAGGATGTGAAAGATTCCCTATGTTTGAGCCTAGTACGAGAATAACTTTTTTGCGTTGAGTGTACTGCGCAATTTTTTCTAGAACTTTAAAATAGGTTCCCTGTTGCGTTTCTATATCAATTTCCGGCCACAGAGATTTTACAGATTCCTGAAGTTCGTCAAGCACATTTTGACTAATATCTATGGGTTTATAGCTAAAGTTGACATTGTTGCTCATCAATTCTTCCAGAAGAAGTTTTGTCTTTTTGCCATCCCCGGCGCCAAGTTCTATTAGGTCAAAACCTGATGGCGATTCAAATTTTTTAACTATTTCTGAAGTGTATTTTGATAAGATCTGAAATTCGCAACCCGTTAAATAATACTCAGGCAGCTCCATGATTTGTTGAAACAATTTGTCTCCTTTTTTATCATAGAAATATTTTGAAGACAGGTATTTAGGAAAAGCCGTGAGACCTTCATATACCTCTTCCTGAAATTCACTTTGAAAATCAATTTTCTGTTCCAGTTTCATGTATTTTATTTGGCTAAACGCAAGCCTGTAAATTGCCAGCGCAAGTGTGGATGAAAGAAATTGCGGTAAGTAGGGCGGGTATGCTTATCTGAAGTTGCGACAGAACCGCCTCTTAGTGTTTTTTGACTTACCATAAATTTGCCGTTATATTCACCTAAAGCGCCATCTACTTTTGTGTAACCAGGATATGGCAGGTAGGCACTTTCTGTCCATTCCCAGCGTTGCCCCCAGTCGAAATGTGATTGTGCAGCTTCCCATTCAAACTCTGTGGGAAGTCTTAGACCTTTCCACTGCGCATAAGCAAAAGCTTCAAAATATGAAATGTGAGCTAGTGGAGCATTAAGATCAAGAGGCTTTAACCCGCTAAAAGTATAACGCTGCCAATTTTCACCTATTTTATGCCAATAAAGAGGTGCTTTTACCGAGTTTTTAGAGACCCAGTCCCAGGCTTCTGCATGCCATAGAAGTACTTTTTCATAACCGCCATCTTCAATGAACTCAAGAAATTCAGCATTAGTCACAAGTCTATTTGAAATTTTATAATCATTGAGATAAACTTTGTGTCTTCCAAATTCATTGTCATATGAAAAGCCATCACCTGTATGGCCAATTTCATATAAACCACTAGATATTGATATCCATTTTTGATCTGGAGATTGTGGTTTTGATTCGGTAAATGATTTATTGTATGCGGGCATTAGTGGGTTGTTACCCAGAATGTATTTTATGTCTATAAGCAGTAATTCCTGATGTTGCTTCTCATGATGAATACCGATTTGAACCAGTGATTCTATTTCTTCAGAAATTTCATCTTGCAGTAGTTCGGCAAGATTCTCAGTTACATATTGTCTATATGAATACACTTGCTCTACGGTGGGACGAGACAGATTTCCGCGATCTGTTCTCACAACTCTGGCACCTACACTCTCGTAGTAGCTATTAAAAACGAAAGCAAATTGATCATCATATAATTGATAATTTGCTTTATGAGGTTTAAGAATGAATTCTTCAAAAAACCATGTTGTGTGTCCTAAATGCCATTTGGGCGGAGAAACATCAACAATAGGCTGCACTACATAATCCTCTATTTCAAGGGGAGCGCAGATAATTTCAGATTGAGCGCGGGTTTCAGTAAAAAATTCTAAAAGTTTGTTTGTAAGACTTGTAATCATAAAAAAGAGTATAACCTAAAGTGGTTATACTCAAATTTACAATTTTATTGCTTTTGCCCACGTTTACAAGCGTTAAGGGCAAGTTAAAAGGTAAAAGGAACGGTGTATTTTATAGCTCTGGGTTTACCTCCTGCGTTGCCGGGAGTCATTTGGGGAATTAGCATAATGTTGCGCTTAGCTTCATCCTGCAGAACTTTTGTGCCTCCTGTGACACTTTTAATTTCAGGTTTTCCTTCCGTATTGATCACAAATTTTACAACTACTTTTTCTTTTACACTACCTGGTTTGTAACCTTTTGGGAATTTAAAATTTTGACCAATGTGTTTAGCGAGTTGTTGACTAAAACATGATTTTTTTTGGGTCTCTGAGCCTGAGCAGCCCGGCCATACTGGTGGGATTTCACGTATGGTAAGTGTGTTTCCCTTCATCGCAACACCGTTTTGGGCGTACGAGAAGCTTGCCATCATAATGATGGTAGCAATTAGTAATTTCTTCATAATAATGATTTGGGTTAAACAGCGACCGCACCTTTTATGTGGGGATGCGGATCGTAATTTTCTAATTTAAAATCATCAAACTTAAAACTAAAGATATCTTTCACTTCAGGATTAATTTTGATAGTTGGCAATGTACGAATTTCTCGCGAAAGTTGAAGTTTAACCTGCTCAATATGATTATTGTAGATATGAGTGTCGCCAAAAGTATGGATGAAATCTCCCGGGGCATAATCACAAACTTGTGCGATCATAAGTGTAAGAAGCGCGTATGAGGCAATATTAAAAGGCACTCCCAGAAATACATCTGCGCTGCGTTGATAAAGCTGGCACGATAACTTAGGTCTGCTATCTGTAGCATCGGGATCTCCCGGAGCAACATAAAACTGAAAAAAGGCATGACAGGGTGGGAGGGCAGCTTTATTATTAGCCACATTTTCAGAAAATGAAACAGATGTGTCTGGCAGCACACTGGGATTCCAGGCACTTATAAGCATGCGTCTGCTGTTAGGATTTGTCTTAAGCGTGTCCATAACATCCTTTATCTGATCAATTTCTTCACTGTTCCAGTTACGCCATTGATGGCCATACACCGGACCCAGGTCCCCATTTTCGTCTGCCCAGTCATTCCAGATGCGCACCCCGTTTTCCTGTAGGTAATTAATATTAGTGTCACCCTTTAAAAACCATAGCAATTCATGAATTATCGACTTTAAATGTAATTTTTTAGTAGTAACCATAGGGAACCCTTCACTTAGATCAAATCGCATTTGATAACCAAAAACGCTTAAAGTGCCGGTGCCTGTACGGTCTCCTTTTTGAATACCGTTATCTAAAATATGATTAACTAGGTCGTGATATTGTCTCATGATGTTGCTTTAAATAGTACTCGATTCTCAAATTTCTCGAGAGTAATCTCGAGATTAAAGATCTTCTTATTCTCCTTTACGCTTCTATTGAGGTAACATAATTAAGAAGGGCTAAATGTAATTATTATAGGAAATGAAACTTCTGACATCCCTTTTAGTTTATTTTATATTTATTCACATTATAATTTAAAACAATGTTAATTAACTAATTATAAATAAATATGCTTTAAAATTAATTATAAACTAGGGTCTAACTTCAAATTTATCAAATTATGAAAAAACTAACCTTAATCATTCCTATAATGTTTTTAGGATTTTCTCTTAATGCGCAAGCCGTAGACCCCTATGCAGAGTCTGTCGTGACCCCGCAATTCTTTATAGCGGTACTCGCCGGGGTTCTGTTAGCATTAGGGTTTCAATTTATTCTTACCGCGTTATCTGTTGCTTTTGGTATTTCGGCCATAGGCGATATAAAAAAGAAATATGTAAAAGGGAAAAATCACTTTGAGTCTGATGAAGATGATTCTGATTCTATGTCAACCGGAACAATGATCACAACTGGTTTTGGTCTGTGGAGTTGTATAACTGTTGGCCTGTCTTTATTTGGAGCAACAGCTTTAGCGATCAATTTGAGTCTTATAAGCAGTACAGTAATAAGTATAACTCTGGGACTTGTGATATGGGCGACATTCTTTATTCTTCTGTTTTATCTGGAAAGTAAAGTTGTGAACACCTTGGTGGGAGGTTTAATTAATACGGCCACTGCCGGACTAAGAGCTTCGGCCAGTGCTGTTAAAGATATGTTCACTCCGTCAAAAGAGCAGCAAATTGAGCACATCGCAGATCATACAGTAGAAAAAATTCGTAAAGATTTTCAGTCCTCTTTTGATCCGCATATTATAAAAGATTCACTCGATGAGTTTTTAAATAAAGTAAATAAGTCTGTTCCTGATTATGATACGCTTAAGCAAGATCTTACAGATATAGTTGAAAACTCAACCCATGAAAGATCAAAAGCAGGTAAAAATAGCCCGGTAAAATGGATGGCGATTCAGCAGGTTCTTTCTAATGCAATATCTACAGTTTCAAAAGGAGAAGCTCAAAATAAAACAAAGCAAGAGCAATTACAGCAATTGCAAAAAGAATTGCGTGAAGCTTATGAAGAAGGTGATGATAACCAGGAGCGTATCGAGAATGCAATCACTAAATTAACTGATGCCGAAGAACAAGAGGTTCATGGTTATATTGAAAAGTTTAAAGATATTCTGGCTAAAGCAAAACCTGATGATGTTAAGCAGGATAAATGGAAAGATCAATTTAATGAAATTATCAAGAACCCAAAGGTGGAGGCAAATAAGCTTGCAAATGAATTAAAGAAAATTGATAAAGATACTGTGTTATCATTTGTTGAAGCAAATACGGCTTTTAAGAAAGATCAATTAGATGGGTTTGCAGATAAGGCTGTAGAAGTTTTTAATAATGTTACAAACCAGATTTCTGCCGGGGTAGAAGACAAAACAGATATGTCTGCAGAAGAACTAAAACAGAAACTACAGATTGAGGTATTTAAATTTATTAATCACACCGGGAAGTCTGATATAGACCTTTCAATGCTAACAAGTTTCTTCCAGAATAAGCTTGATGATTCTAAAGAAAGTCTGCAGTCACTTAAGCAAAAACTTAAAAACGTTGATAAGGAAACTTTATTAAATGTTGTAACAAGTCATTCCAGTTTAGAAAAAGATGATATAGATAAAGTTGCGGCTTCTATTGATCAGGCTAAGAATAATGTGCTTCAAAAAATTGAAGATATTGAATTAGAAGCTAACAGAAGGATTGAAAATGTAAAACGTAAAGCAGTAATTCAGGCAGAGAACACTCGCAAGAATGCCGCAGCCGCAGCGTGGTGGTTAGTAATTAGTGCTTTTGTTTCTGCAGGTGCTGCAATAGGAGGTAGTCTGCTCGCAATGAGTTAATAATGGTATTTGTTCAAAATCTAAAAAGCCTTTTCTAATTTTTAGAAAAGGCTTTTTTATATTGTATTGTTGAAGAGGATTACCCTATTATCATACCTGCAATAGTAGCAGAAAGAAGAGATGCAATAGTACCCCCTATTAATGCCTTGATTCCAAATTCTGATAATGTTTTACGTTGACCAGGAGCTAATGAACCTATTCCGCCTATTTGTATACCTATAGAAGCAAAATTGGCAAAACCACACAGCATATACGTGGCCATTATTACAGATTTCTCATATGTAAAACTGATATCATTTATAGGATTCTTCAATTCTGCCAATTGAATGTAGCCTACAAATTCACTTGCTGCGAGTTTAATACCCAGCAGTTGCCCCATAAGCATCACATCTTCTGTAGAAACGCCAATAAGCCACATAAGAGGAGCGAATATGGTTCCTAAAATTGCTTCAAGCGAAAGTTCTGTATACGGTGTGTTTGAGGCAAGATAACTGTTTAATGTAGTCCAGTCTCCCAATTTGTTAAAACCATAATTGATCATGGCTATAAAAGCGACAAAAACCAGCAGCATTGCAGCTACGTTTGCAGCTAGCTTTAGACCTTCTGTAGTTCCGTTAGCAATAGCATCAAGAATATTAGAGCCTATTTTTTCTGAAGAAACTTCTACACGACTATCAATTGCTTCTTGTTGAGGATAAAGCAATTTGGAAATTACAATAGCTCCCGGAGCAGCCATTACAGAGGCTGCCAATAAATGTTTTGCAAATTCTAGTCTCAATTGCGGGTCATCACCACCTAAAAAACCAATATAAGCGGCCAGAACTCCTCCGGCAACGGTGGCCATCCCGCCTATCATTACCAGTAAAATCTCAGAACGCGTCATGCGCTCTAAATATGCTTTTATCATTAAAGGCGCTTCTGTCTGTCCCAGGAATATGTTACCGGCTACAGATAAGCTTTCAGGGCCCGAAATGTTCATTAACTTGGTTAAAACCCAAGCCATGCCTTTCACTACAAATTGCACCACACCCAGGTAAAACAAAACAGAAGTTAATGCCGAAAAGAAAATTATTGTAGGTAAAACCTGGAAAAGAAATATAAAACCAAAACTTTCTACGTCCATCATTCCGCCTAAAAGGAATTCACTTCCGGCTGCGGTAAAATCAAGAATCTTAACAAAAATCTGCCCTACGAACTCAAAAAGCCGCTGTATAAAGCTAATTTTTAGAACACCAATAGCAAGAAAAAGTTGTGCTGCAAGACCTACGCCTACAGTTTTCCAGTTGATCGCTTTTTTATTTACACTTAATAAATAGGCTATAACCAGAAGGGAAACCATACCCAGAACTCCGCGCCAGAGACTATTAAATGAGAAGCCGGCATTTGGTATTAAATGTTTTGCTTCTTCTACAGGGAGAACTTCTTGTACAGTTTGAGCGTTAACACCGGGAATAAAAAATAAGGAAATGAGCAGTAGGGGTAGAATTTTTCGCATCTATAATTAATTGCGTTTAGATATTTCATCGCGTATTTTAGCGGCAGCCTCATAGTCTTCACGTGCTACAGCCTGATCAAGAAGCTTGTTTAGGTCCTGGAGAGATAACTTTTTATAATCTGCTCTTTCAGTATCAACCTCATCTTCAACAACCAGTTCATCAACGAGTATACTCTCGGGATTTTCTGATTCCTGACCGCTTGATCCTTTTAGATAAATACCTGCTTTATCAAGAATATTCTTGTATGTAAAAATAGGCGCATTAAACCGTAGAGCCAGAGATATGGCATCGCTGGTACGTGCATCTATTATTTCTTCTATCTTATCTCTTTCACAGATAATGCTTGAGTAGAAAACACCATCTACCAGCTTGTGTATAATAACCTGCTTGATGACAATGTCAAACCTGTCTGCAAAATTTTTAAAAAGATCATGTGTAAGAGGTCTTGGCGGGCGTATTTCTTTCTCTAAAGCAATCGCAATAGACTGAGCCTCAAAGGCACCAATTACTATAGGCAGCTTACGATCACCATCAACCTCGCTCAGGATTAGGGCATACGCACCATTCTGTGTTTGGCTATACGATATGCCTTTTATATTCAAACGCACTAGACTCATATTGCAAAAATATAAAAAGGCTGTTTAAAAGAGGACAGTGTCCAGATTTAAACAGCCCTTTAAGGGGGTCAATTTAAGAAATTTATGAGTTATTCGCTTTAAACTCTTTTAATTTTTCATTGAGCCTGGGTACTATTTCAAAAGCATCACCCACAACTCCGTAGTCTGCAGCCTTAAAGAATGGAGCTTCAGGATCGCTGTTAATTACGACCTTAGTTTTTGAAGCATTGATCCCGGCAAGATGTTGTATCGCTCCAGATATACCTATTGCAATATAAAGATTAGATGCAACCGGTTTTCCTGTTTGCCCTACGTGCTCACCGTGTGGTCTCCACCCCATATCAGATACCGGTTTAGAGCATGCGGTAGCAGCACCTAATATATCTGCCATTTCTTCTATCATGCCCCAATTCTCAGGACCCTTTAATCCGCGACCGCCAGAAACAACAATCTCTGCATCAGCGATTGTTACTTTATCTTTAGCTTTATCTACAGATTGTACATTTACACTAAAATCACCATCTTCTAAAGCTGGGCTAAAATCTTCTGCAGTTGCAGGAGCGTTACTTTCTTTTAGCCCGTATGCATTTTTAGATAATCCTATAAGGGCAACCTCTGTTTTAATTTCTGTATTGCTGAAAGCTTTATTAGTAAAAGCGGTACGCTTAACAACAATTGGAGAGACGCTCTCTGGTAAAGACACTACATTTGAAGCATAACCAGCGCTTAAATTCACCGCAAGTAAAGGAGCGAGATATTTCGCATTAGCGCTAGAACTAACTATCACTACTTTTGATTCTTCTTTTTTAGCAGCCTGATTAATTACATCTGCATATGCAGCAGCATTAAACTGGGTTAATTTATCGTTTGATACCTTTAAAACCTTATCTACACCATAAGCAGATAATGAGGAAGTATCTTCTGCATTAATAACAATAGCAGTTACTGTAGTGGCAAGCATATCTGCGATACCACGCGCATAACTGGCAACTTCGTAAGCTGTTTTTTTAAATTTTCCTTCTTCTGATTCTGTATATACTAAAACTGACATGTTTTTCTGTTTTTTTAAGCTTTTAGGCTAAAAAATGACCCTAAAAGATCGATTTTTGACTTGTTTTGGTCGGTTTTTAAATGAAACTAAATAACCTTAGCTTCATTATGTAAAAGGTTGATAAGTTCGTCAAGATTATCTGGCGAGACTAACTTTACCGCTCCTTTAGGCGCTGGTTTTTCAAAAGAGACTGTGCTTGTTTCCATTTTCTCTGCTGTAGGTGCTAGTACTTTAAGCTGTTTTTTTCTGGCCATCATGATTCCTCTCATATTAGGAATACGCAGGTCACTTTCTTCAACCAGACCTTTCTGCCCGCCAATTATTAATGGCAAAGTTGCTGTTACAGTTTCTTTACCGCCATCAATTTCGCGTACAGCGGTAGCAGTATTTCCTTCTACTTCAAGGCTTATACATGTATTTACAAAACTTGCTCCCGTAAGGGCTGCAAGCATCCCCGGCACCATACCGCCATTATAGTCTATAGACTCTCTACCGGCGATCACAAGATCATAGCCACCGTCTTGTACTACTTTACTAAGTTCTGTAGCTACCTGAAAACCATCTTGCGCTTTAGTATCTATGCGTATAGCTTCATCTGCGCCTATGGCTAAAGCTTTACGCAGTGTAGGTTCAGTTTCGGCTCCTCCTACGTTCACAACATCTACCGTTGCGCCCTGTTTTTCTTTAAACCACATTGCTCTTGTGAGACCAAACTCATCATTAGGATTGATTACAAACTGAACCCCGTTTGTGTCAAATTCTTTATTGTCTGATGTGAAGTTTATTTTTGAAGTCGTATCTGGTACGTGACTGATGCAAACTAAAATTTTCATATAAAAAAGCGGTTATTTGTAACTATTTCGTTTTCGCCACGAAAATAAGCATAATTTTTGGCTTATTTACTATGCATGCATAACAAATTTTAGTTAAATCCAATTCTTTCGGCAGAATTTAATTGTTATTTTTGCCTTCCCTTAAATTAAGGGAAGTTACCGATATTTACCGTGATCTTATACTTAACGATACATGAAAACTATACAATTTAGGGAAGCTGTTTGTGAGGCCATGAGCGAGGAGATGCGCCGTGACGACACTATTTACCTTATGGGTGAAGAAGTTGCAGAATACAATGGTGCTTACAAAGCTTCAAAAGGAATGCTTGATGAGTTTGGCCCAGAACGCGTTATTGATACGCCTATTTCAGAACTTGGTTTTGCCGGGATAGCAATAGGAAGCGCGATGAATGGCAACAGACCTATCGTGGAGTATATGACATTTAACTTCTCTCTTGTAGGGATTGACCAGATCATTAATAATGCTGCTAAAATAAGACAGATGTCAGGTGGCCAGTTTAATTGCCCAATCGTTTTTCGCGGGCCAACTGCCTCCGCCGGTCAATTAGGTGCAACACACTCACAGGCTTTTGAGAACTGGTTTGCAAATACTCCTGGTCTTAAAGTAATTGTTCCTTCTAACCCTGCAGATGCTAAAGGACTTTTAAAGTCTGCTATACGTGATAATGATCCTGTTATTTTCATGGAAAGTGAGCAGATGTATGGTGATAAAGGAGAGGTGCCAGAAGGTGAATATCTTATACCTATTGGTGTAGCAGATATTAAAAGAGAAGGTACAGACGTTACTATTGTTTCTTTTGGTAAAATAATTAAAGAAGCCTATAAAGCGGCAGACGAATTAGCAAAGGAGGATATCTCTTGTGAAATCATAGATCTACGTACCGTGCGCCCAATGGATCATAAAACCATTCTGGATTCAGTTAAAAAGACAAATCGCCTTATTATTCTGGAAGAAGCATGGCCTTTTGGTAACGTAGCTACAGAGATCACCTATCAGGTACAATCTGAAGCTTTTGATTATCTTGATGCTCCTATTATTAAAATAAACACAGCAGATACTCCGGCACCCTATTCTCCCGTTCTTTTAAAAGAGTGGTTACCCAATAGTGATGATGTTGTTAAAGCTGTCAAAAAGGTACTTTACAAGTAAAAGTATACCAATATATTTGAGGCTTCATGGGTTATTATACCAATGAAGCCTTTATTTTTTAATGGAAGGTAAGAGGGCGATTTTAGGCCTTTAAACCCCGATTTTTATCCTCAAAGAGGAATAAATATGAAGAACCTCCTAATCCTGCTTCTACTTTTTTGCTTGCCTATAGTAGGATTAAGCCAAACAAAAGTAGGAGGTCGTGTATATGATGGTCTGGGAAATCCCATTCCTTTTGCAAATGTTGTTTTCCCCGGGTCTACAGAGGGAACTATTACAAATGAAGACGGTCGCTTTTATCTGGAGACAGATGACAATTACGATACTCTAAAAGTTACTTTCGTGGGATTTACTCCACGTGAGATCAAGTTAGAAAAGCGGGTAAACTATAATCTTAGTATAGTTCTGGAAGAGGAAGCCGAAACTATGGATGAGGTTGTGATCTATTCAGGAAAGCAACCTAAAAAGAACAATCCTGCTGTAGAAATACTCAAAAAGATCTGGGCAAATAAACGGCAAAACGGTCTGAGTCAATTTGATCAATATCAATATGACAAATACGAGAAAGTAGAGTTTGATCTCAATACTATTGACAGCGCTCTTATAAACAACCGTATCTTTAATGGGATGGAATTCATTTTTAACCAGATGGATACTTCTCGTATTACAGGTAAGACCTATCTCCCTATTTTTATAAATGAAGCCAGTAGTAAGGTTTATGGCGACAACACTTTAAATCTTAAGAAGGAGGAGCTTTTAGGAAATAAAAACAGTGGTTTTAGTACCAATCAAACAATCATAGCCTTTGTAAATGAACTCTACAATGAGTTTAATGTTTATGATAACTACCTAAAATTCTTTGATAAAAGTTTTGTAAGTCCGCTTTCTACAACTGGTGTCAGCACATACAATTATGTACTTGCAGACAGCGCGTACATTAAGAATAAATGGTGTTACAATATTATTTATTATCCGCGTAGAAGCAATGAACTAACCTTTAAAGGAGATTTCTGGGTAAATGACACTACCTGGGCGATTACTGATATTAATATGCAGGTTAATAAAAGTGCAAATATTAATTGGGTAAAGGAAATTTATATTGAGCAGGAATTTAAAGTTGAAAGCGACACTACTTTTTTAATTACTCGTGATTACTTTCTTTCAGATTTTGCGATTCGTAAGAAAGAAGAAAGTAAAGGGATGTATGGTAAGCGTACGACTCTCTACGATAATTATGTTTTCAACAAGCCTTTAAAAGAAGATTTTTATAAGAAGCGTCTGCAGGAATATGATGAATCTATTTATACCAGAGACGATGCTTTCTGGAAAGATAAAAGACAGGAAGAATTAAGTAAGGACGAAAAGGGTATTTATAATATGCTTGACACCTTAAAGACGGTGCCACGTTTTAAGGCGCTGTATGATATTGGCTCGGTACTGGTTTCCGGCTACTATGAATGGGATGCTGCTAATCTTGATATAGGTCCAATATTTTCTGCCTTTGGTTTCAATGATGTGGAGGGCTTGAGATTAAGAATGGGTGCTCGTACCTATTTTAATCAAAATGATCCATGGAGGTTAGAAGGTTTCACCGCTTACGGTTTCAAAGATCAGAAGTTTAAATACGGGATTTCAGGAAAATGGCTTATAGATAAAAAAAGCCGATTAATAGTGTCTGGGGGTTACCGTAAAGACATAGAACAAACAGGGGCAAGCCTTACCACATCTACAGATGTATTAGGTAGAAATTTAGCATCATCATCACTGGTAACAGTAGGCTCTAACGACAGACTTACAAGTCTAGAGTT
Organism: Leeuwenhoekiella sp. A2; assembly: GCF_047946655.1. GTDB lineage: Bacteria > Bacteroidota > Bacteroidia > Flavobacteriales > Flavobacteriaceae > Leeuwenhoekiella. Next base: position 1,989,206 of record NZ_CP172311.1, read on the forward strand.
GGGTAATTTTGCAATAGAAGCAGAACCAATCAAGAATTTGATTCTCAGGTCTGATATGTCTATACGTAGTTTGCAGTCTGCATCGCCTACTTTTAGTTTAGATTATTATACAGATGCAACACAGACTGTGTCTAAGCCAGATGTTAAGCAGACAGATTTCATATTGAGTGCTATTTATGAGCCGGGAAAACGCACTTCTGGTTATGGCGTTGAGCGATTAACAAGCAATGAATGGTTTCCTACAATTTTTGTGGGTTACACAAAAGGTATTAAAAATCTCTGGGAGAGTGATTTTGACTATGAAAAGCTGCAATTTTCATATAGACAGCCCTGGCGAGCGGGTGGTTTAGGAACTTTCACTTCTACAATAGAAGCAGGGAAAACCTTTGGTACAGTGCCTTTGGGACTACTTAGCGTGATTCCTGGTAACCAGAATTTATTTTCGATTTATGGCACCTTTCCTCAGCTTAATTATTATGAATTTATAACAGATACATACGCCTCTGTACATTTAGAACATAACTTTGGCGGAAGATTATTTTCAAGAATACCGCTTCTTAAAAAGTTGAACCTGAGAGAAATTATAGGCTTAAGAGGAGCTTGGGGAGAAATTTCAGACGAGAACCAACAAATAAATGCTACGGGTATAGAATATCTGGCTCCTAATAAAAAGCCATATTATGAATATAGTTTTGGGGTAGGGAATATCTTTAAGATTTTGAGAATAGATTTTAATTTTAGGGGGAATTATCTGGATTTGCCAGATGCCCGAAAATTTGGTGTTACAGGAGCTTTAGAGTTTTCATTTTAAATAAACAGACTGGTTTAAGGGTAAAATGGTTGTGTATGGTGTTTTTTTATTCTTTTACCGAATTTCTTTGCCTTAAGGCTTGATTTAAGGTACTTTTGCCCTCCCCTGATTATAATGTTAAACACCGTATAATTAACGGAAAAAGTAAATATGACGAGAGATAAAATTACAACCTTCGATGTGCTAATAGAGATTCCGAAGGGTAGTCGAAATAAATACGAGTACGACTTTAAGCTGAAGAAAATACGCTACGACCGTATGATCTTTTCTTCAATGATGTATCCTGCAGATTACGGTTTCATTCCTGAGACTTTGGCATTAGACGGTGATCCACTTGATGTTCTTGTATTAGTTACAGAGCCTACTTTTCCAGGTTGTGTTATGGAGGTGAAGCCCATTGGTGTATTTCACATGACAGATGAGAAAGGTCCTGATGAAAAAGTAATATGTGTACCAGTAAGTGATCCTATTGCAAGTTCTGTAAATGACCTTAGTGAGCTTAACCCACATTTAATAAAAGAGATCGAGCATTTCTTCCAGGTTTATAAAGATCTTGAAAAGAAAAAAGTTGATGTAGGCGGTTGGGGCGATGTAAATGAGGCTAAAGAGATCATTATACAGTGTATAGACAGATATACAGAAAGTGATATTCCTGTAGAGGAAGTGAGTATAAAATAAGCATACAAAATATAACGAAATGAAGAAGCCGCAATAAAGCGGCTTTTTTTATTCCATATATTCAATACAAAGCCTGATAGTATAAAATTCCCTCAATTTTGCTACATTAGTAGAAATCATTTAATAAATACCAAAATTTATGGAATCAAATGTGATCTATGTACCTATAGCTATGGCTATAATTGGGCTTTTATTTATGCTTATTAAAAGAAGCTGGGTCAAAAAGCAAAACCCGGGAAGTGAAAAAATGCAAACTATTTCTAAGAATATAAAAGAAGGTGCTCTTGCGTTTTTGGCAGCTGAGTATAGATTGCTTTTGATTTTTGTTGTTATAGCTTCAGTTCTACTTTATATAATATCTGTTATTGTTGATACTACAAGTTGGTTAATAGTTCCTGCTTTTGTCGTCGGCGCTTTTTTCTCTGCCCTTGCGGGAAATATAGGTATGCGTATTGCTACAGATGCTAATGCCCGTACTGCTGAAGCAGCAAAGACAAGTTTACCACAGGCACTCAAAGTAAGCTTTGGTGGCGGTACTGTTATGGGGCTTGGTGTCGCGGGTCTTGCGGTTCTGGGATTAAGTTTGTTCTTTATGTTTTTCGTTTCCCAATTTATGGGCAAAACAGGCGATTTTTATGAGGATATGACCATTGTTCTGGAGGCGCTGGCTGGTTTTTCGCTGGGAGCGGAATCAATTGCATTGTTTGCACGTGTAGGCGGTGGTATATATACTAAAGCTGCAGATGTAGGTGCAGATCTTGTAGGTAAGGTAGAGGCAGGAATACCTGAAGATGATCCTCGTAATCCGGCTACGATTGCAGATAACGTAGGTGATAATGTAGGTGATGTTGCTGGTATGGGTGCAGATTTGTTTGGTAGTTATGTAGCCACAGTATTAGCGGCAATGGTCCTGGGTAATTATCTCATAAGAGATATGTCTCAGGAAAATCAGTTTGTTGATGCGTTTAATAATATGGGACCAGTGCTCTTACCTATTGTCATTGCCGGAGTAGGGATTTTGGCTTCCATAATAGGGACTTTTTTAGTGAAAATTTCAAGCAATACTGCGAGAGAATCGCAGGTTCAAAAAGCTCTTGACAGAGGGAATTGGGTTGCTATATTTTTAACCTTAATATCAAGCTACTTTCTAATTCGCTGGATGCTTCCTGAAACAATGGTTATGCATTTCTTTGGCGAAGGTGATAAAGAGATATCTTCTAATAATGTTTTTATTTCTGCGTGTATAGGTCTTGCAGTAGGAGCTTTAATCTCTGTTGTGACTGCCTACTACACCAGTTTGGGTAAAAAGCCCGTGATGGATATCGTACAGAATTCATCTACCGGTGCGGCAACTAATATTATAGCAGGTCTTGCCGTTGGTATGAAATCTACTTTTGCTTCGGTTTTGTTATTTGCTGCGGCTATATACAGCTCATACGAACTGGCCGGATTTTATGGTGTGGCTTTGGCGGCATCAGCGATGATGGCCACTACAGCTATGCAACTTGCCATTGATGCGTTTGGGCCCATTGCAGATAATGCGGGTGGTGTGGCAGAAATGAGTGAGTTACCTCCGGAAGTGCGTCAACGTACAGATATTTTAGATTCTGTGGGTAATACGACAGCTGCGGTGGGTAAAGGTTTCGCGATCGCATCTGCGGCATTAACTGCGCTTGCCCTTTTTGCAGCCTTTGTAACTTTTACGGGAATTGACGGGATCAATATTTTTAAAGCAGACGTGCTTGCAGCATTATTTGTAGGTGGTATGATCCCGGTTGTTTTTTCTGCATTAGCGATGAAATCTGTGGGCAAAGCGGCTATGCAGATGGTGCAGGAAGTGAGAAGACAGTTTAGAGAAATTCCGGGTATTTTAGAAGGAACAGGAAAACCTGAATATGGCAAATGCGTTGCAATTTCTACTCAAGCAGCTTTGCGCGAAATGATACTGCCTGGTCTATTAACTATAATTACACCAATATTGGTTGGTCTTATTTTCGGAGCGGAACCTCTGGGAGGTTATATGGCCGGAGTTTGTGTTTCTGGTGTAATGTGGGCGATTTTTCAAAATAACGCAGGTGGGGCTTGGGATAATGCTAAAAAATCATTTGAGGCCGGGGTTGAAATTGATGGGAAAATGACCTATAAGGGGAGTGATGCTCACAAGGCTGCTGTTACAGGAGATACTGTGGGTGATCCTTTTAAAGATACTTCGGGACCATCAATGAATATACTTATTAAATTAACCTGTCTGGTTGGGTTAGTAATTGCACCTATAATTGGTACTCCAACCGAATCTACTGAGCTTGTAGAACAGGAAAAGGTTGAAACATCTACTCAGGAAAAACGCACTATAGTAAATTCAGATAGTGATAAGATGGTAGTTGAATTAGAAAACATAAAATAGAACTCCTTTTATTGATTTGATGAAGCCTGTTTTTATCTTCAAACTTGGTAAGTTTTTTGGAAAATATTAAGAGAAGTTTATAATTAAAATCCAAGATGCCAGGCTGGGATTTTCTAATTTATTGAATGGTAAAAAATCTACTTAACAGACTTGGCTTAGCTAATAAAGATCCTATACAAATACATGGTTATCAAACCTACGGGACTAATGATCATCTGTATGCGATAGGACGTGCATTAGAGCACGAGGGCGTTAATCTTGAGAAAACAGACTTTTTGAGTGTTTTAAAAAATGCATTTCATCAGTTTAAAAGTGATGAACTTCCCGCCGCACGTTTAAAATTAAAACTTCCCGACAATGAGATTTTCTATACCGTAACAGATGCAGAAGGCTATTTTAAAATTGATATCACAGCATCTGGTTTAGAAAGCCAGACGAACGAAGAAGGCTGGTTACCTATGGAGCTCAGTTTTGATGATGAGAATCAAAATAGATTTATCATAAACAACAATCGTTTTCCGGTAGAAATGGTAATACCTTCAAAGAAGGCAGAGTATGGTGTAATAAGTGATATTGACGACACGATTCTGCAAACAGGGGTAGTTTCACTTATGAAGTGGAGGGTAATCCTAAATACTCTTTTTAGAGATGTGGGCAGGAGAACTCCACTGAAAGGAGCAGCAGAACTTTATCAAAAATTTCACCTGGGCAAATCTGGCGAAGCTTCAAATCCGCTCTTTTACGTGAGTAACAGTCCGTGGAATTTGTACCACTACCTTCAGGATTTTATTAAGAAAAGTAACTTCCCTAAGGGTTCTATCTTACTGCGGGATTTTAGAACTCCTTTTGACAGAACTCCGCAGCCTGAAAAACCGCATAAGCAACATGAAATTAGAAATATTCTAAAGACGTATCCACATCTAAAGTTTGTGCTTATTGGGGATAGCGGGGAACATGATGCCGATATTTATATTGAAATAGCTGAGGAATATCCAGATCGTATTCTCGCAATTTATCTACGCAGCGTTAATCACGAGAAAAGAGTATTTCGCGTACGTGGACTTCTTGAGAAATTTGAATTAACACCGGCACTTTTGGTAAGTGAAAGCGCAGTTGCTGAAGAGCATGCTCGCGAGTTAGGACTTATTCAATAGTTTATTATTGAACCTGCTCAACAATAAAAAAACCATCATTTCCCTGAGCTTGATAAAGGGGCATGAAAATAAATGCATCCCATTTACTTTTAATTTCTTCACCATTGTGTTGCGCCAGCAAATCCCCCTTTTTAACGGGCTGAAAGTTTTTATATCCAGGCTCCATTTTAAAGTTATCATCCTCTTTGAGTTCATGGCGATAGAGAATGTCAAAAGTTTTTTGATCAGTTTTAAGTTTTTCCAGTTTTGATGCAGCTTCAGGATAAGCAGATAATTTATACAGATCAAGGGAACCCGCTTTTGCAATAGCATGCCAAATAATACCTTCGTGATTGTCTACAGCTTCATCACTCTCATGTTGACCACCTTCAAAAACAAATCCTGTAAGTCCTGTTCTGCTCATGTAATGGTCTATGCAGCCCGAAACGATATCTGAGAACCCACGTATTATATAAGGCGGAAATTGATGAGCCCACTCGTCATTATCATGTACTTCCTGAACAGAAATATAGGGAGCGCTTGCAGATGAAGTTGTGTGGCAATCTAAAAAATAACGCTTGGTAAAGTCTTTTTCAGGGAAATCCTGAAGCACTTTTATTATAGAGAACATTTCTTCTTTCTCATGCGTATTTTTAACCTTGTCCTTTACATTTTTCTCTGTCCAGGTTCGGTTGAGATCTTCATCAATGTACCTTACATTTTTATTTAGCGCTTTACGATTACCTGTGACACCTACAATTGTGCCTTTTATTTCAGGCAAGCTATGTTCTAGCTCTTTAAAAACTTTTTTTAATGCCATTACACCGCTAGGTTCATTACCATGAACACCGGCAGTAATGAATAGTAAGGGGCCTTTTATGCCACTTGAATATTCGCCAATTATTCTGGGATATTTATCTTTCATGAAAATATTTTTAATGCATTGAAGCCAGTTCCTTATTTGTAAGGCTGTTTTTATAATATTTTTTATACTCTACTTTGCGTTCGATGGCCTGTATAACAGTATCAGTAAAATCTGGAAGACCTATTTCTTCACAATAATCTAAGCCGCCGGGGCTAAGAACATTTATCTCTATAAGTTTATCGTCAACAACATCCAGCCCAACAAAGAAGAAGCCATCCCGAATGAGTTTAGGAGCTGTGAGTTTGACTATTTTTTCTATTTCAGGAGTAAGTTCTGCAGGTTCTGCTTTTGCACCTAGGGAGAGATTACTTCTAAATTCAGCTTTATCTTTATTAACCCGGCGTATAATAGCTTTTTTGCCATCTTCTTCTAAAATTCTGCCGTTCATTAAGATCACACGTACATCACCTTCACTTACTTTAGGTAAAAATTCCTGAGCTATGATATATCCTTTTGTAATTAGAGCAGTGAAGATTTGATTGAAATTTTTCTTTTCTTCATCTATAAGATATACATCTTGACCGCCCGAACCTTCAAGAGGTTTGAGAACCATTTTTTTGCCAGATTTTTCCCAAAACTCAATTAGATCTTCCTTATTGCGGGTTATTAAACTATCTGGTTTTATAACTTGTGGAAGCTCTTCAAAATATAGCTTATCTATAAATGAATGAGACATAGCATTTGCATCATTAAGCACGAGAACCCCTTGCTGCTGTATCATTCTGGCGAAAGCTATCGCGCTATGTTCTGCCCAGTGCCTGTCATCTGATTCTTCAGTAGGATTATTTCTTAAAAAAAGCACATCCAGTTCTGCAGAATTTTCTGTAGTATAAGGTATAGTATCACCTTTTACCTGCTCAAAGAACTCTTCAACATTGTTATATTTAATAGATTTGGGTATTTTCTTGCAATGAAGATTTAAAGGTGCCCCATGTACAAAATTGAAGCCTCCCACATTCATGACATATACGTCATTCCCTCGTTCATAGGCCTTTTTTAGTAGAACCACTGAAGTGCCACACGGCTCAGTCTCTATATCACTAATTACAAAACATATTTTCATTTTCATATCATTTTAGAGAGTGCAATTCCTTCTTTAAATGCCCTCATTTTAGGTTGAAATTCTTTGGTTTTTAAATATCGCGGCTTTATAGTTGCCGGTTTTAATAAGTTGCGTTCTGTAAGATCTTTTATTAGAGGAGCATGTTTTATAGAATATTTACCGGCCAGTAGCGGTTCTAATTCTCCACCACCCTCTAAATATTCCTGTAGCTCAACCAGACCTTTTAAATAAATTATATCTTTTAGAAAACCACCTCCCTGAAACATTCTGGAAGTAATATTAAAAGCTCGTTCTTTTACAAATCCATATTCAAAATGGAGTAGGTTAAACATCGATTTAAAATCTGCCCCATCTATTAATGCTGCTCCTGCTACAACGCGTCCTGCGAGTATGCGTAAGCGATTACCAGAAAGACCGCCACCCAGATATTCGGCTAAGACCGCCATACCTTCTTGAGTAGCATCATAATCTGCAAAACCTGCTGCCAGCTGACTTAGAGTTTGCCGACTCCCATTATAGTAGGTAAGTGCATGCGTGCCGATCTCGTGTTGTATAAGTGCCTGTGCTTCCTGCGTGGACATTTTATAATCTGCCGGAAGATATAATTCACCCTGAGAGACCATAATGATGTTGACATCCTTACGTATATGTATAGTGCCATTATAATCTGGCGACTGCTCCTTAAAATATTCAAACTCTTCTTCAGCTAATTTTTTAAAATCGTGTGCATCTATGAGGTTTTCTGCTGCAGAAGACTGATTTTCGGGAATATTTTCCAGAATTAATTTTGCTTGCGCTAAAATATTCTTAGGCACATCTTTATGTAAGCGTATGCTGCTGTAAAAAAAGTTTCGAGAACCACGTTCTTTTAACATGGTTAGTTCCTGATCAATTTCTTCTCTTTTTTGATCATAGAGGTAAGCTAGCGCGGGATCATCAATTTCATCAATACGCAGATTATATAATCTGCGTTTTAGAATATCAGGATCTATAGGTAATAATCGATAGTGATATGAATTGATTTCGTGAAAATTGCTTTCAAAAAAACGTTCTCTTAGCGACTGAATATTTACCGGAGCAACAAGTAGTAAAAACTGATAAGAAGATTGAATAGCCGTGATTTGCTTGTCAATTTTTAAAACTTCTTCATGTATTTCTCTTTTTCCCAGAGCATTATAGCTTGATATTTTTGAAGAAGTCTGCACGCGTATAAATTCAAAAATGGCTTGTTGTACTGTCTGGGCAAAGCTTTCGCGAAAGCTTTTAAAGTAAATGGGATATACCTGGCCAATACTATCACGATAAACGGGAGGTATCTCTATACCCAATAAAGTCCCTCCTTTTTTCTTGATCTCTTCAATATCAAAAAGGGGTTCACTTTCTTTTAATTGTCTTTCTTTAGTTTGCTCAATTCGCGTTGTAAGCTTTACATCGTGTCTTCTGCTGTCTATCTTCTCAAATTCAGTTGCCAGAACTTTTAAAGATGCAGGTAGTTTATGCGATGGTCCCTTGATAACAAATTGAGTGCTTCCTGTTTTTCCGCTATATATTTCGATAAGAATAAAAGAACCAAAACGAGCTGCCATTTTCTCTGTAAGTTCTACGAGAAAATGTCTAAAATAATCAAAGTTATCCTCACCTATTATAAGATATGAAGCACTTGTACGAGCCAGTCTTAAAGTAGCATTATCTTCGGGTTTTTTGCGATAAATAAGGAGAGAGGGTACATCGTGCTCTAAGAATAGAAAGCCACCATGAGGCAGTGAACGCACTGTTCTTTTACCAACTTCTAGGTCGTCTAAAATAGATTCATCATCAAGTATAGAATGTGTTGTACTCAATCTAAGCGTTTTTTGAAAATATGATAGGTCAAATCTATGCGATTTGCTATTCTGTTAATGCATTTTCAAAATACGCAAAAACCCTATCCAAAAATAGGGTTTTATTGAGTTTAAGATTTAATTTAGACAGTTTTGGCTATTATTTAATAGGCCTCTTGAGCATTTAGCTATCTAAAACAAACCGTGTAATTCTGCGTCTATTCGGTTAATGATATTACCCAGATCTTCAGGATTATCTACAAAGTTTATATTGTCAACATCTATTATAAGCAAGTTGCCTTTGCTGTAATCATGTATCCAGGCTTCATAACGCTCATTAAGTCTGCTTAGATAATCTATTGATATACTATTCTCATATTCCCGACCTCTTTTTTGTATTTGTGCTACAAGATTTGCGATAGAACTTCTTAAATAGATCAAAAGATCTGGTCCTTCTACCACACTTTCCATCAGATCAAAAAGCGAGCGATAATTGTTGTAATCGCGATTTGTTAATAACCCCATTGCGTGCAGGTTAGGTGCAAAAATGTGAGCATCTTCATAGATCGTGCGATCCTGAATCACATCTTTATTGCCTTCACGAATGTCTAACAACTGTCTAAATCTGCTGTTTAAGAAATAAACCTGCAGATTAAAAGACCAACGCTCCATAGCGTTGTAAAAATCATCCAGATAGGGGTTGTCTACTACATCCTCAAATTGAGGTTGCCAATTATAATGTTTGGCCAAAAGCCGCGTAAGGGTCGTCTTTCCGGCACCAATATTGCCAGCAATGGCTACATGCATACGTTTAGATTTTAGGTAATTTTAATTGGTAAGTTGTGAGATTTCCACGGCTGTAAAGATATAGGATTTCGCCGGTCCAGTAAAACTGTTTTACATCATTTGTGGTGATATTAAGCTGTGCAAAATTCTCACTATTCTTTTTTTTATAGAATAAATCATCTGCAGATAATCCCAGAAGATTCTCATTGTTTTCAATTAGAGCATTTAACCCCACATTTTTAAACTTACTTACGAGACTCCCGTAACTATTGTATTGAAGTATAAAGTCATGCGTTGTCAACCAGCAATAATTAAAATTTGTAGCGGCTGTAACGATCCTGTTTTTAATAGGTGGTGACACGGTTTTTACTGTATTTGTGCGATAATTGAATAATTCAAGCTGTTGCAGGTCAATATTGAATACCCACAGCTGGCGATCATTTGCCGTTCTGGCGAAAGAAATATTTCTATATTCTTCAAGTTTATTAAAATCTAGCCTGGTGATCTCATTGAGTGTATTGTCAAGAATCACGGCGGTATTAAAATCCTGATAAAACAAAGTGATTCTTAAAGGGTTGATAATATCTACACTTGTAATTGCGCCCAGTTGTATGTCACTAAATTGAAGGGTTTTTTCGGCATTACTTTTATAGAGTACAGCGCCTGTAGTTGTGTAGAGGTTTTTGTATTTGTCTACACCTATAAATTTTTCCGCTTTAAGCGAAATAGAATCCAGCGGTAAAACCTCCATTTTTTGTGCAAAAATCGGGTGAGAAATGGCAAAAATCAGAAAGATCAAGATCCGCATAGCGCGAAAATTACGAAAAAATAGAGCTTGGCTGTTAGTGGTGAATTGTACTTTTCGATAAAGAACACTATTTTATTTTCTCATGAAGGCTTCAAAACTCCCTACTATCCTTTACTATAGATATTAACAAACCAACTTATAACCAAAGCCGCGCACGTTTAGGATTTGTATAGAATCGTCTTTCCCTAGTTTTTTACGCAGTTTGCTAATAAAAACATCCATGCTGCGAGCATTAAAAAAATCGTCATTGCCCCAAAGTTTGTTGAGTATAAGCGAGCGGTCAAGCACCTGATTCTTATTCTTTAGAAGATGAAAAAGCAAATGTGCTTCCCGGTGGGTGAGTAATTCTTTTTCTTCAGTTTTAAACTGAAGTGTTTGTTTAGGAAAGTCAAATTTAAAATCACCAAAAATTAAAACTTCAGCGTTTTTCTGAAGCTTTGTGCGACCAATAAGATTATGAATGCGCACGATGAGCTCTTCCATGCTAAACGGCTTTTTTAAGTAGTCGTTACCGCCTATGGTAAAACCTTCTACCACATCGCTGGTTTGTGATTTTGCCGTTAAAAATATAATAGGAATATCGCCATCCTGCTGCCTGATTTCTTTAGCAAGCGTAAAGCCATCTTTTTTAGGCATCATTACATCGAGCACAAGCAATTGTGGTTTTTTGCTTTTGTAGAATTCTAACGCTTTCTCACCATCTTCGACTAAATGAACTATAAAATCTCGAGTTTCCAGACTTTCTTTTACAATCTGTCCCAGAGCAGGTTCATCTTCGGCGAGGAGAATGTGTGTTTTTTCAGGCATTTGGGATTGTGATTATAAAATTGGTTTTTCCGTTTATTACAACGCTGATCGTACCGCCGTGTTTCTCGATGATTTTTTTAGTGTAGTACAAGCCGATGCCGAAACCTTTGATGTTATGCGTATTTCCCTTTGGCACGCGGTAGAATTTTTCAAAAATTTGTTTCGCCTGCGCGGAATTAAGCTCATTCCCGTTATCTGCGATTTTTATCAAAATCTCCCGATTTTTAGCTTCTACAGCTACTTTTATGAGGTTTCCGCCATATTTTACAGCATTGTCAAGAATATTGTTTAAAGCGTTTTCCAGATGAAAAATATCTGCATAGATGTAAATATTTTCGCGTAAGCTTTCAAAAGTAAATTCTTTTTGTGGCGCTAAAGATTGATGCTTTTTAATGAGTGTTTGCAACAATTCTGCAATCGAAACTTCTTCTTTGTTGAGTTGCAAATCGTCGCCATCTAGTGTGGCGGTTTCCAGTAACTTCTCAACCATGGTGTTGAGTTTACCCAGCTGTACGGTTGAGGTTTGTACATATTTTTTGGTCTTAGCAGGATCATTTTCCACATTAAAATTCTCGATACCTTCTAGCGCAACACCTATAGTAGCAATTGGGGTTTTAAACTCGTGTGTAATATTGCTAATGAGGTCATTTTTAACTTCTGCCAGTTGCTTTTGCCTGTTAATAATGCGCAATAAAAACAGCAGACAAGCAATCACGGCGGCAATAAGAAGCGCTGAAAGCAGGATGCCTACAAGGTTGCGTTTTAAAATAGTGAAGGTTTCATTAGTAAAAAATAATTCTAGTTTGCTACCGCCAGGTAACCAGGTAGATTTTGCCGTGGTACTTAGCAATGCTGTTTTATTAATATGAGGATTTATTTGCTGTATAACACTGTCTTTTTGTGTATAAATAAAACCATAATCTACCTCAATATATTTTCTTGCAAGTTGGTTTTTTATGAGACTGTCCATTTTTTCTATCTGGAGTGTATCTTCATTTATTGAAATCACTATACGCGAAGTAAGAGACGTCCATTTGTGTAGTAAACTATCTGCCTTTTCATTTTCTTCACCTTCTGTTGCGCTCTTGAAAATTTGCATTTTAGAGTTGTTATGCTCGTTGGCTGCACTGGTGAAGCTATCTCTGTTCACACCTTTGTGAATGGTTATAGATTTTATCGAATTTCTTTTTAATGAATCTAAGCCCTTAAACCCTTTATTCGAAATATCTATTTTACTAAAAAGGCTGTCTAAAGCAGTTGAAGACTCGTCTACTTGGGTATTATTTTTCAATACAAATCCCACTGTATTTTTCTTAGCGAGAATAGAATAATAATCATCTACGGCATTATCTAGGCTTATCTGTGTTTCATTTACCAATTGCTGCTTCGCAGATTGATAGTTCTTGTAATTCCAATACACCTGAATGGCTAGAGTAATTGCTATCACCCCGGCAATAAAATAAATAAGCAACTTGTAATTGCGGTTTTGCATAGGCCAAAAGTAAGTTGAATTTTTAAGCTGCTGGTTTTCGCTTAACACTCGTTAACACTGGTTAACTATCAAAGTGGTTTCTTTCTATCACTTTTGACTTGAATTAAATTTATTGCTTTTGACCAAATTCAAAATCGGGTTAAAAAAGGCAATAATCGGTTAATTTCAATATAAAATCAATCAATCAAAAAACGACAGTTATGAATTTAAAATGGGTTTTAATTGTAATCATTTTCGCTTTTGCGAAACCATTAATTGCACAGGATTTTCAGGGTGTGGCGACTTATAAAAGCAGACGGCAAATTGATATTACGATGGATAGTACACAGATGAATGATGCTATGCAAAAGCAGATACAGGAGCAATTAAAAAAGCAATTTCAAAAAGAATTTACGCTTCAGTTTGACCGCAACGAGTCTCTATATAAGGAAAATGAAAAGCTGGATGCGCCTAGTGTGGGCAGCTCCTCTGGCGTTCAGATCAAAATTTCTTCAAGTAATTTCGTTCTGTATAAAAATACTGCGGCGGGAACTTTTACAAAACAGGATGAGCTTTTTGGCAAAATATTTCTCATTCAGGATTCCTTACCCAAACCCAATTGGAAACTGGAAAAAGACCAAAAATCAATTGGTGATTATACATGTTATAAAGCCACACTTACTCGGGAAGTAAAAGAAAAACAATGGGGTACAGCAAGCGATAGTATTGCAGAAACTAAGCATGAAAAAACGGTTGTTGTCTGGTATACGCCGCAAATTCCTGTTACTAACGGTCCACAAGAATATTGGGGTCTGCCGGGGTTGATACTTGAAGTACAGGATGATAAATTGAGCATTCTGTGTAGTTCTATAGTTTTAAATCCTAATGAGAAAATCGATATTGAAGCCCCAGACAAAGGGAAAGTAATTGATCAGGAAAGCTTTAACACGTTACAGGAAGAAAAAATGCAAGAGTGGATGGAGCGCAACAGCAACAATAGAAAAGGTGACGGAAAACAAATAACCATTAAAATAGGCGGTTAATAAATTATTATTAAGTCTGTTAAACTTTAAGATAATTCGCGGGTCTAATTAAAAAATCTTAAAGTATTGGTGTTATGAATATGATCACTAAAGTTCTACTTGCGGCTGTTGCTTATTTATGCAGTTTTTTGGGACAGGCTCAACAATTTGATGGCGGTATCGCTACATATCAAACTAAAACAACCGTAGATATTGACGGCTGGGGCGGCAGACAGATGAGCGAGCAGATGAAAAAGCAAATCGCTGAGCGCATGAAATCAAGACTTGAAAAAACCTACACCCTTGCATTTAATAAAGACGAATCTATTTATGAGGAAGTTGAAAAGCTGGAAGCACCGGGACAAGGTGGTGGAATGCGATTTATGGGCGGCGGCTTCTCGCAAGGCGGGATTTATAAGAACATAGGTGATAATTTGTACGCTCGTGAGAACGATTTAATGGGCAAAGCATTTCTGGTAAAAGACAGTCTCAACAAGCTAGACTGGAAACTAGAAAAAGAAAGCAAGATGATTGGGCAATATGCAGCTTTTAAAGCTACAGCTACGCGAAAGATAGAGCCTAATGCTTTTAGTGCAATGCGGCGCAGACGTAATGCCGAAAATGACAGCACGGCTGTTGCTAAAGAACCTATAGAAGAAACTATTACGGCGTGGTATACACCACAAATTCCCGTAAGTCAGGGGCCTGATGAATATTGGGGTTTGCCGGGATTAATACTTGAAGTAAATGCTGGGCGTACCGTTATTTTGTGTACCAAAATCGTCATTAATCCTAAAGAAGGTCTGGAAATAGATCAGCCTGATAAAGGAAAGGAAATAAGCCGAAAAGATTATGAAGCTGTAGTGGCAGAAAAAACCAAAGAAATGGCAGAACGTTTTAGCAATGGCCGTGGCGGCCCCGGTGGCAGAAGAAATTAATATCACTTTTTCGTTTTATAAAACTAATCCCAATCTTTTCTCTCCCTTGGGGAGAGATGCCACAGGCAGAGAGGGATATTCAATCAATCAACCAAATTATGAAATACCCCATTGTAATATTTCTTTTATTAGGAAGCGTATCTCTCTTTGCACAGAATGTAAAAATAAGCGGTACCGTTAAAGACAGTATTGGTACACCGTTAGAATTGGCTAATGTAATTGCAACTAAAAAAGCAGACGGGGCGATGGAATCCTATGCGATTAGTAATTCAGATGGGCGTTATCAGTTTTCGGTTCCATCTGGTGAAGAATACACATTTGTAGCCAGTTTTTTAGGGCTTGCGCCGGAAACTAAAGATGTAAACATACCTGAAGGCGGTGATAACATCAATCTTGATTTTGTACTTATGCCGGCAGCAAATCAGCTGGACGATGTAGAATTGGTCTACGAGATGCCCGTGGTGGTAAGAGGTGATACCATTGTTTACAATACAGATAGTTTTACTAACGGTACAGAGCGTAAATTAGGTGATGTGCTTAAAAAACTTCCCGGGGTTGAGGTTGATGAAAATGGGGGTATTACTGTTGAGGGAAAAAGCGTAACTAAAGTAATGGTTGAAGGAAAGGATTTCTTTGATGGCGATTCTAAACTAGCAACTAAGAATATCCCGGCAGATGCTTTGAAAAAAGTAGAAATTTTAAAGAATTATAATGAAGTAGATCAAATGCGTGGTCTGGGTAACGATCAGGATAATGTTGCGATCAATATCAAACTTAAAGACGGTAAAAAGAATTTTTGGTTTGGTGAACTACAAGGCGGAATAGGTGACGGAGATAAAACCAGATATCTGGGTAGTGCAAAGCTGTTTTATTACAGCCCAAAAGGAAGCATTAACCTGATAGGAAATACAAATAACACAGGAGATGTGCCTTTTACTTTCCGTGATTATTTCAATTTTACAGGAGGTTTTAGAAACTTTAATCAGCGCGGAGGAACTTCTTTTAATATTGCAGACAGCGGACTAGGATTTCTGGTTTCACAAAATAATCAGGCGAATGAAATGGAAACCAAATTTGGTGCAGCAAACTTTAGCTATCAGGCTTCTGATGCCTGGGATTTAAGCGGCTTCACGCTTTTTAGTGATAATCAGACCAATTTCATACAGCGCTCACTACGCAGATATATTCAAACTAATGAAACTGAAGTAAACACCAGCGATAGCGATCAACGCAATCAATTGGCGATGGCAAAATTCAGTGCTACTTTCAAACCAAAAGCTCGTTTTCAAATGGATTATGATGTGCTGGCAAAATATTCAAAACAGTCACAAAATACAGATGCTCTTTCTGTTTTTACAGATGCAGACGGGGAAGTTTCAAATCCCATTACCGAAAATCAGGATAATTCGCCTTTTTCACTCAATCAAAATTTAAATGCCTATTACACGCTTGACGAAAAAAACATTTTTGCAGGATACGTGCAGCATCTGTACCAGAACGAAGATCCTTTTTATGAAGCAATTGTAAAAGTACAGCCTTTTCAAAACATTCTTCCTTTAGATGAAAATCAAACTAATTTTGATATAAATCAGGATAAATTACTCAAGACTAATAAACTGGATTCTAAGCTGGATTATTACTACGTTATCAATGATAAAAGCAACCTGAATATAAGTCTGGGAACCACTTTAAGCAGACAAGATTTCAATTCGTCGATCTTTCAAATACTCGATTCTGGTTCTCAAAATGACTTTGACGATCCCGCATTGAATAATGATGTTACTTATAAATTTTCAGATTTGTTTCTGGGTGTGCATTATAAATTTAAAACCGGAATTTTTACCATCACACCGGGATTGACTTTTCATGATTACATAACAGATACAGAGCAAGTGGGAGTAAGTACACATGAAAATCAAACTATGGTTTTGCCAGACTTATATGCGATCGCGCAGTTTAAGCAAAGCGAAAGTTTACGTTTTAACTACCAGATGACGGCGCAGTATACAGATGTAAATGATTTCGCCGAAGGTTATGTATTTAATAACTACAACAGACTGGCACGCGGAAATACAAATCTCGATAACGCAATTTATCACACCCTGAGCCTGAACTATTTTAATTTTAACATGTTTAATTTTACAAATTTAAATGGGGGCGTCAATTATACAAGTAGAGTAGATGCGATCAAAAATCAGACAGTAATAGAGCAGATAAATCAGGTTTCTATGCCTATAAACAGCGATTTTGTAGATAATACTTTAAGTGCCAACGGGCGTTTTCAAAAAACCTTCAGAAAATTAAAAGCCAATTTAAGTGCGAATGTCTCGTATAGCGAACTCAACAACATTATAAATTCAAATTACCGAAAGTCTAAAAATTTCACACAAAGTTATCAGGGAAGCTTAGAGACTAATTTTAAAACTGCTCCTAATTTAGAAATAGGGTACAACAGAAGTATCAATCAATATGACAACGGTGGTCTGGAAAGTGATTTTTATACAGACAGACCTTTTGCGAACGTAGATTTCAAGTTCTTAAAAGGCTTCACCTTTACGGCAGACTGGAGTTACTACAATTATTATAATGATGATAAAACGGTGCAAAATGAGTATTCCTTTTTTGAAGCCAGCCTTTGGTATCAAAAACCAGAAAGCAAGTGGGAATTTCGTGTAGACGGAACCAATCTTTTTGATGTCGATTCATTAAACAACGACAGTTTTAATGAGACCTTTAGTACAACTACACGCTATTATGTGCAACCGCGTATTGTAATGTTATCTGTAAAATATAATTTGTAATTAACAGGAAGAAGGTTAAAATTTTTAATAATACTTCATTATAATTTTAAGAAATGTTTAGCGTGACAGAGCGCTCCTGAACTTTCTGGTATTCATAATTTTAGAAGAAACAACAACCTTTTAAAAATGATGCTATGAAAGATCCTCAAAATAAATACAAGACACCACCATTTCCTAAAGAAAAGCAAGAAGTGCCGGGTACTGAAGAAGCAATGACTCCCAAGGTAGATCACGGCGAAGAAAGCTATAAGGGTACCGGAAAACTTGAAGGTAAAAATGCTATAATTACCGGTGCAGACAGCGGTATAGGCAGAGCGGTCGCTATTGCTTTTGCACGTGAAGGTGCTAATGTTCTCATATCGTATTTATCAGAACATGAAGACGCTAAAAAAACGGCAGGATATGTTGAAAAAGCGGGTAAAAAGGCTGTATTAGTAGCCGGGGATATTAGCGAAAAATCTCAATGTGAACAAATTGTTGAGCGTGCTGTAAAGGAATTTGGTCAAATAGATATTCTGGTAAATAATGCTGCCTTTCAAATGGCCAGAGAATCATTACAAGATGTTCCTGATGAGGAGTGGGATTATACTTTTAAAACAAATATCTATTCCATGTTCTATATCTGCAAAGCAGCCGAACCTTATATGAAACCGGGCAGCACTATCGTAAATACCACTTCAGTCAACGCCTACAAGCCAACGCCCACCTTACTAGCCTATGCTGCTACAAAAGGGGCAATCCAAAATTTTACGGCAAACCTTGGTCAGTTACTAGCCGAAAAAGGAATACGTGCTAATTGTGTCGCACCGGGACCTATCTGGACACCGCTTATACCAGCTACTATGCCGGCAGATGAGGTAAAATCGTTTGGGGAATACACGCCGCTAAAAAGACCGGGACAACCTGCTGAAGTTGCACCTATTTATGTACTTCTGGCCTCAGAAGATTCAAGTTACATGACAGGTTCTACCGTGCAGGTGACTGGTGGTACTCCTACTATTTAATCAGAAGAGAAATAGTCTGCCTTTAAGATTTCTAAGAATTTACAAAGCCCTTTATAGAGGCACTTTTTTCGTTTTCCAAAATCTAATAAAATATACCTAATGAAATTAAATACTAAAAATAACGACAGACGCCGCTTTATAAAAAATATGAGTCTTGGTCTTGGAGCTACCGTGACGGGTGTGCCTGTGCTTTCCTCTTTTTCTGGAGACTTAGCAACCGCTTTAGACGAAGCAGTAGGTAATGATCAAGATACTAAAAAAGGAATAGCCCTAGTTGGTTTAGGAGGTTACAGTACGGGGCAATTAGCGCCTGCTTTAGAGCAAACTAAAAATTGTTACCTGGCGGGAATTGTAACAGGCACCCCGGATAAGGTGGATGCCTGGAAGTCAAAATATAACATACCCGATAAAAATGTTTACAACTATGAGAATTTTGATGAGATAGCAGATAATGATGACATAGATATTATTTACATCGTATTGCCCAATAGCATGCATGCAGATTATGTAGTACGCGCAGCAAAGACTAAGAAAGATATAATTTGTGAGAAACCCATGGCCACAAATGTAGCTGATGCCCAGCGTATGATAGATGCCTGTAAGGAAAATGGGGTAAAACTGGCTATTGGTTATCGTCTCCATTTTGAGCCCTTTAATAAACGTGTGGCAGAGTTGGGGCAACAAAAACTATTTGGTAAAGTAACTGAGGTTAAAGCAAATTTTAGTGAAGATATGACCAGCGGTAAACCTAATGTCTGGCGGCTCAATAAAGAAATGGCCGGTGGTGGTCCGCTGATGGATCTTGGAATTTATTGCGTGCAGGGCGTAATTTATACACTGGGTAAAACCCCTATAGCAGTTACCGCAGAATTTGGCGAAGTAACAAAACCTACCTATTTCTTTGATGTGGAACAGTCAATTAAATGGAAAATGGAATTTGATGATGGCTTTGTTGCAGAATGTGAGAGCAGTTATGCAAAGGCTGAAGATTTACTGTACGGAAAGGCAGAAAGAGGATGGTGGAAACTAAGCCCGGCATATAGCTACGATGGCAAAAAGGGACAAACTATGGAAGGACCAATGGATTTTGAAAATGTATATGAACAAGCCAATCAAATGGATAGTCAGGCGACGCATTTTAGCAAGGATCAGCAATCTATCGTACCGGGAGAGATGGGATTACGTGATTTAAAAATTCTTATGGCAATATATGAATCTGCTGAAGGTGGTGGTAAACGTGTGGAAATAAGTTAATAACCCCGCTTTCGCGAAACGGTATTAAGCAAAGGTTCACCTGCTTGTAGGCGGTTATAGTTTTCCACAACTTGTGGAATGATAGATTCTGGCGAACTTACACTAGCCACATGTGGAGTAATAAGAATATTAGGTTCTCTCCAGAATGGATGATCTTTGGGCAGGGGTTCCTGCTCAAAAACATCCAGCGATGCTCCGCTCAATTTCTCGGAATGAAGAGCTTCCAGTAAATCAGTTTCGTTAAGATGGCCTCCTCGTGCTACATTGATGAGATAAGCCCCCTTTGGAAGTTGATCAAAAAGTGCTTTATTTAAAATTCCCGAAGTTTCTTCGGTCAGCGGTAGCAGACAGACTAATATTTCGGCGGTAGACAGAAATTTATTTAGTTCTTTTTCTCCGCTGTAACTTTTTACAAATTCAAGATCCTTATAAGAATGTGACCAGCCGGTAACTTTAAAACCAACCTGGTGCAGAAGTTCGCTTACGGCCTGACCTAAAACTCCAAGTCCCATAATCCCGACAGTGACATCAGCAACACGTCGATAAGGTAATCTATCCCAATGTGGTTGTTTTCTGCTAAAAGTGTTGAGGTTTTTAATAGTGCTCATGCATTGCGCCAATACAAATTCGCGCATATCTGTCGCCAGATATTCATCAACGACTCTTGTAAGTTGAATGTTTTCAGGTAATTCAGGATCTTCAAAAAGATGGTCTACACCGGCTCCCATTGAGCCTATAACTTTCAGGTTTGGGTATTGATTATAACTTCCCGCCGGTGCTTTCCACGAAAGTGCCATAATTATATCTTCCTTATTTTCCGCTGTTTCAGGTGTAAAAACGGGAAAATCAGGGTCAAAATCGGCAAAAGCGTTCAGCCATTGCTCGTAGTTTTTATCAGAACGGAGTAAGATTAAGGCCAAGGTTGAAGATTTTTAGATGGATTTTGACGGGTATCGAAGACGCGAACAATATAAATAGTATCATTTCCAACCCGATAAGTGATTTTGCAATGGTGAAAGATATATTTGCGATAATCTCTCTTAAGATGTTTGAAAAATTCATCCGGAGCGCCAATAGAATTAATATCAATTTCTGAGTTTTCAAATATTTCTGTTTCTTTTCTAATTTGGAAAGCAATATCAAGCGCCTTGTCCCAGCCATATAGCTTAGAATAAAAAGAAGTAATTTGTCTCAAATCCTTTGAAGCTCGAGAAGTCCAGATTACTTGTTTTATAATTCTTTCCAACCTCTAATTTGTTCTGTCATTTCTTGTTGAGAGTAAACCCTTCCGGCTTTTATATCTTCTTCGGCTTCTTCAATCATGCGATCCTGTTGTTTTTGATATTCAAAGGCGGCAATTGCCTCATCAATCTTTTTCAACAGGTCATAATCTGCAGTAGAAATTCTTTCCTGAATCTTTTTTTTCAGCATTGTACTTTCCATGAGAAACGTTTTTTTAAAGTTAGGAAATTTGTTCAAATTCAATTCTTAATAATAGAGCATAAAAAACGCCGCAATTAAGCGACGTTTCAAAATTTATAGTTTAAAAGCTTCTTTCACTTTATCAACGTAGTCAAGTTTTTCCCAGGTGAAGAGTTCTACTTCCCGGCTCACTCGCCCGCTATACGGACTTTCAAAAATTTTGGTGATGGTTGCGGGAGTCTTACCCATGTGACCATAAGCTGAAGTTTCTCGGTAAATGGGATTACGCAATTTCAGACGTTCTTCAATCGCTGCGGGTCTCATATCAAAAATTTCATGCACTTTCCTTGCAATGTCACCATCAGACAGATTAACTTTTGAAGTTTTATATGTGTCAACAAAAATCGAAGTCGGCTCAACAACACCAATAGCATAAGAAACCTGCACAAGCACTTCGTCTGCAACTCCGGCAGCGACAAGATTTTTTGCAATATGTCGAGAGGCATAAGCTGCAGAACGGTCTACTTTACTAGGGTCTTTACCAGAAAAAGCTCCACCACCGTGAGCGCCTTTTCCACCATAAGTGTCTACAATGATCTTACGGCCGGTTAAACCAGCATCACCGTGTGGCCCGCCTATTACGAATTTCCCTGTTGGGTTGATATGGTAAATGATATCGTCATTAAAAAGCGTAGCCTGTTCTTCGGGCAGGCTGTTTTTAACTCGTGGAATGAGAATTTTAATGATATCTTCCTTGATTTTATCAAGCATTTTATCATCGTCTTCCTCAAACTGATCATGCTGAGTAGAGACTACAATAGCAACTATTTTCTGCGGAATATTTTCATCGCTGTATTCAATAGTTACCTGAGCTTTTGCATCCGGGCGCAAATATTTGATTTCATTTTCTTCACGTCTCAATTTAGCAAGCTCAATCATAAGCCTGTGCGAAATATCAAGTGCCAGAGGCATATAATTTTCAGTTTCGCGAGTAGCGTAACCAAACATCATTCCCTGGTCACCGGCTCCCTGTTCTTCTTTGGTCGCACGGTCTACGCCTTGATTGATATCTTGTGACTGCTCATGAATTAGAGAAATAACACCACAGCTGTCGCCGCTAAATTTATAAGCGCCTTTTGTATAACCAATGTCATTGATCACATCGCGGGCAATCGTCTGTACGTCGAGATAAGTGTCACTTTTTACCTCACCGGCAAGCACAACCTGACCAGTTGTTACTAAAGTTTCACAAGCTACTTTAGATTCCGGGTCAAAGGCCAGAAAGTTGTCAAGTAACGTGTCACTAATTTGATCTGCAATTTTATCCGGGTGCCCTTCAGAGACACTTTCAGATGTAAATAAATAAGCCATTCAGCAATTTTTAATTTAAACTCTGTTTTTGGCTAAATTCGAGCTGATTTTAACCCTCGCAGAGCTGATTTTTCGCGTTTTAAGCGAGATTTTAAAACTACCTCAAAACAAAATTTCTGTGTTGAGGAATCAATTAATTTTTCGTTAAAGTTGATTTGACGGTACGCCTTTAGGAAGTTA
Source organism: Leeuwenhoekiella sp. A2 (assembly GCF_047946655.1). GTDB lineage: Bacteria > Bacteroidota > Bacteroidia > Flavobacteriales > Flavobacteriaceae > Leeuwenhoekiella. Next base: position 2,011,904 of record NZ_CP172311.1, read on the forward strand.
ACACTGCCTTTAGCATTTTTATTTCTACCAAAATCAGGTAGCAGAGGTTGCAATCAGTCAAATCTTTCCTCTTGAGGGCGCAAATGTAGAAATTTAGAACCTAATCAACAACCTCAGATTTAATCGAAAAATAATCAGGTAGAAAATTTTCTTTCTATAAATGTCAGAAAAACATGCTGGCAAATCCTGCTATTTACTAATAACATAAAATTATCTATGAATATGTTGGATTTCTGCATTTTGTTTCGCAATCTTTGTCCTCAAGTTCAAAAGCGTAGTGAAATGTTATCAAGAAAGGCCGAGGGATTAGACCCGCTGAAGCCTTAGCAACCCTTTCTCTTTGAAAGAAGGTGCTACATTCTACCCAAAGCCTGATTAAAAAATCGGGCAGAAAGGGATAGATAACGATAAAAACAGCTTAAAATCTGTTTCCGTATTTCTTTATAACATTTTTCTTTTTACGATCTCAGGGTGAGATCTGTTGCTTTTAGTTAATCAACTTTAAACAGAAAGAAAAATGAGCACAACACAATTTTCAACACAGGCATTGCACGTCGGTCATGACACAAAGGTACACGGCGGCACACGAGCAGTTCCCATTTACCAGACAACCAGCTATGTCTTCAACAATGCAGACCATGCTGCTAATCTTTTTAATCTTTCAGAGCCGGGTTTTATTTACACCCGCTTAAACAACCCTACAAATGATATTCTTGAGCAGCGCCTTGCCGCCCTTGAAGGGGGTATTGCCGCGGTTGTTACTGCTTCCGGAACGGCTGCGATCAACACAACTTTGCTTACACTATTAAAATCTGGTGATCATATTGTTGCTTCTAGTAGTTTGTACGGCGGTACGTGGAATTTACTCAGCGTTACTTTACCCAGATTTGGCATCACAACTACTTTTGTAGATCCTGCAGAAGCTTCAAATTTTCAGGATGCTGTAAAAGAAAATACGCGAGCGATCTTTATAGAATCTCTGGGAAATCCAAAACTGGACGTGCTCGATATTAAAGCGATTTCAGCTGTCGCGAAAGAAAATAAAATTCCGCTTATTGTAGATAATACGGTTGCAACTCCCGCTTTGCTCAATCCTATTGCGCACGGCGCAAATATTGTAATTCATTCTTTGACCAAATATATTAACGGTAACGGAACCACTTTAGGCGGGGCAATCATTGACGCCGGCACATTCGACTGGTCAAGTGGTAAATTCCCTGAATTTACCGAACCTTCAGCGGGATATCACGGCTTGATTTATCATGAAGCTTTAGGCCCCGCGGCATTTATTGCAAAAGCACGCATAGAAGGTTTACGCGATCACGGTGCAGCATTGAGTCCGTTTAACGCATTTCAGATTATTCAGGGATTAGAAACTCTGGAAATCCGCATTAAAAAACACAGCGAGAATGCTCTGGCTTTAGCCAAATGGTTGCAGGAACAGGATGAGGTTACCTGGGTAAATTATCCGGGTCTTGAAGACAGTGATTATTACGAACTTGCACAAGAATATCTTCCTAAAGGACAAAGCGGTCTTGTGACTTTTGGCGTAAAAGGTGGTTATGAAAGCGCAAAAACCATCGCAAATGAGGCAAAAATCTTTTCGCTTTTAGCTAATATTGGCGACACAAAATCACTTATTATTCACCCGGCAAGTACAACACATCAACAACTTGATGAGAAAGCGCAGGCATCAACCGGTGTTACTCAGGATTTGATTAGACTTTCTGTGGGTCTCGAGGATCTGGAAGATTTAAAAGCAGATCTTAAAGCAGCCTTTTCGCATCTGGATAAAAAAGTTTTAGCTTAAAATTTAATAATAGAACATTAAGAATCGGGGAAAGTAATTGCACGCTAACCGACTAAGAATTTAATTACATATATGTTACATACCCTTTCCATAGCAGATTTTACAACATTGTCTGGACACACGCAGACTTTGTCTCTAAGCTATGAGATTTTTGGCCGTCCCCTTCACGATGCGCCTGTCATTTTAGTCAATCACGCATTAACCGGAAACTCGCATGTTTCTGGTGATGATGGTTGGTGGAATGCCATTATAGGTGACGGAAAATGTATCGATACCACAAAATATACAGTCATTTGTTTCAATATTCCCGGGAACGGTTATGATGGTTTTGTGATTGAAAATTATAAAGATTATGTCGCTCAAGATGTCGCCCGCGCTTTTATTATCGGGCTGGAACAGCTAAAAATCGACAAATTGTTTGCAATTATTGGCGGTTCTTTAGGTGGTGGTATTGCCTGGGAAATGGTCGCGCTTTCGCCGGAAATTACTGAGCATCTCATTCCTGTAGCATCAGATTGGAAATCTACCGACTGGCTGATTGCAAATTGCCAGATTCAGGAACAGATTTTGCTGAATTCCAGTCAGCCTGTACACGACGCGCGTATGCATGCGATGTTGTGTTATCGCACGCCAGAATCATTTAAGAATAAATTTCAGCGAAGTACAAATGAAGATCTTAAGATTTTTAATGTCGAAAGCTGGCTTGATCATCACGGAACAAAACTGAAAGATCGCTTTCAGCTTAGCGCTTACCGTTTGATGAACCAGTTGCTTAAGTCTATTGATGTAACACGCAATCGCGAAAATCTGAGTGACGTTTTAACACAGGTTGCGGCAAATATTCATATTGTAGGCGTAGATTCTGATTTGTTTTTTACACCTGAAGAAAATCGCGAAACCTACAAGCAACTCGCTTTGGTTAAAAATAACGTGACTTATGGCGAAATAAATTCGGTTCATGGTCACGATGCTTTTTTAATTGAATTTGAACAGCTTGAGCAATTGCTTCAGCCTATATTTCAAAGAGATCATGAAAACCAAAAACTAAAGATTTTAAAATTTGGCGGAAAATCCTTAGCAAACGGAAAAGGAATAGAAACCGTTGTCAAAATCATTGAGAATAAAATCGCAAATGGCGAGCGTATCGCTGTGGTGCTTTCGGCACGTGGTGGCGCAACAGATGAATTAGAAGAAATATTGCAAAAAGCAGCTTCCGGGCTCGATTATCAGCATCAACTGGAAGCTTTTAAAATCTACCAAAAAGGAGATTTTAATGTTGATCTCAACGAGCAATTTAAACAAATTGACCGCCTTTTTGAAGGTGTTGCTTTGCTGGGCGATTACAGCGATAAGATTAAGGACGAAATTCTTTCTTACGGAGAGATTATTTCGGTTAAACTTATTACTCAATTGCTTAAAAATAGAAATGTAAAAGCGCATTTTGCAGATAGCCGCGAACTCATAAAAACAAATGATGTTTTTGGTAACGCACAACCTATTGATAAGATTTCAAAAGAAAATGTGATCAAGCATTTTGCGGCACATAACGGCGATACAGTTAATATTGTGACCGGTTTTATCGCTTCAAACGCACAAAATCATACCACAACGCTGGGCCGTAACGGCAGTAATTATACAGCGGCTTTGCTGGCAAATTACCTGGACGCTGCAGAATTGCAAAATTACACGCATGTTGATGGGATTTTTACTGCTAATCCGGATCTTGTTCCTGATGCACAAAAAATTGCCAGACTTACCTATGGCGAGGCAAATGAACTGGCAAATTTTGGAACGACCATTTTGCACGCGAAAACTATTATTCCGTTAATTGAGAAGAATATTCCGCTGCGTATTCTTAATACGTTTAAGTCAGATGATGAGGGTACTTTAATCACGGCAAAATCGGAAGAAGAAGGCATAAAATCGCTCTCTGTACTCGATAAAATGGCTTTGATTAATCTTGAAGGTCGCGGACTTTTAGGAAAAGTGGGAGTAGATGCCAGAATATTCAGGGCACTGGGTGATCAGGGAATAAGTGTGAGTATTATTTCGCAGGGTTCTTCAGAGCGGGGAATTGGTCTCGTTGTAACGGCGGCCGATTCTAAGAATACAGTTGCTGCTTTAAAACGCGAGTTTGCCAGTGATTTCCACAGTCAGGATGTTACGCAGATCGAAATTATAGATGAGGTAGCGGTGGTTTCTATCATTGGGCAGGATTTGAGTACTTTTCATAAACCATACAGCGCGATTATAAAAAACGGAATTGTGCCGTTGCTTTTTAATAACACGGTTACCGGAAAAAATGTGAGTGTAGTTGTGCGCCGCGAAAATCTCAACAAAACACTTAATGTAATTCATGGTGAAATTTTTGGTATTGCTAAAAAAGTGAATCTTGCGATTTTTGGTCACGGTTTAGTAGGTGGAACGCTGATCGATCAGATTATAAATTCGAAAGAAAAAATAGAGAAGAGAAAGGATATCGCCTTGAATATTTTTGCGGTAACTAATTCTAAGAAAGTCCTTTTCACAAAAAACGGCGTAGAAACCGATTGGAAAAATACGTTTGCCAATGAATCAACTGAAGGTGGTGTTGATACGGTTATTGCTTTCGCGAAAGCAAATCATCTTGCAAACCTGATCGCGATTGACAACACAGGAAATAAAGACTTTATATTGAATTACACAAAACTCGTAAAGAACGGTTTTGACCTTGTTTCTTCGAATAAAATAGCCAATACGGTAAGTTTTGATTTCTACAGAAACCTGCGTAAAACATTAGCTGAAAATCAGAAGCGATATTTATACGAAACTAACGTAGGCGCTGGTTTACCGCTTATTGATACGATACGTTTACTGCATCTTTCAGGCGACAATATTACCCGTATAAAAGGCGTTTTTTCGGGTTCTTTGAGCTATTTATTCAACACTTTTTCTAAGGAAGACAGAAAGTTTTCGTCTATACTTAAAGAAGCGATCGATCAGGGTTATACAGAACCTGATCCTCGTGAAGATCTTTGCGGAAATGATGTAGGTAGAAAATTACTCATTCTTGCGCGCGAACTTGATCTGCATAAAGAATTTGAAGATGTGGAAATTGAAAACCTGATTCCCGAAGATTTAAGAGATGGTGACACAAGAGATTTCTTAAAGCGACTGGAAGAGCTGGACGAAACCTACGAGCAACGTAAAAAATCGCAACAAGCAGGTCATGTTTTGCGCTATGTTGGCGATCTTTACGGCGATTTATCAACAGATGATGGTGGTAAACTTGTAGTAAAACTGGTTTCAGTGCCACAAAATTCGGCTTTAGGGCAGGTAAATGGCAGCGATTCTATTTTTGAAATTTATACCGAGTCGTATGGTGATCAGCCACTTGTGATTCAGGGAGCTGGTGCCGGAGCAGCCGTGACAGCGCGTGGCGTTTTTGGAGATATATTAAGACTGGCAGAAAAAGATAGTTAGCGTCAGTTCGAGTAATTCATTTTAATGAATTGTATCGAGAACTGGGCATCTCTCGCAAAAGGAGAGAATAATAAGAAAGAAAAAACAATGAAAGTAACACTTGACAGAATAGACAGCGATTATCTTTTTGAAGCTAAAGGAGCTTCAGGAATACCTGTTTTGATAGATAATAAAACCCGTGATGAAGTAAAAGGCTCAAGCCCAATGGAACTTCTATTAATGGGAGTGGGAGGTTGCAGCGCTATAGATGTGATTTCAATTTTAAAGAAACAGAAGCAGGAAATTGATTCTTATCATGTAGAAGTTGAAGGTGAGCGTAAAGAAGTAAAAGGCGCTAAGCCGTTTGAGTTTATTTCTGTAAATGTTTATCTGGAAGGTGATATCGATCCTGCAAAAGCTTTGCGCGCAGCAAACCTGAGTTTTGACAAATATTGTTCGGTGTCAATCACGCTGGAGCCTAGTGTTACAATCACATATAAAATATTTTTAAACGGACAGGAATTATAATGCTTCGACAAGCTCAGCAGGACATGTTAGCTTTGATTTGTGTTTCAAACCGTTGTCCGTCTGAGCCTGTCGAAGACAATCTATTTAATTTAATATCACTATCACAATAATGAAACGATATGTCCGTCTGAGCCTGTCGAAGACCCATTCTAGATTACAACTATAAAAGCTAATTTCAGTCTGAGCTTGTCGAAGACCCATCATCAATAAAAAATTATGAGTAAGCATTTTGAAACTGAAGCGATACGCACGCAATTAAACCGTTCTGAAAATCTTGAGCACACGTCGCCTATTTATATGACGTCCAGCTTTATTTTTGAAGATGCAGAAGATATGCGCTCCAGCTTTGCTGAAGAGAAAGATCGCAATATTTATAGCCGATTTACAAATCCGAATACAACAGAGTTTGTAGATAAAATCTGTAAGCTTGAAGGTGCAGAAGCTGGTTATGCTTTTGCGACAGGAATGGCAGCTGTTTTTTCAACTTTTGCAGCGCTTTTAAATAGTGGTGATCACATTGTTTCAGCCAGATCAGTTTTTGGTTCTACGCATACTTTGTTTACAAAATACCTTCCTAAGTGGAATATCTCTACATCATATTTTAAAGTAGATGAGGTTGATAAAATAGAAAACCTTATCAAGCCTGAAACTAAGATTTTATATGTAGAATCACCTACAAATCCGGCGGTTGATGTTCTTGATCTTGAACTTTTAGGTGATATCGCAAAAAAACATAATCTCATTTTTGTGGTTGATAATTGCTTTGCGACGCCGTATTTACAGCAGCCTATAAAATTTGGTGCAGATCTTGTAATTCATTCTGCAACTAAAATGATTGACGGTCAGGGACGTGCGATGGGTGGAGTAACAGTAGGAAAATCTGATCTTATACGTGAAATTTATTTATTTGCAAGAAATACAGGTCCGGCTTTATCGCCATTTAACGCATGGATACTTTCAAAAAGTTTAGAAACGTTACATGTACGTGCAGATCGCCATTGCGAAAATGCATTAAAAGTAGCTGAATTTCTGGAAGAACATCCGCAGGTGAATTTTGTGAAATATCCTTTTTTGAAGTCGCATCCGCAGTATGAAGTTGCTAAAAAACAAATGCGTTTAGGTGGAAACATCGTTGCTTTTGAAGTGAAAGGCGGAGTAGAAGCAGGGCGAAAATTTCTAAATGCTATAAAAATGTGTTCGCTTTCTGCAAATTTAGGAGATACCAGAACAATTGTAACGCATCCTGCATCAACCACACATAGCAAGTTAAGTGAAGAAGATCGTCTTGAAGTTGGTATTACAGATGGTTTAGTACGTTGTTCTGTAGGTTTAGAACATGTTGAAGATATTATCGCAGATCTGGATCAGGCGCTAAAAGCGTAAGATGAAAGGCAATTTCGTACCTTTGCATTATGCTTTCAAAAAAGACCAAATACGGCCTTAAAGCCCTGACTTATGTCGCAAAACAACAATGTGTAGAGCCTGTACAAATAGGAGCTATCGCTAAAAGCGAAAATATTTCTCAGAAATTTCTTGAGAGTATTATGCTTTCTCTGCGAAAAGCCGGATTTCTGGGATCTCGCAAAGGTAAAGGTGGCGGCTATTATTTAAGAATGCCTGCAGAGGAGATCAAAATGGTAGATGTCATGCGTATTCTTGAAGGTCCTGTAGCGATGGTGCCGTGTGTGAGCTTAAATTTCTATGAAAAGTGCGAAGATTGCCCTGATGAAGCGACATGTTCCGTACATAGTTTGATGATTCAGGTGAGAGATAGCACCTTAAATGTGCTGAATAACAACACCCTCGCCGATATAATTAAAGAATAACTGAAAAAATCTCATTTTTTAGGTCGCATATTAATAATCAATTAAAACTTTTAAAAATTTTCCCAAAAGCCTTGTCTGCGTCGACGATGGGAGTTACTTTTGTCACAAATCCTAGTACTCCGATAGGATTTAAATATTTTTGAATGGAAACAGTAGAACATGTAAAAGAAAATCTTGATTATTACAATCAGATTTTACGAGATAAATCAGTTGAAGAAGTAATTGAGTTTGCATTAAGCATTTCTTCGCGCCCTATATTAACCAGCAATTTTGCCCCTTATTCTGCATCATTGATTCATGCAGTCAGCAAAGCGAAACCGGGAATTAATCTCGTATGGTGTGATACGGGTTTTAATACAGATGCAACTGTAGAATTCTCACAAACCATAAAAGAGGAGTTACCTGTTAATCTGTGTGTTTACAAATCTTTAGTAGATCACAATTTTGATGAGGTACCAAGTTCTGATAGTGATGAGTTTGAAGATTTCGTGAATACTGTAAAACTAGAGCCTTTTCAAAGAGCGCTAGATGAACACAATCCTGATCTTTGGTTTACTAATATAAGACGCGGGCAGACTGCTTACAGAGACACTTTAAATATTCTAAGTGTAAACGGAGAGAACATTTTAAAAGTAAGTCCATTCTACTTTTGGTCAGAACCTGAACTTCATAATTATTTGAAAGAAAATAATTTGCCTAATGAGTTCAGATATTACGATCCTACCAAGCCAAAATCTAATTTAGAATGCGGAATTCAGCTTTAAGCTGAAAAATTAAAAAAACAAGCCATGCAAAGTTTTAGAACCGAAATAGAGAATCCTGTCGTAGAACGCGATATTATAGAGCTGGAAAAAAAGATTCGTCTTTTTAAAGAGGGAAAGATTGATGAAGAGCGTTTTCGTAGTCTGCGTTTAGCGCGCGGTGTTTACGGGCAGCGGCAGGAAGGTGTGCAGATGATACGTATAAAACTCCCTTACGGTAAAGTAAAAGGAGAGCAACTTGTGCGTATTGCAGATGTGGCAGATGAATATTCTACAGGTAAATTGCATATAACCACAAGACAGGATATACAAATACATTATGTAAGTCTAGATCGCGCTCCGGAATTGTGGGCAGAACTTGAGAAAGATGATGTTACTCTGCGTGAAGCTTGTGGTAACACGGTGCGAAATGTAACAGCCAGCGAGACGGCTGGTATTGATGCCAATGAAGTTTTTGATGTTTCGCCTTATGCGCATGCTGTTTTTCAGTTCTTTTTAAGAAATCCTATCTGTCAGGAAATGGGAAGGAAATTTAAAATTTCGTTTTCTTCTACAGATGAAGATACAGCTCTTGCTTTTATGCACGATTTAGGTTTTATTCCTAAGATTAAAGATGGTGAAAAAGGCTTTCAGGTAATGCTGGGTGGCGGTTTAGGTTCACAACCTCGCCAGGCAGATTTGTTGTATGAATTTTTGCCGGTAAATAAATTGATCCCTACTGTAGAAGGTGTATTACGTATGTTTGACAGACATGGTGAGCGCTCTCGTAGATTAAAAGCCAGAATGAAATTCCTTATAAAAGATATAGGGAAGGATGCTTTTATGGCAATGGTAGAAGAAGAGCAAAAAGCACTTTCTTATCATACTTATGAAATTGACACTTCAGATTTTGAAAAACCTGTTGTTTTCAGTGATGCTGTGATTCCACAAGTTGAGATCACTAATCAAACAGCGTATGATGCCTGGAAGCGTACCAACGTTTTTGAACAAAAACAAAAAGGACTTTACGCTATCGGATTAAAGGTGAGATTAGGCGACTTTTCGACCCAAAAAGCCCGATTTTTAGCCGGTTTGATCAAGAAATATGCTTCTAATGAATTGCGTCTTACACTAAGACAAAATATTTTGCTTAGAGATATTCGCGAAGAAGCTTTACCGTTTTTCTTTACAGAATTACAAAAACACGGTTTTGCAAATCCCGGTTACAATACAACTGCAGATATTACGGCTTGCCCGGGAACAGATACCTGTAATCTTGGTATTGCTAGCAGTACTGGTATCGCAGATGTTCTTGAAGGTGTTCTTCATGAAGAATATCCTGAGTATATAAATAATAAAGAGCTTACAATTAAGATAAGTGGCTGTATGAATGCCTGTGGGCAACATAATATGTCGCACATCGGTTTTCAGGGAATGTCTATTCGTACTCCTGAAAAATTGGTTGCACCCGCATTGCAGGTTTTACTTGGTGGCGGAGTTTTAGGTAACGGTCAGGGAAGATTTTCTGACAAAGTGATCAAAATTCCCAGTAAACGTGGGCCACAAGCTTTGCGCACTATTTTAGACGATTATAAAGAAAATGCTAACGGAGCTGCTTTTCTTGATTATTATGATGATAAAGGGCAGAAATATTTCTACGAAATTCTAAAACCTCTTTCTTCTACAGATGATCTTGTGGAGTCTGATTTTATAGATTGGGGTAATAATGAGAAATATGTACAGGAAGTTGGCGTGGGCGAATGTGCCGGTGTTGTAATAGATCTTGTACAAACACTTTTGCTTGAAGCGAAAGATAAATTGGGCATGTCTATTGAAGCTTTTGAAGAGAAAAAATGGGCCGATAGTATTTATCATACTTACGCTGGTTTAGTTAACGGCGCAAAAGCATTATTGCTTGCTGAAGATGTGAAAACCAATACACAAGCAAATATTATTGCAGAATTTGATAATGCCTTTGGCGAAAATAGTGAAGTTGTTTCCGGGAAATCTTTTTCCGAACTTGTATACCAAATAAAGGAGAACGAACCTACGGCAGCTTTCGCGGAAGCGTATCTAGCCGAAGCTAACGCATTCTTCGATCGTGTAGACACGTATCGCAAAAACCAATTGGCTCATGCAAACTAAAAATCCCAGACTAACAATTGTAGGCGCCGGGCCCGGTGACCCGGAGTTGTTCACGTTAAAAGGTATTAAGGCTTTAGAAAGTGCAGATGTTGTATTATATGATGCACTGGTTAATCCTGTTTTATTAGATTATGCGCCTCATGCAGAGCAGATTTTTGTAGGTAAACGAAAGGGTTGTTATGCGTATCAACAAGAGCAGATAAATGAGCTTATTGTAAGCAGGGCAAAATCTCATGGGCATGTGGTTCGACTAAAAGGAGGAGACCCTTTTATTTTTGGTCGCGGTGCTGAGGAAATGGAATTTGCAGCTCAACAAGGTATTGAAGTTGCTATGGTTCCCGGGATTTCATCGTCGCTTGCTGTGCCCGCTTCTCAGAATATTCCGCTTACAAAAAGAGGAAGTTCAGAAAGTTTTTGGGTAATTACAGGTACCACTAAAGAGCATAAAATTTCAAAAGACGTTGCTGTTGCTGCACAATCTACTGCCACAGTTGTGATTCTTATGGGAATGAGCAAACTAGCAGAGATAGTTGCTATTTTTAGTGAGAACGGAAAACAAAATATGCCTGTAGCCATTATTCAAAGTGGTACTACGGCAGAAGAAAAAATAGGTATTGGCACGATTGAGACTATTGAAAGCATAGTTGCTGAAAATGAGTTATCAAACCCGGCCATTATAGTGATAGGAGAAGTGGTTAAAAATCGGGAGGATTTGCTCAAATATCAGGCAAATTATGCCGAAAATCAGCAGACATGGTAGGAGAAGAGCGTAATACATTATATCCGGTTTTTTTAAAAGTACGCAGTCTTAATATACTCATTGTGGGTGGCGGGAATGTGGCTTTAGAGAAACTTACTTTCTTACTAAAATCTAGTCCTGATGCTAATGTAGAAATGGCAGCGCCTTTCTTTAGAGAGGAAACGATTGCTTTGGCAAATAAGTTCAACATCAAGATGGTGAAGAAAAAATACAAGCCATCTATGTTAAAAAATAAGCACATCGTAATCGCTACAACAGATAGTGAGAAAGTTAACAGACGTGTTTACAAAGGAGCTCGTAAGCGTTACATTTTAGCAAATATTGCTGATGTTACTGATCTTTGTGATTTCTACATGGGCGGGATTGTAACTAAAGGTCATGTAAAAATCGCAATCTCAACTAATGCGCAATCGCCAACTACAGCAAAACGCTTACGTCAATTTTTTGAAGATGTAATTCCGGAAGATATTGACGAATTAGTTAAAAATTTAAATGAATACCGCAAGACTATAAAAGGTGATTTTGAAGAAAAAGTTGAAAAGCTGAATGAATTTACTAAAGGTCTTGTTTCAAAATAAATATGCATAAAATGGGTCTAAAACCCGCTAAAAGAGTGAAAAAATGATTAAAACAGATATTCTAATAATAGGGGCGGGTCCCACAGGTTTATTTACTGTATTTGAAGCCGGTTTATTAAAACTAAAATGTCACCTTATTGACGCTTTAGCACAGCCTGGCGGGCAATGTTCTGAGATTTATCCTAAAAAACCTATCTATGATATTCCTGGTTTCCCGGAAGTTTTAGCAGGAGATCTTGTGAATAATCTTATTGAGCAGGGGAAACAGTTTCAGCCTGGTTTTACCTTAGGAGAACGTGCAGAAACTATTGAGAAATTAGACGATGGTACTTTTATTGTTACCACAAATAAAGGAACAAAACACCATGCGCCTGTAGTGGCTATCGCTGGAGGTCTGGGGAGTTTTGAGCCTCGTAAACCACCTATTCCTAACATTCATAAATATGAGGATAAGGGTGTTTCTTACATGATTAAGGATCCTGAAGTTTACCGTGGTAAAAAAGTAGTAATTGCCGGTGGTGGTGATTCTGCTTTAGACTGGAGTATTTTCTTAGCAGATATCGCAGAAGAAGTGACCTTGATTCATAGAAGAAATGAGTTTAGAGGAGCTCTTGATTCAGTAGAGAAGGTACGTGAATTAAAACTTCTTGGCAAGATCAACCTTATTACTCCAGCAGAAGTTGTTGGTCTTGAGGGTGCTGAGTACGTCACAGGTGTTTCTGTAAAACAAGGCGATGAACAATATATCCTTGAAGCAGATGAGTTCATTCCATTATTTGGACTTTCACCTAAATTAGGACCTATTTCAGAATGGGGATTAGAGATCGAGAAAAATGCAATTAAAGTTGATAATTCATTAGATTATCAAACCAATATTCCTGGTATTTACGCAATAGGAGATGTGAATACATATCCTGGTAAATTGAAACTGATCTTATGTGGTTTCCATGAAGCTACGATGATGTGTCAGTCTGCTTACCAACGTATAAACCCAGGTAAGAGATATGTGCTTAAATATACTACGGTTTCTGGTATAGATGGTTTTGATGGTTCTCGTAAAGAGGCAGAGAAAGCAGTGGTACAGTCTATAGAATAAGAAAAGTTATTTTTTAAGTTAGTGTTTATAAATAAGAAAGTCCGCTCTCAAAGGCGGACTTTCTTTTGTTATTAGTTATTCAATTTGAGCTATATGAAATATCTCTTTTTATATTGATTTACAAAACCTATGAGAATATCTTTATTCAAAGGTTTAGTTATATATTGAATCACGCGATTGTAATTTTTAGCTTTCTCAACATCAAATGGGCTTGTACTAGAAGTGACAATAACCACTTTGGCATCAGTGTTTTTTTCTTCCATACGGTCAAGAAATCCCCAGCCATCAATGTCTGGCATATTAAGATCTAATAGAATAAGGTTGGGTTGATTTTCTTCTAATTTATCAAGCGCCTCCTTAGGATCTATAAAATCATATACAAACTTTGAAACTCCCGCAATGTCTATAATTTTCTTATTAATAAAATTTGTGATCTTTTGATCATCTACAAGAAATATCTTCAATTCTTTAGTGTCTATAGGTGCTGTCATTATGAAACAGAGAGTTTATCAATTTCCCCAGAACTCATCTCAATTACACTTTTAAGCGTTTCATCAAGTTCAAGTGCAGATTCTTTGAGGTATTGTAATAATTCTTCCTGCAACTGTTCCGGACTGTAAAATTCAGATATCTCAAGTAATCCCAATATTCTGCTTAAGGGCTCTCTAACGTTATGTGCGTTAAGTCTGGAGATCTCTAGTAGTTTATTGTTTTTACCTCTTATTTCCTGAGTTCTCAGGTCGATAATGTCTTTCTGATTACTGTTTATTTTTCTAATCTCTTCATTTTTATTTTCAATGATCAAAATTGCTTTTTCAAGATTCTTATTTTTAGCGTTCAGTTCTTCCTGAAGCCTTATTTGCAAATATTTAGTTGTGAAACTATCTACCAGCAGATTGAGAATCTCGACATCACTTTGATCAAAAAGCCTTATTTCATCTGTTACTACAGACGCGCATACCTGAGCTGAATTATATTGATAAAACCAGCCCCATAATTGTGGGTTCTTCATTTGAGAGCAATCTATAAACTCATCAAAACGACAATCTTCAAAATAGGTGCTGAATGGAATTTTATCACTAAGAAGTTTATTTTCAAAAGAAAATAGGTCTTTCTTGTAATTAGCGATCCAGAATTTACCCGTTTTAAAAGTGAAAATCTTTACCTTTTTTTCAGTTAGAAATATTATTCTGAATAATCTATAATCAAATAGATATTTGAGATTTTTACTTACTATTGCCGCCAGTTCATTAACATCTTTCGCTTTGCTCAAATTTCCAGAGAACTTGGAGAAAGCCTCATAGGTGATGCGGTATTTTGCTGAAGAGTCCAAGAATAGATAGAGCCTTAAACTAGGCTTTAGCTTCTAAAAGTTCGTTATCTATCTTGATACCAGAGATATCTGCAATAGTATTCAACATATTCACAAGATCAGCCTGAGCCATTAGTTCCTGAACTTCCTCTTGATCAAAACCGGCTTCTTCTAACAGATTAAAATCTTCATCTGTAATTTGAGCCGGGCGTAAAGCCGCTTTTGTTACAACTTTAATAGCAGTTCTGTAGCTTTCTGGTATCAAGCTTGAGTCAAGATCTTCAGTTACCCTAAAGCTTTCATTATCATTAATCATCTGGCTCATGCTATCTGCAAAGATGCCATGTGCCTGTGCGCAATAGTTACAACCTTTCTCGCGGGATACATTATAGATAATCAACTGTTTTAAAACGTTAGGGACATCTCCCATCATAAGGGTAGATTTAAGCTTTGCCCAGTTACCCTGAAGTAAAGTGGCGTTATTACCCTGACATTTAAACCAGTTGAGAACAAAAGGAATTTGAAGTGTCTTTTTAGTATCGTTATAGATTTCCTGAACTCGTGGTGAAGCCTCATCGTAAGAAACAATCTTAAATCTTGACGTTGAGGGATTTGATGTAATAGTAGAATCTTGCATAGGTTAAATATATTTGGGGTGTAAACATAGCAGATTTTTTATGAAAAAACTAACTGCTTGTAAGATAAGCACTGTATTTTCTTTGTTAAATATAATTTTTAACGATTTTTTAATGTTTTTAATCGATTTTCTGGTGCCATGGGATGTTTTTTGAGAAATTCCCGAGCTTTTATTTGGTTTTGTAATTGTTGTTTTACAATATTTGTTTTTTAGAAAGTTCAGCTATTTATTGAAATTTGTTATCAAGAAAGGCAGAGGGAGAGACCCGGTGAAGCCTTAGCAACCCTTACCTGTTAAGAAGGTGCTACATTCTACCATTTATTTGGATAGATAACGTTACAAGCTGAAACGGCTTATACTTCTCATCTTACTTGATAAATTTATACATACCTGCACTACCTTTGCAGGCAGTTTATTTCATTCAAATATTAAGCGCATATCTGTGCTGCTGCTTACAATAAAATATAACGAGACATGAGTAAATTAGAAAAAGCAATGAGCGAGCGTATCCTTATCCTTGACGGGGCAATGGGTACTATGTTACAGCGCTATAAGTTTACAGAAGAAGATTTTAGAGGAGACCGTTTTAAAGACTGGCAATTGCCATTGCAAGGTAATAATGACCTGTTGTCTTTAACGCAGCCCACCGCAATTGCAGACGTACACCGCAAGTATTTTGCAGCAGGCGCAGACATTGTAGAGACTAATACATTTTCTGGTACCACTATCGCGATGGCAGATTATGGGATGGAAGATCTGGTGACTGAGTTGAATTATGAATCGGCAAAGATAGCCAGACAAGTAGCAGATGAGTTTACTGCGGCAGAACCGCACAAACCCAGATTTGTTGCCGGTGCTATGGGGCCAACTAATAAGACCGCCAGCATGTCGCCAGACGTTAATGATCCCGGTTATCGCGCTATAACTTTTGAAGAACTAAGAAAAGCATACAAACAACAGGGAGAAGCTTTACTTGACGGTGGGGCAGATATTTTGCTGGTAGAAACCATTTTTGATACGCTTAACGCGAAAGCGGCCTTGTTTGCGATAGAAGAAATAAAAGAGGAGCGCGGTATAGAAATACCGGTAATGGTAAGCGGTACAATAACAGATGCTTCAGGACGTACTTTGTCTGGTCAAACAGCAGAAGCTTTCTTAATATCTATAGACCATCTGCCACTGTTATCTGTTGGCTTTAACTGTGCCTTAGGCGCAGACCAATTAACTCCGTACCTCGAGGTCGTTGCTTCGCGCGCAACATGTGCAATTTCTGCATATCCCAACGCAGGTTTACCAAATGCTTTTGGTGAGTATGACGAGAGTCCGAGTGAGATGGCAGCACAGATCAAAACATACCTTGATCGCAATCTTATAAATATTATAGGTGGCTGTTGTGGTACTACACCAGAGCATATAAATGCAATAGCAGAATTAAGCAAGAATTACAAGCCCAGAAAACTAGCTGTAGCAGTATAAAAATCGGGTAAAAAAGCATAAAAAGCAGAAAGGTTACTTATATAATGAACGATTTACAACCCAGATATCTTAAACTTTCAGGACTAGAGCCCCTGGTAATAACTCCTGAAAGCAATTTTGTAAATGTAGGAGAACGCACCAACGTAGCAGGATCTCGTATGTTCTTGCGCCTGATAAAAGAAGAAAAATTTGATGAAGCTCTTGCTGTTGCACGACATCAGGTAGAAGGAGGCGCACAGATCATAGACATTAATATGGACGATGGTCTTATAGATGGTAAAGAGGCAATGGTTAGGTTTTTAAATCTCATTGCAGCAGAACCAGATATATCGCGTGTGCCCATAATGATAGACAGTTCTAAATGGGAGATCATTGAGGCGGGTCTGCAGGTAGTACAGGGTAAATGCGTTGTGAATTCTATAAGCTTAAAAGAAGGGGAAAAGGAATTTATAGATCACGCAAAACGTATTAAAAGATACGGTGCGGCAGTAATTGTCATGGCTTTTGATGAAGTAGGCCAGGCAGATAACTTTGAAAGAAGAGTCGAAATAACACAGCGCAGCTACGATATTTTGGTAAATCAGGTCAAATTCCCGCCAGAGGATATCATTTTTGACTTAAATATATTTCCTGTTGCTACCGGGATGGATGAGCACCGCAGAAATGCGATCGATTTTATTGAAGCGACGCGCTGGGTGCGAAAAAATCTTCCATACGCAAGTGTAAGTGGTGGTGTGAGTAACGTATCTTTTAGTTTTCGTGGAAACGATAAAGTGCGTGAGGCGATGCATTCGGTGTTTTTGTATCACGCTATAAAAGCCGGGATGAATATTGGGATAGTAAATCCTGCGATGCTTGAGATTTACGACGATATCCCAAAAGACCTGCTTGATCACGTAGAAGATGTTATACTAGACCGAAGAGATGATGCTACAGAACGTTTACTCGATCTTGCCGAAACCGTAAAAGGTTCGTCTAAAGAGAAAGTGGTTGATCTTTCCTGGAGAGAAGAGCCGTTACAAAATAGAATTACAAGGGCGCTGGTAAAAGGTATAGATCAATATATTCTTGAAGATATTGAAGAAGCTCGTCTTGCATCTGCTAAACCTATTGAAGTTATAGAAGGTCATTTAATGACGGGGATGAACATCGTAGGTGATCTTTTTGGTAGTGGTAAAATGTTTCTTCCGCAGGTGGTAAAGTCGGCTAGGGTGATGAAAAAAGCTGTTGCTTATCTCCTTCCGTACATAGAGGAGTCCAAAAAAGCCCCCCAACCCCCAAAGGGGGAGCAGTACTGGCAGACGGCAGATCCTATGCTTTATGGATTAATGAAAGAGCATGTTAAGGAAATGCGGAACCAACCTACTGAAGCAGAAAATATTCTTTGGAATCACTTAAGCGGAAAAAAACTGGATGGTTATAAATTTAGAAGACAACATATAATAGGATCTTATATAGCCGATTTTATTTGTCTTAAAAAAAATCTTATTGTTGAGGTTGATGGTCTTATTCATGAACTTCCAGACCATAAGAAGAGTGATGAAGAGCGAACTGCATGGCTTGAGGAAATGGGTTACCATGTAATCCGTTTTAAAAACGAGGAGATTTTTGAGCAAACTGATAAAGTTCTCGAAGAAATTTTAGAAAAATTGAATGAAGCTCCCCCTTCGGGGGCGGGGGGGGCTGGCAAAATATTAATGGCAACCGTGAAAGGCGATGTGCATGATATTGGTAAAAATATTGTGAGTGTTGTTCTCGCTTGTAATAACTATGAGATTGTAGATCTAGGCGTTATGGTGCCGCCAGAAAAGATTATAGCTGCCGCGAAAGAACATAATGTTGAAATTATTGGATTAAGCGGACTTATCACTCCGTCGCTTGATGAGATGGTGTTTCTGGCTAAAGAAATGAAACGTCAGGATTTTACAGTTCCTTTATTAATAGGTGGCGCGACAACAAGTAAAGCGCATACCGCTGTAAAAATTGATCCGGAATATGAGAATGCAGTCGTACATGTAAATGATGCCTCGCGCGCTGTAACCGTAGTGGGTGACTTGTTAAATCCGGCTTCGGCGACAGCTTATAAAGACCGTGTGAAGGTAGATTATGCAGACTTTAGAGAGAAGTTTTTAAAACGCGGTAAAAAGAAAGAATACCTGAAGATTGAGGAGGCGCGCGAAAACAAATGGAAACTTAACTGGACCGATTTTCAGCCTTTTAAACCGAATTTTTCAGGTATTGAGGTGATAAATGATATTGACTTTAATAAGTTGGTTGAATTTATTGACTGGTCTCCATTTTTTAGAAGTTGGGATCTGCATGGTAAATATCCAGACATTCTTACAGATGATGTTGTGGGAGCACAAGCACGCGAACTTTTTGACGATGCAAAAGAATTACTAAAGCGCGTTCTTGACGAAAAATTATTGACGGGAAAGGCGATTTTTGGTCTTTTTGAGGCAAATACCATCAATGATGATGATATCGAGGTATTGCTAAAAGATGAAGAAAATAGAAATGATGAAAAGTTTATTTTCAGAACATTAAGGCAGCAAAGTAAAAAAGCCGTGGGCAGGCCTAATATTGCTTTGTCAGATTTTATTGCTCCTAAAGAAACCGGAAAAACAGATTATATAGGTTGTTTTTGTGTAAGTACTGGTTTTGGTACACAAGAGCTTGCTAAAAAGTTTGAAGCCGATCATGATGACTATAACAGCATTATGATAAAGGCGCTTGCAGACCGTTTTGCAGAAGCTTTTGCCGAATATTTGCACAAAGAAATTCGTACCAATTACTGGGGTTATGCAAGTGATGAAGATCTTACTAATGAAGATCTTATTAAAGAGACCTACAAAGGTATTCGCCCTGCACCCGGTTACCCGGCCTGTCCTGATCATCTTGAGAAACTCACGATCTGGGATTTACTTAAAGTGAAAGAAAATATAGGTGTAGAACTCACAGATAGTCTGGCGATGTGGCCCGCAGCATCGGTTTCCGGGTATTATTTTGCTAATCCTGAAGCCAGATATTTTGGGGTAGGCAAAATAAAAATGGATCAGGTAGAAGATTTCGCCTTGCGCAAAAATATAGATTTGCTAACCGCAGAAAAGTGGTTAAACCCTAATATTGCAGATGATTAATAGAGTAGTCAATTGGTTTGTTTCGCTTTAAGCGAAAATATACTCAGTTTGAAAAAGATAAATTTTAAAAGGCCACGGCTTTTATAGCATGAAAGTAACAGAACATATTGAGAAAGCAAATGGTAAAACCTTGTTTTCATTTGAAATAATCCCGCCTAAAAAGGGCACAAGCATACAGGAGCTTTATGACAATATAGATCCTTTAATGCAATTTAAACCTCCATTTATTGATGTTACTACTTCGCGCGAAGAATATATTTATATTGAGAAAGATGGTCTTTTAGATAAAAAAATAACGCGTATGCGCCCGGGTACGCTGGGTATTTGTGCCTCAATAAAACATAAATACAATGTAGACACTGTGCCGCATGTTCTGTGCGGTGGGTTTACTAAAGAGGAGACAGAATATTTGCTGGTAGACTGTCATTATTTAGGTATTGATAATGTAATGGCTTTGCGCGGTGATGCGATGAAAGAACAACAATATTTTGAAGCCACTCATGGGGGGCATGACTTTGCATGCGGACTTGTTGAGCAGATTCATGCTATGAATCAGGGTAAATATCTTAACAATGTGGTAGAGACCAGAAACTGTTCAGACTTTTGCATAGGGGTTGCGGGCTATCCTGAGAAACATCTTGAGGCACCGTCTTTAAAGAGCGATCTAAAACGCTTAAAAGAAAAAGTTGAGGCGGGTGCAGATTATGTTGTTACTCAGATGTTTTTTGACAATGATAAGTATTTTCATTTTGTAGAAATGGCACGTAAAGAAGGTATAACTATTCCTATTATACCGGGTATTAAACCTCTTGCAGTACAAAGACATATGCAATTACTTCCTCAGGTGTTTAAAATAGATCTGCCTCAGGATCTTATAGATGCAGTAGAAGATTGTAAAGACAATAAAGCTGTTAGGCAAGTGGGTGTAGAGTGGGCAATACAGCAATCTAAAGAGTTAATGGAATATGGTGTGCCGGTATTACATTACTACTCGATGGGAAAGAGTGATAATATTGAGGCTATAGCATCTCAACTTTTTTAATCGCACCTGCGGCTAATCTATAAAAGTCAAACCGAATTCAACTGTAATTTCTAAATATTGCCTCGAAGGCTTTCTTCGAGGTTTTTGATTAATTTTGCGGCAACTGCCCCTGATGAAATTAAAATTCCTATTCATTTTATTATTTACATGTTCCTTGTTTGCGCAGGAAGCAGAAGAGAAGCCGTATAGTATTGACGCCAGTTATTTTTATGGTACAATTCTTCAGCATAATAAAGACTTGGCACATCTTATCACAGGACATCCTACAGGTGTTATTTTAAGCTACAACAGGCGCACCTATGGTTTTAATGATTGGGAGGCACGATACAATTATCCTGATTGGGGTTTTTCTTTTACGTATCAGGATCTAAAAAATCGAAGTCTGGGGGAGAATTTTGGACTTTACGGCCACTTTAATTTTTATTTCTTAAACCGGAATTTAATGGCGCGAGTAGGACAGGGTATTGCCGTTGCCAGCAATCCTTTTGATCTGGATAACAATTACCGCAATAATGCTTATGGGAGCAGGTTATTGAGTTCTACCTATGTTATGCTGAATTACAAAAAAGCCAATATTCTGGATAATTTAGGAATACAAGCCGGGATTTCTGTTATTCATTATTCTAATGCAAATGTTAAAGCCCCTAACTCAAGCACAAATACTTTGGCTTTCAATATCGGGGTTAATTATCAGGTAGAAAAGACCGATTTTCCTGCCTTTATTCCCGAAAATAAAACAAAATATAGCGAGCCCGTTAAACTAAATCTGGCTTTTCGCAGTGGTGTGAATGAAAGCGATTATATAGGTTTAGGTCAGCGTGTGTTCTATGTTTTTTCAGCTTTTGCAGATAAGAGAATCAGTCATAAAAGCATATTACAAGCCGGGGCAGATCTGTTCTTGTCTAAATTTTTAAAAGACCAGATTGTGTATGAGTCTATTGCTTTCCCAAGTTTTGGAGTGAGCGGAGATGAGGATTATAAAAGAGTAGGGCTTTTCGTTGGTCATGAATTACGTTTCAACAAAGTAGCGCTGGTATCACAATTTGGCTACTACGTTTACTATCCATACAATTTTGAAGGTAGAATATATGAACGAGTTGGGCTAAAAAGATATTTTGGAGAGCACATTTTTGGTGCCGTTACCGTGAAAGCCCATGCCGCGAAAGCAGAATGCGTAGAGTTTAGTTTGGGTTGGCGGTTTTAATTCCCTTAGAGGAATAGTTTTTAAGAATATACTCCTAGACTAACACTGATGCAAATTGCCTAATTTACCTTCAAAGTAATCCAGATGTTTTTGCTTAAGCGGTTGTAGAAAACGCTTACCGTATTCAGTGTAAAACTGATGGTTTTTAAGAAATCTTATATTGAGTCTGTACCATTCTTCATCGGTATAATGAACATTTAAATGATTAGACCATTCTAATCTTAAGCGTTCATTTTTTTCCATAAAATCATCATCACCCAGATGCGCCAGATCTGCATCGCAAATTACTTTCTCAAGTATAGAATTGGGTTCGTGTTCAATTTTGGTAGCATTTATACAGGTAACAACTCTCTCAATTTTATCATCGGGATAACCTAGTTGCTTTAGATACAACATTGCGTTTGTGGCGCTTATGCATTCGTGCCCTGCATATGTAG
The DNA here is from genome assembly GCF_047946655.1 of Leeuwenhoekiella sp. A2. Taxonomy (GTDB): domain Bacteria; phylum Bacteroidota; class Bacteroidia; order Flavobacteriales; family Flavobacteriaceae; genus Leeuwenhoekiella. Next base: position 2,034,076 of record NZ_CP172311.1, read on the forward strand.
CAATATAACCTGTATCGTGAAAAAGTGAGGCGATGAGAAGAGCTTCAAGATCATCTTTTACAAGACCTTCAAAATTTGCAATTACTTCACTCTTCTTATAAACTTCAAGAGTGTGAGCTATATTGTGAAAAGGTAAGGAGTTGCACCTGCTTTTACTAAGCAATTCTGTGCAGTGGGATTTTATCTCGTTAAGAAATGCCGCCATACTAATAGCCTTAGGGCACTTAATATTTTTCTCTTTTGCGTTTTTCATGATCTAGGGTCTGATGTGATAACGTAAAATTCCAGATTTATTATTTAGAGAACCTAATTTATACATCAATCTATATACTTTTAAAAGCCAATACATTTGATGTCTACAAGGTTCTGAAAACTACTCTAAAGATACGTACTCAATCTCAAGCAAATCTAAAGAGCATTTTCTCTTTAGGGGACTAAACGGTTTACAAGTTAGGGATTTATATGTATATCTGAAGATAACTCAATTTTCGGTTTTTAGACTGCCCTAATTTTGACGTAATTTGCTGAAAGTTCATTTTAATGATTCAGATTTTCTTTAGCTTAAGCGCATTCAAAAACTTTTTAACGTTACTTCTCGTATGTCTTATAATAAGTTGCGATTCAGAAAATGCAAATGACTGCTTTCAAACCGCTGGTAAAATTATAGAGACACAAATAGATGTTGAGCCATTTACCAAGATTAGAACAGAGACAGATGTGAAGCTGCTTATTAAACAAGGTGAACAACAAAAGGTTGTGATAAAGACCGGGGAGAATCTTTTAAATGATATCGAGATTAAGGTAGAAGATGGCAGATTGATCGCACGCAACAACAACTCCTGCAATCTGGTAAGAGATTATGGCATAACGCAAATAATCGTTACCACACCAGATTTGCAAGAATTACGCAATGGCTCTGGTGGCGAGATAGAAAGTGATGGCGTTTTAAAGTTCCCCTCGCTTATTTTGCAAAGCAATACGAATCCTCCCGCACCTACAGACATAAAAAAAAGTGGAAATTTCATTTTAGATCTGGATGTGCAAACTTTGAGAATACGAGCAAATGGAAAGAGTGTATTTTATTTAAAAGGAAATACAGATTTGCTTGACGTACGTTTTGAAGACGAAGCGCCCCGCCTTGAATCTCAGGATTTAATAGCAGATGAGGTACAGGTTTTTCACAGGGGTGCAAATAAAATGATCGTTAATCCGCAGCAGAGCATATCAGGAACAATAACCGGGACAGGAGATGTTATAGCTGTAAATCATCCGCCTGTAGTTGAGGTTGAAGAAGTTTTTAAAGGCAGGCTAATCTTTCAGGAGTAAATAAAATCTATGAAGTTAAAACTATCGCTGCTTGCATTCTTTTTTGTCCTAACCGTAACTGCTCAGGAATCTGAAGTTAAGCCTGTAAATATTGATGCTTCTTTTTTTTATGGCTCAATCCTGGAGCATAATCCAGATATAAACCATCTTATTACAGGTCATCCTACAGGATTTATATTGAGCTACAATCGTAAAACCTATGGTTTTAATGAGTGGGAGCGGCGCTATAATTATCCTGATTGGGGTTTCTCAATGACCTATCAAAATTTGCACAATGAGTATTTAGGCGAAAATGTGGGTTTTTACGGTCATTTCAACTTTTATTTTTTGAATAGAAATGCATATTTCCGCATTGGGCAAGGGTTTGCCGTTGCCGGAAATCCTTATGACGCTGAAACTAATTACCAGAATAATGCTTACGGCACGCGTTTATTGAGTTCAACATACATCGCCTTAAACTACAACAAACAGAATATCTATAAAGGCTTCGGTCTACAAACGGGTTTCACGATTATTCATTATTCTAACGCCAATTTAAGAGCGCCCAATAACAGTACAAATACCTTCGCTTTTACCGTGGGGACAAATTATAATATAGATTATGATAAGTTTCCAGACTACATACCTGAAGGTGAACATACAAAATATACAGAGCCTATTCATTATAATTTAGTGATGCGCGGTGGCGTAAATGAAAGCGATATTGTGGGGCAGGGTCGCTATCCTTTTTATGTGTTTTCTGCATTTGCAGACAAGCGAATTAATCATAAGAGCACATTCACAGCCGGGGTAGATTTTTTCTTTGCAACCTTTCTTAAAGAATTAATAAAGCTACAGTCAACTTCTTTCCCAGAGCTGGGCGTAAACGGAGATGAAGACTGGAAACGCGTGGGTGTTTTTGTAGGCCACGAACTGCGATTTAATAAAGTTGCTTTTGTATCACAGGTGGGTTATTATGTATACTGGCCATACGAATTTGAAAACCGCGTTTATAACCGTTTGGGACTAAAACGCTACTTTTCTGATGATATTTTTGGCTCAGTTACCGTAAAGGCGCATGGGGCAAAGGCAGAAGGTGTCGAGTTTAGTTTTGGGGTAAGGCTTTAGAAATTATATTGTTAAGTCTGTTCATGATAAATATTGTATTTTTCACCCCGGTTTTTATGGGATTATGAACAAACTGCTTTTTTTATTGGTTCTGCTGGCGCTTTCTGGCTGTAAGGATATGGAGACCAAAAAGGTTTCTTCAGAGACGTTTTTAAAAGAAGAGCTCAAGACGATTAACATGAGCGAGCTCGATGAATATCCTACTTTTGAGAGTTGTGATTATCTGGAAGAGAAAGAAGAAAAATGGCTCTGTTTTGAGCAAAAATTAGCCAGTAATTTCTATCAATATTTACAAAGTAAAACACTCGTTTTTAGCCAGGCGATGCAAGATACGGTTTGGGTAAAGATCGCAGTAAATGCAGAAGGAACACCTAAAATTGATAATATTCTAATTCCTGTTTCTGTAAAGCAGGATTTACCAAAACTGGATGTCTGGTTACATCAAAGCCTCGATTCGCTGCCTAAAATTTATCCGGCGATAAAACGCGGCATTCCGGTTAAAACGACCTTTAAACTTCCGGTTGTCATTCAGGTAAACTAACGTGTAAAGGGTTTAATTCTCAAAAGCGATTACAGAATAGAAAAAGATTTTCGCTCATCACTTTTTAAACTCACGACCTTTCCATTCATAATTTCCTAACTGACTACTAATCGCGATAAAAACTGTGAAAAAAGGATATAAAATCGCGCACCACAGGTAATTAATTAGGCTTCCTTTTTGCTTTATCAGAAATGCAGCTTGCGCAATAAGAATAAAATCAACAAGAAATTTCACCGCGATCAAAATCAATAAAAAGGGGCGATTTTCAACGAAAAATAATGCAATTAAAAGCGCCAAATTTCCCGTAAAAACCGCCCAGGAAGTCAAAATACCAAACCAGTTTTTATAAGCCGAAGCTTTGCTCGCCCAGCGTTTGCGTTGCTCGATAAGCGATTTCCAGGATGGTTGAGGCTGCGTTAAAACAAAAGCTTCAGGTGATTGTATATAAGAAACCGAACTGCGATCATTTTCAATAAATTTCTGCATTAAAAACACATCATCCCCGCTAGCGATTGAGTCATTTTCCTCATATCCCTTTAATCTGGCAAATTCCGCTTTCGCGAAAGCAATATTTGCACCGTTGCACATAAACGGGTGATTCAGGTTAAAAGCTCCAATGGTCGCGCCCTGCAAACTCAAAAAATCCAGTTTCTGAAAGTTGGTCAACAGATAATTTTTCCCGTCTAAAAATCCCACGGGAGCAGCAATAAATCGGCTTTTTTGGGTTAAAATCCGCTCATTAAACAGTTTTAGCCATTCCTGTGGAACAACACAATCTGCATCTGTAGTGACAATCCAGTCAAATTTTGAATGTGCAATGCCAATATTAAGCGCGTCTTTTTTAGGTGAACCACTTTTGCGCACATTATCTAAAACCTGAATGGAAATCGGTTTATTTCGCTTAAAATCGGCAATAATTGGCTCAAAATCGTCTGAGGAAGCGTCGTTTATTAAGATGATTTCAAAAAGTTCTTTAGGATAATTTATTTCGCTCAAAGATTGTAGAAGAACAGAAAGATTTTCTGCTTCATTACGAAAAGGAATCACAACAGAAAACCGCGTTTTTTGGTTTGTTTGAGGCGATTTTATACCTTTTTTAGCCGAAAATCCTATGATAAATGCGATAATCAGCGCACAATAAATCAGAATAAATATAGAGAGCAAAATAACCATTAACACGATGCATGAGTAACAAAATGAACTCGCGCCGGTAATTGCAAAGCGGCAACCTTATAATGCGTAGTTTTGTGTTTTGAGACTTTCATAAAGGTTTGAAAGTACATAAAATAATAGTTTACCTGCAGTTTGAAATCTGAAAAAATCATATTGGGCATCGACCCGGGAACGACCATTATGGGCTACGGCCTTATACGCGTGGTCAATAAAAAGATGGAATTCCTTCAGCTTAATGAGTTAATGCTGAAAAAATATGACGATCCCTACGTGAAACTCAAACTCATTTTTGAGCGCACCATAGAATTGATCGATACGTATCACCCTGATGAAATGGCTCTTGAAGCTCCATTTTTCGGCAAAAATGTACAGTCGATGCTAAAGCTAGGCCGAGCGCAAGGCGTTGCAATGGCTGCCGGACTTTCACGACAAATCCCCGTGACTGAATATCTGCCAAAAAAGATAAAAATGGCTATCACCGGTAACGGGAGCGCCAGTAAAGAGCAGGTGGCAAAAATGCTGCAAAGCCTACTCGGACTTAAAACTTTGCCCAAAAACCTCGACAGTACAGATGGTCTGGCTGCAGCGGTTTGTCATCATTTCAATTCCGGTCGTATAGATACGGGAAAAGGTTATTCCGGCTGGGAATCTTTTGTTTCTCAAAATGAGAAAAGAGTGGTTCCGCAAAAGTCTAAAGTGATTAAAAAGTAAGTAATGGAAACTTCAAAGTTTTCTACAGCGCATAAAACTCCCCCATTGGTGGTTGAGGGGCAGGGGCTCTACATCCACATCCCGTTTTGCAAGCAGGCTTGTCACTATTGTGATTTTCATTTTTCGACTTCGCTAAAAAAGAAAAACGAACTGGTTGATGCGCTTTGCAGCGAAATAATCTTGCGAAAAGGTGAAATAGGAGAAACGCTTGAAACCATTTACTTTGGCGGGGGAACACCCAGCTTGCTTGAGGAAAATGAACTCAATCAGATCTTTGAAACGATTTATTCCAATTTTTTAGTGGTTGAAAATCCGGAGATCACGCTTGAAGCAAATCCCGATGATTTGACCCAGGAAAAGCTGGAAATGCTTTCAGGAACAAAAATTAATAGATTGAGCATAGGTGTGCAATCTTTCTTCAATGAAGATCTCACACTTATGAATAGAGCGCATAATGCAACCGAAGCTTTGCTTTCGCTACAGCTGGCTAAAAAGTATTTTGATAATATTTCGATCGATCTTATTTACGGCATGCCGGGAATGAGCGACGACCGCTGGCGCGAAAATTTACAGATAGCGTTAGACCTTGATATTCCGCATATATCGAGTTATGCGCTCACTGTGGAGCCAAATACGGCGCTTAAAAAGTTCATTGATAAAGGTCTTATCAAGCCGGTTGATGATGAAGCCGCACAGGCGCATTTTGAAATTCTGGTTGAAACGATGGAAAAAGCAGGGTTTGAGAATTATGAATTTTCAAACTTTGGTAAGCCGGGATATTTTTCCAGAAATAACACAGCGTACTGGACGGGGAAAAGTTATCTGGGAATAGGCCCTTCGGCGCATAGTTTTGATGGCAATAGGCGAAGTTGGAACATCAATAACAATACGCTTTACATCAAGAAAATAGAAAAGAACGAACTCCCAATTGAGCGGGAGACGCTTTCTGTAACCGATAAATACAACGAATATGTAATGACCGGTTTACGCACAGTTTGGGGAGTTTCTTTAAATAAAATAACAACCGATTTTGGCCCTAAATATTCCGATTATTTGCTTCAGCAGGCCGATAAACATCTGGAAGAGCACCTGCTTTTTCAGGATAATGACCGTATCGTCGTCACCCGAAAAGGGAAATTTTTAAGCGATGGCATCGCAAGTGATCTTTTTCTGTTGAATTTGGAGTAAGATAGTAACATGTGACCTTGAAACAAGTTCAAGGTGACGCCTAAGTTGTCAGTTCGAGTAATTTTCAAAGAAAATTGTATCGAGAACCATATTTAGATACTTTTCCTCTAAAATTTACCTAAATCTCACTTTACTTAAGCCCAATATCTTTTGGTTTTGCTTATTTTAAAGCAGTAAATAATTCACCGCCCCCAAAAGATGAACTATGAGAGCTACCATAAATATTGAGAATAAACTGTACACGGTTGATTTTTCTAAACCTATAGATATTTCTATTCCGCTGCAGTCTGGTGACAACAATCCCGTAGCCTGGTATATTGACGCGCCGCTTATAGAACCGGTAAAAGAAGGGAAATGGGTGGCAAAAGTGAGCGAGGGCGCTTCTATAAATTTTCAAAATATACATTTTAATCCGCATGGTCATGGCACGCATACTGAATGTGTGGGGCATATTACTGAGCATATTTATAGCATCAACGACTGTCTAAAAACCTTCTTTTTTTCGGCGGAATTGATAACGGTTATTCCGGAATCTATGGGCGAGGATTATGTGATCAAAAAAAATCAGGTTGCAAAATTGCTGGCTGGTAAAAACCCTGAAGCTGTTGTCCTACGCACTCTTCCAAATACCCAGAGTAAAACAAAGCGAAAATGGTCACACACAAACTGGCCGTATTTGCTTGAGGAAACCTTGATATTCTTTCGTGAAAACGGTGTAAAACATTTATTGCTAGATCTGCCCAGTGTAGATCGTGAGAAAGATGAAGGGAAATTGCTGGGGCATAATGCGTTCTGGAATACTTCCGGTAAACTGCGTCTCGATGCCACCATAACCGAGATGATTTTTGTGCCGCACAATGTGCAGGATGGTAGTTACCTGCTCAATTTGCAAATCGCTTCTTTTGTAAATGATGCTTCTCCCAGCAAGCCGGTTCTGTATGCTCTGGAAAACAACTGATTTTTAGTCCTAAAAGGTGGTTTTTTGACCTTAAAAGCCGGTTTTCCCTTAATAAATCCCACTAGTAAGATTAAAAGACATTATTTACATTTACTTTATGGAATATCTTTTTATCGGTTTAGCAATTGGCAGTGTAGTTGCTTTTTTCGTTTTCAATAGATTTAATAAGGGTAGACGCACACAGAATGCGACCACACAGTCTGTTGTTTTGATGGAAAAAATACGTAGTGTTTGTAAATTCATTACTGTGGAAGGTGATTTTGCTGAAATCTATCATTACCAGAACGTAAAAGATAAATGGATGAACCTTTTTCTGGGAAGCAAAAAAGCACTGGTGCTTATTGATGCCAAAGCCTACATAGGTTTTGACCTGACCAAGATAAAAATGCATCCTGATGTAAAGAACCGCACCATCGTGCTGACAGATTTTCCTAAACCTGAGCTGTTGAGTATTGAGACAGATTTTAAATATTATGATAAAAAAGAAGGCTGGGCAAACCCATTTACTTCAGAAGACCTTACCGTGATCAACAGAGAGGCAAAACAGCATATTATAGATAAAGTACCAAATAGCGGACTATTTGAAGAGGCATCAAAACAGGCTTTGTCTACAATTGGTCTCATGGAAAACCTTGTACAAACCATAGGCTGGAAGCTAGATTATACGGCTTTGGAAGCTGTAAAGGAAACACCAAAACTTACTGAGAAAAATGCCGACTAAAACAATACAAACTGAAGAAATAAACGAGCAGCAGGTTGCTATCGTTCAAGAACTGGCTTACGAGATCTGGCCACAAACGTACGCTGAGGTTTTAAGCAAAGAGCAAATCGATTATATGCTAGATATGATGTACAGCATAAAATCGCTTGAGGATCAGGTAAAAAACGGACACAGAATGTTCATTTTTAAAAATGAAGGGCTACCCATAGGTTTTGTTACTTTAGAACATAATAAAGACGGAGAAGCAAAAACAAAGGTTCAAAAAATCTATTTACTACCCGAATTTCAGGGCACAGGTTTAGGAAGAATGATGATGGATTTTGCCGCTGAAAAAGCGATTGAATTTGGTGATAAATCGCTTGTTTTAAATGTAAATCGGTACAACAAAGCATTAGGTTTCTACGAGCATTACGGCTACAAAATCATGTCACAAGGCGACTTTGACATAGGTCACGGCTACCTGATGGAAGATTACATCATGGAAAAAAAACTGTAAAACATTCCCCCTCCTGCTTGTGCTGAGCATAGTCGAAGTAGGAGAGGTTAGGTGAGAGAAAGGGATGAACATAGAAGAATACCGCGATTACTGCATTACAAAACCCGGCACAACAGAAGAATTTCCTTTTGATAAAGATACTTTGGTCTTTAAGGTAATGGGAAAAATGTACGCTCTGGCTTCCCTTTCGGTGTGGGAAAGTGGCGAGGCACGTATAAATTTAAAGTGCGATCCCGATAAGGCAATTCGCTTGCGCGAAAAGTTTCCTGACACGGTTTTACCGGGTTATCACATGAGCAAAATACACTGGAATACAGTTGTGCTCAACCAAGCACTTTCTACTGATAAAATAAAAGAATTAATTGATCACAGCTACGATCTCATCGTACAATCACTAACTAAAAAAGCTAAAGAGCAACTTGCTCAATTAAAGTAGTGACCTGCAAGGCTTACATGTAGACCTGCAAGGTTTCAAAAACCTTGTAGGTCTTCCACGCCTCGTCGGTAAGCAAACTTCGTAGGTCTTTTTGGTGTTGTTTTCAAAAACCTTGTAGGTCTTCCACGCCTCGTAGGTAAGCAAAACCTTGTAGATCTTTTTTGGTATTGTTTCAAAAGCCTTGTAAGTCTATAACAAAGTTAACTTTCTCCCACTTTTATACCTGTTTACACAAGAGGACTTTATATTTGTCTTTTCCAAAAAACAATAATGCAGAATCCCGCTTCTTTTTATAAAGAGAATATAAATAAACACAACGAGAGTCTTAAACAGATAAAGCAGCGCCTGTTTGTTTCTAGTATGATAAGATTGATTTTGTTCCTCGCAGCCTGCGCTGCGGTCTATTTTATGTGGAGCAATACTCAAATCGTGATTGCGATAATAATCGTAACGATCGCATTGTTTGTGTTTTTGGTTTCTAAGCATAGCGATTTGCAATACCAACGCGATTATCTTCAAAAATTAATCGGTTTAAATGAAACTGAAATTAAAGTACTAAACCGTGATTTTTACGACTTGCCTTCCGGCGAAAAATTCAAAAATCCATTGCATTTTTACAGTCAGGATGTTGATCTGTTTGGCCGGGGATCATTCTTTCAATATTTAAACCGAACCAGTCTGGAAAGCGGCGCAGAACGATTAGCAAATCAGTTCACTGAAAATGCTATTGATAACATTCCACAAAAGCAGGAAGCTATTCAGGAACTCGCTCAAAAAGCAAGCTGGAGACAGCAATTTTCGGCTACAGCCGCACTTGTGAAAACTAAAACCACAGCTGCTTCTATAATTGATTGGTTAACAAATTACAAACCTTTCGTTTCACCGGTAATGCGGTATCTGCCGGTTACATTTTCTGCAATTTCTATTCTTATTTTTGTTCTTGCATATCTTGATCTTGTTCCTTCATTTATAGTAATAATTTGGTTTTTTCTGGGACTTGGTATTGTGGGTACGCAGGCTAAAAAAGTAAATAAACTTTCAGAAGAGGCAGGTAAGACACAAAGCACTTTTGAGCAGTATTATAAGTTGCTTATTCTACTCGAAAATGAGCCTTTTAAAGCCGATTTATTGGTCAAAAACGCCGATTTTATTCGTTCGGAAAAAACGAAAGCTTCTGCTGTAATCAAGTCTTTTTCGCGTATGCTGGGAGCACTCGATCAGCGTACTAACATGATGGTTGGTGCTTTTATAAACGGTTTTTTTCTTGCAGATCTGCGCAATTCATTCCGCATAGAAAAGTGGATCGAACTCAATGGAAATCAGGTAAGCAAATGGTTTGAAGTGATCGCATTTTTTGATGCGTATAACAGCCTGGGGAATTTTGCTTTTAATCATCAAAATTATGTTTTCCCGGAGATCAATCACGACAAACACGTGCTTGAAGTTAGCAAAGCATCGCATCCTTTGCTCGATCCTGCTAAGGCGGTCGCTAATGATTTTACCATAGATGCTCATCAGTTTTTTATCATTACAGGAGCAAATATGGCGGGAAAAAGTACGTTTTTGCGCACCGTTTCCCTGCAGATCGTAATGGCAAATGCAGGGCTTCCGGTTTGTGCCGCTTCTGCGAAATATTCGCCGATAAAACTCATCACTAGTATGCGCACGACAGATTCACTTACCGATGATGAATCGTATTTCTTTTCAGAATTAAAGCGACTTAAATATATAGTTGAGGCTATTAAAGAAGATCGTTATTTTATCATTCTTGACGAAATTTTAAAAGGCACAAACAGTACAGATAAAGCTATTGGTAGTCGCAAATTCATCAATAAACTGGTTGCATCGCATTCAACCGGAATTATCGCTACGCATGATCTAAGCCTTTGTGAAGCTGCAGATGAGCTTGACGAAGTGAAGAATTACTATTTTGATGCGCAGATAAAAGATGGCGAACTTTTCTTCGACTACACCTTTAAAAAAGGAATTTGTCAGAATATGAACGCTTCGTTTCTACTGCAAAAAATGGGAATCGTTTAATTGAGTTTTCGATATTCTAACGGACTCATCCCTTTTACTTTTTTAAAATAGCGATTAAAATTTGAAACAGAATTAAACCCTGACTGAAATGCAATATCTGTGATGAGCTCTTTAGATTCCTGTCGCAGTAATCGGCAGACATGTTCTAATCGCAGTTCGATTAAAAATTGGTAGAAAGTTTTGTTCGTTCGTGTCTTAAAAAAGCGACAAAATGCAGTTTTAGTGAGTGACGCTTCTTTTGCAATTTGCTCAAGCGTGATCTCCTGTTGAAAATTCTGTATGATATAATCAAATATCACTCCCATACGTTTTCCTTCCACATCGCTAAAACGTTTATTGATCTGGAAGGTTGAAAGTTCTTCCTTTCGCGAGCTGTGCAATTTCTGTAACAATTCAAAGAATAGGGCAAACCGTTCCAGCTTTGAGGTGTTTAGAATTTTAGTAAAGGTTTCTCGCAATGCTCTGGTAGGGTGCAAAACCTTAAACCCGGAATTTGATCTGTTAAAGAAAGATCTCAGGTTTTTAATTTCTTCGATCTCAAAGAATTTTTCCCAGAAAAGGGTTTCATTAAAGAAAACACTAAGCATATAAGATGATTTTGTCGCCGGTGAATCACTTTGAAAAACGTGCGGTAAATTTGTGCCTAAAACAATGACATCACCTTCGGTAAAGCGGTTTACGGTGTCACCCACGATAAGAGTTCCCGTGCCGGAAACTATGTAGCTTAACTGCACTTCCTGATGTTGATGCAGCTTGTCATAAAAAACCCATTGCTTGTCTTCCTGAATAATAAGAAAGTCATTTTTAGGCTTGGGTATCTTAAATGGAAGAACTTTCAAAATCGTTTTTGCCTGAAAATTATACAAAATATTCCATATGTTCTTAAAAGAAGGTAATATATGCACAGTTTTGGCTAATAATAGGGTACAAATAGCCGATTTTCAAGGTTAATTTAGAGGTTTTAAATAGAAACTTATGCAATTGAATTGGGAAGGAGTTATGCCGGCGGTGACTACCAAGTTTACCGCAGATGATAAACTTGACTTAGATCTTTTTGAAATCAACATCAATGCGCAGCTTGATGCTGGGGTTCACGGTATTATTTTGGGCGGGACTTTAGGCGAGGCAAGTACACTTACTAATGAAGAAAAAAGCGTTCTCATAAAAAAGACGGTTGCCATTGTTGATGGCAAAGTACCTGTTCTTATGAACATTGCAGAGCAGACTACAAAGGGCGCGATTGCGGCAGCAAAACAGGCAGAAGCAGACGGTGCTCTGGGGCTCATGATGTTACCGCCCATGCGCTACAAAGCCGGTGATGAAGAAGTTGTTACATATTTTAAAGCCGTTGCCGGGAATACAGATTTGCCCATTATGGTGTACAACAATCCCGTAGATTATAAAATTGAGGTGACACTTGATATGTTTGAAAAGTTGCTGGAGCACGATAATATACAAGCGGTAAAAGAATCAACGCGGGATATTTCTAATATTACACGAATTATTAATCGCTTTGGCGAAAGGCTAAAAATTTTCACCGGTGTAGATACACTGGCATTAGAAAGTTTATTAATGGGTGCAAACGGCTGGGTTGCCGGTCTCGTAGATGCTTTTCCTAAAGAGACTGTAGCTATTTACGAATTGCAAAAAGCCGGGTATATTAAAGAAGCCCTTGAGATTTACAGGTGGTTTTTACCACTTCTTGAGCTTGATATTGACCCTAAACTGGTGCAGAACATTAAGCTTGCCGAGGTTTATACCGGCATTGGGTCAGAATATGTGAGAGCACCTCGGCTTCCGTTGGCTGGTGAACGACGGGAAGAGGTGCTCTCTATCATAAAAAAGGGTATCGCCACGCGCCCACAATTGCCTGATTATAAAAATTTGTCTCAAAAGGCTGTTTTGTCTTAAAAGAATTTCGCTTAAAGCGAAAAAAAGCATGTGATCAAAAATGATAGGAGGAAAGAATTTTATTGGCAGTAAACAATCTGCAGAAGGAGAGGTGACCTATAAAACCTATAATCCCAAACTGGATGTTGAGAACGCGTGGACGTTCTATAAAGCTACTTCTAAAGAGATTGATGCTGCTGCGAAAAAAGCCGAAGATGCATTTCCTGCGTTTCAACAAAAATCAGGTAAAGAACGAGCAGTTTTTTTACGCGCAATAGCAACAGAAATTGAAGCTTTAGGTAACGAACTTATAGAAACGTATACTACTGAATCAGGCTTGCTGGAAGGTAGAGCGATAGGAGAGCGTGGCCGCACCATAAATCAATTAAAAGCTTTTGCAGACCTGCTTGATGAAGGTTCATGGGTCAAGGCAACTATAGAAACAGCACAACCTGAGCGAGAACCTTTGCCAAAACCCGATCTGCGAAAAATATACAAGCCGCTGGGGCCGGTGGCGGTTTTTGGGGCAAGCAATTTTCCATTTGCATTTTCTACGGCGGGTGGTGATACTGCGAGTGCTCTGGCGGCAGGCTGTCCTGTGGTTGTAAAAAGTCATCCCATGCACGCCGGTACCAGTGAACTGGTTGCAAAAGCAATACTTACAGCTGCAGAAAAAACAAATATGCCAGATGGTGTTTTTTCACATCTCAACAGTAAAGATATAAAGGTAGGTGCCCAACTGGTGCGCCATCCTGCTATAAAGGCTGTTGGTTTCACCGGAAGCAAAAAAGGCGGTATCGCTTTATGTCAAATCGCTGCAGAACGGGAAGAACCTATTCCTGTTTTCGCAGAAATGGGCAGTGTCAACCCGGTTATTATTCTGCCCGGAGCGGCTGAAAAAAACGCCGATAAATGGGCAAAAACCTACGCAGGGAGCATAAATTTAGGAGCTGGTCAATTTTGCACCAATCCCGGACTCATATTTGGTATTGCGGGTGATGAGCTAACTTCTTTTTCAAAACTGCTTTCTCAATATTTATTAGATCAAAAATCGGGATGTATGCTGCATCCTGCAATTGCTGAAAACTACAATAAAGGTCAGCGTAAATTTTTAGAAGAAAATGGGGTTGAAACGCTCGCGCTGGGGTTTGAAGCAGAAGGTGAAAATTATGGTAAGCAAGCGCTTTTAAAAGTTAGCGGGACAGATTTTGTAAATAATAAAAACCTGCACCAGGAAGTTTTTGGCCCTATGTCTTTGCTTGTTGAATGTGAATCAAAAACTCAGCTTGTAGAAATTATAATGAATCTTGAAGGCCAATTAACGGGAACAATCCTGGCCGAAGACAATGAGGCCCACCAATACGCAGACCTAATGCATGCTCTTTCATCCCGGGTGGGCCGAATTATCTTTAACAATGTGCCGACGGGCGTTGAGGTGTGCGCAGCTATGCAACACGGTGGTCCTTTCCCAGCATCTTCAGACAGTAGGTTTACTTCTGTAGGTACTCATGCAATAGAGCGGTGGGTGAGGCCACTTTCTTTTCAGGATTGGCCTGATGATCTGCTCCCGCCAGAACTTCAAAATGCTAACCCGTTGCAGATTTTAAGAGCGGTAAACGGGTCTTTTTCACGAGACAGTATCAAGTCCTAATATGAAACAAAAATTCACTTTCCTTATCTGTTTTTTCTTTCTGAATGCTGTTATCGTTCAGGCTCAGCAGGCTTCTGCTTTACTAGATACCATTATCAAAAAGGAAAGTGAGTACAGACCGTATGATTACAAAGATTTTCCGTTAGGTAAATATGATGAAGCGGTTTATAAAGAGGAAGCTGAATTTTCAGAAGGCTTGATCAAAGAACTTAATGCTATTTCGCCAGAAGATTTAAGCCGAACGAAACAGGTTTCCCTCCAACTTTTGCGATACAAGCTTCAGGAAAATGTAGATTATTACGAGTATAAAATGTACCTCAATCCTGTGCAGGCAGATCAGGGTTTTCATTTAAATCTTAATTATCGGGTTAGGCCTATCACAAATTATGAAAGTGCCAAGGGCTATTTGAATATGCTTAAGGCGATTCCGTACTTCGCTAATAGTCAGATCGAATTGATGCGAAAGGGGTTAAAAGAAGGTACTTCTCAACCAAAGATCATTTTTAAAGGCTACGAGTCTACCTACGATACGCACATTGTCTCAGGTCCTGAATCAAGTTATTTTTATTCCCCTTTTAAGAACCTGCCTCAAACTATTTCGCCAGAGCGAAAAGATTCCCTGCTTGCTGCGGCAAGAGAGGTAATTACAGACAGTGTAATTCCCAGTTTTAAGACGATCAAGTCATTTTTTGAAACAGAATATATCCCTGAAACTCGTGAAGCAATTGGGGTTTCCAACCAACCCGGGGGAGCAGATTTCTATCAAAACCGAATAAATTATTATACCACTTCAAAAGAATATACCGCTCAGGACATTCACGATATTGGCTTAAAAGAAGTAGATCGCATCCATAAAGAAATGGAGAAAATCATCGATGAAGTGGGATTTTTAGGCACTTTTGCCGAGTTTTTCCAGTTTCTACGCACCGACCCGCAATTTTTTGAAACTTCCGGAAGAGAATTACTTCGTGATGCCCGCGACATAGCAAAGCGTATAGATGCTCAGCTACCTCATTTTTTTAGTACACTTCCTCGAAAGCCATACGGAGTTAAAAAAGTTCCAGATGCTATTGCACCAAAATATACCGGTGGGCGCTATTCCGGCAGCGGTAGTAGCTCAGAACCGGGCTGGTATCTGGTAAATACCTACAAACTAGATAGCCGTACGCTGTATACGTTGCCCGCACTTACTGCTCATGAAGCAGTGCCGGGACATCATTTACAGATCTCGTTAAACCAGGAATTGGGTGATAGTTTGCCCAACTTTAGACGTAATTTTTACCTCTCCGCCTACGGCGAGGGCTGGGGATTGTACAGCGAGTATCTGGCAGATGAAATGGGAATTTACACCACGCCTTACGAGAAATTTGGTCAGCTCACGTATGAAATGTGGCGCGCATGCCGCTTAGTGGTTGATACGGGAATTCATGCGTTTGGCTGGTCGCGTGATGAGGTTGTTGATTATATGTCAAAAAATACAGCGCTTTCCATTCACGAGATCAATACAGAAACCGATCGTTATATCGGTTGGCCGGGCCAGGCGATTTCGTATAAAATTGGCGAACTAAAAATCAGGGAACTGCGACAATTGGCAGAACAAGAATTGGGCGAAAATTTTGACATTAGAGAATTTCATGAAATAATACTTGGTCAGGGAACAGTGACTCTGCCCATTCTTCAAGAAATGGTAAAAGCCTATATACAAGCTAAGAAATAAATGGCTGTGTATACTTTTATATGTATTGACGCCCATACGTGTGGCAATCCCGTGAGGCTGGTGAAGTCCGGTGGTCCCGCACTTACCGGTAATTCTATGAGTGAGAAGCGGCAGCATTTTATTAAAGAATATGACTGGATACGCACAGCATTGATGTTTGAGCCTCGTGGTCATGATATGATGAGCGGCAGTATTTTATATGAGCCTAGTGACCCACAGAATGATGTTGCTGTTTTGTTTATCGAGACCAGCGGTTGCCTGCCCATGTGTGGTCATGGTACAATCGGTACAATTACCATCGCTCTTGAAGAAGGCTTGATAAAACCTAAAACACCCGGAAAAATAAGAATGGAAGCCCCTGCTGGTCTTATTGAAATAGAATACCAACAAACCGAAAAAAAAGTAGATTGGGTAAAACTTACCAATGTAAAAAGTTATCTGGCTGCGAAAGACCTAACAATTGATTTTCCCGGTTTAGGAACGCTCACTTTTGATGTTGCCTACGGTGGGAATTACTACGCGATCATAGATCCGCAAGAAAATTTTAAAGGCTTAGAAAATTATCAGGCAGCTGAATTGATCAGGTTTAGTCAGGCGATAAGAGCTGCTATAAACGAAAAATATAAGGATCATTTTATTCATCCTGAAAATACAACCATACGTGATGTAAGTCATGTGTTATGGACAGGCACACCCCTCAATCCTAACTCCTCTGGCCGTAACGCGGTCTTTTATGGTGAGAAGGCCATTGACCGTTCCCCTTGCGGCACTGGTACTTCTGCCAGGCTGGCCCAGTTACACGCCAGGGGATTATTACAAAAAGGTGAAGATTATATTCATGAAAGTTTTATAGGTTCAACCTTTACAGGCCGAATAGAAGCAGAAACTATCCTTGCCGGGAAACCGGCAATTTTGCCCAGTATCAAAGGTTGGGCACGTATTTATGGGTACAACACGATTTTAATTGACGAAGAAGACCCGTATGCGCACGGTTTTCAGGTTATTTAGAAAATTAAAAAATGAAAAATTTTAAATTCTTACTGCTTTTCCTGCTTCCATTTATAAGCGTGGCCCAACAGGATACGCTGTCTATGCAAACCTATAAACGCGCGGCAGCGTTTAGAACAACGAGCCTCAGGAACAAGGAGGTTTTTAACCTAAGAACAAGCACGTATTGGTTTAAAGACAATTCTGGGTTGTGGTTTGTTGATTACGCTTCAAGCGGAAAGAAATACAAAAAGGTCATATTTAAGCAAGGAAAAGTAGAACCTCTATTTGATCAGGAAGCACTGGCTGATGCCTTGTCTAACTTCTACAAAAAACCGGTTTCTGCTGACTCTTTGGATATTGAAAACCTGGAAAAGGAGGACGAAAATCTGTTTTTTTCGATTAAAAATCAGCAATTTAAGTGGAATGATAAAAATGGTAAACTCACTGAAGTTGAAAAGAAAACTGAAGAAGATAATAATGAAATGCTTTCTGTTTCGCCAGATGGCAATTGGGAAGCTTTTCCTAAAAATCACAACATTTACATACGTTCTAAAGAAACAGGAGATACGATCCAGTTGAGCACAGATGGGAAACCGGGTTACGATTATGGCAGTTACTATGGTTGGTTTGACATCATGGAAGGTGAGAATGCAGAACGCCCCGTGCATTTTGGGGTGCGCTGGTCTGAAGACGGGAAATATCTTTTTACGCAGCTATGCGATGTACGCAATGCCGGGAAGATGTATTTGCTCGATTACAGCATAGATAGTTTGTACAGGCCCAAGTTGCTGTCATATTATCGCGGTTCGCCAGGAGATACAAATATGGTACATGTAAAACCGGTGATCTTTGATATGGCTAAAAAGAAAGAAATACAAACAGACCTTCCTTTTAATACGCATATCAATGCTGCAAATGTGCGGCAGGCGACAGATGCAAAAGATGTAGCCTATGCGAGTTATGCAGAACGCGGTTTTCAAAAAGAACATCTGTTAAAAATCGACCTAAAGACGGGTAAAACCACCTCTTTACTAACAGAAATCAGCGCAACCAACATAGATAATTTCAATTACTGGCCGCTTGAGAATACCGGTAAACTCCTTTTTTCTTCAGAACGTAGCGGGTGGAATCAGCTGTACTTACTTGATGTAGAAACTAAAACTGTAAGTCCGCTAACAAACGGCAATTTCGTGGTAAACGAGGTGAAACACATAGATCAGGAAAAGGGAATCATATATTACACGGCTTCCGGGGTTTCTGCAGATATGAATCTATATCATCAGCAATTGTTCAGTGTCAATCTGAGAGGTGAAAAAACGCTCCTAACACCCGAAAAAGTGCACCATGAGGTCGATTTTTCACCAAATGGGGAATATTTTACAGATAATGCCTCCACGGTTCAAATTCCCACAGTGACCACGCTCAATAAAGCTTCTACGGGAAAACAAATAGCTGTCCTCACAAAAGCTGATGTGAGTACTCTTGCAGAAAAAGGCTGGAAGGTGCCTGAGGTTTTTTCGCTTAAAGCGAAAGACAATAAAACAACAATCTACGGCGCATTATGGAAGCCGACCAATTTTGATCCTGCGAAATCTTATCCGGTTCTGGATGCCACCTACACCGGGCCGCACACACAGGTGTTTCCTAAATCTTTTGATCGCGCGATATCTTATCAGGATCTGGCCGAATTAGGTTTTCTGATAGTGGCCGTTGACGGACTGGGAACTGCGGGAAGGTCTAAGGCTTTTAAGAATGTATCGTACAAAAACATGGGCGATAACCTGCGCGATCATGTGCTGGCGATTAAATACCTGGGTCAACAACATGCGTGGGTTGATACTACGCGGGTGGGGATTTTTGGTCATTCTGCCGGTGGTTTTGATGCAGGGCATGCCATGCTCGCTTTTCCTGATTTTTATAAAGTGGCAGTTGCAAGTAGTGGCGATCATGATTTTAGGATGGAAAAAGCCTGGTGGCCAGAGATGTACATGGGTTGGCCGGTTGATAGCACCTATAACGAAGTTTCAAATATTACCATGGCCGGGAACCTGAAAGGAAAACTGCTTCTGGTGCATGGTGGTATTGACGATAATGTGAATCCTTCGGCTACTTTTAAGTTTGCTGAGGCGCTTATAAAAGCCGGAAAGCAATTTGATATGTTGATCATCCCAAGTCAGCGGCACGGTTACACCGGGAAATATTCAGATTATTTTACCAAAAAAAGGTGGAACTACTTTATCAAAAACCTGATGGGGAAAGAAACAAGGTGGGATTTTGAGTTAGAATAATAGTTAGTTTGAAACTAGATTCACGTCATGATGAATTCGTTTCAGCATGACACCAAAAAGCATCAAATGACACGCTGATGAGACCCTGAAATAAATTCAGGACGACTAGAATGTTTGTTAACAGTAATAAATGAGTAAAGAAATAATCATCATAGGTGGTGGAATTTTAGGACTTTCATGTGCCTATTACCTGCAAAAATCAGGTCATATAGTAACCATAATAGACCAGTCTAATATGGATTCTGGTGCGTCATATGTGAACGCTGGTTATTTGGCGCCCAGCCACATTATTCCGCTTGCTGCCCCGGGTGTCATGCGCAAAGGAATTAAGTGGATGTTCAGTCAGGCGAGTCCGTTGTATTTAAAACCCCGCTTAGAAGCCGATTTTCTAAAATGGGCTTGGGCTTTTAACAGATCCTGCTCTCCCAAACACGTGCAACGAGCGATTCCTGCCATACGTGATATTAATATTTTGGGTAGAGATTTATATGCCGAAATTAAAAAGACTGAAAACTTCAACTTTCAGCTGGAGAAAAAAGGACTTTTTATGCTCTGCAATACACATAAAATGCTGGAAGAAGAAAGCGCAGTTGCCGAAATAGCTGTAGAGGCCGGACTTGTAGCCAGAACACTTGCTGCGGACGAAGTTGAACAGATGATGCCGGAGGCAACAATGAATATTGTGGGAGCAACCTATTATGAGAGTGATCATCATACGACTCCGCATGAGTTTATGGAAGAAATGAAAGCCTTGCTCATTGGGAAAGGCGTGACCATTTATAAAAACGAAAAAGTGGTTGATTTCGCTTTAAGCGGAAATAAAATCTCAAGAATTATTACAGATCAACAAGAGCTAGTGGCTGATGAAATTGTGATGGCAGCCGGTTCCTGGACGCCTACATTAACTAGAAAACTAGGGATAAAAATGCTTTTGCAAGCCGGGAAAGGGTATCGCGTAAATACCGAGCAGCCTACGGGAATTACGTATCCTGCTATTCTTGCCGAGGCCAAAGTTGCCACTACGCCTATGAACGGGTTTACGCGTTTTGCCGGGACAATGGAAATTGCAGGAGTGAATAATTTGATCAATCCGGTGCGGGTAGATGCCATTGCCAGAGCAGCAAAAACCTATTTTACCGAAGTAGAAATCACGGCTAAAGAGAAAGAAGCCGCCCAATGTGGTTTACGCCCGGTAACTCCAGACGGGATGCCATATATAGGTAAATCTGCAAAATGCGACAATCTCACTTTTGCCACAGGTCACGCCATGATGGGCTGGTGTCTGGGACCGGCGACAGGCTTGTTGGTTTCAGAAATTATCAATGAGAAAAAACCGTCGTTAGATCTGAATTTTTATAACCCAGACCGCCGATTTTAGTCACAAAAAACCTGATTTTTGAAGCGAAATAAGCGGTTTTTATAGCAATTTTCGCTGCCGTTTGTAGAAAGCATCTTGTTGATCCTGCATGAGTTGGCGGGCCATTTTCTTTTTGTATTCGTAGATTTCTTCTTCCTGAGAAAGGTCACCGTATACTTTGTCATTGATGATATTATCGCTTTCAACCAGTACTCTGCGCTGATTAGCTTTTTGTGTCGCCCAAGATCTTATTTCGGCTTCTATGTCTGCTAATTTGATGTCATATTCTCCTTTAGGCGAAATAAGCTTCGCGAAAATAGGAGCGGTTTCTATCGCCAGAAAAAGTAAAAAGATAAAGAAAGAAGGTAACCAAGGAAGTTCGTTAAGAGCATTCACTCGGGCCATCAATCCGTCAAAACCATCAATAATAGGTTGCGTAGTTTTTACCTGATTGTCATAATCAGTTTTTAGCTGAGTTTGCTGTGTTTCTATAGCAGCAATTTTATCGGCATTGGTTTTTTTTAGCGCTACAAGTTCCGCCAAAGCCGCATCGTGTTTCTCTCGTTTTTCCTTGTAAACAGGACCTTTTCCTAAAATTTCTGTCCCTTTACGGCCTTCCGCTTCAGCGATATACGTATCATAGAGATTGTTGACTTCGGCTTCTTTAGCGGCGGTTTCATCTTTTAGCGTTTGTATTTCGCCATCGAGCGCAGCTATAGCAGGTGTATATTGATCTGCGATTTGGTTTTGATTGGCCAGCGTAAGGTCATTTTTCTGCTCAAGTAATACTCGGTCAATTTCTTTATTGAAAATTTTCAGTTCGAGCGGTTTTGAAATTACCACAGCGATTATCAAGGCCAGAATAAGTCTGGGAATCGCCTGGAGGAATTCATCCATAAAACTGTCTCGCTTTTTTATGGTAGAAACGATAAAACGGTCAAGATTAAAAATTAGGATTCCCCAAATAAAACCGAAGAAAATAGCAGTAAAAATATTATCGAAAACCGTATAAAGCGCGTAACCGGAAGCGATAAAAGCCATGACAGCGGTAAAGAATACGGTGGCGCCTATCCCGGCGTATTTAGTCTGCTCGCCCTGCGAACAATCGTCTAGCAGAACGGTATCTGCCCCGGAACAAAGAATAAAAAAGCGCTTTAGCATATTAGTTTATGAATTTGATTGATGATGAACTAAAGATGCTAAAACGCCAAAAATGAGTTTACTATTGTCTGCCTTAGGCGATTTTAAGGCCTTTTAAACTGATTTTCATATAAATATATTAATTATTTGTGATAAAAACTGTGGGTTTATCACCTTTACCTGATTTATTAGCTCTGAAATTGAGGTTTTCTTTTTCGTCAAAAAGTTCCTTGGCTTTTTTAGCTGTTATCTTTTTTCCGTTATAATAGAAATTTGCACCTTCTTCTTTCATTTGATTGATCATTTCTTCCGGACTGGGCGGAGCTGGAGGAGCAGGCGGCTCAGGTAATGGCTGAAGAACCGGTGGAGTTGGTGGAGCAGGCGGAACAACTTCTACATGCCGTACAACCTGAGGCTCCAGGTGAGGTTCATGCCCAATTGTGGGAGGTGCTGGTGGAACCTGAGGTTCCGGGAAATTGTTAATTGTGGGAGGAACCGGCGGAGCTGGTGGAGGAGGAGCCAAGCCAACTTGAGTATGACGATAGATCTCGGTCTTTAGATATTCCTTATTTAGTTTTTTCCGTATGCTGTCATCGCTGGTACTAAATTGAATATTCATGGCGTGAAGATCATAATCCTCATTAGTCCAGTTTGCGGTTGCCTGATCTACAGCTTTCGCGAAATTTTTAATTGTTGTGGTTTTTCCGTTTACTTCAATTTTGTCATCGGTTACAACTACGCTTAACTTTTGCAGATCCTGAACAGCTCTTACTTGTGCAACTCTATGATTTTGATTGCCGGTGGGTGGCTGGGTAGAGTTTTTGTTAATTTTAATTGCTGCCAGAAATTTGTGCTCCTCAAAATAATCATGAGTCATGAGATCAATCTGGTAAAAATGTTTACCATAATTAACTGCGTTTTTCTCAAGCTTACTTAAACTGTAGTATGCAAAAGCATCAGGGGTTAAAGATTTTAACTCATTATTTACTATGCGTTTTCCGTCAACCCAAACTCCGTACTGACCGGAATTTTCCCATTCAATGAGTTGTTTTTTATTGGGAATGCGCTTCGCAAGCATGATGGAATCTCCTGCAACGTCTTTTTGTTTGATAGTTTTTGCTGAGAGAGGATTCACTATTTTTTCCTGAAATACCTGCTGATTTTTAAGCTGTGGAGCCGATTTTTCAGGTTTTGCGACGATTTTTTGATTAAAAAAGTAGATGCAAAAAGTAAGCACCGGAAGCAGAAAAAGTAGTCTGACGGCTAATTTTTTAGCCGAAAATGAATGTGATAACATAACGATTCGTTTTTTAGTTAATGAATAATTGATCGGGCTTGATAGTGCGGTGTGATGAGAACCTCCCGAATAGTTAAATAAAAGATTTGTATAATTAATGATGTCTTTCTTTTCGCTTAAAGCGGCCTGGTCTGCCAGGAATTCGTGATTAAGTGCGACGCTTTTTTTAATTAAAATAAGCAACGGGTTAAACCAAAGCACAACTTGCAACAATTCTACAAACAGAATATCCCAACTGTGCTTTTGCGTGACATGCGCCTGCTCATGAGCCAGAACTTCAGGTGCGATCTGGTGTTGTTTATACTCAGTTTTTGGCAGGAAAATGTATTTTAAAAAAGAATGTGGAACGACGTTTTGAGTCAGCAGAACATCGATATGTTTGGGCTTTTTTACCTTTTCGTTACTGGTTATCTTTTCGCGTAAGCGGAATAAATTGCGCCCAAAGCGAAAACCAAAAACTGCAACTCCCACGAAGTATACACTGCCAAAAATTACGGGAAGCCAATCGGTTTTTTCTTCTTTTATAATTGCCGTGTTGGGTGGATTTATGATTTGAAAAGTGGCGGGTACTTCGTGCAATTGCTCTTGTGGAATAGCTTCAACGGCATATGTAAACGTAATAAGCGGCAGCGTTAATGAAAGAAAAAGACTCGCTAAAAGGAAAAATCGTTTAAATGTATGCGCTGCCTGTTGCTCAAGAGCAAGCTTGTAAAAGCCCCAAAGAACGAGCATGCAAAGAACGGATTTGATGATGTAAGCTGTCATGATTTCTCTTTTTTAAGGCGTTCATCAATCAGTTTTTTAAGGTCTTCAAGCTCTTGCTGAGAGAGATCTGTTTCTTTTGTAAAGAAGGAAGCAAACTGCGCTGCAGAATCGTTGAAGAAGTTTTTGATCATACCGTTGACCTGCTTTGCGAAATAGTCTTTTTTTCGCACTAGTGGGAAATACTCGCGTGAACGACCATATTGCACATAATCTACAAAATTCTTATCCTGCATACGTTTAAGTAATGTGGCAATAGTAGTGGTTGCAGGTCTGGGTTCGGGATAAGCTTCTATAAGATCTTTCATAAAGGCTTTATCCTGTTTCCAGAGGATTTGCATAAGTTGTTCTTCGGCGTTTGAAAGTTGCATTGCTCTACGAGATTAGAATTTACTCTACAAATGTAGAATAATATTTTAATTCTACAAACATAGAATAATTTTTTTCCGTATTGTTTCTCTTTCGCAACCTGCATTTGGTTACCCGTTAAATAAAGTTAGCTTTGTTGCCTAGAAAATAATTTGATGAGTTCAGAACAAGATTTACGAGATAGAAGCGATAATAAATGTGAACTGTGTGCTGGTACACAAGACCTGAATGTGTTTCATGTGCCAGATTCGCCCGCAGATGCAGACAGTTCAATATTTATTTGTGGCACGTGTAAGGAGCAGATCGAGAATCCCGAACAGGCAGAGCCTAATCACTGGCGATGTCTTAACGATAGTATGTGGAGTACAGTGCCGGCGGTTCAGGTTATGGCGTATAGAATGCTTACGCGACTTAAAGCCGAAGGCTGGCCGCAAGATCTACTCGATATGATGTACATTGAAGAGGAGACTAAAATCTGGGCAAAAGCCGGATTACCAACTGAAAATACTTCCGGATTGGTTCATCGCGATAGTAACGGTGTTGTTTTAGAAGCAGGAGATTCTGTCGTGCTGATTAAAGACCTTAAGGTAAAGGGAAGCAGTATGGTTGCTAAACAAGGAACTGCGGTACGCCGAATTTCGCTGGACCACGAAAACGAAAAATACATAGAAGGCAAAGTAGACGGCCAGCAGATTGTTTTAATCACAGATTACGTCAAGAAAATATAGTTACCATATAGTTGAGATCTATTCTTTATGAAATCTAGATGTCAGGCTGAGCTTGTCGAAGACCAATATATATTTGATATTCGACAGGCTCAATATGACATACGTATTCTAAGTGTCTTTTTTATTAAGTTTTATAATAAGAAATTATTCTTCCAGCTTCAACTTTGTATAAGCATGATAAAAATGTGGAATGGTCTCAATTCCCTTTAAATAATTCCAAATACCAAAATGCTCATTTGGTGAGTGAATAGCATCACTGTCAAGACCAAAACCCATAAGTATAGTTTTGCTTTTCAGCTCTTTTTCAAATAAAGAAACAATAGGAATACTGCCACCGCTACGCTGAGGTATTGGAGTTTTACCAAAAGTTTTTTCATAGGCTTGCTCTGCTGCTTTATAACCAATGTCATCAATTGGAGTGACATAAGCCTGCCCCCCGTGATGTGGTTTTACTTTTACGGTTACGCCGGCAGGAGCAATGCTTTCAAAATGCGTTTTGAATAACTGAGTAATTTCTTTCCAATCCTGATCAGGAACCAGACGCATGCTTATTTTCGCGTAAGCTTTACTTGGAATCACGGTTTTAGCGCCTTCTCCTGTGTAACCTCCCCAGATACCATTTACATCAAGCGTGGGCCTTATCGAGTTGCGCTCATTAGTGCTGTAGCCGTTTTCACCATATATTTCACCGATATTTAGTGCTTTTTTGTAGTTTTCTAACGAAAATGGAGCTTCAGCCATTTTTGCACGCTCTTCATTAGAAAGTTCTTCTACTTTATCATAGAAACCGGGAATGGTGATATGATTATTCTCATCGTGTAGCGAAGCGATCATTTTTGTGAGTACATTGATAGGGTTTGCCACTGCACCACCGTAAAGTCCGCTATGCAAATCGCGATTAGGCCCGGTAACCTCAACCTCTACATAACTTAGTCCGCGTAGACCTGTAGTAATGCTGGGTACATCTTTTGCGATCATGCCCGTATCTGAAATGAGAATCACATCGTTAGCAAGTTTCTCATGATTGCGCTCCAGAAACCAGCCTAAGTTCTCACTGCCTACTTCTTCTTCACCTTCTATCATAAACTTGACATTGCAGGGCAGATCATCATTTTTAGTCATGTATTCAAGCGCTTTAACGTGCATAAACATCTGGCCCTTATCATCACATGCGCCGCGGGCAAAAATGGCACCTTCGGGATGAATTTCTGTATCTTTTATAACAGGTTCAAAAGGAGCACTGTCCCATAAATTTAAAGGGTCTGGCGGCTGAACATCATAATGGCCATAAACCAGGACGGTTGGTAGATTTTGATCTATGATCTTTTCGCCATAAACAATAGGATAACCCGGGGTTTCACATATTTCTACAGAATCGCAGCCTGCTTCACGCAGTTTTAATGCTATGGCATCTGCAGTATTGAATACCTCTTTTTTATAAGCAGGGTCTGCGCTTATTGATGGAATTTTCAGTAAATCAATGAGTTCATTGATAAAACGGTCTTTATTTTGAGTGATATAATTAAGGGCATTTTTCATAGAATCTGATTTTGAATCAAAATTATGATTTTTGTGCATCTTTTTTTAATTAAAATGATTTAGCAATTAAAAGAATTTTCTATATTTGCACTCGCTTTTGCAAATGAGTCCTAAGTACAGCAAAAGTTAGAATGCGGGCGTGGTGGAATTGGTAGACACGCTAGACTTAGGATCTAGTGCCTCACGGTGTGGGAGTTCGAGTCTCCCCGCCCGTACTTCAATAAAAAGCCGACTTTAACGAGTCGGCTTTTTTGTTTATGGTTAACACAAATGTGTGTTTTTTCTTTAAATTATTTTATTTGATATCGTTTGGGTAAAATAATTCTGCTTGCTCCTATTAGCAATTTATATTCTTAACAGTTTATTTTACACCTTTAATAGCATCAATTTAAGTTTCGATAATCAGTTGGGGTAAATCCGGTATTTTTTTTAAACATTCGGTTGAAATGCTGTGGATACTTAAAACCTAATTCATAGGCAACCTGGCTGATTGATTTTTCTGAGTCAAAAATACGGTCTTTAGCGATTTCTATAAGTTTGAGCTGGATGTGGTCTATTGCAGATTTACCAGTTTCTTTTTTGATGAGATCTCCTAAATAATTAGCAGATAAATTTAATTTTTCTGCAAAATAAGCAACCGAAGGAAGCCCCAATTTTTGAGGATTTTCTGTGTGAAAGTAGGCATTGAGTAATTTTTCAAAATTTGACAATACTCCCTGATTCAGATTCTCACGAGTAATAAACTGCCTGTCATAAAAGCGTTCACAGTAATTAAGCAGTAATTCTATGTTATTAGTAATGATTGTCTTGCTGTGTTTGTCTATTGCTTGGTCCAGTTCATAATCTATTTTGGAAAAAAGGTCTTGAATGATTTGTTGTTCCTTTTCTGAAATATGCAGAGCTTCGTTCAGTTCATAGGAAAAGAAAGAATATTGATGAATTTTTGCAGCCAGAGGGGTTCCTTTGATAAACTCTGGGTCAAAAAGCAAAGCATTTCCTTTTGGATTATAATCCTGCTGACTTTTTATTCCCACGACCTGTCCCGGTCCCATAAAAACCATTGTTCCTTCGTCATAATCGTACGTGTTTCTCCCATATTTTAATTCTCCGCAATTCACACCTTTTAGAAAAACGGCATAAAAAGCAAAACTAAATTTACCGTTAGCTAATGGTTTAGCTGTCGCACTATCAAAAGCGGTAATTAGGGGATGTCTGGTTTTGACTTCTTTTAAGGCATTGTATTGTGATATAGTTTCTACTTTAAGAATATCTTTCATGAGTGCGTACATCTTAATTCCTGAAACAAATATACCATTCACATATATAGAAAATTAGCCAAAAAGACCCAATCAGTAAAAATGGTAAGCAACACCGTAATTTG
The DNA here is from genome assembly GCF_047946655.1 of Leeuwenhoekiella sp. A2. Taxonomy (GTDB): domain Bacteria; phylum Bacteroidota; class Bacteroidia; order Flavobacteriales; family Flavobacteriaceae; genus Leeuwenhoekiella. Next base: position 2,061,882 of record NZ_CP172311.1, read on the forward strand.
TATACCCTTATAAATCTGTTGATTGAGGATATTTGTTGGTGTAAAAATTTGAATTATGAAAAAGAGAATATTAGGAAACGGACTCGAAGTCTCAACTCTGGGATTGGGATGTATGGGATTAAGTTTTGGCTATGGCCCAGCTACAGAAAAGAACGAGGCCATAAAACTTATTCGGGAAGCATATGATCAGAGAATTAATTTTTTCGATACCGCTGAAGCCTATGGTCCTTTTGAAAATGAAAAGCTACTGGGCGAAGCGCTGGCACCGTTTAGAAAAGACGTGGTAATTGCGACCAAATTCGGCTTTAAAGAAGGTGAACCCGGTAAGGGATTAAATAGTCATCCCGATAGAATAAGAAAGGTTGCCGAAGAATCCTTAAAAAGACTAAATACCGATGTGATTGATCTATTCTATCAACACCGCGTTGACCCTGATGTGCCCATAGAAGAAGTGGCCGGAACGGTGAAAGATTTGATTCAGGAAGGAAAAGTAAAACATTTCGGGCTGTCTGAAGCCGGAGTAGAGTCTATCAGTAAGGCACACGCGGTTCAACCGGTAACAGCGCTGCAGAGTGAATATTCCCTGTGGTGGCGAGAGCCCGAAAAAGAAATCATTCCTACTCTAGAAGAATTGGGCATTGGCTTTGTGCCATTTAGTCCGCTGGGGAAAGGTTTTTTAACAGGCAAGATTGATGAGAAAACCGAGTTTGCTAAAGATGATTTTAGGAATATCGTACCGCGATTTAACGAGGAAAACAGAAAGGCCAATCAAGCGCTGGTTAAACTACTGGGTAAAATCGCCGAAGAAAAAGATGCCACTTCGGCGCAGATCGCTCTGGCCTGGTTGCTTCATCAAAAGCCATTTATCGTCCCTATTCCTGGAACTACGAAACTGCATCGCTTAAACGAGAATATAGGAAGCGCTGATATTATACTGAGCGCAGAGGATTTAAAGAAAATTGAGCAGGCTTTAGAGCAAATCGATGTGCAGGGAGCACGCTACCCAGAGCAAATGCAGAAAATGATCAATAATTAATTTAAAGTTTAAAACAGATTAAATGAATGTAAAAACAAGAATTACAGGAATCTTTTTAATCCTGGTTAGCCAATTTAGTTTTGCTCAGGACACCATTACAGAAAAGAAAGTAAAAGAACTTTCTAAATCAAAATGGCAGTGGATGGCAGATAAAGATGTTGATAAACTTGATGAACTGTTTGATGATGATTCGCGGTTTGTGCACATGAGCGGTACCTGGGACAAGGAGCGCGAATTGGAAATTATAAAGTCTGGTAGTATCTGGTATAAAAAAGCCGATGTGCATGATGTGGTGGTAAAGACCTTTGGTAACACTGCGATCCTTTGGAACCGCATTACGCTTACTGCTTTTGTTAGGGGAAGTGATGTTACAACCGAATTTACGGTGACTGAAATCTATCAAAATCAAAAGGATTCCTGGAAGCTTTTAGATCTTACCTTCAGCAGTGTCAGGGACACGCATGAAATTGTACACTAAAAAATATAGACATGAGATATGCAACGATAACCAGAGGTTTGTGCGCTGTTTTTATGATCATGATCAGTACTCAGATAACTGCTCAGGATACCGCAACAGAAACCGAAATTAAGGAACTTTCTGCTAAGAAATGGCAATGGATGGCCGATAAGGAGGCTGATAAACTTGCCGAATTATTTCATGATAAAGCGCAGTTTGTACATATGGGTGGCAGCTGGGGTAAAGAACAGGAAGTTGAGATCATAAAAAGTGGTGGTATTTGGTACAAAAACGCCGATATTCATAAGGTTTCGGTAGATATTATCGAAAATACAGCCATTGTATTGAGCAACATCACGCTGCTGGCTGTTGTGGGCGGCAATGAAGTTTCTCACCGGTTTATAGTTACAGAGGTTTATGTGAAAGAGAATACGAGCTGGAAACTGGCAAACCTTTCGTTTGTGAATCAACTTATGGGTCCGCCGGGAGAGCATTAGGCATACTCAGTTTCTTATACTTTAGATATGAAAACAATATTTTTTTTCGCACTAACCCTATGCGTAGGTATGACGATGCAGACGCAGCAAACAGGAGATGATGATTTGATTTCAGCCAAATCCCCCAAGGCGGAAATACCTGTTATTTCTGATTATGAAAAAATATTGATTGTGTATTTATCGCGAACAAATAATACTAAGGCTGTAGCCAAAATGATTCAGGCAAGAGCAGGAGGTGACTTGGTAGCATTAGAATTGCAGGATCCTTATCCTGAAAATTATCAGGAAATCGTAGCCCGGGTGGCTGAGGAAAACGAGACCGGCTTTTTACCACCGCTAAAAACCAAGATTGACAACCTAGGTTATTATGACACGGTCTTCATCGGTTTTCCTACATGGGGGATGCAGCTGCCATCACCTATAAAAAGTTTTTTAACTGAAAATGACCTTTCTGGGAAAACCGTTATTCCCTTTAATACCAATGCCGGTTACGGTCTGGGAAGCAGCATTAGAACGATAAAATCTTTGTGTCCAGATTCAGAAATACTCGAAGCATTTTCAGTAGAAGGAGGTATTGAAAGGGATGGGATCCTTTTTGTGATGGAAGGAGACAGGGCAGAAGAGGTAGATGCGCAGGTGAGCCTATGGTTAGAGAAAATAGATATTCTGAAAAATAAGAATTAATATGAAATACTAAATACCCATAAAACTAAATTCTTTGACCATCGGGACGCAGAGCGTGTAGAGCGGTTTGCAGATCGCTCATTGTATATTTTTTAAATGTTGATCTAAAGCTTTTGTAGTGCCCCAACAGAAGTTTGACTGAATTTGGCTATATTTAATAACATTGACTAATACTTTATATCATGATTTCATTAAATGTAAATAATAAGGCTGTACAGGTAGATGTTGACCCAGAGACTCCATTATTATGGGTTTTGCGGGACCATCTTAACCTTATGGGAACAAAGTATGGCTGCGGTGTGGCACAATGTGGTGCTTGTGTTGTGCATCTGGATGGAGAGGCGGCACGCTCTTGCGTAACAAAGGTAAAACGCGCAGAGAACAAGAAAGTAGTTACTATTGAGGGATTGGCAGAAAACCATGATCATCCCGTGCAACAAGCATGGGCCGAAGTTGATGTACCGCAATGCGGGTACTGTCATAGCGGCCAGATTATGTCAGCCGCAGTATTATTGCGGGAAAATCCCAATCCCACTGATGAGGATATAGATATTTCAATGTCTGGAAATATCTGTCGTTGCGGCACCTACTCACGTATACGAAAAGCCATTCACCGTGCTGCAGAGATTAACAGCAGCACCACCTGATTTTTCGAGCTATCCAGTCATATTATACTTAAGAAGTCATGAGCAACACTACAACCCACCCCTCTTTTTTTAAAAGTCAAAAATTCCTGGGAATTCTTATCATCCTATTGATCGCCGGGATTTCGGTAAGTATGAGCCGTACCGGTTTTATCCATAAAGATTCAGAATATGTAATGCTTCGCCAAGAGCAACAGGATAGCGTTGCTTCTAAAGAAGCATTTAAAAAAGTGTATACAGTACTTATGCATCCCAGGTGTCTAAATTGCCATCCCTCTGGTGATGTGCCTTTGCAGGGAGATGATAGTCACTTACATGGTATGTCTCCCCACAGGGGAAAAGATGGTAAAGGAATGTATGCCATGAGGTGCACTAATTGCCATCAAAATATGAATTCTCCCGGTTTACATGCACCACCTGGAAATCCTGAATGGCATTTGCCCCCGGCAGATATGAAAATGGTATTTCAGGGAAGATCAGTTTCTGAACTCGCTAGACAATTGGTAGATAAATCTAAGAACGGAAATAAAACTATTGAAGATCTTATAGAACACGCAGATGATACGCTGGTGAAAGCAGGTTGGAAACCAGCGGAAGGTTTATCACTTCCACCTCTTAGTCATAAGGAATTTAAAGATGCCTGGATTACCTGGCTGGAAAATGGAGCCTATGCTCCGGATGATTCTAAATAACTAAACCTATAGAAATTATAAAGGGACTTATTTTCAGTCCCTTTATTTCTCTCACCATACTACTATTAGGAAACTTCTTCCATAAAAGGATGATTATAAAATCTCCTGTTTTTGGCTCTTGAAAGTGCATTGGTATATGCCGCAAATATAGGTGGAAAAGGAGGTTCCCCTAATCCCGTAGGATCCTGACCGTTATTTACAAAATGAACTTCAATGTCTTTAGGAGCTTCATTTATCCTGATCATTTTATAATTATAAAAATTGCTTTTTTGCGGGACACCATCCTTAAAGGTCATCTTCCCAAACATTGCGTTTCCTAAACCATCTGTTACGGCGCCTTCAACCATATTTTTAGCAGCATCTTTGTTGACTACAATACCGCAATCAACTGCACTGTAAATTTTATCAAAGACCAGCTTATCATTTTCTAATTTCAGGTCTACTACATGCGCAACATAGGAGTTATGACAATAATACGCTGCAACGCCCCGATAAACACCTGTTTTTGGAGAATCCCAATTTGATTTTTCCCTTACCAGCTTTAATACCTCCATATATCTTTCGGCATCATAATCATTATCTTTCCCTACAGGAGTGCTTTTTGCCTTATTAAATAATTCAATTCTGAAGTCTATTGGGTCTTTGCCTGCAGCAATCGCTACTTCATCTAAAAAAGCCTGTTCTGATGCACCCATAAAATTTGACCTTGGTGCGCGAAAAGCTCCTATAGTTATGTTAGAATTGATTTCCCAGGATTCTGCCACATAATTGTCTACAGCCCCGGCAGGAAATCTATTTTCGTGAATGGGACTTTCAGGAATTCCCCCGCCATTAATATGATAAGCTGTAAGATTATTGTTCTCATCAAGAGCCGCTCTAAATTTTATGTGATATGCCGGGCGATAAATGCCATAGGTCATATCTTCCTCCCGTGTATAAAAAAGTTTTACGGGACTTTTAATTTTTTGAGATATCACTGCGGCTTCTACCAGTTCATGAGAGTAAGCTCTTCTCCCAAAACCACCTCCCATGCGGGTCATAATGATTTCTATATTTTCTTTATTCATCCCCAGTCTGGTTGCCACCGTATCTTCAATTAACTGAGGTGCCTGTAAGGGGCCCGCAACTATTGCTTTGTCTGATGTTACATTTGCAAAGAAATTGATGGGCTCCATAGCATTATGAGCAAGAAAGGGAGCGGTATAGGTGCTTTCAATAATTTTTGCTGCATTCTTAAAAGCTTCTTCGGGATTACCATCTTTTCGCAGTTCTTTTGCAGGTTCATTAGATTTGGCCTGCATTTGTTCCATATGTTTTTCGGTGCTCTCTAATCCTGCCGGGACGATCTTTTCAGATTTATTGCCAAAAACACTCATTTTTTGAGTGTATTCATCAAATAGTTCCCATTCTAACTTCAAAGCTTTTTTTGCCTGCATCACCTGCCAGGTACTGTCGCCCACGACTACAGCAAGTTTATTAAAAGTAACCGTATCAAAAATGTTTTGCTCATAATCATCTTTATAAACATCAATGGTAAAAACATCTGTAATGCCGGGCATATTTTTTGCTTCAGAACCATCAATAGATTTCAATTTCATCCCAAAAGCAGGAGGATGAGCTATGGTTGCATATTTCATACCCTCCACCTTATAGTCCAGTCCAAACAGGGGCTTGCCACTCACAATTCCGGGGAGTTCTACATTTTTCTTGGAAGAACTAATTATGGTAAAATTTTCAGCTTTTTTTAGTTCTATTGTTTCCGGTACTTCTAATTTCGATGCTAGTTGCGCCACTTCACCATATTTGATGGTTTTTCCGCTGGAATGTGTAATCACGCCTTTTGCCGTGGTAATTTCAGAATCCGGCACATTCCATTGTTGTGCAGCTGCATTTATTAAAAGTAGTCGCGCTGTCGCGCCGGCAGTTCTTAGCGCATTCCAGCCTTGTCGCACAGACTGGCTACCTCCTGCGAATTGACGGGTGTACAAATCTGTGTTGAATGGCGCTTGCTCTACCACAACATCGTCCCAATCTACATCAAGTTCTTCTGCTACGATCATTGGCAATGACGTCTTAACATTCTGGCCAAATTCAGGGTTGGGAGCCATAATGGTCACGGTTCCGTCTTTAGCTATTTTTAGATAAGCATTGAGATTATACCATTCATCAGGAATTTGTGTAGAAGCAGATTCATTTGATTTTGAATAAAGAAGCCAGTTAAACCCAATCATCATTCCGCCACCTGCTAGGGCAGAGGTCTTCAAAAATGATCTCCTGTTTTGTGAAGTTTTTATTTGCGTCATAGCTTAAAATTTACCCGAATAATTTAAATCTCCAGAGTGACTCTACAAGTTAAGAAAATATGTAAGTATTTTAAATTGATCATATTAAATGTGTTGAAAATCAGTAAAATTGGTAAGTAAAACCGTAAAATGCAGTAGTAGAACTGTTTTTATATAGCCAAATTTGAAGTTCTAATGCGCAAATGGCCATTACTTAACAAATATATTTTTAAGATGAAAACCAGTCCAATATTTTTGAGTTTCATTTTTATACAAACTTTAATTTTCTCGGGTCATAGCCAGACAAAATCAGGTTTAAGTGACGCGGAATTAAGCATGGCTAAAATTTCTGCTTTAACGGCTATTGGCGATCTTGATAATTTGGATGTTGCCTTGAATAAAGGCTTAGATAATGGTCTCACGATAAATCAAATTAAAGAGGAGCTTGTGCATCTTTATGCATATTCTGGTTTTCCGCGCAGTCTTATGGCTATAAATACGTTAATCCCTGTTCTTGAAAAAAGAAAGAAAGATGGGATAGAGGACAAGGTTGGTGAAGAGCCCACAGCAGTAGAAGTAGAGGATAAATACCAATTAGGTAAGGATGTTTTAGCAGATTTAACCGGAGTTAAAGACAGACCGAAAACTGGTTATGCAGAAGCGGTGCCGATCATCGAAGTATTTCTGAAAGAACATCTTTTTGCTGATATTTTTAAACGAGGTGTTTTAACGTACAGAGAACGGGAGATTATCACGGTATCAGCTCTAATTAGTCTGGGAAATCTAGAGCCAATGGCTCGCGGACATATGAGTATAAGTATGCGTTTGGGCATAAGTGAATCTCAAATTTCAGACATTTTAAATATGATTGCAAAAGAGATTGATTTAGAAAGGGCAAATAAAGGAAAAGTTTTACTGTCTGAGATAACTTTGAATAAAGCGTTGAATTCATCGATTAAAACGAAAAATGATAATAATGATAAGATCTTTCCAAAAGGTGAGAAAATAAACACTCCTGTCTTTACAGGCACTGCTTGGTTAACATCGCTGGTAGAAGCAGATGATGTAAATACAATTGCTGCCGGTGTTGTGACTTTTGAACCTGGAGCCAGAACCTTCTGGCACCAACACCCTGCGGGTCAAATTATTCTAGTACTATCTGGTGAAGGTTATTACCAGGAAGAAGGAGGGAGCAAAAAAACACTTCAAAAGGGAGATGTAATTAAATGCCCGCCTAATTTAGCTCATTGGCACGGTGCAAGTTTAGATAAGGAGTTTGTTCAAATAGCTATAACGGGAAGAGAGAATGGTCCCACCCAATGGTTTAAGGGAGTGTCAGATAAACAATATTTAGAAAACTAATTTTAGTTTCTGTTACTGGCAGGCATCGGGTGTACTACAATGCCTTTAAACGCTGTCTTTTGTATAGTCTAAGGCCCTAAAGTTCCTGTTTATTGATCACCGGGATTATGCTAATCTGCTTTTCCTTTATCCGTTGGATATAGGTCTGTAGATCTTTATTCTTTCCTGCCTAAGGGGTAGCTCATGAGCTTTTATATTTCATGAAGGGTCCCTGCCCCATATCCTCGTTTTTAGCTTTTCTGTTTTCGTTTGTAAATAGTTTAATACAAGAATTATTCAAATATTTAATCATTATAATTTGAATTTTCTAATATCTACTGTATGTTTGTGTAATCGATTACATTTTTAAAGAAATCGATTTCGTAATCAATATTATAAGTAATGGGCAGTTTTCGATTTTTAAAATGCTTTCTTATCATTTTTATGGTTGCTCTTAGCTCATGCGGTCAAAATGGGGATAAGAACGAAAAAAAGATCGCAGACAATTCTATTTCTACAAAAGAGGAGCAATGGTCTGTACGAATGGCCAATTCTATTATGGCTCGCAATTCAAAAGCTTTTCAAATTGATCAAAAAGAAGAGCCTAAATGGGATTATGTTCACGGACTTGTTCTTTTAGCGTTTCAACAGCTTTCAGATAAAACCGGAGATGAGAAATATTATGATTATGGAAAAACTTATGTTGATACACTTGTTCAAAATGATGGTTCTATAACACGATACAAATTTGAGGATTACAACATAGATATGATCAATGCAGGTAAATTGCTGTTTGAGATCTATGACAAAACTGAAGATGCAAAATATGTAAAGGCCATGCAATTGTTGCGTAAGCAGTTAAAAGAAGCTCCGCGTACTTCTGAAGGTGGCTTTTGGCATAAAAAAAGATATCCTGATCAAATGTGGCTTGATGGCTTGTATATGGGCGCGCCTTTTTATGCGCAGTACACCTCTAAGTTTGAAAATGGTAAAAACCTGGACGATGTTGCAAAGCAGTTTGAGTTAATTCAGGAGCATGCAAAAGATGCAGAGACCGGTTTGCTGTATCATGGCTGGGACGAAAGTAAAGAACAAAAATGGGCAGATTCACAAACTGGCACTTCGCCTAATTTTTGGTCCCGCTCTTTGGGATGGTATGCTATGGCATTAGTTGATGTGCTTGAATATTTCCCGGAAGATCACCCTAAACATCCGGAATTAGTTGATTATTTAAATCAACTGGCAGTGGCTGTTGAGAAAGTTCAGGATGAATCTGGCCTTTGGTATCAGGTGCCTAATATGGGTGAGCGAGAAGGTAATTATCTGGAAGCTTCCGGAAGCGCCATGCTGGCGTACGCTTTGGCTAAAGGGGCTAATAACGGGTATTTACCTGATCATTACTTAAATGTAGCTAATAAAGCCTTTGACGGTTTAGTTGAAAAACTTATCGTCGTAAATGATGACGGCACTATAACTATCACCCAAGCTTGCGCTGTAGCAGGTTTAGGAGGCGATCCTTATCGCGACGGTTCATACGAGTATTATGTAAACGAAAGAAAGCAGGATAATGACCCTAAAGCAACCGGTCCTTTTATTTTGGCTGCACTTCAACTTAATAGATAAAACAATAATAAATGAAAACCAATTTACTTATCGCGGCATTCACATTGAGTTCTCTTATTGCTTGTAAGGAAAAAGAAACCCAAGCACAAGATTCGGCTCAAGTAGAAGAGACTGCTAATGAGCCTGCAACTTATGCAGAGATTTCTATTAAAGAAGGTGGAAGCTGGAACGAGCAGGAACGCACCTATCAGGATGGTACATTTAAAAATGTAGACTCTTTAGACTTACCCGCACTTCATACAGATCACTCCTGGTACATCAGATATGAAGGTCCCGGGTGGGAAAATAAGAACATAGCCTATCGTTTATATCTTGACTGGAGAAATGCCATTGACATTTTTGGAAAAAAAGCAGACACACTTGTCCTGCCTTACGTAGGCCAGGATAATTTTGATTCTTATCATGAAGCGGCTCCCTGGGGACAGGATATTCTTAAAGCCGGAAAATCTCTGGGAATTGGTGGTTACGGGAGATATACAGGAGATACTATAGCGCATTTTAATACGGTAGATCAAACTAAGGTTAAAGTGGCCAATGCTGATGCAAAATCAACTGTGACTATAGATTATACAGGTTGGAAGACGGGAAGTGTAACTACCGATTTACAGACCGTTTTAAGCATATTTCCGGAAGGCACTTTTACTAAAATTGAATTAACTCCGGGTTCAGAAATTGACGGACTAGCAACCGGCATCGTAAAATTTAAAGATATTCCCCTTATGCAGGAAACCAGTGCTTCCGGAGATTGGGCATATATCGCTACCTATGGTGCACAAACTCTGGTGAGTGATGAAGATTTACTGGGCATGGTGATTTTTTATAAAACCTCTCAGCTGCAGGAAATAACAGACGGACCTCATGATCACTTTTTGATTTTCAAACCTACAACTGAAAAGATCACCTATTATATTTCCGGGTCATGGAATGGTCAAAAAGAGGGAATTCCAGATGAAGAAGGCTTTAAAACAGATCTGGATAAAAAATTAAAAGATCTGGATAATAAAGGAATGCTGGAGTAGCAAGAACAAACTTAAAAAACGCCTAAAATGCGCTAAAATCGGTCAATTTTGAGTAAAAATCAGATTTAACCCGAAGTATAGTTCTAAAATTAAAGTTTACCTGTAAATAGATCGTGAACTTAGTTGCGGGTGGTTAATTTTAAAAAAATATATAAAACAATGACAAATTCAGAATTCAGATACGCACATCACCCCAACGATGTAAAAAAATATACCACTCAGGAATTGCGGGAGCACTTTTTAATTCCCGAATTATTTAAAGACGACGAGATTAACCTGACCTATTCAATGTACGATCGCTTTATTGTGGGAGGAGCATTTCCGGTAAGTAAACCCATTAAACTAGAAACAATTGAGGAGCTTAAAGCCGAAAATTTTCTGGATCGTCGCGAGTTGGGAATTATAAACGTTGGCGGAACAGGAACCGTGACCGTAGATGGTGAGAAATATACATTAGCAAACAAAGAAGCGCTCTATGTAGGGCAGGGAAAAAAAGAAGTGATCTTTGAAAAATCAGGTTCAGAACAACCGGTTTTTTACCTCAATTCGGCACCTGCGCATCACGCTTTTCCTACCAAAAAAGTGGGTAAAGAAGATGCTGAAGTTATTGAGCTGGGAGATGCAAAATATGCAAACAAGCGTATTTTAAATAAACTTATTGTAAACAGTATTGTCGAGACCTGCCAGTTGCAAATGGGTATGACAGAGCTTGTAGAAGGCAACGTCTGGAACACCATGCCCCCGCATACGCACGAGAGAAGGATGGAGGCTTATTTCTATTTTGATCTGGAAGAAGGCCAAAGCGTGAGCCATTTTATGGGTCAGCCGGATGAGACACGCCACATTTTTCTTCAAAATCATCAGGCGGTGCTTTCACCGGAGTGGTCTATTCACGCAGGAGCGGGAACAACAAGTTACACATTTATCTGGGGTATGGCAGGAGAAAATCTTGATTATGGCGATATGGATAAAGTAGCGGTTGACGCTCTTAAATAAGCGATGATGGATTTATTCAGCTTACAAGGAAAAACAGCTTTAGTCACAGGATGTAAAAGAGGGATTGGCTTCGCTATGGCGGAAGCTTTAGCTGAAGCAGGAGCAGATATTTTAGGTGTTTCGGCAAGTTTAGAGACGAAGGGATCACAAATTGAAAAAGCGATAGAGGCAACCGGACAGAAATTTACCGGTTATCAATGTGATTTTTCAGACAGAAAATCTTTGTATGCGTTTATTGAAAAGGTGAAGTCAGAGCATACGCAGATAGACATTCTGGTCAATAATGCGGGGACTATTTTAAGAGCTCCGGCAGCAGAACATTCTGATGAATATTGGGATAAAGTGATAGAAGTCAATCAGAATGCGCAGTTTATTTTAAGTCGGGAGATTGGTAAAGAAATGATCAAAAGAGGAAAGGGGAAAATTATTTTCACGGCTTCTTTACTCACCTTTCAGGGTGGTATAACCGTTCCCGGTTATGCGGCTTCAAAAGGCGCTATTGGTCAGCTTACCATGGCTTTGTCTAACGAGTGGGCTGGAAAAGGTGTGCAGGTAAATGCTATTGCACCGGGCTATATTGCGACAGATAATACTGAAGCATTGCGCGATGATCCGGATAGAAGCGCTTCTATTTTAGGAAGAATTCCTGCCGGAAGGTGGGGCGAACCACAAGATTTTAAAGGACCGATCGTGTTTCTGGCTTCTGCAGCAAGCGATTATATGAGCGGTCATGTAATGACCGTAGATGGTGGGTGGATGGGCAGGTAAAAACCTCCCTTAATCCCCTGAAAAACGGCAAAAAAGTATAGAAAAATGAACACAGCAGAGACATTAGAAAGCGTAAAAAAAACGTTTATCAAAGACAATTTTTTACTTCAGAATAAATATGCAGAGGAGTTGTATTTTAAGTATGCGGCACCACAACCTATAATTGATTATCACTGTCATCTTTCGCCAAAAGAGATAGCACAGGATAGGATTTATGATAATATTTCACAGGTATGGATCGCGGGAGATCATTATAAATGGCGCGCGATGCGCACGATGGGCGTTGACGAAAGATTTATAACGGGAGATGCCTCTGATGAAGAGAAATTTCTCGCCTGGGCTAAAACGGTTCCACACACGTTGCGTAATCCTTTGTATCACTGGACGCATCTGGAGTTAAAACGCTATTTTGGTATTGATGAACTGCTTAATGAAAAAACAGGACCGGCAATTTATAAATCGGTAAACGAGCAGCTTCAGCAGCCAGAAAATAGTTGCCGCGGTTTGCTTACTCAAATGAATGTGGAAACCGTTTGCACTACAGAAGATCCTATAGATACTTTAGAATTTCATCAGGAACTTTCAAAATCAGATTTTCAGGTCAAAACGAGCACGGCATTTCGCCCTGATAAAGCGATTATCATTGAGGCTGAAGGCTACACAGATTATCTCAAAGAATTAGGTAGATCTGCAGATATAAACATAGAATCTTATACAGATCTGCAGGAGGCTTTACGCAAGCGCATTGTTTACTTTAACGATAATGGCTGTAAACTGTGTGATCACGGACTTAACTATGTTTCTTACGAAAAGTTTACAGATGCTGAAGTTCAACATATTTTCAGTAAAAAACTTAAAGGAGAATCAATTACCGCTAAGGAAGCAGAACAGTTTAAGACAGCAATTTTGCTATTTCTTAGTGAAAACTACCATGAATTTGGCTGGGTACAACAATTTCATTTAGGTGCTTTGCGAAATAATAATAAGCGCATGCTGGTTAGTTTAGGGCCGGATACAGGTTGGGATTCTATTGCAGATTACAAGCAGGCCGAATCACTTTCTGCATTTTTAAATGAACTGGATAGTAAAGATAAACTTACTAAAACCATACTCTACAATCTCAACCCTGCAGACAATGCCATTTTTGCTACGATGATTGGCAATTTTAATGACGGCAGCGTAAAAGGTAAAGTACAGTTTGGTTCGGGATGGTGGTTCCTAGATCAGAAGGACGGTATCATTGATCAACTTAACGCCTTGTCTAATATGGGATTGGTTAGCTGTTTTGTGGGTATGTTGACAGATAGCCGCAGCTTTTTATCTTTTCCAAGACATGAATATTTCAGACGTGTGCTGTGTAATTTGTTCGGTCAGGAAATGGAAAGTGGCGAGTTGCCTGATGATATGGAATTAGTAGGTAAAACGATCGCAGATATAAGCTATAACAACGCAAAAGAGTACTTCAACTTTTAGTAGTTACAGTATATTAGAATTAATAGCATACAAAGTAAATACTGCCTGAATTACCGGTAATGTATATCAGGCACAGGAAATCTTTTGCGTTTGACAGAGAAAAAATACATTCATGAAGATTAGAACATCATATTTTTTAAGAGCTGTAACCTTGATTTTACTTATAGGTGTTCTTGTTGGTTGTGAAGAGCAAGCTAAAGGTAAAGTCATAAAGCTGGCTCACGGTTTAGACGTAACACATCCGGTACATAAGGCAATGGTTTTTATGGGTGAGCGTCTCAAAGAAAAATCGGGTGGCACCTTGTCTTTAGATATTTATCCCAGTCAGCAGTTGGGCTCTGAGCGTGAGTGTCTGGAGTTGCTTCAGATAGGAAGCTTAGGCATGACTAAGGTATCGACCGGGGTTTTAGAGAATTTCGCCCCGAGCTTAAAAGTTTTTGGTTTACCCTTTTTATTTCGCGACAGCGAGCATCGATTTAATGTTCTGGAAGGAGATATAGGTGAAAAATTGCTGGACGCCAGTATATCAAAACGACTGAAAGGATTGACCTTCTATGACGCCGGCAGCCGCAGTTTTTATAGTAAAGTGCCTATAAATTCTCCCGGTGATCTTAAAGGATTAAAGTTGCGGGTTATGGAAAGCCAGACAGCAATGAACATGGTTAAAAATCTGGGAGGATCACCCACGCCTATTGCCTGGGGTGAGTTATATACCGCATTACAACAGGGAGTTGTAGATGGTGCAGAGAATAATCTACCCAGTTTTTACCTCTCCAGGCATTATGAAGTATGTAAATATTATGTGCTTGATGAGCACACCGCACTGCCTGACGAATTATTGATAAGCACAGTGATCTGGAACAAACTGACACCTCAGGAACAGCAATGGGTAAAAGAAGCAGCTGTAGAATCAGCGGAATATGAAAAAGTGATCTGGCATGAGGCAGAAATGGAAGCGCTGGCGGAAATAAAAAAAGCAGGTGTCGAGGTAATAACTCCTGAAAAGAATGCTTTTAGAGAGCGAGTTAAACCCATGTATGATGAGTTTGAGCTAGACCCTGCTATGAAAGAGCTTATAGAAGAAATACAGGCAGTAAAATAACATGGAATGAAAGTAAAACTAGATAAAATACTGGGCGGATTTTTAGTCTTTTTAATGGCAATGATCGTACTGGCTGTTTTGTGGCAGGTATTTTCAAGATATGTGTTACAGGCTGCCAGTTCATTTACAGAAGAAGTTGCTCGCTATTTGCTTATCTGGATTGGTATTTTGGGAGCGGCATACGCTTCGGGACAGCAGGATCATCTGGCGATTAATATTCTTCCGCCTAAATTATCTCCTGCTAACCGCATAAAACTTCGCATTGGTATTAATATTCTCATCATATTATTCAGCATACTGGCTTTAATAATAGGAGGAGGAAACCTGGTGTATGTTAATTATGAACTGGGGCAATACTCAGCAGCTTTGGGATTACCATTAGGATTTGTCTATATGGTGTTGCCCATAAGCGGTGTATTGATCGTCTTTTATAAAGTTATCGAGTTGGCTAACCCTAAAAAGTATTTGGTATGATGATAGAGATTTTAATACTTGTTGTAGTATTCTTTCTGCTGCTAAGTATTGGTGTTCCGGTTGCCTGGTCTATTGGTATTTCCTGTTTGGTAACCATCATGGTTTCTATAGACTCTTTAGCTTCATTTACAACGATAGCGCAGCGTATGGCTACGGGACTTGACAGTTTTTCGCTGCTCGCGATACCGCTTTTTGTCCTCGCCGGGCAGATCATGAACCAGGGAGGGATCGCCCTCCGGCTCATTAATTTTGCCAAGGCTTTGATAGGTTCACTACCGGGCGGGCTCATTTATGTAAATGTGATTGCTGCAATGTTATTTGGTGCTATTTCCGGGTCTGCAGTAGCTGCAACTTCTGCTATAGGAGGTATTTTAGGACCGTTTATGGAAAAAGAGAATTACTCAAAAGAATTTGGTGCAGCTATTAATATCACATCATCCACTACAGGATTGATTATTCCGCCTTCTAACGTACTCATTGTGTATTCTCTGGCAAGCGGCGGAGTTTCTATAGCCTCTTTATTTTTAGCAGGATATATTCCGGGGATTTTAATGGGGCTTGCTTTGATGCTAACAGCTTCTTTCTGGATCAAAAAGAAAAAATATCCACCGGGACCATCGAGTTCTCTTAACAAAATAGGAAGAACTTTTTTAGATGCTTTCCCCAGTTTGTTACTGCTTGTGGTGGTAATAGGCGGTATAGTGACCGGTATTTTTACAGCAACAGAAGCTTCAGGTATTGCCGTGCTATATACGCTTGTATTGTCATTTGCTTATAGAGAACTTCACGTATCAAAACTATACAGTATCTTTTTAAGCTCTGTAGGCACAACTGCAATTGTAATGCTTCTTATCGCGACATCTATGAGTATGTCGTGGGTAATGTCTTTTGAGAATATTCCGCAAACAGTGAGTGAGGCGCTTTTAGGGTTAAGCGATAATAAAATAGTGATACTCATCATCATCAATGTGTTACTGCTTTTTGTAGGCACCTTTATGGATATGACACCGGCAGTACTCATCTTTACGCCTATCTTTTTACCGGTAGTGATCAATCTGGGAGTAGACCCCGTACAATTTGGTATTATGATGGTGATGAATCTCTGTGTAGGATTGTGCACACCACCGGTAGGTGCAGTGCTTTTTATAGGAGTGGGAGTTGCAAAAACTACCATACAAAAGATTATGAAACCGCTTATACCGCTGTATGTCGTTATGGCGATTATATTATTACTGGTGACTTTTATTCCTGCTATTAGCCTGTGGTTACCACAATTATTTGAATAAAAATGTAGATTATTTAAGAATGGAGACTATGCAAGTACTTAACAGAAAGAATGCAGGTATTACTAAAAAATTACCCATAAAGGTTATTCAATATGGCGAGGGAAATTTTCTGCGCGGTTTTGCTGATTATATCATCGATAAATTAAACAAAGAAGCCGATTTTAATGCGGGTGTGGCGGTTATTCAGCCGCGTGCGGGAGGTAAAGTGCAACGACTGGTAAACCAGGATTGCCTGTATAATCTTTTTTTAAAAGGAATTAAAAACGGAAAGGAAACCGAAGAAATACACACCATTTCCTGCATTCAAAAAGGGATTGACCCCTATGTAAATTATGAGGCACATCAGGCTTTGGCAGAAGAAGAATCCCTGCAGTTTGTGATCAGTAACACGACCGAAGCCGGTATCGCTTACAATCCTGAAGATGCGAGGCTGGAAGATGCGCCGCATACCAGTTTTCCTGCGAAAGTAGCGGCCTTGCTGTATAGACGTTTTCAATATTTTAAAGGCGCTACAGATAAAGGGCTGACTATTATCCCATGCGAACTTATAAACCAAAATGCAGATACTTTAAAGAAAATAATTTTACAGTATGCAGCGCAATGGGAGTTAGGAGCTGAATTTACAACCTGGGTTGAGCAGCATAATAGTTTTCATAATACGCTCGTAGATCGTATCGTGCCGGGATATCCTAAAGACGACATAGAAGCCTATCAAAAACAGCTGGATTTTAAAGATAATATCCTTGTTTCTGCCGAAGTTTATCTGCTTTGGGTTATAGAAGGCGATGAAAAATTAAAAGCTAAAATTCCGCTTGAGAAGATTGATGAAAACATACTTATAGTCAAAGATTTGCAGCCGTATCGTACACTTAAAGTGCGTATTTTAAACGGTGCTCACACGACTATGGTTCCTTTTTCTCTTCTGTATGGGAATACGACAGTAAAAGAAAGTGTTGATAACGCATTTACGGGAAAATTTATAAAAGAGGCGGTTTTTAATGAGATCATTCCCACCCTAGATATGTCTAAGGAAGAATCAAACGCTTTCGCGGAAGCTGTTTTTGACCGATTTAGAAACCCTTTTATAAAACATCAGCTTTCTAGTATAGCATTGAACACCGTTTCAAAATTTAAAGTTCGTGTTCTGCCTAGTTTACTAGCTTTTCATCAAAAATACAATCGATTGCCAATTAATCTTACCTTTGCCTTAGCGTGCTTAATTCGCTTTTATAAAGGTAGTTGGCGCGAGGAAGACCTTCCTGTAGATGATGACCCAGCGGTAATAGCAATTTTTGAAGAGGCGTGGAGTACAGAAAATACAGCAACAATAGCTGAAAATATCCTGAAAAATCGGGAGTTTTGGGGTGAAAATCTGGCTAAAATACCCGATTTTCAGGCTAATATAGCAAATGCCTTAGAGCTAATAGAAGAAGAAGGTGTGGAGATGGGATATAAAAAATTTGCCGCTCAGTTTGAGCAAGTCTAAATTTAAGGATAATGAAAAAGCTGATAAAGGTACATCCGGATGATAATGTAGCAGTGGTGCTGGCAGACCTTTTTGTGGGGGATACAGTTGATTTTGAAGGAAAAAAGGTCATAATTCAATCAGACAGCAAAGCGAAGCATAAGATTGCGCTGACAGATTTTATGCCCAACGATCCTATTTATATGTATGGCGTTTTAGTGGGCAAAGCGCTTAGTGCCATTCCTTATGGCGGCTTACTAACAACTGAAAATGTAAAGCACGAGGCTAATAGTGTTTCACAGAGAACGCAATCTATATCCTGGCAAGCCCCGAATATTTCTAAGTGGAAAGAACGCACCTTTATGGGGTATCACAGAGAAGATGGCCAAGTAGGAACTGCTAATATTTGGTTATTTTTTCCGCTGGTATTTTGTGAAAACAGGAATATAGAATTACTTAAAGACGTATTTGAACAGGAACTGTCATTTCACAAGGCAAGCCGGGAAAGACAGCTGTTGCGTAATTTGATCAACGGTGTCCCTGAAGATACATTGATCGCTGAAGCCCAGGATGAGGATGCAATATTTGATAATGTTCAGGTTAAGTTTATTACGCATCATGGTGGATGTGGGGGTATACGGCAGGATTCGGTTTCTCTGTCAAGACTTTTGGCAGGTTATGTAAATAATCCTAATGTGGCCGGTGCAACGGTTTTAAGTCTGGGCTGCCAGAACCTGCAGATAGATATTTTCAAGAATGCATTGCACGCCATTAATCAGGATATTAAAAAACCTATTCTCATTTACGAGCAGCAAAAGGAAGGGACGGTTAATGACATGCTCTCAAGAATTATCAAAGAATCTTTTGAAGAAATAAAAAAAGCAAATCAAATAAAAAGAAAACCCGCTCCCTTGTCTAAACTAAAAATGGGTTTGGAATGTGGTGGTTCAGACGGTTTTTCAGGAATTTCGGCAAATCCAGCTTTAGGTTATGCTTCAGATTTACTGGCAGCGCTGGGAGGTTCGCCAATATTGGCAGAATTTCCCGAATTATGCGGGGTAGAGCAGGAACTGGTTAACAGGTGTGCAGATGAAGAAACTGCCTTAAAGTTTATGAATCTGATGAAAGCCTATGAAAAGGCAGCCGTAGCTTCAGGATCGGGTTTTGATATGAATCCTTCTCCCGGAAATATAAAAGATGGGTTGATAACAGACGCGATGAAATCGGCCGGAGCAGCAAAAAAAGGTGGTACTTCAACCATTCAGGCAGTTCTGGATTATGGAGAATATGTCACAAAACCCGGCCTGAATCTTTTATGTACCCCGGGAAATGATGTAGAAAGTACCACCGCCATGGTAGGTTCCGGAGCTAATGTTGTAGTATTTACCACCGGTTTAGGCACACCTACAGGAAACCCGATTGCGCCCGTGTTAAAAGTCGCTTCAAATTCTACTTTGGCTAGGCGGATGCCGGATATAATTGATTTAGACAGCGGTGCGGTAGTAAGAGGAGAAATGACTATTGAAGAAATGGGAGAGAAAATACTTGAATATGTAATTCAGGTAGCTAGTGGGGAAGTAGCAACCAAAGCTGATATTTTAGGCCAGGATGATTTCATTCCCTGGAAACGCGGGGTGTCGCTATAATAACCACGAAATGATGAAAAAGAACGTACGCACAGGAATTATAGGATCAGGATACGCTGCACAATTTCACTTAGATGCATTGCAAAAAATAAATGTTGCAGCAGTAGATGTGACTGGTGTTTATTCCCGTAACCCACAGAACGCTGAAAAATTTGCTTCCAAAAACGGACTTTCCTCTTTTACTTCTTTAGCGGAACTTATCAATGCCAGTGACGTTCTTCATGTTTGCACGTCTCCTGTCTCACATGAGGAAATTGCTATACAGGTTCTTAAACGAGATAAAGATGTTATTATAGAAAAACCCTTGACGGGATATTTTGGTTCTGGCGAAAATTTTAACGGGGATACTTTCTCCAGAAAAGTGGGCCTTGAGCAAGCCGCTGCCAGTGTGAAGCGTATGCTGGAAGCAGAAAAAGCCAGTAAGGGCATGATTATGTATGCTGAAAATTGGATCTATGCTCCCGCTATTCAGAAGGAAAAGGAAGTTATTGAAAAAACTAAAGCCCAGATATTGTGGATTCAGGCGCAGCAGTCGCATTCGGGTTCTCATTCTTTAGATTACGGGAAGTGGAAATTTTCCGGAGGCGGCTCTTTAATGGGTAAAGGATGCCACCCGCTTTCTGCCGTTATTTATTTAAAAGCTGTAGAAGGAATGGTTTTAAATGGGAAACCCATCAGGCCCAAATCAGTTTCGTGTAAAACACATGCAATTACTCGGCTTTCTGGTTTTAAAAATCAGGGTCACCTGAGAGATTCTTATACAGATGTAGAAGATCATGCCTCTGTACATCTTGTTTTTGAAGATGGTACTATTGCAGATATTGTTGCAAACGAGTTGGTACATGGTGGAGTGAAGAATTATCTGGAAGTGCATGCTAATAATCACAGAACCATTTGTAATCTCACGCCCAATAATGCCATGCAGACGTATAATCCTGCAGATGCTAATTTTGCAGATATTTATGTCTCTGAAAAAATTGGCACTAAACAAGGATGGTCAAACATGTCGCCTGATGAAAGCTGGTTTAATGGTTATCAACATGAGTTAGATGCTTTTTATAAAAGTCACCTTTCAAGAGAAGAGGCAGAAAGCAATAGTCGGCTGGCAGCAGATGTGATTGTGACTATTTATACAGCTTATCTTTCAGCAGAGCGAAAAGGAGAAGAAGTTACTATTGAACTTGAACATTGATTTTGTGACGGGATTAAATTCTAACCTTTCCCTTTTTCGTTTCAATTTTACTTTTATTTGAAGAATTGCGTATACACAATTCGGGAGCCAGTACAACCTTCTTTTCTACTGTCATTCTTTTCTTTTCATTGATTTGTTCTAAGAAAACCTGCGCAGCTATTTTTCCCATAAGCACCGGAGTTTGATTTACAGAAGTTATAGGCATTTCCATGTACTGTGTAAATGGCTCATTACTAAATCCTACCACACACACTTCATCAGGAATTTTAACCTCGCGCGCTCTAAGTTCTTGTATTGCACCCAGGGCTGCATAATCACTTGAAGAAAAGATAGCGTCAATTTTCTTTGGGAGATTGTAAAGTTGTTGAACAGCGACCGCGCCAGATTCCAGTTTACTGTTAACTTCAATAATCAAGTCTCTATCAATTGGGATATTATAGGCCTTTAGAGCATCAAGATAACCTTCATATCTTTTAAGATATATATCAAGATTTAA
Source organism: Leeuwenhoekiella sp. A2 (assembly GCF_047946655.1). Lineage (GTDB taxonomy): Bacteria > Bacteroidota > Bacteroidia > Flavobacteriales > Flavobacteriaceae > Leeuwenhoekiella. Next base: position 2,083,055 of record NZ_CP172311.1, read on the forward strand.
ATCTCCTGATAAATGGGCAATACGTTTACAGCCTTGTTTTATGAGATGTTCTGTAGCCATAAAACCTCCCTGAAAATCATCAATTGTGACAGAGCTTACTCCGGTAATTTCCTTCTTACGGTCAAAGAATATAAGCGGTACGTTGTTGTTAAGAATATTTGTAATGTGGTCAATATCCTGTGTGGTTTTTGATACAGACATAAATATGCCATCTATATGTGTGTTGAGCAGAGTTTGTATTTGTTTGGCTTCATTCTCAACATTTTCATGCGTTTGACATATTATTACGTGATAACCTACAGGAGTAAGTTCTTCTTCTATGCCTCTAATAACAGAAGCAAAGAAACTATGATTAATATAAGGAACAACAACACCTATGTTATTTGTCTTTCCACTTTTTAAAGCCAGGGCAAGGGAATTTTGCTGATAATTGAGCTCTTTAGCCGTTTTTAGCACTAAATCGCGAGTTTTTTGACTAACTCTGTCGCTGTTGTTAAGAGCCCGAGAGACAGTAGCGGTACTAATTTTTAGCTGTTTTGAAATATCATATATAGTTACATTACCCTTTTGGCGCATCTTCCTGCTTATTTGTTTAATCGATTACAATATATTACTATTTTGCAAAATCAGACTTCTATAATTTCTATTTAAGGATGTAAATGGTTGTTTCTTTTGTCGGAAAATAAAATATAACTGTTAAATTTTAGATTTTTAGTAAATTGGTTAACTTTTTATTTGGATTATGATAATAAATATTTACTTTAGTGTAATCGATTACATTTTCGAATTACAAACAAGCTTATTTTATTTTTTCAAGGCTTAATTCGAATTATAAATGGATTTTTTTTACTGGTAAGACTCATTAATGTGTAGTCTTTTTATTTTAAAACTTAACTACATCGATTGCGAAAAAAAGTGACTTTAAACAACCTAAATAGGGACTTAATATTTTCTCATCAAATAGATAGTTATGAGAAGCAGAGTCGGGACAAATTTTATTACAACATGATTTCTAACAAACATTTAATTCAACCATGAATGATAAAAAAATTATAAGAAAAAAATCAATATCCCTCATGCTGCTGTTACTGCTAAGTTTCATGAGCTCAGATAAAATATGGGCACAAGATCCTATCACGGTAACGGGTACGATTATAAATGGTGATGATGGCAGTGCGCTGCCCGGGGTTAATGTAGTAGAAAAAGGAACTTCTAATGGCACCGTCACAGACTTTGATGGGGTATATTCTCTTCGGGTATCGAGGGCGAATGCAGTACTCCTTATTAGTTATGTAGGTTTTAAAACGCTTGAAGTAAATGTAAACGGCAGAGAAGCCCTCGATGTAACGCTTGAGGTAGATTCAAATTCGTTAGATGAGGTGGTTGTAGTAGGATATGGTACTACAAAAAAATCAGATTTGACTGGTTCTGTTGTTTCCATTTCTGGGAATGACTTAAAAGAGCAGGCTAAATCGAGTATCGCCGAAACCTTAACCGGAAGGCTTGCCGGTGTTCAGGTTGCTTCAACTGAAGGATCTCCTGATGCCGAAATTAATATAAGAGTGCGTGGTAATGGTTCCCTAACCCAAGATAGTTCACCCTTAATTATTGTTGATGGTTTCCCTGTTAACAGCATGAGTGATATAAGCCCGGCAAACATAGAAAATATCTCAGTATTAAAAGATGCTTCTTCTACTGCTATTTATGGTTCACGAGGAGCTAATGGTGTAATTATCATTACTACTAAGAATGGTAAAAGCGGCAAGATATCTGTTAATTTTAATACATTCTATGGTTTTCAGAAAATCGCAAAAACCCTTGATGTCCTTTCCCCCGAAGATTTTACAAAATGGCAATATGAATATGCTTTGCTTAGCGATCCTGATAATATAGATTCTTACGAAAGATATTTCGGTCTTTGGCAGGATTATGATCAATATACCGGCAAAACAGGAAATAACTGGCAAAAGCAGATTTATGGTAACATGGGTGAAGTGCAAAGCCATGATCTTGCTATAAGAGGAGGTACTGAAAAAGCTAATTACAATTTTAATTATGCCCATTATGATGTCAATACTATTATGAGGGATTCTGATTTTAAGCGTGATAATTTTTCTTTAGCGCTTAAAAGCAAGGCTGGTGAAAAAGTAGATTTAGCATTTACCGTTAGATATTCTGAGACAGAAATTAACGGAGGAGGTGCTAATGAGCAAAATGAAGTTTCATCTGCAGATTCTCGATTAAAGTATAGTGTGCAATATTCACCTATTCCTATTTCAGGTCTCACTACTACTAATACAGATGAAGCATTAACGGGTTATCTGGTAAATCCTTTTGTAGCTATAGATGATAACCAAAGACAGCAACTAAGAAAGAATATTAATATGGTGGGTAGTTTTGAATGGGCCATACTAGACAATCTTAGTGTGAGATCAGAGTTAGGACTTGATAATAGAAATGATCTTGACTATCGCTTTTATGGAAGATCTACTTATTATGCAAATAATAAACCATTAGCAGATGACCAGGGTCTGCCAGCTTTACTTTACAGAGATAGAAAGAGGGAAAGCTTTAGAAATGCAAACATCTTAAATTTTGACTTTAATAAATATTTTAATGAAGATCACAGCTTAAAATTACTTTTAGGTGAAGAAATGATTGTAACTCAGGATAACAGAGAAACTACAGAATTACAGGGTTTTCCTGGGGATTTTGATTTTTATACTGCCAGAAAGCTTACCACGCAGGCAAATACAGCCTTCTCAGTAGATAATTTTTACAGTCCTGATGATAAATTACTTTCCTTTTTTGGCCGTGTTAATTATGAGTATAAGAACAGGTATTTATTTACAGCTACTTATCGTGCAGATGGCTCCAGCAAATTTTTGGGAAACAATCGCTGGGGATATTTTCCATCAGCAGCAGTTGCCTGGAAAATAAACGAAGAAGATTTCATGGGAAGTGCAGATTGGCTAAATGCTCTTAAATTGAGATTGAGCTATGGTAAGGCTGGGAATAATAACATTCCTACCGGTCAAACTGTGCAAAGTTTTGAATCACGAAATACTTCATACATAAACGAAGTTTCCAGTTACTGGGCTGCTTCTAATGTTTTAGCAAATCCTGATTTAAAATGGGAAACGACAGTTACGCAAAATCTAGGTCTCGATTTTGGAATTCTCAATAATCGCATTTCGGGGGCAATAGAAGCGTATAGAAATCTTACTACAGATCTATTGCTTGCTTTTCGTACACCGGGATCTGGTTATGAGTACCAATATAGAAACCTGGGTGAAATACAAAATACCGGTATAGAGGCGTCTGTAAATTTTGATGCAATCAACCAGCAGGATTATGGTCTTAGCATTTCTTTCAATATATCTGCAAACAAGAATAGAATTAATTCATTAGGGTCATTAGAAAATTATCAGGAATATTCAGGATGGGCTTCATCTCAAATAGGCAGTGATTATGCTGTTTGGGTAGATCAACCGGTGGGTGCGATGTATGGTTATAGAAGTGATGGTCGTTATGAAGTTTCAGATTTTGATTTTGATCCTGCCAGTAACTCATATACCCTGAAATCTGGTGTGGTAGATAATAGTGATATAGTAGGTGCGTTGCAACCAGGAATGTTAAAATTAAAAGATATGAATGGTGATGGTGTAGTAGACGTAAATGATAACACGATTATAGGTAATGCAAACCCAAAGCATACGGGTGGTATGGTAATTAATGGTTACGCTTACGGGTTTGATCTTTCTGCGGCATTTAACTGGAGCTATGGTAACGATGAGTACAATGCAAATAAGGTACAGTTTACTACTGCAAATGAAAACAGCCAATATAGAAATTTAACTTCTGAAATGGCAGACGGTACAAGATGGACGAATCTTAATCCGGAAACCGGTCAATTAATTACAGATCCTGACGCTCTTGCAGCTGCTAATGCAAATACCACAATGTGGTCTCCTTATATGCGTAGTTTCGTATTCAGTGATTGGGCAGTTGAAGACGGTTCTTTTCTCAGGTTAAATACTCTCACACTGGGTTATACACTTCCAAATGAATTAGTGTCGCGAGCGGGTATTACTAAACTGAGATTTTATGCCACAGCAAATAATGTTTTTGTCTTAACAAAATATTCAGGTCTTGACCCCGAAACTTCTACCAGGAGAAATAATCCACTTACTCCGGGAGTTGATTATTCGCCGTTTCCCAGAAGTAGACAGCTGGTATTTGGTCTAAATCTTAATTTCTAAAAAATTACATGAAAATGAAAAACTTAATAAAAATCTTATTGGTATTTATTATCACAGGTATAGTGGTGTCCTGCGATGAGGATAATGAATTTCTTGATGCTCCTGCTAAATCAACTCTGGATGAGTCTACTATTTTTTCTACAGTAGATCTTGCAAAGGGAGCTGTTGATGGTATTTTAGAACCCATAGGACAGACAAATTCATATCGGGGCCGTTTTATACCGTATTACGGTTTCAATACTGATGTAGAATATAATTATAGCGCTGACGATGAAGGCTCTGATGCTGATCTCGTTTATTACGATGCAAAACCCAATAATTCAAGAATGAATACTGATAATAATGCATGGGCTATGATGTATCAGGGAATAGAGCGGGCAAACATTGTAATAAGAGGTATTAGAAATTATGGTAATCCTGAACCTGATACTGAATTTGGCCAACTTTTAGGAGCTGCACTTACATATCGGGCTGTTTATTATGCAGATCTTATGAAAGCCTGGGGTGATGTACCTGCCCGTTTTGAACCTATTAACACAGAAACATTATATCTGCCAAAGACAAGCAGAGATACAATTTACAAACGTCTTATTGCTGATTTAGGTGAAGCTTCAGAATTGGTAGCGTGGCCTAATGAAACCACAGCAACTTCTACTGTTGAGCGTGTTAATAAAGCCTTTGTAAAAGGCTTTAGAGCCAGGCTTGCCATGATTGCAAGCGGGTATCAACAATATCCTGATGGTGTTAGAAGAAGCAACGATCCTGAACTTTCAGTTGAGAATATGTATCAGTTAGCGCTAGATGAATGTAGAGATGTCATTAATAGTGGTAAAGCTTCACTGGAGCCTTCTTTTAGAGATTTTTGGGTAAAATATAATGAAGAAGACATAAGTGCGGGCGGCGAATCTCTATGGGAAATTCCCTTTGCAGATGGTCGCGGAAGGGTGCTTTTTTCATTTGCTGTTCCTCATAATAGTGTAGATCAGTTTACTGGTCAGGCCAGAGGTGGTAATGCCGGGCCTACACCAACGGTTTTTTATGACTATAATGAGAATGATACACGCAGAGATGTTACATGTGTACCTTATGAATGGGGTACTGCGGTAGACGGCATAGCTATGCAGGAACTTTCAGCTATTAATTCCTGGTTCTTTGGAAAATATAGGTATGAATGGATGGCTAGGAATGTTACATCTACAAATGATGATGGCGTTAACCTGATATATATGCGGTATGCAGAAATACTTCTTACAGCTGCAGAAGCAGCTAATGAATTAGAAGGGCCTGCAGCTGCAGCAACCTATCTTAAGCAGATACGTAGTAGAGCATTTCCTGCAGAGCAACAAGCAGAACAAGTAGAAGCATACGTAGATGCACTTACTACTAAAGAAGCTATGTTTAACGCTTTAGTAAATGAGCATAAGCTAGAGTATACGGGAGAGATGGATCGTAAACAAGATCTTATTCGTTGGAATCTTCTTAAAGCCAAACTAGATGAGGAAAAAAGTAAACTTGCCAGTCTTGAAAGCAGAACAGGAGAATATACAAATGTTCCTACAACGCTTTATTATAAATATCAAGAAGACGGGTATACTTTAGATATTTATGGGCTTAACAGAGGGGAAACTGAAAATCCCGGCCCTGACTATTCTGAATTCTCGTGGGATCAACCTCTTGATGAAATGATGAACACGATTTCTAAACCTGGAGTTAATGTAGATGACAGGCAATTCTGGCCTATTTGGCAAGTATTTATTGATGCCAGTAATGGTCAATTAGTAAACGACTACGGTTACTAGAACCTCAAAAAACAGTTTTAATTTATTGAATTATGAAAGTAAGATACATCTTTAAAGGTTTACTTATAGCTATTCTACTTGCAGCTACAGTTACAAGTTGTGATTATGATAAAGATATTATAGAAGAGCTGCCGGTAAGCCGAGAATTTGCGCCGGTAAATCTGACAGCCTTCGTTAGAAATCAGGTAAATGTAGAGCTAAACTGGACAGCAGATGAGAATGTGGAGAGCTATATAGTCGAGTTTAGTGCTGATGACCCTGAGTTTAATAATATAGTTAATACTGTTGAGGTTAATGCTGCTGATTTGCCTGTGTTTGTACCCTTAGAAGGCGAGACCGTATATTCTATAAGGGTAAAGGCGGTTAGTGCCCGCGGACTTGACGATTCTAGCTGGGCTACTACTTTGGCCCAAACTTTAACAGAGCAGCTTTTTGTTACAGGTGAACCTAGTGATATTAAGGCACTGGAAGCCACTTTGCGCTGGGTGCCTAATAGTAATGTAACTGAGTTAAAGTTGAGTCCGGGAGATATTACGCATACCATAACTGCTGAAGAAAAAGCTAATGGAGTGGCTACAGTGACCGGTCTCACCCAAGAGACAGAATATACCGCTATACTATTTAATGGCAGCAAAACCAGAGGCGTGACAACTTTTACGACAGGAATTGACATAGGTACTGGCATTTTAGTAACTGCCGAAGATGATCTATTGCAAATGATAGCCGACGCTGAAGCAGGAACCATATTGGTTCTTGAAAGCGGTGATTATACAGCACAGACGGGAACTGTAACTCTTGACAAGTCTCTTACAATAAGAGGACTTAGAAGTTATAATAAGCCCTTGCTAAAACTTAGCTTTGAGATTGTTACAGGCGCAGAAGATGTAGAATTAATTGATCTTGATTTAATGGGAGAAGGTGAAGGATCATCAGATCTTCCGGATGTTATAAGATATACAGCTGCAGGAAATTACAATTCGTTACTTATAAGCGGTTGCGTTATTCATAGTTATGCAAAATCTTTTGTAGCGGGTAACGAGACTGATGCGATCCTGCAAACTTTAACGGTAGAAAATTCCATTGTCTATGATATTTTTACTAACGGAGGTGATTTTATAGACTTTAGGAATTCTGATGTTCTAAATATTAACCTACAAACGAGTACTTTTTACAATTGTGCCCCAGACAGAGACTTCATCAGGATGGACGCAAGTGGAACTTCTAATGAGAGTGGTGTAACTGCAAATATACTTATAGACAGCTGTACGTTATATGCATGTTCTAATTCAGACAGTAAAAGAATACTATATGTGCGATTTGTTAGCAATGATGTAATAGTAAGAAATACCTTAATTGCCAGCACAGAATCTGAAGGATATGCTGATAGATCTGGTATTGATGAAAGCCCAACATTTAGTAATAATAATTACTTCAATGCACCGGGATTCTATGATACGTCACAATATATTTTTGATGACAGCAATTATTCAGCTTTAGATCCGGGCTTTGCAGATCCCGCGTCAGGTGATTTTACTGTTTCAAATCAAACTATAAAAGACAAAAATATAGGAGACCCTCGCTGGTTGTCTAATTAGTCTTAACCCTCTAAGTAGTTCTGGTTTATAACCGGAACTACTTTTTTTGAATAAAAATTGGTTTATGAAATTTAAATATCTGGCAGTTTATTTTAGTTTAATTGTTCTTCTAATGGGATTCTCAGGCTGTGCACAACAACTGGCCTTTCCTTCAGCCGAAGGTTTTGGAAGATATGCCAGCGGCGGTCGTGGCGGCGAAGTATATACAGTAACAAACCTTAACGATGACGGTGAGGGTAGCCTGCGTAAGGGAATAGTAAAGCATGGTCCTCGCATAATTACTTTCGCTGTTTCGGGTACTATTAGCTTGCAATCTCCTTTAGACATAAATAATGACAGTATAACGATAGCAGGACAAACGGCTCCCGGTGATGGGATATGCGTTAAAGGTTACACCGTTTCAGTTAAAGCAGATAATGTGATAATTCGTTATCTGCGCTTCCGGTTAGGGGATGTAAATAAAGTTGAAGATGATGCCCTTAAAGGGAAAGATGCTACAAATGTGATCTTAGATCATTGCTCTATGAGTTGGGCCACAGATGAGAATTCTTCTTTTTATAGAAATAAAGATTTCACCATGCAATGGTGCATAGTTTCAGAATCGCTAAATAGTTCTGTACACCATAAAGGAGATCATGGTTATGGCGGAATCTGGGGCGGAGTAAACGCTTCTTTTCATCACAATCTTATTGCGAGCAACCATAGCCGTAATCCGCGTTTTAGCGGTTCATCAACCACGCTTAATTCAGAAAATGAGTTTGTTGATTTTAGAAATAATGTTATCTATAACTGGCAGATCAATAGTATTTATGGTGGCGAAAATGGCACCTACAATGTGATCAATAATTATTTTAAACCCGGCGAAGCAACTGAAGATTCTAAGCGGGAGCGCATTTTAGACCCTTATGAACCTTATGGGAAATTCTATGTAGCAGGTAATTTTATGGAAGGTTCGCCCAAAGTTACCTCAGATAATTGGGATGGTGGTGTACAGTGTGAAGATCCTGAAAGTCTGCGTCTTGATGATCCTGTCGATATAGATAATAATATCAAAACTCAAACAGCAGAGGCTGCTTATTTTAGTGTTTTGAAAGATGCAGGAGCTAGTTTGAGCCGGGATGCGGTTGATATTAAAGTAGTGCAGAGTACGGCTACCGGAAAACCGCATTATCAAAACGGAATAATAGATTCTCAGGATAATATAGGCGGATGGCCTGAATTAAAATCAAAACCTGCACCTGAGGATTCAGATCATGATGGTATGCCCGATAAATGGGAAAAAAACCACAATTTAGACCCTAAAATCGACGATTCTGCCGGGTTTGATCTTGATAAAAATTATACAAATATTGAAGTCTACCTAAATGAACTGGCAGGAGATGCAACCAAAACAGCACAGGTAAGCCCAGGTGAATTTCATTTTTCTGTTGCTAAAGATGGTAGCGGTGATTTTTGCACAGTACAAGATGCTATTGATGCGGTGCCTGATTTTCGACAAAAAACGACTAAAATAGGCATAAAATCGGGCATTTATTATGAAAAATTGATTCTTCCGGAGTCAAAAATCAATGTAGAATTGATAGGTGAAAATAGAGACAAAACAATTTTGGTGTATGATGATTATTCTCAAAAATTGAATGAATTTGGTGAGGAAATGGGCACTACCGGTTCTTCATCTTTTTTCGTTTTTGGTAATGATTTCAAGGCTAGTAATATTACTTTTCAAAACAGTGCTGGCAAAGTAGGGCAGGCGGTAGCTGTAAGGGTAGATTCAGATCGGGCAATATTTAAAAATTGTAATTTCCTCGGCAATCAGGATACGTTGTACCTGCATGGGAAGGGTGCCAGGCAATACTTTACAAATTGCCTCATAAGCGGTACAGTAGATTTCATTTTTGGCTGGTCTACAGCTGTTTTTGAGAACTGCACCATAGTATGTAAGGAGAAAGGATATATAACAGCAGCTTCTACGACTGCAGATACTCCTCACGGCTTTGTTTTCCTCAATTGTGATATTCAGGGTGACGAGAGTTCAGATACTTTTTATCTGGGCAGGCCGTGGCGTGATCATGCAAAGACCGTTTTTATAAACTGTACGCTAGATAAGAACATAAAACCGGAAGGCTGGCATAACTGGAAAAAACCTCAGGCTGAAAAAACAGCTTTTTATGCCGAATATAATTCTCAGGGACCGGGCGCTGATGCTGAAAATAGGGTGGCATGGTCTCACCAACTTACCGCAAAAAGTGCCGCTGCCTACGAGGCTAATCTCATATTAAAAGGGGAGGATAACTGGCAACCTAAAACAAATTAAAAAATGAGAAATCCATCTATATCGGGAGGAATTATGACAATAAAACCAATTCTCGTCATCACAGTTTTACTGGCTTTTTTTTCATGTAAATCTCAGGCCGATCAGTCGGGTCAGTCGGTTAATGCAAATCAAGATCCCTGGTCACAGGCCGATGCTATAATAGAAAAAATAGGCAAACCTTCTTTTCCTGACGCGACTTACAATGTGATGGATTATGGTGCTGCAGCAGACGGGAAGACTTTAAACTCAAATGCTTTCGCGAAAGCGATAGAAGCCTGTACAAATGCGGGTGGAGGAAGAGTATTGATTCCTGCCGGAAAATACCTTACCGGCCCCATTCACTTAAAAAGCAATGTAGATCTGCATTTGGAAGAAGGCGCAGAAATCCTGTTCACCAAAGAAAAATCGGCTTACTTACCGGTCGTTCATACTGCTTATGAAGGGATGGAAGTGATGAATTATTCTCCGCTTATTTATGCATATCAACAGAAGAATATTGCAATCACCGGCTCAGGAACCTTCAATGGCCAGGCCGATAATGAAAACTGGTGGCCCTGGTGTGGGAAAGATGAATACGGTTATAATGAAGGTGGTGAAAAGCAGGGAGATGATAAAAATCTGCCACGCTTACGCCAAATGGTAGCAGACGGGGTTTCGGTTTCAGATCGAGTTTTTGGTGATGGTTACCAGCTGCGACCTTCCTTTTTTGAACCTTTTGAATGTGAAAATATTCTGGTGCAGGGTGTCACATTTACAAATGCTCCTTTTTGGGTTTTGCATCCTATGAAATCTAATTATATTACCATAGATGGCGTAACGATTAACAGTCATGGCCCCAATAACGATGGTTGCGATCCTGAGTATAGCAAGTATGTACATATTACTAATTGTAAATTCAATACAGGTGATGATTGTATCGCTATAAAATCGGGTAGAAATAATGATGGTCGCAGGGTCGCTATTCCCAGTGAAAATATTGTTGTTGAAAAATGTGAGATGAAAGATGGGCATGGCGGTGTTGTTATGGGTAGTGAGATTTCTGCCGGAGTGCGCAATGTTTTTGTTCGCAATTGTGTGATGGATAGTCCTAATCTTGATCGTGCAATTCGTATTAAGACCAACACGTTAAGAGGTGGTTTTGTAGAAGATGTTTATGTTAAAGATGTACAGGTGGGCCAGGTAAAAGAAGCTGTGCTTAAAATAAATACACATTATGGTATTTATGATAATCAGGAGGGCGATTTTATGCCAAGTATCAAGAATATTTTTTTAGAAAATGTAACCGTAGAGAATGGCGGAAAATATGGAGTACTCATAACCGGAAGAGAGCAATCTCCTGTTAAAAATGTGGTGCTTAAGAATGTGACAATCAAAAAGACAAAGACTCCGCTTTCAGTAAAATTTGCAGAACCTATACAGTTTGAGAATACCACTATAAATGGTGAAGCTTATAACTAGAGGCTTTGTGCTGAAATATAGAATGAATAATGTGATAGTGTAGTGAGAAGTAAAAGTGCCAACTTCAATATTATTATTTTATTGCTTTTTTTTGGAAGCATAACTGCTCAAAATGAGGTGAAGCCCTACACCATACAAACCACTTATGAAAAACTGCAAAAAGATTACCCGTTTATTGTTCCCATAGAGCCATTAACTTCATATAAAATTGAATCGAAAGAAAATGTGGTATATCGTGAGATTGATAACATTACTTTAAAAGCTGATATTTATAAACCTGCGGGAAATTCTTCAGTAAAATATCCTGCAGTTCTATTAATTCATGGCGGGGGATGGATCACGGGAAGTAAAGAAAATGAACGTGTGATGGCACAACATTTAGCTGCCAACGGCTATGTCGCCGTTACAGCCGCTTACCGGCTAAGTCCTGTAGCAACCTATCCCGCTGCGGTTTTAGATCTGAAAGCCGCCATATGCTGGATGCGAAAAAACGCTGATAAATACCAGATTGATGCAGAAAAAATCGCTGTTCTGGGAGCTTCTGCGGGAGCACAGTTGGCAACTTTAATTGGCGTTACTATTGGGAATCAGCTTTATAAAGAGGGCGATTCAAGTTGCTCAGATGCGGTTCAGGCGATTGTAAACATAGACGGAATAGTTTCCTTTATTCACCCCGAAGCTCAAGAAGGCACAGTTGCCGGGAAATGGCTGGGCGGACTAAAAGGCGTTAATTTAGAAAAATGGAAAGAAGCTTCTCCTCTTGAATATGCAAGCGCTGAAACTCCGCCTACATTGTTTATCAACAGCGCCCAGCCACGTTTTCATGCCGGCAGGGATGACATGATCAAAATTTTAGATAGTTACGGGATTTATAATGAAACGCATACGATTCCTGATTCCCCACATTCTTTCTGGTTGATGCATCCGTGGTTTGAGAAAACACTGGAATATACAGTGCGTTTTTTAGATAAAAACTTTAAAAATTAAAAGAATGAAAAGTAAAGGCTGGCTATCTATAATTTTCATTTTACTTATTACTACCGCGTTCTCACAGAATAAACCTTATGGCAATATTACTGTTGCTCAGGACGGAAGCGGGGATTTTACCACCATTCAGGAAGCTGTAAATTCTACACGTGATCTGGGTCCGGGTGAAGTACTCATCTCAGTTAAACCGGGAGTTTACAAAGAGAAATTAGTCATTCCATCGTGGAAACATCAGTTGACATTGCGCGGGTCGGGCAAAGAAAATACGCGTATAACTCACGCGGATTTTTCAGGAAAAATCGACTCCCTCACACAACAAAAACTGAACACTTTTACTTCACATACAGTTCTGGTACAGGGAAATGATATCAAAATAGAAAATATTACCATAGAAAATGCTTCCTGTAATCGGGGGCAGGCCGTGGCGCTGCATGTAGAAGGTGACCGTTTTGTAATTAAGAATTCAGCGATAATAGGATGCCAGGATACGGTTTATGCGGCAACTGAAAACAGCAGGCAATTTTATGATAACTGCGAAATAGAAGGAACAACCGACTTTATTTTTGGTGAAGCTACGGCGGTTTTCAAAAATTGTACGGTGAAAAGTAAGGCTAATTCCTTTGTAACAGCAGCGGCTACACCCAAAGATCAGCAATACGGTTTCGTTTTTATAAACTGTAAATTAATCGCTTCCGCGGAAATTAAAAAAGTCTATCTGGGCAGGCCCTGGCGCCCTTATGCCAAAACAGTTTTTCTAAACTGTGAATTGGGTGATCACATCGTTGCTGAAGGCTGGGATGCCTGGAAAGGAGATGCGATGTTTCCTGAAAAGGAGAAAACCACTTTTTATGCTGAATACCAAAATTCCGGCCCCGGCAGTTCTGCTGAAAATAGAATGAGGTGGTCAAAACAATTAAGTCCGCAAGAGGCTAAAGAATATACCATAAAGAAAATTCTGGCAGGAAGTGATGGCTGGAATCCTATCAAAAACTAATGCTATGAAATTTGTAAAACTCTACTTCATGTTAGCAGCGGTACTGCTTTCAGGGTATTCTTCCTGTTCTAAAGAAGAGAGTGCAGAACAACAAGGAGAAGTTGAGGTAGAACAACCGGAAAACGACAATACACCTATTGAAGAACCTGCAGAAGATGAGTCCATTCATGTTACAACGGGCGGCGAATTACTGGCTGCAATAGCTACAGCAAAGGCTGGAGATTCTATTGTGGTGCATGGCGGAACCTATGCTCTTACTTCCAGAATTGATGTTGAAAGTTCTGGTACAGAATTGCAAATGATCATACTTATGGCTGCGCCTGATGAAGAACGACCTGTATTTGATTATTCCGCTATGAGCGAAAATGCTTCAAATCAGGGTATGATCTTAGACGCCGACTTCTGGCATATAAAAGGAATAGATTTTTACAATGCCGGAGATAACGGAATGAAAATTCAGGGCAATAACAACCTGATCGAGTTCTGTACTTTTTCAGAATGTTCAGATACAGGTTTGCAATTAGACAGCGGCGCTTCAAATAATACCATCCTCAATTGCGACTCTTTTTTCAATGCTGACTCAAGTGTAGAAAACGCAGATGGTTTTGCGTGTAAACTCACCGCGGGAAGTAATAATAAATTTATAGGCTGCAGGGCATGGCAAAACCTCGATGATGGCTGGGATGGTTATTTGCGCGGAAGTGATGATATTCATACCTATTATGAGAATTGCTGGGCTATTAATAACGGTTACTTAAAAGATAAAAGCGTGAGCGGTGGTGACGGCAATGGTTTTAAAACGGGAGGCAGTGATGATAAAACACTTAAACATAATGCTACTTACACCAATTGCCTCGCTGTAGGAAATATAGCCGATGGTTTTGATCATAACAGCAATCGCGGTATGGTGACGATCTACAACTGTTCTGCCTATGATAACGGCAAAAACTACAACTTTAGCAGCACGAATATTCTGGCAGGACTCATTATAAAAAATTGTGTCTCTCTGGGCAATATGGGAAGTACAAATGCAACTGAAAAGGATACTTCAAGTAATAGCTGGATGAACGGCTTAACTGCTAAAGAAACCGATTTTTTAAGTATAGAAACCGCTCAATTGCTCGCTGCCCGTAAAGAAGATGGAAGTCTTCCAGATATAGATTTTATGCACCTTACCGCCGGCAGTAATTTAATAGATAAAGGTGTAGATGTAGGGCTTCCGTTTAACGGGAGTGCGCCTGATCTGGGTGCTTTTGAATTTGAAGATTAACAAAAGGCCAGAAACCAGATGAAATTTTTCCTTATAATCATTTTTTTGATTTTTAGCCTTTCGCTTTTAGCGCAGGAAAAACCTACGCTTTATCTGATAGGTGATTCTACAATGGCAGATAAAAAAGACCCTGATCAAAATCCTGAACATGGCTGGGGCCAAATGCTTCCACAATTGCTCACTGATGAAATACGCGTAGAAAATCACGCGGTAAACGGACGCAGCAGCAAAAGTTTTATTACAGAAGGAAAGTGGGAAGCGGTTTTAAGTAAATTGAAGAAAGGAGATTATGTTTTTATTCAATTTGGTCATAATGACGAAAAAATACAGGATAGCACGCGGTTTACAAATCCGTTTACGCAGTATCGTTATAACCTGGAGCGCTTTGTAAATGAAACCCGAAGTAAAGGAGCGACACCTGTTTTACTAAGTTCAATCGTGCGCCGTAATTTTAATGAATATGGAGTTTTAGTAGATACCCATGGCGACTATCCTGTAGTTGTATGGCTGGTAGCTAAAGATTTAGATGTTCCTTTTGTAGATTTACAATGGCTAACAGAACGTCTTGAAATAAAATACGGCCCAGAAGCCTCAAAATCGCTTCATTTACACCTAAAACCTGGTGAAAATGCATACGAACCACAGGGGAGAGAAGACGATACTCATTTGTCTCAATTAGGAGCAACTCTTGTCGCAAGTCTGGCTTTACAGGAAATCAATCGGCAACATTCTGGTCTTGCGACTTTTATTAAGAAGTCTGTATTAGCAAAGGAAATAATTTCTTTAAAAAATTAACCCGCTTTTCTTCTTGGTTGCTGCCACCTGCAACCCATTTACTAAAACTCTATCTTAAACTTACTTCTTTATTCTATAGGTCCTGCCCATACCATGCAATAACGCAGCTGGTTTTTATTAAATATTCCCGATTTTACCCAGCTTTTGACCGATTTTCGTAGCTATCTTCAGAATTCCTACTGAAATTCGTATGACTGAAAATTCATTTTTTTAATTCTCTTGAAACCAGATTTTTAACATGCAAAAGTTAAAACTTGAAAAAATTTCAATCGATTGCGTAAATTCAAGATTATTATCTATAATTTTAATAAATATCATTCAAAATGTTAGTCTTTAGTATTAGAAATTAATGATAATAACATTTTTAATCTTAAGTATTTAACATAATAAATGCGGATCACAAAAATTAATCAATTCTAAAACCCAACTATAAATTAAACAAAATTCCTTTTGAGATGAAATTTAGATCAAGCCTGTTGACACTCACGCTAACCATGTGTGCTGTCTTAAACAATTATGCCCAACACCCTTTAGTGTATCAAAGTGAAAATACCGGATCTTCCTGTGATGCGCCGCCCTTACCAGATCCCGGTGATCTTGTGAACTATCCCATGTTACCAGATCCTTTTGCGTGGTCTGATGGTAGCGGCCGCTCTACAGATTTTAGCGATTGGGAGTGCCGAAGAAATGAAATAAAAGCTGAAATTCAGGAATATGAGATTGGTTTAAAACCGCCACGACCTGCTGATATAACAGCAACGTACGCTGATGGAGTATTAACCGTTTTAATCACAGAAAACGGAGAGACTCTCACCCTAACTTCTGAAGTTACTATTCCTGATGGCGATGGACCTTTTCCTGTTGTAATAGGTATGAACAGCGCTACAGGAAGTATACCTTCATCTATTTTTGATGGTGCTATTAAAATACCTTTTATGCACAATCAAGTAGTGAGTTATTCTCAGGGTTCCCGTAATCCTGACGACCCTTATTTTAAACTTTACCCGGAGTTTCATCCCGATGCAGATACTTACACTATGGGTAATTATAGCGCGTGGTCGTGGGGTGTAAGCAGATTAATAGACGGGATAGAGTTAGTGCAGAAGCAATTAAATGCTGATGTTGACCATATAGCTGTAACCGGATGTTCTTATGCGGGAAAAATGGCACTTTTTGCAGGAGCCTTTGATGAACGTATAGCTTTAACAATTGCTCAGGAATCTGGCGGTGGAGGTGCGCCATCCTGGCGTGTTTCTGAAACTATAGGAAACGTGGAAAAAATTGACAATACCAATTATTCTTGGTTTTTACCAGACATGGGAAGTACTTTTAGTGGCAGAGCGGGTATTTTACCGCATGATCATCACGAATTGATGGCAATGGTTGCTCCCAGAGCTTTGCTAATCACAGGCAATACAGATTTTGAATGGTTAGCAAACCCTTCTGCGTATGTTTCGGCAAGAGCGACGGAAGAGGTTTATAAAGCATTTGGCATAGAAGATCGATTTGGCTTTTATATTGATGGAGGTCATGGTCATTGTGCGGTACCAGATAGTCAAAGCCCGGCAATACAATCATTCGTCGATAAATTTCTTTATGAAGATATGGCAGCAGATACAGATGTACATGTTAACCCTTATGGCAATACTGTTGATTATATGAGCTGGATAGAGGGTTGGGTAGATACCAATCCCAATAAACCGAATATTATTCTAGACAGTCCCATAAACAATTCTACTTATGAGGCACCAGCAACGATTAATTTTACAGCTTCTGTCACAGACCTAAATGATGATGTAGAAAAAGTGGAATTTTATAATGGAACTGATCTTATGGGTGAAGATACTACAGCACCTTATTCGTTTACCTGGGAAAACGCTGAAGGCGGAACGTATCTTATTTCTGCTGAGGCGACTGATGCAGAAGGTTTAAAGGGTTTTTCAAACGTTGTAAAAGTTGTAGTTACTACACCACCTACGACAGTATATAAAGTAAGTACCGCACCCATAATAGATGGGACTATTGATGAAATATGGAAGGTTGCCGGCATGAATGATTTTAAAGCTGAAAAGGATTTACTTGGAGGTCCTTTTGATGCGACTGATTTAAGTGGATGGTCACGACTTATGTGGGATGACACATTTTTTTATTTTATAGCTCATGTAGAAGATGATGTTAAAATAAATGACAGTCCCTTTGCAATTTATCAAGATGACAATGTTGAGGTTTATTTTGATGGCAATAATGGAAAAACCAATTCATATGAAGCTGGAAACGATGTGCAATATACGTTTAGATGGGACGATGGAAGTTTTGTAGGTACAAATAATGGCATTTCTACAGATGGAATAGAATATGTCATGCTAGGAACTGATGATGGATATATTCTGGAAGCTAAAATCCCTATGGCTAATATAGACGTTGTCCCTGAAGATGGTAAAGAGGTCGGGTTTGATTTTATGATAAACGATGATGATGACGGTGGCGATCGAGAAGGGAAATTATCATGGAATTCTACAAATGACTCTGCCTATCAAAATACTTCTGTTTTTGGCACAATACAATTAAGTAGTTCTGTCCTGTCTGTAGGAGCTGCTTTAGATAGAAGTTCTGTCACTCTTTATCCTAATCCTTCAAATAACCAGTTGGTCGTTCAAGGTATACAAAGAGATGTAGACTATAAAATTATTGACATAACCGGTAAATTGCAACAATCTGGTAAAACTCAAAATTCTATTAAAATAGATGATTTGAGCCAGGGTTTATATTTTTTACAACTTAGTAATGAAGATATGAGAGCTAATCTAAAATTCATTAAAAAGTAGTAATAAAATTATTCATTTGTCCTTAAAACCTATGTGTCAATATATGGCGCATAGGTTTTTTAATGTAGAGCCATTTGCGTTAGATAAACTACATGTTGGCTAATTTGAGAACCGTATTCCAATTGCGTGTGGTAGCCTGAACTTTCAATTTTCGTTCAAAAAACATATTAGTGAGTTTAGAGTCGCTGTATTTACCTGCGCATTTAATGAATACGTTGTCATTTATAATCTCAAATTTATCAGGCACAAAACCAAAAGCATTTATAGATTCATCGATACCGGGAGCTGGCGTGTTTTTTAGAAAAGTAAGGTGAAGTAGTTTGGTGTCTGTTTCAGGATCATTAGCAAAAGGATTAGAAGTTACAAGTTCATTTAATTCTGAACTGCTTCTTACAATTACCGGAACCTCAAACCCGTATTTATCAAGAATAGCACGTTCAATTTTTTCGCTTAAAGCGAAAAAATCTTCAGTTTCAGCTTTAAAAATAACATTGCCGCTTTGTATATAGGTAGATACGTCCTCAAACCCAAGACTAAGAAAAAGCTCTTTGAGATCCTGCATGAGAATTTTGCGTTTTCCGCCTACGTTTATTCCTCTTAAAATTGCGACATATTTTTCCATGATTTCAATTTTTTTTTATTCGGCAGATTTAAAAATTTTTTCAAAAGCATCGTAAACAGCGAGGTGCAAAGCGTCGCCATGATTCTGGTTTTCTAAAAAATTAAAGTAAATGGTTGTTTTTTCCTTTTTAGATCTGGTTAATTTTTCAAAGAGACTTTTGGCATCATTTTCCATCACATCACCTTCTTTACCTACGGCGATATAAATAGCTTTAGGCTGCTTGTAGTCTATGGGTTTAAATTGTAGAAGCGCTTCATCACTCCACCATAAACTTGGGCTCACGATAATGTAATTGTCAAAAAGGTCTGGTTTTTTAAAAAGTATTTCTGTGGCTAAAAGTCCGCCCAAAGATTGACCTATTAACGTCTTTGTAGTCGTCGTTCTATAATTTGAAGTGATGAACGGTTGCAACTCTTTTTCTAAAAAAGCAATGAACTTTTCTGAACCTCCGGTTGTGGGAAATTCTGTTTTGTCTTTCTTATTTGAAGTGGGAAAGGTGAAATCGCGCTTTCTGTCAATATTTGCAATCCCTACCACAATGCTTTCGGGTATAATATTTATCCATGAAAACGATGCAAATTGCACAAGCCCGGCTATGTGTATAAAATCTTCATCTGCAGAGCCGTCTAGCAGGTAAATAACGGGATATGAATTCTCTTTGCTTTCTGAATAATCTGGCGGAAAATAGAGGTTAATTACCCGATTTTCGCCTAAAATAACCGATTTTATCTCGACTGTTTTACCCAATTCAAATGGTTTTTGGACCACTACTTCAGGTGTTTGCGCGGCTGCAAAATGGGTTGTAAAAAGTATTACAAGAATTAAAACGATTAATGTTCTCATATGCGTAAAGCTAAGAACATTCCAGATTATTGAAGCTCTTTCTCAAAACAGAGACTATTTTCTACCCCGGCATATTGCCCATAATTACTCATTTTTGCATAATTATTTCTGGTATATAAAGCGATTGCCTCTACTTGTCTGGTTCCGGTTTCCAGAATGCATTTTTTATAGCCCAGTTCTAGCGCCCATTGCTCAAGTTCTTTAAGAATTTTTGATGCTATTCCGTTTCCACGAAAGTCAGGATCAACATACATCCTTTTAATCTCCATTGTTTTGTTGTCATATTCTTTTATCGCTCCACAACCTACTGCTTCATTGTTTTCAAAGCCAATAATTACATACTTAATTGTGTCAATCTTATTGAATTGATCATAAAAAGCATGCTCGTCACCATCTGTGATCGCCAGACCGGCATCTAATTTTTTAACCAGTGTTATAAAACCTTTGTTTTGTGAGTTTGTACGTATAAATTGTATCATTTTAAACTGTCTGCTGTGTTTTTAGAAGTATTTACCAAAGCACGTCTTTCTGTTTCAATCTTTTTTATAACCGCTTTTAAGCTGTCAATTTCTTTGGTCATTTCTGTTTGATTATTATCGGCTTTCATTTTGATCTGAAAATTCCAAAGCGCAATAATCAGCAGCAGTATGCCATTAATTGCAATCGCTACTTTTTTACCTTTAGTCCAGAATTGCTGGCGTTTTGCTGTTCTTTCTTTTTTGACGTAAGAAGAATTCTTTTGAAATGCTAGTCCGCTGTTTGTGATCTTATACACTTCAATTGTTTTGCCATAGCTGGAGTTAATTTCAGGATGCGGGATCTCTTTCGCTATAGCGAAACCATCTTTTACAAGTTGATCCAGAAACACCGGAAGTTGAGCTTTAAAATTATCGCGTAAAAA
Source organism: Leeuwenhoekiella sp. A2 (assembly GCF_047946655.1). Taxonomy (GTDB): domain Bacteria; phylum Bacteroidota; class Bacteroidia; order Flavobacteriales; family Flavobacteriaceae; genus Leeuwenhoekiella. The sequence goes on from NZ_CP172311.1 coordinate 2,103,720, forward strand.
GTGGTCAAAAACGGGGTTAAAATCCAAATTATTAGCTGCTAAGTAAAGAAGAACCTGATCAAGTATTTTAGTGTTTTCATTCACAGCCGGCGGTTTGAGAAAAATGAATGGATCTTTAATTTTTATTCTATAATAAAGATAATGAAGTTCTGGCAACTTTCTTTTACAGCTACACTCAGTATTCTTTCGCAAGAGCATTACAAAATCTTAAGTTTGCAAAAAACAGAAGATGAAGCCAACCACAAAAGCAAAACTCGAACTGCCGGAAGATGAGATGCGCGCTTATGGATATAAGATTGTTGATGCAATAATAGACCATCAACTTACTCAAAATACCAAGAAACCTGTTGCACTTGCAACCCGCAGCGAGATGGATACAGTTTTTAAAGAGGTTGCTCCCGAGGCTTCATCTTCTGCAGAAGAAGTTCTCGATTTTGTAATGCAACAGGTGATTCCTTATAGCAATATCATGAGTCATCCCAAGTTTTTCTCTTTTGTTCCCGGGCCCAGCAATTATGTAAGCGCGATGGCAGATGCGCTAGCGACGGGTTTTAATATATTTTCTGGCGGTTGGGCGGCGGCTCCCGCTGCTGCAGAGCTTGAGATCGTGACAATAGGCTGGCTCTTAAAAATTTTTGGTTTACCCGAAAAAAGAGGTGGCGGTATTTTTACCAGCGGTGGTTCTATGGCAAATCTTACGGCGCTTGTAACCGCACGTAATATTAAATGTGGTGATGATTTTTCTAAAGCAGTAATCTACCTCTCAGATCAGGCGCATTCTTCAAATATTAAGGCTATACGGGTGATGGGTTTTCGTAAAGAACAAATACGTATCATCCCCACAGATATGGAGTTTAAAGTCTCTATAAATAAGCTCAAAAACGCTATAAATCGTGACCGACTAGAAGGTTGGCAGCCATTCTGTTTCATTGCTTCTGCAGGAACGACGAATACAGGAACTGTAGATCCACTTGAAGAACTGGCTAAAATTTGTAAAAAAGAAGATCTTTGGTTTCACATTGACGGTGCATACGGCGGCGCTGCAATTCTAGCAAAAGATGGAAAAAGTCTGCTAAAAGGTGTAGAAAAAGCCGATTCTCTAACGGTAGATCCTCACAAATGGTTTTATCAACCTTATGAAATGGGTTGTTTGCTGGTGCGAAATCACAAATGGTTAAGCGGTACTTTTACAGAAAAGCCAGAATATCTTAAAGATGTTGAGGGCAACTCTTCAGAAATAAATTTCTACGATCATGGTATTCAGCTAACGCGTAGGTTTAGAGCACTTAAGTTTTATATGAGTATTAAGATTTTTGGCTTAAAAGCTTTTCGCGAAGCAGTACAATATAACATAGACCTTGCAGAAAAGGTAGAAAGTAATTTACGCACAAGTGCTCTCTGGGAAATCGTTTCTCCCGCCACGCTGGCTGTTATCAACTTTAGATACAATCCTATATCGAGAAATCTGTCTGAAAATGAACTTGACGAATTAAACCGCAAGATCTCACAACAGGTTGTAGAATCTCGTGAGGCTATGCTGGTGACAACCTATTTAAACGGAATGGTGGTATTGAGAATGTGTTTAATAAATCCGCGTACTACTTTGCAAGACGTTCAGGACACACTTGATCTTTGTGAAGAAATAGGCGAAACCCTGTAAAAATCGGCTTAAAATGGTCTAAAAACGGCTATTTATTGTACCGAAAAATCAAAAACAGACTGGTTAGAACGACCTCCCGGCACTTGTCCCTGATAGAAGAAAGCATATTCGCCGGGCTCAAGTGAATCAGGAGTGACCGTAAATTTATTACCTTCTACCTGCGCGATACTAAACGGCAATGCCTCCTTGGGATCAACACCGCTGCTGCTTCCTAAGGCATTACTTTTACCCGTAATTACTTCCCGAAGGTTTTGACGCTCTTTTACCCTTAGTTTTAAGAGTACAAATTCATTAGGAGAAGAGGCTGTTTTAAACCACCAGTTATTGTAATAATCTGTACCACCTTGCACCTGCATATTATCAACATCTGCTGTAGAAACATCAAATAAAAATGTAAACTCAGGAGTGTTTGTATTTAGCACATTGTTAGAAGTAGCTTTAGGCAGTGTAGATTTATTTTTCGAATTTATAAAACCTGATACAAGTCTTTGCGCAGCAGCATTTGTACTAGTGCCAGAAAAAACACTGGGCTGGATAAGTTCTAATTCATCATTAGCATTCTTATAATAAATCCCGGTTTTAGACACGGTATTATGCCTCGATTTATCCATCATCAAAGCAATGATATTTCCTGAAACTCCGGCTTCTTTTAGCTTGGTAAGCTCTTCTATAGAAGTCTCAAACTTGTAATTAGAAGTATTTATTTTATTTACGATAAGATCATCTGTAAAACCCAGATCTATCATTTGTACAATAGATTCATTAGTGAGGGTTTCCTGAGCAAAAGCAGACATGCATAAAAGCAGAAGTAGCGTTGTGATAATTTTAGACATAACTATACAGTTTGAGTTTATAAAAACAAAATTTATGAAACGCAGAATAGTAAGAGGTAATGATTGCTACTTTCTGATAAATAGAAAGTTAGGGTAGGGTTTTGTTTTCTAAAAATAAGAAATTAAGAAGTATGATTATTCATTATTCAAAAAAATTTGAAAAGATATTTTATACGGTTTTTGAGAGATAATCTAAAAAGGAAAGTAGATTTTCAATCCCTTAAGCCCGATTTTTCATCTTATTCAGTCATTTTTTGATGAATTAATTCAAGAGAAATTTCAGGATTCGCTCCTTTTTGGCCAGCCACAAGAGCGCCTAAAGCACACCCAAAAGCCAACGCTTGTGCAGGATCATTATCTTTGTCAAGACTGTATAGCAATCCCGCAAGAAATGAATCACCGGCACCTACAGTATCAACAACTGTGGTGCTAAAACCGGGATGTGTATATAAATGATCATTGTGCCAAAGCACGGCTCCCGCGCTTCCACATGTTACACATATAGAAGAGGTATTTGTGCGTGCACCAATTGCTTTTAGGCTATCTTCCATAGTAGCAGAGTTGATGCGTAGAAAGCTTTTAACTTCCTTGAGTTCTTCCTCATTCATTTTTACAAACTGAGCCAGTTGCATCAGGTTAACAACTTCATTAAGATCATAATGTGGCGCTCTAAAGTTCACATCAAAAACAGCGTTTTTAGCAACATCAAGAAGTTCTTTTAAAGTGTTTCTTGATGATTCACTTCTTGCAGCCAGAGAGCCAAAAATAAAAATATCTGCTTCTGCGACACATTTTTGATTTGCCTCTGTAAGCGCGATATTATCCCACGCTACGGGTTCTTTTATAACATAAGTGGCGCTTCCCGTTTTATCTAAAGTCACCTCTACCTGTCCTGTTTCCAGATCATCATCTTCCTGAATAAACTCTTGTGGCAAGTCATATTTATCGAGAACAGCGAGTGTTTCTTCGGCGAGTGCGTCTGTACCTAATCTGCTTACCATTTTTACTTTCGCTTTAAGCGAAAGCAACCTTAAACAAACATTAAGCGGTGCGCCCCCCAATGCTTTACCGTCAGGAAAAAGATCCCATAGTATTTCGCCAAAACAAACAACGTTAAGAGATTTACTCATGTTAATCGAGAATTTTCTTTTCTAGTTCTTCTAGTGATATACCTTTAGTTTCTGGCATATAGAAGGATGCGAAAATTAATTGCAGAACCATCATGCCGGCAAAAAAGGCAAAAATGGGCCAGGGATTATCTTTAAATATCCCAGATTCTGAATCTAAGAAAACCGGAGTTAAAAGTGTGATCAAGGCGGCAAATACCCAATGCGTTCCCGTACCCCAGGATTGCCCGTAAGCACGTACTTTGTTAGGGAATATCTCAGAAATAAAAACCCAAATCACGGCACCCTGTCCTACAGCGTGACTCGCAATAAAAACGAGAATGAATGTGAGCAATAAGGTAGAACTGCCACCAGTGTAAAAGCACCAGGCAACTGTAGCCAGACTAATTATGTAACCAAAAGAGCCGATGATTATAAGCGAGCGACGCCCTAATTTATCTATTAGTTGCATACCTAGCAGGGTAAAGATGATGTTCACAACACCTATAGATATAGAATTAAACAGTGAATCCTGTTCTGCGAGACCGGCCTTTTCAAGAATCTCAGGAGCATAATAAAGAATAAAATTGATACCCGATAATTGATTGAAAAAAGCGATTAAAAAGGCGAAAATGAGCGGTTTTTTAAAGCGTTTTGAAAAAAGTTTTACGTCTGCTTTATTCTCTTCAAGATCGTTTTGTATTTCCTGCAGTTGTACTTCTGCTTCTGCGGGAGAATAGATCATTTGTAAAACCTCAAGCGCCTGCTGTTTTGCCTGTTTTTTATACAATAACCATCGCGGACTTTTAGGTACCTGTAGTACCAGCAAACAATAAAGAATTGCAGGTATTGCTTCTACACCAAGCATCCAGCGCCAGTCATTATCACCCTGAAAGCCTTGTAACATATAGTTAGACAAAAAGGCTATAAGGATACCAAAAACCAGAAAAAACTGATATAAAGCCACTAATCTGCCGCGACTTTTTGCTGATGATATTTCTGAAATATAAGTAGGCGCGGCAACAGAAGAAGCACCTACGCCCACACCGCCTACAAATCTAAAAAATGAAAAAGTATAGGGGTCTGGAGCAAAGGCAGAACCTAAAGCAGAAACAAGAAATAGAAGACCTATCCAGACTAAAGTTTTCTTTCGGCCCAGCTTATCACAGGGTATGCCACCAAAAAGGGAGCCCAAAACTGTTCCCCAGAGTGCCATAGACATGATAAATGTACCATGAAAAAGAGGCGAAGTATTCCATAATTCTTTAATGGGTAGGTTGGCACCAGAGATAACTACTGTGTCAAAACCGAATAAAAAGCCAGCCAACGCTACCGTGACAGACCATTTTTGAACTGCTTTCATTAATTATTTTTTTGGTTAGGAGAATTCCAGGTTGAAGGTATGTGTGCAAGTTTAAGGTTTTTAACCTCGTCCTGCGTTTTAATGCTAAAAGTGGTGTAGGGCACGTGTGGAAAAACCTGTGCAGTCAATACTGTTGCACCTTTATCTGCAAAAAATTCTATTGAAGACTGATCTGTAAAGACAGAAACTTCAATTGTATTATCCGTTTTAAAATGAGCGGGGGCTTTCATAACTGGTTCTGCAAACCTATTAGAAAAGTCGCTTTGTCCCGCCAGAGTACGATCTACATAAAATTGATTTTCGTTTTTAATGTAACCCATTTTTAAACTGTCGCCTTGCGTATTGCTATAGATAATTTCAAAATCACTGAGCGGGCGAGGGAGTTCAAATTTGAGATTAGACTGTTGTAAAAGGGAGTCAGTATATTGTTGATTTTGCTCTTTTTCTTTTTGTGGCGAAAAATAATTGAGGTCTTTAATTACAGCAGCGACGGGATAATTGCTCACATACAAAGTAGAGTCTTTGTATAGTTCAAGCTTTCGCGGAAGCGTCATAGCACTACGCCACTTTGTTGTGGGTGTTTGTTCTGCATAGAACCAGTTGCTCATCCAGCCAATAAACGTGCGCTCATCTTCAGGCAGATTATTATAGGTTATGCCGGCATAATTATCGCGCCCGTAATCAAGCCATTTTTCCTGTTTTTGGTCTGTTTTAAACGATTTTCCGTCAAAATCACCGATAAAATATTGTGTGCCAGAACCACCATTAGCAGCGCCGGGATTAATGCTTATGAATAGAACCCATTTTGTATCACCACTTGGCGTCTTAAGCGGGAAAAAGTCGGGACACTCCCATACACCACCATGTGCGCCCAGATTTTTACCAAAATCACTTAAATATTGCCAGCTTTTAAGATCTGTAGAATTATATATTTCTGCGTGATCACCGGCAACGAGAACAAGAATCCATTTTTGAGATTCTTCATGCCAAAATATTTTGGGATCTCTAAAGTCTTTTTGATCCTTGTCATTTTTTACTACGGGATTACCTGCATACTTCGTCCATGACTCGCCATTATCAAGGCTGTATGCAATACCCTGGGTTTGATAGTTTGTATCACCTGCTTTTTCTTTTTCTGCATTGTGATAGGTGAACATAGCTACCATGGGCGGATTGTCACTAGAGCCAAAACCAGACGTATTTTTAAGATCTACCACAGCGCTCCCTGAAAATATGTATCCTAAAGAATCAGGATAAATAGCTACTTTTTCATTTTTCCAGCTTTTAAGGTCCTTACTTGTAGCGTGGCCCCAATGCATGGGTCCCCACTTTGTGTCTTCAGGGTAATATTGATAAAAAAGATGATAGGTGTCTTTGTAAAAAACGAGTCCGTTAGGATCGTTCATCCAGTGCGCTGGCGGGGAGAAGTGATACTGCGGTCTGTATTCTTCGGTGTAAGAATCTGCAGTAATTTCTTGAGAAGCAACAGGCTCTTTTGTTTCCGTTTTACAGCTTTGAAGAAAAATCAATGTAAAGAGTATAAAAATCGGTTTTTTCATGCGAAAACTGGTATTTGAGCTTTTTGCTGGTTGCGGCTAGGAAAATAAAACTTTTTATCCATAAAAAAACGTTTTCGTTGCGTAGTTTTGCCTTTTTAGCGGTTATGCGTGTGTAAAACGAATTTATGTTTTATAAGAATCATTATCTTTACGGCTATTGAAAATTATGAGAAGAAAACTAACATTAAAACTGATCGCTAAAGAACTTAATGTTTCTATATCGACAGTTTCGAAAGCCTTGCGTGACAGCCCCGAAATAAGCGAGGAAACACGCGAGAAGATAAAGGCATTTGCTAATTTATATAACTACAAGCCTAATAATATAGCGCTAAGCCTTAAAAACCGAAAAACAAACACCATAGGGGTAATAATCCCACAGATCGTTCATCACTTTTTTACCACGGTTATACGTGGTATAGAGATGACTGCGAGAGAGCACAATTACAATGTTATAATTTGTTTATCAAATAATGATTTTGATAAGGAAGTTCTCAATATGGAGCTTTTAGCAAACGGGAGTACAGATGGTTTTATACTTTCAGTAGCAAAAGAAACGATGCTTAAAGAAGATTATCATCATCTTAATGAGGTGATAGATCAGGGTATGCCAGTTGTTATGTTTGACAGGGTGGTAGAAGGTATTTCATGCGACCGTGTTCTTATAGATGATAAAGAGGGTGCACGCAATGGTGTGGCACACATGTTAAAGACAGGCTGCAGAAAAATAGGTATTCTTACTACTAAGGATTATGTAAGTGTGGGTCGTTTGCGTACCGAAGGTTACATGGAAGCTCTTGAGTCATACGGTGTAAAAGTTGATAAGAAGCTTATTCTTAAATTAGATAATATTGATGAGTGCGGTGAAGCTTCACAGAAGAAAATCGCCGATTTTATATCGAAAAATGACCTTGATGGCATATTTACCGTAAATGAACTTTTTGCAGTAAACGCCGCAAAATTCGTACATCGAGAAGGTAAACGTATACCGGAAGATGTTTCTCTGGTTTGCTTTACAGATGGTCTGCTTTCAGAAAACTTTATACCAAGTCTTACAACGGTAAGTCAGCACGGTGAGGAAATGGGGCGTAAAGCCGCAGAAATTCTTATCAATAAGCTCGAAAGACCAGAAGATGAAGAAGAAGAATACCACACAACATACATAGAGACGAGTCTCGTACAACGTGAGTCTACACGTAGTTTATAAATAACACCATACATATGATTACAAGCAAAAAGGGATTTATTTTTGACCTTGACGGCGTTATTGTAGATACAGCAGGCTTTCACTACCTGGCATGGCACAATCTTGCCAAAGATCTGGGTTTTGATTTTACCGAAGCTCAAAACGAGGCTTTTAAAGGAGTAAGCAGAGTACGCTCGCTAGAATTGCTTCTTGAGATAGGGGGCATGACAGCGACAGATGCTGAAAAAGAGGTTTGGCTCAAAAAGAAAAATGAAGAGTATCTGAGTTATATTGATAATATGACCGCAGATGATATTCTTCCCGGGGTGAAACCCATTCTTGAATATTTACAGCAAAAAAATGTGCCAATGGCTTTAGGTTCTGCAAGTAAAAATGCAACACCTATATTGAAAAGGGTCAATTTATTTGATATCTTTAACGTTATAGTAGATGGCAATGCCGTTAAAAAAGCAAAACCTGATCCTGAAGTTTTTCTTATAGGAGCAGAAAAGCTAAATATAGCACCCTCCAATGCCATTGTATTTGAAGATTCTATTGCAGGAATACAAGCAGCTAATATCGCTGGTATGATCAGTGTGGGTATTGGTGAAAAAGATATTCTGCATGAAGCACATTACATCTTCAAGGATTTTACAGAAATAGATACAGATTTTATAGACAAATTACTGAACGCTTAAGTCATGAATCAAGATTATATAGTTCCCTCACCGTGGTCAATCATAGAAGAAGGTTTTGAGAAAGACCGGGTTAAATCTTCAGAAAGTCTCTTTAGTATTGGTAATGGGGCGATGGGACAACGAGCTAATTTTGAAGAAGATTACAGCGGTAAAACATTTCAGGGAAGTTATATAGGCGGCGTTTATTATCCAGATAAAACGCGCGTAGGCTGGTGGAAAAACGGTTACCCGGAATATTTTGCTAAAGTGCTTAATGCACCCAGCTGGATAGGTATTAAAGTAATAATAAATGGCGAGTCGCTTGATTTAAATACCTGCACAGAAGTTAAGAACTTTCGCAGAGAATTAAATATGAAAGAGGGCTGGCTGGGGCGTAGCTTTCAGGCCACACTCACAAATGGCGTAACTGTAAAGGTAGAAGCAAAACGCTTTTTAAGTCTTGATCTGGATGAACTGGGCGCAATAAAATATGAGATTACGCCACTTAATGAAGATGTTACCATAAGCTATGAGCCTTACCTTGACAGTGGGATTACTAATGAAGATACAAACTGGGACGATCAATTCTGGAACACACTTTCTGTAACAGAAGATAAAGAAAAAGCGTATATCATGGCACATACCATGAAGACCTTTTTCTATGTGTGCACTGCGATGGTCAATAAACTTACTGTAAATGACAGACCAATTTCGCTTGCGCGAAAAACGAATCAGTCAGATACCTATATAGGTCATATCTACGAGACAGATATTAAAGAAGGAGAGACTTTTGGGATTCATAAGTTTGCCGGTTACGTTACTTCTTTTAACCATGACAAAGACAATTTATTAAGCGCTGCAGATTCTGTTTTAGAACAAGCCGTTAGTGCCGGTTATGAAACTATGCTTAAAGATCAAATCAAAGCGTGGGCAGATATCTGGTCAATGGCAGATATTACAATAGATGGTGATATAAAAGCACAGCAGGGTATCAGGTTTAATATCATGCAGCTTAACAATACATATCTGGGTAAAGATGCCCGACTGAATATTGGCCCAAAAGGATTTACCGGTGAGAAGTATGGCGGTAGTACTTATTGGGATACAGAAGCCTATTGTATACCATTTTATATGGCTACTAAAGATCAACAAGTTGCTCGTAATTTGTTGACCTATCGCTATAATCAGCTTGATAAAGCAATAGAAAATGCCGAAAAATTAGGTTTTAAAGACGGAGCAGCTTTATACCCAATGGTGACTATGAATGGTGAAGAATGCCATAACGAGTGGGAAATCACCTTTGAAGAGATACACCGTAATGGCGCGATGATTTTTGCGATTTACAACTATGTGCGCTACACAGGCGATTATAGCTACATTCCTGAGAAAGGACTTGAGGTAATGATAGGTGTGGCTCGTTTCTGGAAGCAAAGAGCTACTTATTCTGCGCAAAAAGGTAAATATGTTATACTGGGAGTAACCGGCCCTAATGAGTACGAAAACAACGTAAATAATAATTTCTATACAAATTATTTGGCCAAATGGTGTCTGGAGTATGCCGCAGAACAAGCTGCAAAGGTTTCAGATGAAAGTGCTTCAGATTACAATCGCATTACTGAAAAAACCAATTTACAGGGAGACGAGATTGCTAACTGGAAGGAAGTAGCAGAAAACATGTATTTTCCTTATTCTGAAGAGAAAGGAATTTACCTGCAACAAGATGGTTTTTTAGATAAAGAACTTGTTACGGTAGCAGATCTAAGCAAGACAGAAAGACCAATAAATCAAAAATGGTCATGGGATCGTATTTTACGTTCTCCTTATATTAAACAGGCAGATACATTACAGTGCTTTTATTTCTTTGGTGATCGCTTTACTAAAGATGAACTATCTAAGCATTATGATTTTTATGAGCCTTTTACAGTTCATGAATCATCACTAAGCCCTTGTGTACACTCTATTCTGGCGGCAGATCTTGACAAGATGGAACAAGCCTACACATTCTATTTAAGAACATCACGTCTTGATCTTGATGACTATAATAAGGAAGTTCACGAAGGTTTGCACATCACCAGTATGGCTGGTACGTGGATGAGCGTCGTAGAAGGTTTTGGTGGTATGCGTATAGAAAATGATAAATTGTCATTCTCACCTAAAATGCCAGAGGCGTGGGATGGTTTTTCTTTTAAGATCAACTTTAGACATCAAATATTGAAAGTAGCTATAACTAAAGATAAGTTCAGTTTTAGTCTTAATGAAGGTGATGATCTCGATATTCTGGTAAATGGAAAAGAATTGACAGTTAGTTCAAAAGAAGCAGTAACCGTTTAAAAATCGGTCAAAATCATATGAAAATCCGGAATTTTATTCCGGATTTTTTATTTTACAGGCCTGTATATTTTTGACTTCCAGGTTTCAGAATTACTTTCTGTCATGGGATTATTGTAATAAACTTCAATGATTTTTTTATCAATCTGAATGTCATCTGCATCAGATTTCAAAAGCAAGTCACCCCAAATGCGATGAGATAGTTTGTAGTTTCCAGTGAATTCTGCTGTTTCAGCTTCAAAAGAAGGTAGCATTTTAAGACTAGTGCCTGGCGTAACTACCAGACTGTCTGATTTATTAATGGGGAAACAGAAATGGAAATTAATCTTATTCTCAGAGTTATTCCAATTTTCTATCCATAAAAGCGGATTATCAATGGGTTTTAGCTGATTTTTATTAAAAAAACGATCTACCACGCCCATTAGTGCAAGCATTTCAGAAGCTTTTTGATCGGTTTTGCTTTCGCCTTGAGCGCACACACAATATCTCCCCTTAAATTCTTCTCTTTCCTTATTTAAGTTTACCGAATATGCAGATTGAGCTGCTTTAAGATCATTTTTTAGCTCAATAAAGTACTTTTTTAAATACGAGCTATAGGTGTCATCAAAGGGGTTTAGTACGCTTATTCTGGCTGCCAAAGGATTTGTACGATCTTTAATGTTTACAGTTATGTGTGTTGTAGAATCTGTCTCTGTTTGAAGTAGCCATTGAAAAGTAAAAAGAGTATCACCTAATTGTTTATTCTCTAAAATCTCCTTAAATGGCTTTTTTGATATTTGATTTTGCTCGTTGCTTTTTTGAGCATCTAAGAGATCATAATAAACAGAAGCCTGCCCATAATTACCTTTAAAATTCACCTGATAATCGTATTCCTTAATAAAAAGATACCAGCCGGCAACGCATACAAAAAGGATGAGCAAGGATAATACTATACGCTTAACCATTAATTGATCGCAAGATTATGTTTGTTAGTGGTTAAATGCAGATTATCTACTACATAATTACCTAATAATCTGCCTTGTTTTAATCCTTGTTCTATCGCTGCGCGATAATGAATGCCACCATACATTCTGCTAATAGCAGCTTCTGCAGAAGCTTCATTAAAAGAATTAAAAGTGCGTATGGGGATTCCGTATGGAGTTTCTGTATCATCATCAAAAGTGAAATTGTCACCAAAAATATCTGTAAGAATTATGGCTGCAGCCCCGGAAACTACAGAATGCCCGCTTGTGTACTCAGGGAAAGGCGGAGTTTGTAAGACAGGTTTCCAGCTTTCATCAATGTATTTGTTTATCAAAGTTTCCGGGCGAATAAGGTTACTGCGGTATTTCTCATCCCAACAACTAATGAACCCATCTGAAATAGCAATCGCCGTTTTTGTGTATGCAGCGACGGTTTTTTCAAAGTCAGCATCGGTTTTACGACAGGCTATTTTGGTAATGCCAATCCAATGTGCGCCGGGAGTAATTTTCTTCGTGGCAAACATTAAGTGCCCGTTTTGTGTAGAAACATATGGGTTGCAATCCCAGAATTTAGCGATGCCAATTTCCTTCCCATTATCTCCGGTTTCCTGAATATGCATTCTGGTATTATAAACTTCCATCAATTCATCATGAAATTTTGTGCCTTCTTCCATTGAGAATTTTGGTGGCGGTATTGGTTTAAATTGATCTGGTGATTTTAATAGAAAGGGACGTATTTTACTCCAGTGTGGTTCAATACCGTCCATATATGCGGGCGGCGTAGGTTGCCAGCGTCCCTCATCTTCTGTATACACAGAGAATTTAGGCATTGTGCGCGTTTCGGCATACATATCTTTCGCCATCCAGGAGCGTATGTGCTGGGCAACTTTGAGTCCGTAATTTTTAGAATTGGTATAACTTGTTTCATTCTCTTTTTCCCAGACGGTATAAAGACTATCGCGGTAAGTGGTTATTTGATCTTCAGAAAAAATAAGTTGTTTGGCAATGTCATAAAAGGCAACAAGCGCGGCAACTCTGTAATTTAATGCGGTTGTGTCATCTGGCGGCGGCGTAGGTGTAAGTTCTCTAAGCTGGCCGCCAAGAGATTGATAATCGTCACTACTTGCCTGTACTGCTTCATAGGCAGCAATGCTGGAGTATGAAAATATACGAGCTGCTACAGGAGGCGAGAAAATATCATGCACCTGTATCGCAGTCACATTATCAATAGCTTTGTGGTAATCTTCTGCAGTTATTGCGATAGGCTGTGGTTGTTTACTACACGAGAAAATCAATGCCGAAAAAACGAGAGGTAAGAGAAATCTGGTTTTCATTAGAAATTAAGTTTATACAATTCTGCACTATCATTATTGAATGTCGCTAATAGATATGGTTGCTGCAGAATTTTTATTATTGAGAGGTTTTTTACTGCTTTTTGGGTGAAATTTAGACCTATTGCGTTGGCGTCTAAAATTTCCCCAGAATTTGTCATTATTGCTCCTGCAAATGAATCAAATTTACCGTGGTATGGAGTTATGCCAAAGTAATTACCACCTAGAAGCACTTCTTCTTTGCCATCATAATTAAAGTCGAAAGCCAATAAGCTGCGTAGTGGAGATAATTGTAATTGAGAATCGAAATTTTTAAAATGGAAAATACCATTATCATTCTGTAAATATCCGGAAGCTAATGTGTTAATTTCTAGTTTTGTAGCCTTATCAAGCATTTCTTGGCCCATAACTTCCTCAACATCTTTCCCGGCAAAATCTTTATAAGTAGTAAATTTTTTCTTTAAAAAGTTAAGTTGGCTGGCAAGTTCATCAAGACCATACAAGAAGTAATATTTCCCATTTTTCTCTTTAGCGATCAGGGTCTCTGTGATACCATTATTATCAAAATCATCATAATACATCACTAACGGATTTTCCGCGGAAGCGTTTAGCTTTGTGTTTAAGCCCCAATTGCCCAGAATGTAATCTGTATCACCGTCTGCATCTATATCAAACGGTAAAATAGTTTGCCACATTCCGTTTAGTTTTTCAGAAAGTAAATTGGCAGATACATCGGTAAATTTTCCGTTATCGTTTTGAAGAAACTTAGGTGCCGTCCATTCACCCACAGTCACTAAGTCAAGATCACCATCGTTGTCATAATCATCCCAAACAGCATCTGTAATCATTCCTAATTTACTAGTGAGATCTTCCTGAACTTTTGAGAATTTCCCATTTTTGTTTTGAAGAAGAAATGATTCTGGCATCGCACCATAATTGTAATTAACGGCGTCTACACCTATAAAAACGTCTAAATCGCCATCATTATCGTAGTCAGCAGAACGAATAACAGAAGCGTTACCATGGGTATCTACAAATAGGCTATCTCTTTTAAAACTGCCGTCTTTCTCACCTAAATACAAACGGTCCAGAAGTAGTTCACTTTTCCCAACAGATTCCCCGCCGCCTGATGCTACCAGAATATCCTTGAAACCATCATTATTAAAATCGGCAATAGTTGAGGATGTTTCTTCAGCAAGAGAATCCTGAGCCATATTTTGTGGAATAGCAGATTCAAAACTTCCGTTTGTTTGATAGTAAATCTTCGATTTCTGGTAGCGCGAACTACCAAAGAATATGTCTTCCGTTCCATCGCCATTAAGATCTCCTACACTTACTGCCGGATCGTTGTCTGACAATTGATGCGGAATAAGCTTTTGCATATTAAAATCTGTGAAATTGTTTTCTTTATGCACAAAATCGATTCCTAAATTGCCTTCTACTTTAGTAAACCAGTGTTTTGAACGGTTAGGAAATAATTTCTGATAATCAATAGTATCTCTTTTAGTTTTAGGTGTTATTTCTACGGTGCGATTTGCTTCAGGACTTTTTAGTGTTTCAAAAGTTTGGTCTGGCCAAATAAGTATTAGTGAGTCAATTTTTGTCTCCGAAGGAAAACCAAAATTTATAATTGCTTGTGAAGATGATTGCCATCCTTTAGTTGTGTAAAGCTGTCTGTACAGTCTGCCTTTATCTGTGTACAGAATTGCTTTCGCACCAAGTGCCTGCGTATTTTCACCTTTCGCTTTAAGCTTTAGATTGAGATAACCACCAGAAGCACTAATATTTTTATAAACGGTAGGAGCAGAGTTTATGTTGTTTGTGACAATATCAAGATCGCCGTCATTGTCAAGATCGCCGTAAGCAGCTCCCGTAGAAATAGTAGTATCCTGTACAGCCCAGTTTTTGGTCTGGTTTTCAAACATCCCGCCGGCCTTGCCTTTATAGGTATAATTTACCACTGCACCAGAAGGCATCTGTTTTAAAGCTTCCTGATCTATTAAATGTGTTTGATCCAGTTTTTGACGTATTTGCTCATTTGATGTATATCTAATGTAATCGAGATCATTAGGGCGCTTGGGAATACCATTGCTTATGAAAATATCCTGAATCCCATCGCGATCGTAATCGCCAAAAAGAGCTCCCCAACTCCAGTCTGAAGCTGCAACACCACTCATCAATCCGGTTTCTGCAAAGTAACTTCCGCTTTCATTAAGCTGAAGCATATTGCGCGTATATTGAGGATGATAGCCCAAGCGCTCAATGCGCATTTTATGCAAATCTACATTGTCGTCCCCGGCAGATGATTTTAAGACCTTCTCATCTTCTGCCAACATATCAAGCGTCATCAAATCATAATAACCATCGTTATTTATATCTGCAACATCACTTCCCATAGAAAATCTGGAAGTATGTCCAAAATTACTGCCCAGACTTTCTGCAAACGTGCCGTCACCATTGTTGAGGTAATAATAATCATCTTCATGAAAATCGTTACTGATATAAATATCTGTAAAACCGTCGTTGTTAAAATCGGCTGTACTGATGCCCAGGCCATAACTATTTGCGCCACCGTAAATTCCTGCTTCCTCACTGTGATCTACAAATTTTCCGTTTTCATTGATCATTAATTTATCTCCACTTTCTTCAGAACGTTTATTTCTTATGGAAGCGGGACCAAATGAATCGACGGTGTGTATCGCGTGATTTAGAATGTAAACATCAAGATCGCCGTCATTATCTGCATCAAAAAAAGCGGCTTGAGAAGAGTAATTTTCGAGATTTAAGCCAAATTTTTCAGCGCTTTCTGTAAAGGTGAGGTCGCCATTATTAATAAAAAGTTCGTTGTGGCCTAAAAAGCCATTGATCCCAACAACGGCCGAGACATAAATATCGAGATTACCATCACCATTTACATCTGCCATTGTAGAACCCGTACTCCATGAATTGCTGCCTGCAACTCCGGCTTTTGCCGTTATATCTTCAAAAACGAAATTACCTTTATTGAGGTATAATTTGTTCTCGACCTGATTTCCTGTAAAGTAAATGTCTGCCAGGCCATCGTTGTTGATATCGCCTATACTTACACCGCCACCATTGTAGAAATAGAGATAATCGAGAATGTTTTGATCTTTAGTTTCGGTAAGTTGATTAATAAAATTGATGCCGGTAGTTTTAGCATCAGGACTTTCAAAAAGCTCACCTTTCTTTTTTTGGCAACTAAAAAGGGTAGAAAAAATTAATATATAAGGAACTAAATTATAACGCATTAACTTCGAAAATCTTAGGTTTTTGGTTGTTTATTGCCGCTATTAGGAAGGTTTTACCCGATTTATCTTTAAATAATTTCAGGTTTTTTACTTCGTCTTTTAAGAAGAAACCACTGTCATTATAATCTTCCCACTTAAAATCCATTTTGCCATTTCCTAATAAAACACTGCCATAACTGGCGTCTAAGCGAGAGAACTGCGGTTTAAGTTCGTAGTTATTTCCGCCTAAAACGAGGTCCAGATTTCCATCTTTATTAATGTCAATACATGAAATGCCACAAACACAGGAAAACTGAACTCGGGCAGGTAGTATTTTCACCTCAAAATTGCCTTTACCATCATTTACGGCAACAATCGTTTCAGAAATAGTTGCTGTTTTTACCAGCGAATTTTTAATTGTTTCGTCAGAAAATAATTCAGGGATGGTCTTTTTAGCATACTCTGATGCTTTTAGATTTTTCTTTTTAAGCGAAACAAGTTGCGTAGTAAGCTCCTTCTTCATGTGAAGCGGATAATCACCACCATTTGCATGCTGAGTTACAAGCTGCTCTATGGTGCCGTTGTTGTCAAAATCATTGACCCACATCTTCATTGGGTTTTGCATTGAGGTCTTATATGGGATGTTACTTCCTTTATTACCTACAACCAGATCCATATCACCATCATTATCAAGATCTGCTGCCTCAACAACATTCCACCAGCCCTTGTAATCGTCAAGATCTGTCTTGAGTCTTGAAAGGCGTTTGCCCAGATTCTTAAAGATCATTGGTGACCCCCAGTCTGAAGCTGTTACCAGATCTTTTTTATTGTCTCCATCAATATCTGCCCATATCGCATAGGTGATCATACCCGCATCTTTAAGATCGTAGGCAAGTTTTTCTGTAGCATCTGTAAACGTACCATCGCCCTGATTTTCTAATAAAAGGTGTTTAGGATCGATGCCGTATGTGCCTACAACACTACGTGAGCCTACAAAAACATCAACATCGCCATCCTGATCAAAATCATAGGGAGCGATAATAGAAATATTTGTTTCGTTAGTGGGTAGCTGCGCTGTAGATTTGCTAAAGTTGCCTCTGCCATCGTTGAGGTACAGGCGTGTAATATATTCTTTCTGCTTGCCTATCTCATTGCCACCAGAGCCAACAATAAGATCCATATCTCCATCTCCATCTGCATCAAAAAAGGCAGAAGCTGTATCTTCATACTTAGAGTCTGCGGCTAATGCTGGTTGCTTAGTAGGTTTTAATTTACCGTTACCCTTGTTAAGGTAAAGCGTGCCTGCCTGCATTTCTGCGCCACCAATAAATGTATCTTCGTTGCCATCATTATTTACATCTGCAACAGCAAGCGCCGGACCTTCTTGTGAAAGCATTTGGGATATTAAACCCTCATAATCAAAATCTGTGTAATTATTTTCTTTGTGAATCTGCAGCTCTTTCTCTGGAATTTCGGTCAATAATGGCTGCTTTTTAACCGATTTTGGTGCCAAAATATGCGATTTTGCATCAGATTGATTAAGGGTAAGTAACTGATTTGCAGAGATAGAATCTAACTTTTGAGTAGAATCATCTGGCCAGATCACACGCAGGGAATCAATGATTTTTGTATCTCCCAGGCCAATATCCATAACATAATCCATTGATGATTGAAAGCCTCTAAAAGGGGAGAGTTCCTGAAGAACAATTTGATCTTTATAATATAGTTTTACAGAGGAGCCAAGCGCAAATTTATTAGCGTCTTTGCCTACCAGTTTTATTTTTAAGTAATTATTGTTTGTGAGTTTTTCAGCATTGTTACGATAAACAAACGCTTCCATATTTACGTTATTAACAATAAGATCAAGGTCACCATCATTATCAAGATCACCGTATGCGCAGCCGTTAGAAAGTCCGGGAATATTAAGGCCCCATTCTTCGGCTTCATTTTTAAATTTTAGGTCTTTATTATTCTTAAAAGCATAGTTAGCAAGTAAAGTAACCGGCATTTTGTTTATGATAGAATCTATAGCTTCCTTTTTGCCTGTAAGTGCCATTTTTTGAATAATGTCGTTAGCAAAAAAGTCTACAAAATCAAGATCTGTTAAGTCATGGTTTATGCCGTTAGTTACATAAATGTCCCTAAAACCGTCATTGTCCATATCAAAAATGAGTCCGGCCCAACTCCAGTCAGTACTTTCTACACCGCTATAATTGGCAATTTCAGAAAAGGTATGGTTACCATTATTTAGTTGCAGCGTATTTTGAATATACTGCTGGTAGAAATCCTTTTTTTGCTTCAGTTTAAAGACGTTGTACCCTTCAAATTCCATTACAGACTTTACGCGCTCATCGCCATCAGGAAGCATGTCTGTAATGTAAATATCTGCGTTACCATCATTGTTTATGTCTGCCACATCTACACCCATTGCCGAAAGCGATAGGTGAGAGGTCCAGTTTTCTATATCTTCAGTAAACGTGCCATCCTGATTATTGATATATAAGTAATCACGCTCATAGAAATCGTTTGAGACATATATGTCAGGATACAAATCATTATTAAAATCACTAATTACTACGCCCAATCCAAAGCCTATTAAGCTTCCATAAATATGGGCTTCCTCGCTTACGTCTACAAATTTCCCGTTATCATTTCGCAAAAGCATGTCACCCACACCTCTAAATATTTCGGGAACACCTTCCCAATCCTGGGCTCGTACATCGCGTTGTTCTGCATAACCCAAACTGCTTACAGGAATGTTGCTGTTATTTAAAATATAGGCATCAAGGTCACCATCTTTATCATAATCAAAAAACGTGGCATGGGTACTAAAACCTGTTTTAGCCAGGTTATATTCGGCTGCTTTTTCTGTAAAAGTTAGATCACCATTGTTAATGTAAAGATCATTATCGTGATTATTACCTTCCATATTTCCCGCATTACTCACATAGAGATCCAGCAAACCATCCTGATTAATATCAACCATATTTACCCCTGTAGACCAGGGTTTATTACCTGCCACGCCCGCTTTTTCTGTAATATCTTCAAACTGAAAATTTCCTTTATTCAAATACAGTTTATTAGGCTTCATATTCGCCGTAAGGTAAATATCAGGCAAGCCATCATTGTTGATGTCACCTATGGCAACGCCGCCCCCGTTATAGAAATTTCGGTATTTAAAAATATTAAAGTCCTTCTGATTTTTTACCTCATTCAAAAAATCAATACCTGTTTCCTCGGAAGATAAAAGGGAGAAAAGCTTTTCTTTTTCCGGATTATCAGATTGTTGCTGCTCTTCATTTTTACATGAAATTGTAATAATAAAAAGAGATAACAAGAGGATATTATTATAATACGAAATCTTCATTTTAGGAATTAATTAACTTTCTATAAAAGTAAAGAAGCTATGACTGGAAATACTATTTTTTGGCACTAAATAGTCTAAATATTATAGAATTTTGAAAAGTATACATTACTGTTATTCTAAGGATAAATGGTAGTGTCATCAACTATATCATCACAACTGTAGAAGAATTATTATTTAAATTAGGTTCTGGATATAAAAACAATCCTTCTTAGTTAGCGATAATACAGCTAAACATAAGAAGGATTGTACCCCACTACTTAATTATTTGATACGGCTTTTGCAGTATCCTTATTTTATGAATTAATATCCCGGGTTCTGGACCAAATTAGGATTAGTAATTATAGCAGTTGCAGGAATAGGATATAAAACTCTAAAGTCTTCAGTATTATCTTTAAATGCCCAAGGCTGCGTGAATTGGCCGAATCTTATAAGATCATTTCTTCTCCACATTTCTTCGTATAATTCTCTACCTCTTTCATCAAGTATATCCTGATCAGATAGTGATGCTAAAGGAGTTGCTCCTCTTAAGGTTCTTAACTGATTTACAAGTACAAGAGCGTCTTCACTTGAAGTACCGCCATTTGCAATTGCTTCGGCTTTCATAAGATGCACATCTGCATAGCGGAAGACAACTTCATGATTAGCAAACGCTCCATTTTCAGGGTGGTATTTAATAATGCGTATCCCTGTAATCTCGTTGTTACCTAAAAGACCCGGCAGATCTTTAGTGTAAGCCAGCGGATTACCAGGACGGTCTGTCATAGCAGCTCCGGTTGCATCATATTGTTGATTGATCAAAAACCCGTAACCTATACCTAAATGAGAACCATCTGTAGGCACAAAACCTCTTCTTTCTTCTTGTCCTGAGCCTGGTACATTAACGTTAGGATCCCCTTCAAATAAGTCATAGAACTCGGCTAAAGTTGTAAAACCATTCCAGCCTCCACCGGTGTTATCTGGTGAATTTTGTTTGTAATGCAACGTATTCCAGATTCTTGGACCCACATCAGAAGTGGTGAAATAGATAGTTTCAGTATTTACCTCATCGGTAAATAAATCAAAATATCCTTCCTGTAAAGCAAAACCGTCTGCTTGTATTGCATTCACCAGATTTACTACCTCAGTCATATCTGCAGATGCAGGAGTTTCTGTGCCTAAATAGATATGCTTATTTAAATAGATCTTAGCAAGTAAGAAACGTACTGCTGCTTTTGTAGGTTTATTTAAATCTGCACTTGGGCCACTAGTTGGTAAAACTGGCAATGCTTCATTAAGATCGTTTAAAACGAAATCTAAAGCTTCTACTCTCGACATCACAGAAGGATACACATCAGACCCTTCATCTGGAGTTCTAAAAGGAACCTGACCAAATAGATCTAGCAACTGAAACATACAATATCCTCGTATGAATTTTGCTTCTGCAGCTTGTTGCTCTGTAGGCGAACTTCTGCTATCAATAATAGAAGTCGCATTAAAGATCATCTGGTTAAAATTGTTCCATGTTCCTTTAATGAAGTTGTGGTTAGAATCCCATGTGTGTGCATGAAGGTTACGCCAAACCCCATTATCTCCCCAGTCTGTACCGCGGGTAGGAACTAGCTGCTCGTCTGAACTTACTTCTGTAAGCGCATACAGGTTTTCTTGTGTAGAAATTTGACCCCTAAGTGTGTTATATAAGTTAGTCAGGTTTGCATCAGCATCTACTCCAGAGAAATCTCCAGATAGATTCCCAAAACGAGAATCTGTCTCTTCAATTTCTAAGTCTGTACATCCCACGGCCCCTAATATTAAAAAGCCTATTGAAAATTTGTAAAGATTTATAGTTTTCATATTTCTTTTTTTTAAAACGTTGCGCTTAAACCAAAAGTGTAAACTCTAGGTCTGGGATAAGTCGTGTAATCTATACCTAATGATGGGATATCATTTAAAGCTTTAGGCACGTTTACTTCTGGATCCAGTCCTGAATATCCTGTGATAACAAAAAGGTTTTGTCCAGTAAGAGAGAAGCGCATAGACTTTAATATTCCATCTTTCTTCATGTTTAAACTATATCCTAAAGAAAGGTTTTGAAGTCTTACAAAATCACCTTTTTCTAAAAATCTGGTAGAAACATCAGCGGCATTTGCTTTAGACTCACCATTTGTTAGAACATCTGTAACAACATTTTTACCCACACCTATTATACCTGCTGTAAAGTAAGCGTTTGCAGTGTTATTATAAACATATTGACCAAATTGACCTGCAAAGAAAGCATTTACATCAAAGTTCTTATAGCTTAAGCTGGTGCTAAAACCACCTGTGTAATCTGGAAGTGCACTCTTGCCAACAAATTTTTGAACGTCACCTTCAGGGTAAACCGATATACCATTTTCATCAAAGCCACCAAATTCTCTCAGGTAGAATGAAAATAAAGGTTGACCACCTGCAAGTAATTGAGCGTATGCATTAGTAAGACCGTTACCACTTATTTGACCAGTTTGTATCAAGCCGTCAAAATCCTGTACCTCGTTTTTGTTATAAGATACGTTAAGACCTACATTCCAGTTTAAATCTTCAGTTTGAAGAATGTCATAGTTAAGAGATAATTCAATACCCTTGTTTATGACCTTAGCATCAAGATTTTCAAATGCGAAAGGTTGTGGAGTAGGTTGAGCGATCTCCTTTTTCAACAGTAAATCTGTTGTGTTCTTATAGTACACATCAACAGAACCATTAAAGCGGTCATTGTTAATACCAAAGTCGATACCAAAGTTGGCCTGAGATGTTTGTTCCCATTTAAGATCCTTATTAGGAAATGCAACCACTTCTGTACCTGGTATATTAATGTTACCACCGTTATCTATGCTTATGCCAGCGTAACGCTCACGATAAGTAAAGTTACCATAACCTAAACCATCCTGGCTACCTGTGATACCATAACCTACTCTTAATTTTAATGTAGAGAATTGCTCACCTATGAAATCTTCATTGTTCAGCTTCCAGGCGAAAGCACCAGAAGGGAAGTACCCGTAACTGTTGTTAGGACCAAAACGTGAAGAACCGTCAACTCTTAAAGTAGCTGTAAAAAGATATTTATCTGCTATCGTGTAGTTAAGACGACCAAAGAATGACTGTAATTCGTCAGTATAATTGAATAAATTACCACTTACGGCTTTTAATGGCACGCCACCTGGTGTATCTACAGTTTCAGTAGCGATCTCAGGAAATAAACGGTTAACAAATAAACCATCAGCATCATAGCCATATTGTTGATATGAACCGGCAATTGATTGCTCTATAGTTTTTGCTGAATTCTCAAGTTGAGAAGCCATTCCATTTAAATCTGTTGTGTTGTAACCAAAACCAAGAACTGTTTTACCACTTCTCAAAAACTCCTGATAAGAGAAACCTACAAGAGCTTCAAAATTTGAATTTTCAAATTCTTTGGTATAGTTAAGTGTAAAATCTAATAATTTAGACTTTGTAAATACTTCTAAGAAAGCACCGCGGCCATTACCCGGTGTACCGTTTGTAAAACCTGTAACCTGACTTGAAAGGGTTTGGTTCTTATCACTGTCAGACTGGTCAAAACCTACACTAACTCTTGCTTTTAAATTATCAAGAATATTATATTCTGCAGATAGATTTGCAAGAACACGGTTAGTGTGTGCCTCGTCTTTATAATAAGCTAAAAGCTGAGAAGGTACTAGTTCACCACCACCAGTAGAGAAGTCTGGATCATCTGGCCATGTAGGATTTGCAAAATAAGCAGCACCTAATAGATCCCCGGTAGAACCAGCGTTATTACTAATAAGAGGAGCCACATCATTTACGCGTGAGTATGTTCCGCCAAAATTAATTTTCAGCTTATCGTTAAAAAAGCGCTGTGATGCATTGATTCGTCCGGTAAGTTTTTCCTGATCAGAATTTTCAACCACACCATTTTGTTGTGTGTAACCAAAAGATCCACGTACATAACCAGAATCGTAGCTATTAGAATAAGCGAGGTTATGATTGATAGAAAGTGTATTTCTCAACACAACATCCTGCCAGTTTGTATCACCACCATAATCTAAACCAGAAGCATCACCACCGTATTGAGTCACAGCATTAAGGTATTGCTCTTTGTTTAAAAGGTCATAGCGTTCTGCCGGAGTTGAGTAACTTGTGTTTGTTGAGAATTCAAACAAACCGCCACCTGCAGCTCTACCACTTTTAGTTGTTATAATTACTACACCATTAGCTCCACGAGAACCATAGATTGCAGTTGCAGAAGCATCTTTTAAGATACTCATACTCTCAATATCATTTGGGTTTAAGAAACTAAGTGGGTTTCTTGCAGAACTAGATCCTGCCCCAATGTCTTCACCACCTGCAGAAGTATCATCTCCTGCTAATGGCACACCATCAACTACAAATAACGGGTTGTTATTAGAACGCACAGAGGCAGTACCTCGTATACGCACCTGCACTCCGGCTCCTGGCTCACCGCTTGACTGGGTTATCTGTACCCCGGCGGTTTTACCCTGAATCAATTGTTCTGGTGATGAAATAACACCTTTATTAAATGACTCTGATGAGACTACAGAAACTGCTCCCGTAGCATCTTTAACAGACTGTGTGCCGTAACCTATTACGACAACCTCTTCTAAGGCATTAGCGTCTTCCTGCAAGACTGCATCAACGGTACTTCTTCCGTTTACTGCAACTTCAAGTGTGGTGAAACCTACGTAACTAATTACAAGAATCGCGTCACTTGGTACATTGTTTAAAGTATAATTGCCATCGAAGTCTGTAGTGGCACCGTTAGTTGTGCCTTTTACAAGAACATTCGCCCCAGGCAAAGGTCCGTTTGATTCTGATACGGTTCCGGTCACGGTCTGCGCCTGTGCCATTCCCATCAATAAAAAACCAGAAACAAGCAGTATACTTTTAATAAATAATTGCTTCATGTGTTAGAATTTAAATTGAATTGTTTGATTGGTGCTCACGCCTGTCAAATATTCTTAAAGAAATATTAAAATCTCAAAATACAACGTTTGAGTAGCGAAAACGATTTAGTGTTTAAAACGTACTATTTACAGTTATTCTATAATATTATTGAGTTAAATTATTAATATGGCAATAATACTCAAAATTGCTGATATTTTACGTAAAACGGGCGGTTTTGTATCATAATTTGTCATTTTTTGATACTATTTTAAAATAAATCCTGTACTACAACGTTTTAGTGAGATTGTATGTTGATTAAAAATTTTCTTATAACGGTCTCATACATAATTGGAAATCGATTGCATGATTTTCAGGTCTATCCCAAAGCCTGCAAAAATGCAAATCAGGCGTATCAACGAATAAATACTAGTCTATTTATATATAAAAAAGAAAATTTCGCTTTAAGCGAATCTTCAGCTATCTGTTATCTTTGTCACCTGTGAAATATGATGTAATTATAATAGGAGGAGGAGCTGCAGGTTTTTTTACCGCAATAAATCTTGCAAATGAAGCGCAGCATTTTAAAATAGCAATACTTGAGAGAAGTAAAGAAGTTTTAAATAAAGTGCGCATTTCTGGTGGCGGCAGGTGTAATGTTACTCATGCCGAGTTTATGCCTAAACCGTTAACCCAAAATTATCCCAGAGGTGAAAGAGAATTGCTGGGTCCCTTTCATCATTTTATGACAGGAGATACTATGGCGTGGTTTGAAGAACGCGGGGTAGAACTCAAGGTAGAAGAAGATGGTCGCGTTTTTCCTGTGACTGATTCTTCACAGACCATAATAGATTGTTTTCTTGAAGAAGCTAATCGCTTAAATATTGATATTCTCACCGGTGAGGCTGTGAAAAACCTCACTAAAACAGGTAAAAATTGGCATTTAGAGACCAAAAATTCGGTTTTTATATGTCAGTATTTAGTTCTGGCTACTGGAAGTAATCCTAAAATGTGGAAATTACTTGAGCACTCTGGGCATGCAGTTATTGCCCCTGTACCTTCTTTATTTACTTTTAATATTAAAGATAAACGTATTACAGATTTACCCGGGGTAGCGACTAATGCTTTTGTTGAACTTTTAGATGAAAAGGAAAATATTCTCAAATTAAAAGACGGCGGCCGTGCAGACAGAGGTGGCTCTACAGGGCCGTTATTAATAACGCATTGGGGTATGAGTGGTCCTGCTATTCTTAAACTTTCGGCCTGGGGTGCAATCGCATTGCATCAAGATCAATACAAATTCAAAATTCGTGTAAACTGGTTACCGCAGCTAGAGCGCGAAGTTATTTATGAAAATTTACAACAATTCAAATTAGATTACGCCAGGCAGTTAGTAACTACTTATAGCCAGTTTGAACTTTCTAAACGTCTTTGGAAAAATCTGGTTGAGGCTTCAGCAATTAATGCAAATGCCCGCTGGGCAGATTTAAACAGAGAACAACTCAATAATCTTTGTGATGAATTGCACGCTGGTATCTTTCGTGTAAACGGAAAAAGCACTTTTAAGGAAGAGTTTGTGACTGCCGGCGGTGTAGATCTTAAGGAAGTGAATTTTAAAACTTTTGAAAGCAAAGTAATTCCGGCGATATTTTTTGCCGGTGAAGTACTTAATGTTGATGCAATCACCGGAGGCTTTAATTTTCAAAACGCCTGGACTAGTGGTTTTCTGGCAGCAAAAGGTATAATTGCAGCATCTGCAGATTAGTTTAATCGCCAGATCTCAAAATTGAATACTACCGTATAGACTGTCCATATTATATATGGTATAAGAAAATAACCTGCTCGGGGATCTACTATTCTAAACCATTTGTAGGTAAAGAGAAGTACTATAAATAATGTAAAAGCAATTAGTAGTGCAGGTAATAAGGCTTTTAAGCCAAAAAAAACAACACTCCAAGAAACGGTGAGAATAAGCTGAAAGCCAAAGTGATAAAGCGCGGTTTTAACCCATTTATGATAAAAACCTTTATTCCATACGATGCCGGCGGCGATGCCCATAACCACGTATAAAAAGATCCAGGCAGGAGCAAAAACCCACGTAGGCGGGTCAAAAATCGGCCTATTTAATGCCAAAAACCAGTTATTAACACTGCTCTCAATTGCGATAGAACTAAAAAAGCCCACAAGCAGACATGCTGTCACAGCAATAGAGGCTCTAATTATGAGTTTTAGATCCATAGTAGGTTGGTTGAGTGCTAAATGTAAAAAATAAATGGCATTAAAATATGGGTTTAATAAATTAAGTACTTGTTTTCTGCTTTCTTATAACCTTATATATTTGCAGCATGATTGAAAATAAATTTCTGCCAAAGGCTTATACCCATGCTATTTCCGGTTCATCTGTAGGCTATGAATCGCCTAGTAATATTGCATTGATCAAGTACTGGGGAAAATACGGTAACCAGCTTCCTAAGAATCCATCAATTAGTTTTACACTAAATACCTGTAAAACACAAACGCGAGTTTCTTTTCAAAAACTGGAAAAAAGCAAGAAGGGATCATTTGATTTTGAGATTTATCTGGATGGAGAGCCTAAGCCGGGCTTTGAACCTAAGATCGAGCAATTCTTTCATAGAATAGAAGATTATGTTCCTTTTATAAGTGAATATAAATTTAAGATAGCTACATCAAATAGTTTTCCGCATAGTTCTGGTATAGCATCATCTGCCAGCGGCATGAGTGCTCTTGCACTTTGCCTTATGGAGATGGAAAAGCAGTTGCAGCCCAATATGTCTGTAGATCATTTTAATGAGAAAGCATCATTTCTGGCTCGTTTAGGTTCTGGTAGTGCGTGCAGAAGTTTAACAGGGCCGCTTGTTGTGTGGGGAGAGCATGAAGAATTTAGAGGTAGCAGTAATTTGTATGGCGTCAAATTTTCGCATGAGCTTCATCCTGTTTTTGAAGATTACCAGGATACTATACTTATGGTTGACAAAGGTGAGAAGCAGGTAAGCAGTACAGTAGGTCATAATTTAATGAACAATCACCCTTTTGCACCTGCTCGATTTGATCAGGCTTATATGCATATGACAGATATTGTGCCTATACTTAAAAGTGGTGATCTTGATGCTTTTATGCATCTTGTAGAAAGAGAAGCGTTGACATTACATGCGATGATGATGACCAGCAGCCCGTACTTTATTTTAATGAAACCAAATACCCTTCAGGTAATTGAGAAAATCTGGAATTTTAGACGAGAAACCGGTACTCCTGTAAGTTTCACGCTTGATGCGGGGGCTAATGTTCACGTGCTTTACCCTGCAGCTGAAACCGAAAAAGTACTCGATTTTATAAAAAACGAACTCGTTAAATATTGCCAAAACGGACAGTATATTTGTGATAATGTGGGTAATGGTGCGAGAAAGTTGTAATTTTGTTGCTTACTAATCGGTATCTATGAAAGGACCTTTATTTTATTCTAAAATCCTGCTCTTTGGTGAATATGGTATCATTAAGGATTCTAAGGGTTTATCTATTCCCTATAACTTCTACAAAGGAGCACTAAAGGTTGAAGATAATTTATCAGAAGCTTCACAAAAGTCTAATGATAGTCTTAAAAGGTTTGCTGTTTATCTTGAGAATCTGCAAAACGAAAATCCAAAGCTTGTTACTTTTGACATAGATCGCCTAAAAGCCGATGTTGATTCTGGGATGTACTTTGACAGTACAATACCTCAGGGTTATGGCGTAGGCAGCAGTGGGGCGCTTGTAGCATCTATCTATGATAAGTATGCCTTTGATAAAATAACGATTCTTGAAAATCTTACCAGAGATAAATTACTAACCCTGAAAAAAATATTTGGGGAAATGGAGTCTTTCTTTCACGGTAAGTCTTCCGGGCTTGACCCTTTGAATAGTTACCTGAGTCTTCCTATTTTAATAAATAGTAAAGATGATATAGAACCTGCCGGGATACCTTCTCAAACACTTAATGGTAAAGGAGCTGTATTTTTATTAGATAGTGGTATTGTAGGAGAAACTGCTCCTATGGTAAATATCTTTATGGAAAATATGAAGCAGGAAGGTTTTAGAAAAATGCTTAAAGATCAATTTGTTAAGCATACAGATGCCTGTGTTGAAGATTTTCTGAAAGGTGATGTAAAATCTCTTTTTGGTAACGTAAAGCAACTTTCTAAAACGGTGCTTAATCACTTTAAACCTATGATCCCTGCAAAGTTTCATGAACTATGGCAAAAGGGTCTTGAGTCTAATGACTATTACCTCAAACTTTGCGGTTCTGGTGGTGGTGGTTATATTTTAGGTTTTACCGAAGATATTGATAAAGCCAGAAAATCACTTAAAGGTCATAAAGTAGAGGTTGTCTATAGTTTTTAAACTGCTTTCTTTTTTCGGGGAAATCTGTAAAATTCATTTTTATGTCTTTAATAAACCGAAGAAATAAACTTTTACTTCTCAAATTCTTCAGTTTATTCTCGGTTGCGCGCGTTTATAATATCCTTATTATAGTTTTAGCGCAATATCTGGCATCAATTTACATACTTGCACCAGGCTTGCCTTTGCGCGAGGTTCTTTTTGATACTAATCTTTTTCTGCTTGTACTCTCATCTGCAATGGTAATTGCGGGTGGCTACATAATCAATAGTTTTTATGATACTGAAAAAGACCTTATAAACAGGCCGCATAAGACTAAACTTGATCATCTGGTTAGTCAGAACAAAATGCTCACATTTTATTTTGTGATCAATTTTCTTTCAGTAGTAGTGGCAAGTTATGTATCATTTAGAGCAGTTTTATTCTTTTCGATATATATTTTCGGAATTTGGTTGTATTCGCATAAGCTGAAGAAAATAACATTTGTAGGAAACCTTACTTCTGCCATACTTTCAATCACACCTTTTTTCGCAGTATTTATCTATTACGGAAACTTCTACACTGTCATTTTTGTACATGCAACATTTTTGTTTCTTATAATTACAATGCGAGAACTAGTTAAAGATCTAGAAAATCTAAAAGGCGATCTCGCTTTGAATTACAGGACGATTCCCATTGTTCTGGGAGAGCGCTATGCTAAACTAATTTTAACTGCACTGGGGCTTTTTACGATTTTACCCATATACCTTTTGATAAACAAGTTTGATGTAGGGTACATGCATTACTTTTTTTATGCTTGTTTTTTACTGCTTATCATTTTTCTTGCCCTGCTGTGGAGATCAAGAGCCAGATTACATTATCTAGTACTTCATAATATTTTAAAATTTATAATTGTGGCCGGGGTTTTTAGTATTCTTCTTATAGATCCTGCAGTTGTTATTCATAGAATATTTTAGACTCTAAAAACAGTATAAAAAAGCCGATTTTTCATCCTTTCTACCGATTTTTTTAATCAGGAAAAGGTGTTTATACTTTCATAATTAAGGGGTTCTTAAATTGCGTACCTTTGCAAAAATATAATTAGTAATGAGCAGACATCAGGAGAGTAATAAAGGAGGAACAGCTTCAGGCCGCGGTAGCAATGGAAAACGGGGTCATAGCAATTCAAGAGGAAATGCTCCCATTAAGAAAAATCAGGCCAATAGTAGCAGGTCTGAAACTAAAAGTGAAAGTGGCGGGGGAATCCGTTTGAATAAATATATTGCAAATAGCGGCGTTTGTTCACGCCGCGAAGCAGATTTATACATCTCTACCGGGCAGGTTACTGTTAACGGTGAGGTTATTAATGAGATGGGTTACAAGGTAAATATTGATGATGATGTACGCTTTGACGGGCGTCGTATTAATCCTGAACCTAAAGCATACGTGCTTTTAAATAAGCCAAAAGGTTTTTCTGTTACCACGAGTAATTCTAAGGGTATGACGGTAATGGATCTTGTTGCCAGTGCTACAAGCGCCAGAGTTAAACCTATAGGCCGTCTTGGTCGCAATGCTACAGGGTTGCTTTTGTTTACAAATGATGATAAGATCACACAGAAGCTAACTAATTCTAAAAGTGGGCTGCCGCGTCTTTTTCACATAGAATTAGATAAAAATCTAAAGGGTGATGATGTAGATAAGATTAGAAAAGGTCTTACGGTAGAAGGCAAAACTATCACAGTAGACGATATAAGTTTTGTAGATGGAGCGCCTAAAAAGGAAATAGGTCTTAAAATTAAACATACCGGCAACAGTGTTATTAGAACAATGTTTGAGCATTTAGGGTATCAGGTGGTTCGGGTAGATTGTGTCACTATTGGTACATTAACTAAAAAGGACCTTCCCAGAGGTAAGTATAGACACTTAAGTCAGCAGGAAATCAATAATCTTATGATGGTATAAACCTTTATATCACGCATAGAACAAGGGTTTTTCAATTAATTTTGATGAACCCTTTTTTTTTCAGTTTTATTTACTTCTTTTGCTTAATATTAATACAGTAAAAAAAGAGCTTTTATCCACAGTCGTTGGTAGAAATTATATATATAGAACAAACACTATACTGCAGTTGATAGATATTTCTGCTTGCCTTAAATACCACGTAAGAAGGCAAAATTTGTATAGCACCGGTATTATTTGGCAGGTTTTCTCTTGTGCCCTGGCCAATCTTCACAATACCTTAAGAAAAGCAAACGCTAATTCTCGAATACTTTTTTTAATTTTCTCTTTTAAATAACTTAATGAACACAAAGTACATAGATCTTATCGATCAAACCTTCTATTTTCCTCAGGAGGATTTTAAGCTGGAAAACAATCATTTACAATTTCACGACATTGATTTAATGGGCCTCGTAGAAAAATACGGTGCTCCGCTTAAGTTTAGTTATTTGCCAAAGATTTCACAGAATATCAACAGGGCAAAGAAGTGGTTTGCAGATGCAATAGAGAAACATGATTACAAGGGCGGTTATAATTATTGCTATTGTACAAAGAGTTCGCACTTTAAGCATGTTTTAGATGAGGCTTTGAAGAACGATATTCATATTGAGACATCATCTGCTTTTGATATCAATATTGTAAAAAAGCTAAAAGAAACGGGAAAGATAACAGATAGTACATATGTTATTTGTAACGGCTTTAAGCGCGATCAATACATAGATAATATCTCAGACCTTATCAATACGGGACATCAAAACTGTGTACCCATAATTGATAATTACGAGGAGATAGATCTTCTCGCAAATAAGATCAACGGAGACTTTAAAGTTGGGATTCGTATTGCTTCAGAAGAAGAGCCAAAATTTGAATTTTATACTTCACGTTTAGGTATTGGTTATAAAAATATTGTTCCTTTTTACGAAGACCAGATCAAGAATAACGACAATGTAGAACTTAAAATGCTACATTTCTTTATAAATACAGGTATTCGTGATAACGCTTACTACTGGAATGAGCTTAATAAATGTCTTAAAGTATATACGCGCCTTAAAAAAATCTGCCCGTCACTTGACAGTTTGAATATAGGTGGTGGTTTTCCAATTAAAAACTCTCTGGCTTTTGATTTTGACTACGCTTATATGGTAGATGAGATAATAAATCAAATTAAAATAACATGTGCTGAAGCAAATGTGCCTGTACCTCATTTGTTTACAGAATTTGGTAGTTTTACTGTAGGTGAAAGTGGTGGTGCAGTTTATGAAGTGCTTTATCAAAAACAACAAAATGACCGTGAGAAGTGGAATATGATAAATTCATCATTTATTACTACTTTACCAGATACATGGGCGATTAGCAAGCGTTTTATTCTATTGCCGCTTAACCGTTGGGAAGAAGAGTATGAGCGTGTATTGTTAGGAGGTTTAACTTGTGATAGTGATGATTATTATAACAGTGAGCAGCACAGTAATGCGATTTATTTACCCCGGTTTAAAAAGGATAAACCTTTGTATATTGGTTTTTTCAATACAGGGGCTTATCAGGAAAGCATAGGCGGTTATGGCGGTTTACAACATTGCCTTATCCCACAGCCTAAACACATTCTCATTGATAGAGATGAAGAAGGAAATATAACAACGCAAATATTTAACGAACAACAGAAAGCAGAAGATTTGCTTAAAATCTTGGGTTATGAGTACAACTAAAAATTATGGAGGCATAGCAGATGAATATGCCAAACTGGACAATGCGAAGATTGTCCTAATTCCGGTGCCTTACGATGGTACAAGTACCTGGCAAAAAGGTGCAGATAAAGGACCAGAAGCTCTTTTGCATGCAACTGAAAATATGGAACTTTATGATATAGAAACAGATACAGAAGTGTATCAACAAGGTATTTATATCGCTCCTGCAATTACAGAGAATAGTTCGCCAGAAGCTGTTGTAAATGAGGTTCACAAGGTTACTAAAGACTATATCAAACGCAACAAGTTTGTAACTATAGTAGGAGGTGAGCATTCAATATCAATAGGTACAATACGAGCCTTTAATGAGTTGTACGATAATCTTACTGTGTTACATATTGATGCACATGCAGATTTGCGTAAGGAGTATGATGGGAGTAAATACAACCATGCTTGTGCAGCTTATGAAGCCAGCCAGACTACAAATCTTATTCAGGTAGGTATACGCAGTATGGATGCGCTTGAGAAAACCATAATGGATGAAGAGAAAACTTATTTCGCTCATGAGATGGCAAATGATGAGTATTGGGTAGATAATGTTATAGATCAATGTACAGATGATGTTTTTATCACCTTTGATCTTGATGTTCTTGATCCGTCAATTATGCCCTCTACAGGAACACCTGAGCCAGGCGGACTTTTCTGGTATGAGACGCTTGATTTCTTAAAGCGCGTTTTTGAAGAGAAGAATGTGGTAGGTTTTGATATTGCAGAACTTTGCCCAAAAGAGCATGATAAATCTTCAGACTTTCTTGCTGCTAAGCTTTACTACAAAATGTTGAGCTATAAATTTCAGGGGCAGGAAATAGAAGACGATTACGATAACACGTATGTTACTAAAACTAATAATAAAGGTAACATGGGTAAATTTGACAATGATGACGAAGACTAAAGGAGCTATATCCGATTTTATAGAAAAATACTATTTACACTTTAATGCTGCCAGCGTAGTAGATGCCGCAAAAGCTTATGAGAAAAAGCTTGAAGAAGGGTCTAAAATGTTGGTTTCTCTTGCCGGTGCGATGAGCACCGCAGAGCTTGGTAAGATTTTCGCAGAGATTATACGCCAGGATAAAGTGCATATTATCTCTTGTACAGGTGCAAACCTGGAAGAAGATATAATGAATCTTGTTGCGCATTCACATTATAAGCGTGTGCCTAATTATCGTGATCTTACTCCGCAGGAGGAGTGGGAATTACTTGAGAAAGGTCTAAATCGCGTTACAGATACTTGTATTCCTGAAGAAGAAGCTTTTAGAAGATTACAACAACACATCTACAAAATCTGGAAAGATGCTGAAGATGCCGGCGAGCGCTATTTTCCACATGAGTTTATGTATAAAATGCTGCTAAGCGGAGTTCTTGAAGAATATTATGAGATTGATCTTAAAGATTCCTGGATGTACGCTGCTGCGGAAAAAAACCTGCCTATTGTTGTTCCCGGTTGGGAAGACAGTACAATGGGGAACATTTTTGCTTCTTATGTAGTAAAGGGCGAACTGAAAGCCAGCACCATGAAATCTGGTATTGAGTATATGGCATTTTTAGCCGACTGGTACACAGCTAATTCTGATAATGGTATTGGTTTCTTCCAGATAGGAGGAGGTATTGCGGGTGATTTTCCAATATGTGTAGTGCCTATGCTGTATCAGGATCTCGAGCGCACAGATACACCATTCTGGAATTATTTCTGCCAGATATCAGATTCTACTACCAGTTACGGTTCTTATTCAGGAGCAGTTCCTAACGAAAAAATCACCTGGGGTAAGCTGGATATTGATACTCCAAAATTCATTATAGAAAGTGACGCTACAATCGTGGCGCCATTAATTTTCGCATATCTGCTTGATATGTAAAAAGTACCAATTCTCTTAGTGGGAATAGTTTTTATAAAAATAAAAGACCTTGCAGTTTGTCAAAACGCAAGGTCTTTTTTTATGTAAAAAAATGATAGGACCAGTAAAACTTAATCCTTATTTATTTTTTCAATTGGCTCCTCTTCGGTTTTCCAGTCTATCAGCGGGGAAGGATAATAATTAACATTCATTTTTTCTAAAAATGGGCCTTGGTTTCCCAGGCGTACTTTATAGTTTTTCCAGTCTCTATTTTCTGGTGTTGACCAGTTCAGTTCTGCAAAGCCTATTGCCCTGGGGAAGGCCAGGTATTCTAGTTCACTGCTGTTGCTTATGGTCTCAGACCAAAGCGGCGCTTCTATACCCAGAATATTTTTTAAAGGAATGTTCTCATAATTCTCCGGTTTCCAAATGTACGCGGTGTCAACAGGCACATAACCTGCCCAGTTGAGACCATATTCAGACTGAAGGTCGTACTTCATATCCAGATAAGCTTTTTTTGCAGGTGACATAATGATTTGCATATCTTTTTCCACGGCTTTCCTCGCATTATCAGCACTTGCCCAGAACTGCACAATTGAGTTAGAATCTACATCTGCGGTCGCTATCTCGTCCCAGCCTATCATTTTCTTATCGTATTTCTGCACGATTTTTTCCACCTTATTCACAAAGTATATGTAATCAGATTTTTTAGTTGCGTGGCTTTCATCGCCGCCAATATGAAAATAAGGTCCGGGTGTTATGGCCGAGATTTCCCGCACCACATCATCTATAAAGTCATAAACCGAATCTTTTCGAGTGTCAAAAGTGCTAAAGCCCACATGCGTGCCTCGATAAATTTCAGGGGTTTTGCCATTACCGTTTAAAAAGGGATAGGCCACCGAAGCAGAATTTGTATGTCCCGGCATATCTACTTCGGGCACGATGGTCATGTAATTTTTGGTGGCATAAGAAACAATATCTTTATAGTCCTGCTGACTATAAAAACCACCAGGTTCATCGCCTACTTCCGTTTGGCCTGCAACTTCAGTAAGTTTGGGCCAGGATTTGATCTCGATACGCCAGCCCTGATCATCAGTAAGGTGGAGGTGCAATGTATTGTATTTATAATAAGCGAGTAAATCAATGTATTTTTTCACTTCTTCAACCGTAAAAAAATGCCGTGCCACATCAAGCATAGCACCGCGGTAAACAAATTGGGGAGCATCATCAATCGTTCCTGTGGGGATAGGCCACACCGGATTTTCTGTGATCGTATCATTTGCTTTGAGCGGTATAAGTTGGCGTAAGGTTTGTATGCCTCTAAAAGCTCCTGCTGCACTGGCCGCGCTTAAAACAATAGAATCGGTACCTATTTTTAGCTGGTACGCCTCTTTTTTATTTCCCCGGGCAAGGCTGTCTGATCTTTTGATATAGATAATGCTTTCCTGATCTTGTGCATCCGCGTTAATAGATAGATCTAGCCGGGCGATATCCTTTATACTATTTGCCAGAAATGTGCCTACATCAGCAAAACCAGTAGAGTCTTTTAAAGTTGTAATAATGGTGTATTTATCTAAGGGAAAAGCGGTGTTTGTAGCCTGTATTGTTGTCGGTTTTGGGATGAGGTCTGCTTGTGACAGATCGGTTTTTGGGAGGTTAAGTTCGCGAGGTTCTTTTTTTTGTTGGCACGAAAATAAGACCAAGTGGATACAGGCGAGTATAACAATTACAAATCTAGAGTGGTTCATTTATAAGTTTTCACTAAAATAGTGATATTAATTTTAAATAGTAAATCAATTTAGTTGAACGAAATGCATGAAAATCTATCTTTAAATTCAGGCTGATTTTCAATATATTTATTGATTTTTCTTTTTGATAAGCAGATTTTTAGAATAGCCTTATTAAAGCTTACTTTCTGCCAGATATTCTACAATTTAACCTTGGCTTTAATTTTTTTCAAACAGTTGAAAATTTTTGGCATAAATATAGAAGGCATTGATAAGCACCACAGGTGCTTTTTGTTTGTATTCAAAAATCAATCTTAACCAAACTGTCATGAGAACACATATACTTTGTCTTTTTATTTTAGTCATTAACATTCAGGGATTTTCTCAAAAGATTGAAACTGATATTTTTGACGATCTCAAATTTGAATCAAGAGATAAACAGTATACAGCCTCTTTAAAGCGAAATATTTTTGATGATTTAATATTTTCAGATAGCAGAGACAATAAAATAACTCTTGAGAATAAGTATCTGCATTTAGAACATCAGGGAGTATTTGAAAATTCTGAAGAGAAAATAAATCTTTTTAGAAATTTAATTCATGATTACAGACATGATGAAAAATACGAGCAAACGTATGCTGTAGATATTCTTGATAAAGTGGTTATTCAGGATAATAGAAACGGCAAAGTTGAATATGGAAAAGACATTTTTGGCAATCAAACCTATTCTGAAAAAAGTAATGGTATTGAGAAATCTATGAAAAGAAACTTTCAGGGAGGGCTTGATTACAATGAGAATAATAAAACTGCGACCTTGCAAAAGGATTTATATAACAGATGGAAATATGTTGACTCCAGCGGTAACGAGTTTGTATTTGGCGATAGAACCTGGAACTCACTAAAAGGAAAATTCAAAACAGAAGAGGATATTTTTTTCTCTCTAATCAAAGCGTTTTTTAATGATTAATACCGATTTTCACCCAAATTAAGCCGGTTTTTGAAAGACCTTTCAGTTCCTGGTTTTCAGAGCTGATTTTACATATTAAGCCAATCTTTAGATTTGAATTAGAAGTATTCCGTATTTTCGCAGTTTTAAACAACCACATGCCATACCGCCTGACAATCGTCGTTCCTGTTTTTAATGAAGCTGAAAATCTTCCTCGCGTAGAGGCAGCGTTTCTTGATTATTTTAAAATAGCTTCAGTAAAAGCAAAAGTTCTTTTTGTGAATGACGGTTCTAAAGATGAAAGTCAGCAGATTATTGAGAAAATCTGCCTCACTAACCCTGATTTCGATTTTATTTCTTTTGATCAAAATTATGGATTGAGCGCTGCAATAAAAGCCGGCTTTGATTATACCGAAACTGAACTTGTAGGTTATATAGACAGCGACCTGCAAACCACTCCGGAAGATTTTAATCTCTTACTAAAACATATAGGCGACTACGATCTGGTTACCGGTGTACGTGCAGAGCGTAAAGACGATTTTGTAAAAAATATGTCTAGCACAATAGCAAATAACATACGCCGTGCTTTTACAAATGATGGGATGGACGATACCGGCTGCCCATTAAAAATTATAAAAACCGATTATGCAAAACGCATCCCGATGTTTAGAGGGCTACATCGCTTTTTGCCCGCGATGATACTTTTGCAACATGGTAAGATAATTCAGGTGCCGGTAAAGCATTTTCCGCGTATTGCGGGTGAAGCCAACTTTGGGGTTTGGAATAGACTTGCAGGCCCGTTAATGGATTGTTTTGCTTATCTGTGGATGAAGAAAAAATACATTAATTATTCCGTGGCTAAACGTTCTAATGGATAGTAGCTGGTGGATATACATTGTAGGTTTTTTTGCGCAGCTCATGTTCTCGGGCCGCCTTATCCTGCAGTGGATTCTTTCTGAAAAACATAATAAAGTTCTTACGCCTTCCACGTTCTGGTGGCTTAGTCTGGCAGCGTCATTTTTACTTTTTGTTTACGGTTATTTACGCGAGGATTTTGCAATTATGCTGGGGCAAACACTCACTTACTTTATCTATATACGCAACTTGCAATTGCAGGGGCAATGGTCAAAAGCACCCATTTATATACGCTGGTTGCTTATTATTTTTCCTGTACTCATCGTGATCTATGGTTATAATAATAACCTCTATGACATAGATAAATTATTCAATAATGAAAGTATACCGCTATGGCTCCTAATTTTAGGAAGTATCGCCCAGGTGATTTTTACGTTGCGATTTATCTATCAATGGATCTATTCTGAAAAACATAAAAAATCATCCCTGCCATTGGGTTTCTGGTTGCTTAGTCTAATTGGCGGTTTGCTAATTCTTACGTATGCAGTTCTGCGCAGAGACCCGGTCCTGTTTGTAGGTCATCTTATGGGCGTTTTTATCTATTTTAGGAATATGAAACTTTCTTTTGCCATAGAAAAACCATGAGTATTCCTACAAAATATCACCTTCCGCTGCTGATTTTAGTATGCTTATGCCTGTTTTTTCCGCATCTGGGGGTGCTTTATGAAAACATAATGGAAGCCCGTAATTTTAATACAGCCCGTGAGATGCTGCATTATAATAACTGGATATTTACAACAATGAATGGCGAGGCTCGCTATGAAAAACCACCTTTACCCACGTGGCTTACGGCGATCTCAGGAGCGATTTTTGGTTTAGAAAAGATATGGGCTTTACGGCTGCCTTCAGCAATTATTACTACGGTAATGACAGTGGGTTTATACAAATTAGCCGGACGTTTTCTTTTTAATAAAACTCAGGCTTTTAACAGCGCACTTATTCTAGCCACTTCGTTTTATATTCTATTTTCAGGACGAAACGGAACCTGGGATATTTTTGCACACAGCTTTATGGTTTGTGGAATCTATTTTCTGTTTCGGTTTTTTGCTGAAGACAGATCTATTTATAGAAACGCTATTTTAAGCGGAGTATTTATTGGTCTTTCATTTATGAGTAAAGGCCCGGTAAGCCATTTTGCTTTGCTGCTTCCTTTTTTAATCGCATACGGATTCATTTACAGATTTAAAGGCTTTAAGCCAAAAGTTCTTCCGCTTGTTGTTATGATTGTAGTTATCGCTATTTTGAGTTCGTGGTGGGCGATAGCTATTTATATGCTCGATACAAATTCTGCGACAGCGATAGCAGATAAAGAAGCGACAGCCTGGGCTAACCGCAATGTGCGCTCGTTTTATTATTACTGGAGCTTTTTTACTCAAAGCGGTATCTGGACGATTCCGGCTTTTGTTGGGTTGCTTTATCCTTATCTAAAAAGCAGAGTTGAGAATTTAAAAGTGTATCGATTTACATTGCTCTGGACGCTGGCAGC
The DNA here is from genome assembly GCF_047946655.1 of Leeuwenhoekiella sp. A2. Classification (GTDB taxonomy): domain Bacteria; phylum Bacteroidota; class Bacteroidia; order Flavobacteriales; family Flavobacteriaceae; genus Leeuwenhoekiella. The sequence continues at coordinate 2,143,265 of NZ_CP172311.1, forward strand.
GGTGGTGCTTTTATCGCTTATTCCTGAGAAAAAATCGCGCTATTTATTGCCGGTTTTAATTCCGCTGGCGCTAAATACCAGTTTTTACATTGACTATCTTATTAGAAATTTTGCTGCGATTAAAGACAAAAGGGAAACCTGGCCGGTGTATTTTAATTTCGGTTTGATAGCGGTGATTGCAATTCTTGTTCCGGTGGCAGGTTTTGTTGCGTTGGGAGATTCTTTAAACGGACTTTGGTTTTGGTTTGTGCTGCTGAGTTTGGTGACTGTTATAATAGGTGTTTCTATTTTATTTCGCTTAAAGCGAAAAAATATAGCGTCTGTTTTTTACCTCACAATCGCTTTTGTTTGTGCCGTGGTTGTATTTGGTTTTCCGCTCATAAAAACGTCGTACACTAATGAAGATTATGCTCTGCTTGCGCCAAAAGTAGAACAGCTTAAAGAAAGCAGTACACCGCAATATTTGTATGATAACGGTTCACCAGAATTGATATGGGATCTTAGTCAACGCGTGCCTTTAATTCGTTCTGATCAAGGTTTGCAGATTCCTGCAGAAAGCCAATTTGTCGTTTGGGTAGATCAAGATAAAATCGATGCTTTCAAAGCCGATTTTAAGGCATTTCAGGTCGATTTTCAATATAAAATAGACGGTAATATTACCTCAAAACAAGACCGCAATTACAAGTCGAGGCGCATAGCATATCTGTTTTTTGTTAAGAGATAACAAATAGTGATTAATTAAGGCTGAAAATCGGCTAAATTCATATCAAAATCGGCTATTTTGTCGTAAAATCTACTTTTTTATACTCTTTCTTTAAACTTTACTTTCAATAAAATAATATCGTAATTTTGCAGCGCTCTTAAAAGAGCGTAAATATATAATCATGAGCAGTATAGTAGCTATTGTAGGGAGACCTAATGTGGGTAAATCCACTTTCTTTAACCGTCTTATTCAACGTCGTGAGGCGATTGTAGACGCGGTTAGTGGTGTAACACGTGATCGTCATTACGGTAAGACAGACTGGAATGGCAGAGAATTTTCTGTAATAGATACGGGTGGTTATGTATTAGGAAGTGATGATATTTTTGAAGCTGAAATCGATAAGCAGGTTGAGCTGGCAATAGATGAGGCAGATGCTATTATTTTTATGGTAGATGTTGAGGCTGGCGTTACCGGGATGGATGAAGATGTCGCAAAGCTTTTGCGTCGTGTAGATAAGCCTGTTTTTCTGGCGGTGAATAAAGTTGATAACGGCAAACGTGAAGAAAATGCAGTTGAGTTTTACAGTCTTGGTTTAGGCGATTATTTTACTATTGCCAGTACAAGCGGTAGCGGGACCGGTGATCTTCTTGATGCTGTAGTGGCTGCGCTTCCTGAGAAAGAATACAAAGAAGAAGCAGAGTTGCCCCGTTTTGCAGTTGTAGGTCGTCCTAATGCCGGTAAATCTTCGTTTATAAACTCACTAATTGGTGAAGATCGTTATATCGTTACAGATATAGCAGGTACAACCCGTGACTCGATTGATACTAAATATAACCGTTTTGGTTTTGAATTTAATCTGGTTGATACAGCTGGTATTCGTCGTAAGACTAAAGTAAAAGAAGATCTTGAGTTTTACTCTGTAATGCGATCTGTACGAGCCATTGAGCATTGCGATGTTTGTCTGCTTGTGGTTGATGCCACAAGAGGTTTTGACGGGCAGGTACAGAATATTTTCTGGCTGGCAGAACGCAACCGTAAAGGAATCGTAGTTCTTATAAACAAATGGGATCTTGTAGAGAAAGAGAACAAGACCATGAAAGAATATGAGAAGCATATTAAAGAGCAACTTGCTCCTTTTACAGATGTGCCCATCGTGTTTATTTCGGTACTGACCAAGCAACGTGTTTTTAAAGCGATAGAAACTGCGGTTCAGGTTTATGAAAATCGTAGCAGAAGAGTAAAAACCAGCGAACTAAATGATCTTTTTCTTCCTATCATTCAAAATTACCCTCCACCTGCTTACAAGGGTAAATATGTAAAGATTAAGTATTGCATGCAGTTACCAACACCGCACCCGCAATTTGCTTTCTTTTGCAACCTGCCTCAGTATGTAAAAGACCCCTATAAGCGATTTCTCGAAAACAAATTGAGAGAAGAGTTTGATTTTAAAGGAGTTCCTATTTCTGTGTATTTTAGAAAGAAATAGCTTTTACTTGTTAAATTTTATCATTTCAGTATAAACTATTTTTTTAGTTGGTAAAAATTTCGGTTATTCGCTCTTGTCAATCGAAAAACCACTATGAAATTTAACCATCTGCTTTTCCTGTTCATCGGGCTAATCTCCTTTTTTGCAAATGCGCAGCAGTTTACCATCTCTGGAAAATTAATAGACGGCAGTACGCAAACTCCGCTCGAGGCTGCAACTGTTTTTGCCGAAACGCTTAAAGACAGCACTTTAATAACCTACACAATCACCGATAGCAACGGTGATTTTGTTTTAAAAGGCCGTACTTCCCTAGATAAAGTTAATCTCTATGTAAGCTTTGTGGGCTACCAACCTTATGAGCAGATTATAGATATTTCGACTAATAAAGACATTACAGTACCTAACATAGCGCTTGATTTTCGGGTAGAGACTCTGGGAGATGTTATAGTTAAAGGGCGGAGTGCTCCTGTGTCTATTAAAAAAGATACGCTTGAGTTTAATGTTTCTTCTTTTCAAACTAAAAAAGATGCCACTGTTGAAGATCTTCTGCGCGAATTACCAGGTGTAGAAGTTGATGAGCAGGGAAATATTACCGTAAATGGGAAACCTGTAAATCAAATTCTTGTAAACGGGAAACCGTTTTTTGGAGATGACCCTACAATCGCTACCCGCAATCTTACTAAAGATATTATCGATAAAATTCAGGTTACAGATACTAAAACTAAATCTGAAGCTTTCACGGGTGAAGCTGGTGATGACCAGAATAAATCGATCAATATTACAATTGATGAAGAGAAGAACAAGGGGATCTTTGGTCGTGTAGCTGCGGGTGCTGGTACCGATGAGCGTTTTGAATATGCAGGTCTGGTAAACTATTTTGATAACGATCTGCGCATAAGTGCACTGGGTAGCGGTAATAACATCAATTCACCGGGTTTTAGCTTTGGCGAAATTGAAAAAATGTTTGGTAATGCGCGCTACATAAGTGTGAGTGACAACGGCTCTTTTAATATAAACGGTAGAAGTTTTGGCGGAAACTCGGGTATTACAAATTCGCGTAACGCCGGCTTTAATTATGCAGATAACTGGAGTGAAAATACAGAGGCCAGTGCAGATTACTTTTATTCAGGGTCAAACTCTTTTGAAGAAGAATTGAGTAGTCGTGAAAATATACTTCCTGATAATCGCTATTTTTCTAATTCAAGTTCTACAAGGGTAAACAATAATGACAGTCATGCGGTAAATGGCAGGGTTGAGAAAAAAATAGATTCTACTTTTTTTATAGAGTACAGGCCGCAGTTCAATTATAATGAAGGTGATTTTAGAAGCGAAAGAACAGAAGAAACGCGCAATGCAGATGGAGAGATAAGCAATCAATCTGCCACCGCCAGCAATAGCTTACGTAGCGGTAGAAATTTTGAAAATGACCTGTCACTTACCAGAAAATATGGAGCAAATGGCGCCTTTGTAAGGCTTAGATTAAATGGCGAGATTAATGATAATAATACAGATTCTTATTTAAATTCTACCACGCAGATCTATGGTGATGATCCTGAAACAATAGAGCGCGATCAGTTTACAGATGGTAAACAGGCGATAACAAGTTATGATATTCAGGGTGAGTGGAGAATTCCGCTAGTAGCGAAAAAGTTATTTGTTAATCTGCAGTACAGCTTAAATAATGAGCACAGAAAAGATAGACAAAGCACTTATGATTTTGATGAGAACAGCCTTGATTATACAAATTTCAACTTATCACAAAGCACAGATTTTACTAACAATAATCGTAGTTCAAGGCCAGAAATTGGGATGAACTATAGGAGTGAAAATACCAATGCAAGTTTTGATGTAGGTTACGTTATGCGTACTTTAAAAAGTGATGATGCCCTGCGTGATATTAATTTTGACAGTGATTTTGACGCTATCGAACTACGGGCTAATTTATGGCATAAATTCAACCAGAAATGGAGCATGTGGTCTGGTTACAATCTTAATAATGATGCGCCCGGTGTACGCCAGCTTTCGCCATATGTTGATGTTTCAGACCCGTTAAACACAATTCAGGGTAATCCTGATTTAAGTCCGGAAAACAGGCACTCACTTTATATGGGAGTTAATAACTATGATTTTCAATCACGAGCAGGTTTTAATTCTTATTTCAATGCAAATATCACTAATGACAGGGTGATTTCCCGTACTACAGTTGATGAGAATTTTGTGCGTACTACTACCTATGCAAATGTAGATGGCAATTATAACATTTATTCGAGAGCTTCATTTAGTAAGAATATCGAGATTGATACTTTGCGCACATTGAAGTATGAATTCTCAATGAATGTAAATGCAAATCGCAATGTAAATTTTAATAATGATGTGCAATATGCCAGTAAAACTATAGCCTATAGCCCGGGTCTTGGGCTGCGTTTTACCTGGAAGAAACTATTTGAGATAAGACCAGAATACACAGTAGAAATTACACGCAATAGTTATAATCTTGATCTTTTTGATGATAGAGAATTTCTGCGTCACGAAGTGCGTTTAAGAACCACAACATTCTGGCCTAAAGAACTGGAGTGGAACAATGATATACGCTATTACTATAATCCTAATCTGGCAGGTGCATTTCAAAAAAGCTCTGTTTTCTGGAATAGTTCTATTGCCTATTCTGTTATGCAAGACAAAGGTTTGATCACATTTAAGGTTTATGATCTCTTAAATCAGAATACAAATGCGCGCCGTACCGCAACACAGGATTACATACAGGATGTACAAAGCACCGTGCTGCAACAATACTTTATGCTTAACTTTAGTTATAAGTTTAATACACTTGGTAAAAAAGGCGAAGTACGAGAGAATAACTGGTTTGATTAGGAAGGCTGAGTTATCCTTACTTAGGGCGTTTTTTAATGAAAGTAATCTGTGCAATTTATCAGGTTAATGTTTTTTCTTGCATTTAATCGTAAATAATTGTTATTTTGCCGATAACTGCTACAAGATTTGTAAGTGGACTACATTGAGCAAGTGTAGAGAATAACTTATAAATAAAAGGTATAGTAGATATTGCCTTTTTATTCTACAGGAATAAGGGATTAGAAGTCAGGATTAATATAGGCAACTAATTCTATAGTTTAATTTTAATGATATCTACTCAAAAAATAAACCATGAATAAAGTCCCAACTTTACAATTAGAACCTGTTTATTCATTATTAAAACAACAAGAATTAAACTGGCAATCTCTTCTGGAAGAAATTATTACTGCATTTGATTGCAGTACCGGTACGCTACATTTTTTAAATAAAGAAACAAATCTTTTACAAGTACAGGCTCATAAAGGAATTCCCGATTTCTTAATTCCTAAATTGAGCACGATTCCCATAGGCAAGGGGATGGCCGGTATTGCTGCAGAACGTCGCGAGCCTGTAGAAATGTGTAATTTACAAACTGACGATTCTGGTGTAGCGCGTCCCGCAGCAAAAGAAACAAAAGTGGAAGGCTCGATCGCAGTGCCCATGATGTTAGAAGGAAAGCTCTACGGAGTTTTTGGTATAGCTAAACCTGTTCCTTATGATTTTACAGAAGAAGAAATCACCGAACTCAATAAAATAGGACAAGCTATGAGCAGTAAGCTTATACAGAGTTCTTAAAATAGCAATCATGATAAAAAATAGAATATTAGGAATCCTGCTCTTTATAGGAGGTATATCTATAGCCTATTCAGTTAAAAATGATTTTGGGAGTTTTCTTTCTGGTATTGTAAGTACCATCGGTATAATTCTGGCAATTACGGGTTCGCTCAATAGAAAACATATGGTCCTCTACAAGATGAAATCTAAATTCATCTTTTTTCTGCAATTAATAATTTCTTTAAGCTTCATAGCTTTAGGTGTTTATGTGATTATTGCTAATCCCGGCTATGGTGTTTCTGCTGTGTTTAAAACAATATTATCTGTATTAGTAATAGGTGTATTTGCCCGCACTGCGATAATGGCGCTTAAAAAGCTTATGGCTTCTTCAACAAAATAAATAGGTCAATATTACTTTTCCAGTTAAATCATTTTTGACAGGCGTAATCTAAATCGAAAGCAGTTTTAACTTTCGCGAAAGCTACCAGCCACCTGAAGCTCCGCCGCCGCCAAAGCCGCCGCCACCGAAACCACCACCAAAGCCGCCGCCGCCACCGAATCCGCCGCCGCCAAAGCCACCTCCTGAAGAACCTCCTCCAAAGCTGCCACGTCCCAGACTGCTTAAAATAATAGCATCTAGCAAAGTACTGCTTGCATTTCTGCGACCGCCACCACCGCGACCGCCATTGTTCCTGTTACGGCTAAGTATGATAATGAGAATGATAAAGAATATAATAAAGGGCAAAAAGTTCTTAATAGATGGCCCGGTATTATTCTGTCGTTCACCTTTGTATTCTCCCTGCAGCATCTGGAAAATAGCATCAGCGCCTTGATTAAGTCCGCCATAAAAATTCCCTTGCTTAAATTCTGGGATCATTATGCGGTTTATAACTTGCTCTGCATCGCGGTCTGTAATAATTGTCTCGATGCCGTAACCGGTATTTATATCTACACGCCTGTCTTTTGTTGCGAGCATGATGAGAATACCATTATCTTCTTTTTCCTGCCCTATTCCCCATTTTTGGCCCCATTTTGATCCCAGAAAACTTATATCTTCACCCTGAGTAGATTCTATTACAACGACTACAATCTGCGTTGAGGTTGTGTCGCTGTAGCGTACTAACTTGTTTTCAAGCGCTGCTTTTTGAGAAGGGTCTAATAAATTAGCATAGTCATAGACACTGGTTTGGAGGCTGGGTTTTTCAGGAATATCATATTGTGCCCACCCTTTCGCCGCAAGGCAAAAGAAAAGAGCTGTAAAAAGGAGATATTTGGCCTTAAAAGGGAGGTTTTTGATCAAGATACAGAGATTTCATCAGAGAGTTCGTTGCGGTCATCTTCATCCCATGGGAAGAACTTGTGCAGTTGCTCACCTGCAGAATGAATACCTTCTACGAGTCCCTGTTTAAAGTTTCGGTTTTTAAAATGTGAGATGATAAGATCTCGAGTAGATTCCCAGAAATTAGGTGGAACCACGGCATTAATACCACGATCACCGCAAATCGCAAGTTTTTTATCATCAACGGCTACATAGAATAACACCCCGTTTTCGGCCTTAGTGTTATCCATTTTGAGTTCGTGAAAAAGCTGGGTAGCACGTTTAAAAGGATCTATTTTACTGCTGCGTTCCAGATGCACACGTATTTCACCAGAAGTTCTTAGCTCAGCCTGGCGGATGGCCTCTACGATCTCTTTTTCTTCATCAGCGGTTAAAAAATCCTCTACAACTGCGCCCATTATCCTTCTTTGTTTCCAAAATCAAAGTTTACATCAGGTGCATTTTGTGCTCCCTCGTCTGCTTTGAAATATCCTTTTTCATCAAAATCTAAGAAACCGGCCACCATATTGTTTGGGAATTTCTTGATGTATGTATTGTATTCCTGTACTTCACCATTAAAGCGGTTACGCTCTACGTTGATGCGGTTTTCTGTACGCTCAAGCTCATTGATCAACTCTTTGAAGTTCTCATTTGCCTGAAGTTCGGGATAACGCTCCACAGTGACCAATAATCGGGATAAAGCCGAAGAAACTCCGCTTTGTGCCTGTTGAAATTGTGCCAATTGTTCCGGCGTGATATTTTGAGGATCTACATTTACAGAAGTTGCTTGCGCGCGAGCTTCAATAACCTGAGTCAAAGTTTCCTGTTCAAATTCTGCATATCCTTTTGCCGTATTCACAATATTAGGAATAAGGTCAGATCGTCTTTGGTACGCGCTTTCTACGTTACCCCACTGTGCAGTGGCTTTTTCGTCAAGCGTAACCATGGTATTGTTTAAACCGGCAAACCAGCTGCCTATTATAAATATCAGGGCAACGATTATAATAATGGGGATTATAAATTTTTTCATTGTCGTTAGTTGTAATTAAAGTTGATCTTTTAAATCATTAAGCTGGGCTTTTATAGTTTCCAGTTTACGTATTAGTTGAAATTTATCTAAAGTGTTACGTTTATTTTCCTTTAAATGTGTTTTTGCGCCTTCAAGCGTGAAACCCCGCTCTCTAACGAGGTGAAAAATAAGCTCCAGATTTTTAATATCCTCAGGAGTGAATTTTCGGTTTCCTTTAGCGTTTTTCTTTGGCTTTAAGGCATCAAATTCTTTTTCCCAAAATCTAATAAGAGACGTGTTTACATCAAAAGCTCTGGCAACTTCGCCTATGCTGTAATATAATTTTTCAGGAAGATCTACGTGCATTAATCCAGAGATTGATTTTCCATCTGAGCTTTTTTGAGAATAATATCAAACTCTGCAGGAGAAAGGTTTCCGTAATAAAAATTGATTGGGTTTATACGCTCATCATCTTTAAAGATCTCGTAGTGCACATGAGGTCCTTCAGACCGTCCTGTACTACCTACAAAACCTATAAGATCGCCTCGTTCTACCTTCTGGCCGGGGCGCACGTTGTATTTGTAAAGATGCGCATAAAGACTCACATAGCCATACCCATGATCTATGCGTATGTGGTTGCCGTAACCTGTTGACTGGTTGTCTGCTCGTATAACTTTACCATCACCGGTGGCGTAAACGGGGGTTCCACGCGGAGCAGTAAAATCCATCCCCCAGTGCATTTTTCGCTCTTTAGTAAACGGGTCACTGCGCAAACCATAACCGGAAGCAATGCGTGTTAGATCTTTATTTGCCACAGGCTGAATGGCCGGTATTGCAGCAAGTAATTTTTCTTTTTCTTCTGCCAGTACGGCGATCTCATCAAGAGATTTACTTTGTACAACAAGCTGCTTGGTAAGAATATCAAGACGACGATTAGTCTCGATGATCATTTTAGAATTATCATAACCCTCAAGATCCTTATAGCGATTTATACCACCAAAACCAGCCTTGCGCTGTTCTTCAGGAATTGGGTTTGCTTCAAAATAGAGTCTGTAAATGCTGTTGTCGCGTTCTTCAACTTCAGAAAGAACAGTTTCTATCTGATCCATTTTTTTATTGAGCACATCGTATTGCAGGGTCATATTTTGCAATTCGCGTTGCAAAGCCTTTTCCCGCGGAGTTTCAAGATTGGGAATGTTGAGATAGATAAGCAGAAGAATAAAACCTGCCAGGAAAGACCCCAGAATTGAAACCAATACAATACCCATCTTCCGCCCTTTGCGTTTCTCTATCTTTTGATAAGAAAGGGTATCGCTATCGTAATAATATTTAACCTTAGACATAAGTTAAAATATGCTATTTTTGCGTTATCGTTTTCGGCCCTAAGCCGCAATTAAAATGGGAAAACGAACAAATATAAAAAATAGTTTGCCACTTTAACATTTTAGGCAAAATCCATACCAAAATCTACGCATGAAGTCTCAGGAAATACGCGATAAATTTCTCGAATTTTTTAAAAGCAAATCCCACACAATCGTTCCCTCTGCACCCATGGTGATTAAGAACGATCCCACGTTGATGTTTACCAATGCGGGAATGAACCAATTTAAGGAATTTTTTCTGGGTAACAGCATTCCAAAGAACCAGCGGGTGACAGATACGCAGAAATGTCTGCGCGTAAGTGGTAAGCACAATGATCTTGAAGAGGTAGGCAAAGATACATATCACCACACCATGTTTGAGATGCTTGGCAACTGGAGTTTTGGTGATTACTTTAAAGAAGAAGCCATTAAATGGGCTTGGGAATTACTTACCGAAGTTTACGGTGTAGGTAAAGACAAACTTTACGTGACTGTTTTTGAAGGTGACTCCAGCGAAAATCTGGACAGAGATTCTGAAGCTTTTGATTTCTGGAAACAATTTATTTCTGAAGACAGAATCCTTAACGGAAACAAGAAAGACAATTTCTGGGAAATGGGCGATCAGGGACCATGCGGACCTTGTTCTGAAATTCATGTCGATCTGCGCTCTGCAGAAGAAAAAGCAAAAATTCCGGGAGCAGCATTAGTAAATGCAGACCACCCGCAGGTTGTTGAAATCTGGAATCTGGTTTTTGTACAATACAACAGAAAAGCAGATGGCTCATTAGAACCTTTGCCACAGAAGCATGTTGATACGGGAATGGGTTTTGAGCGCCTTTGTATGGTGCTTCAAGGAACAACTTCAAATTATGATACTGATGTTTTCACTCCGCTCATTCGTGAGATAGAAACCATTACCAGTTCAAAATATGGCATTAGTACAGAAAAGGATATTGCCATACGTGTAATTGCAGATCACGTTCGTGCAGTTGCATTTTCTATTGCAGATGGTCAATTACCCAGCAACACGGGTGCCGGTTATGTGATACGCAGAATTTTGCGTCGTGCTATACGATACGGTTTTACTTTTCTGAATACCAAAGATCCTTTTATCTACAAGCTCGTTAATGTGCTTAGCGAGGAAATGGGTAAAGCTTTCCCTGAACTTAAAAAACAGCAAAATCTGATTTACAATGTGATTAAGGAAGAGGAGATGAGCTTCCTGCGCACGTTAGATCAGGGTTTAATTTTGCTTGATAATATTATCGCTGAGGCGAAAAACAAACATGTAGAAGGCAATAAGGCTTTTGAATTATATGATACGTACGGGTTCCCTATAGATCTTACCGCTTTAATTTTAAGTGAAAAAGGATATACACTAGACGAAAAGGGTTTCCAGACAGAATTGCAAAAACAAAAAGAAAGATCACGCGCTGCTACTAAAGTAGAAGCAGGCGATTGGACAATTCTCAATGCAGATGCTGAAGAAGAATTTGTAGGTTATGACACCTTGACAACTCCGGTGCAGATTACGCGTTACCGCAAAGTGACCAGTAAAAAAGACGGAGATTTGTATCAGTTGGTTTTTAATCTTACTCCCTTCTATCCTGAAGGTGGCGGTCAAACCGGTGACAAAGGATATCTGGAAATGCCAAATGGTGATGTGATTTACATCATCGATACTAAAAAGGAAAATAGCCTAATAATTCACCTGACAAAAAATCTTCCGGCTAATCCTGAAGATACGTTTACTGCAGTCGTAGATGAAAAACAGCGTGCTCGAAGTGCTGCTAATCATTCTGCAACTCACTTGTTACACCAGGCATTACGTAAGATTTTGGGTAATCATGTAGAGCAAAAAGGTTCTATGGTGCACAGCGGTTATTTACGTTTTGATTTTTCACATTTTGCGAAAGTGTCACAGGATGAATTGCAGGAAGTAGAAAACTTTGTAAATGCTCGTATTCAGGAACAATTAGATCTGGAAGAACAACGCGGTATTCCGTATGAGCAGGCGATAGGCGAGGGTGCAATTGCACTTTTTGGTGAGAAATATGGAGACGCTGTGCGCACAATCCGTTTTGGTAAATCAATGGAATTATGTGGTGGTACGCATGTAAAAAATACCAGCGAGATCTGGTATTTTAAAATACGATCAGAAGGAGCGGTTGCTTCCGGAATTCGTCGTATTGAAGCCATAACCGGCGATGCTGTGATGGATTATTTTGAAGAGCAGGACGATCAAATACATGCAATCAAAAACCTGCTTAATAATGCTCAGGAACCGGTAAAAGCAATCGAAAATCTCCAGGAAGAGAACAATGCGCTTAAAAAGCAACTGGAAACACTTTTACAGGAAAAATCTAAAAATCTTAAAAGTGAACTCATAACCGAAATAAAAGAAGTTAACGGCGTTAAATTTCTTGCGCGTGAGATCGATCTTGATGCCGGTGGAATGAAAGATCTGGCTTTCCAGATAGGAGGAGAGGTTGATAATCTGTTTTTATTGTTGGCTTCCCGAGAGGGCGGAAAAGCTTTGTTAAGTTGCTATATTTCTAAAGAAACCGCTCAGGCGAAAGATCTTAATGCCGGGAAAATCGTACGCGAACTCGGAAAATACATTCAGGGCGGCGGCGGCGGCCAGCCATTTTTTGCAACAGCCGGCGGTAAAAATCCAGAAGGTATCGCAGAAGCGCTTTCAAAAGCAAAAGCTTATCTAAGTTAGAATTTTTTAAATTTAAATGTTGTAATCAGCTAAATTTAATCGTCACCCTAAATTTATTTCAGGGTTGCATGTATAATTGCAAACTTCATTTTCTTAGTTTGATTTGATGCTGAAACAAGTTCAGCATGACGAGGATGAACGGAATATTATTAATTCAAATAGCGAATATTTAAAACATGGAACTTCAGACACGCATACCTATTGAGCCGTCTCAAGTTCCTATAGATTATAATTCACGTATTTTGCTCGTTGGTTCTTGTTTCGTAGAAAACATAGGTGCGAAGCTGGATTATTATAAATTTCAGCAGCTTATAAATCCGTTTGGGATTTTGTTTCATCCGGCGGCAATTGCAAAATTTCTCAATTATGTAGTCGCTGAAAAAATATTTACTGAAGCAGATTTAATTAATCACAATGAGCGTTGGCTTTCACTGGATGCGCATTCTGCGTTAAGCGCTTCCGCGAAAAAAGAAGTTTTAAATAACCTGAACACCGCAATTTCAGACTCCCGCGAATTTCTAAAAATAACTACGCATGCCATTGTCACTCTGGGAACTTCCTGGGGTTATAAATTTCGCGAAAGCGGAAATTGGGTAGCCAATTGTCATAAAATTCCGCAGAAACAGTTTTCTAAAGAACTGGCTTCGGTTGAAGAAATTCAAGCCAATTTACACCAGATTTTAACCGATTTTAGGTCGATTAATCCCGATATTTCGGTGATTTTCACTGTTTCTCCCGTGCGTCATATAAAAGATGGATTTGTTGAAAATCAGCTGAGTAAAGCCCATTTATTGACCGCTTTACACCGATTTTTAGCACAAACAAATAGCACTTCTTACTTTCCCTCATACGAGATCATGATGGATGAATTACGTGATTACCGTTTTTACGATCGTGACATGCTGCATCCTAATCAGCTTGCTGTAGATTATATCTGGAATCTTTTTGCGACGTCACATATTTCCGCGGAAGCGCAATCTGTAATGACAGAAGTAGAAGAAATTCAGCGTGGTTCAGCTCATCGCCCCTTCAATCCCAATTCTGAAGCGCATCAGAAATTTCTGGCCAAGCTTGAAATTAAAATGCAACAACTTCACGAAAAAATAAAGCACATAAGATTTTAGCCTCAAAAACTTTACCTGTTTAATCATTATCAAAGAGTATCATAGTAAAGTATTATTTATTTAAACGTATTTGTTACATTTAATAAATATTTAATTCCGGGTTTTTCAGCCAGTCAATTAGGTTTGAAAATTCAAAAACTATGTCAATGATGCATAAATATGGTTTTTTAATCTTTACTGCGATTTTTTTACTTTCTATAAAGGGCTATAGCCAAGAAAACCCGGAATGGGAAAATCTTGATATTGTATCCGTCAATACCGAAAAACCTCATGCTACTTTTCATGTGTTTAATACCGAAAATGAGGCAAAAAAGGGCGATTTTGGCAATTCGGGAAACTATAAATCATTAAACGGAACCTGGAAATTTCATTTTTCTGAAACGCCTGATACGCGACCTGCAGATTTTTATAAAATCGACTTTAATACTTCAGAATGGGATTCAATTGCTGTTCCTGCCGACTGGCAGATGGAAGGATACGATTTTCCGCTGTATACAAATATTGAATATCCATTTCCTATAAATCCGCCTTTTGTTGATAATAGTTACAATCCTGTAGGTTCTTATAAAAGAACTTTTACGGTTCCGAAAAATTGGCAAAAAAAGGAGGTTTTTCTGCATTTTGGAGGGGTAAATAGTGCTTTTTATGTTTGGATTAACGGTGAAAAAGTGGGTTACAAAGAAGGAGCAAAAACTCCTGCAGAATTTGATATTTCCCAATATTTAAAGGAAGGAGAAAATGAACTGGCCGTTGAGGTTTACAGATGGAGCGACGCGAGCTATTTGCAGGATCAGGATTTCTGGAGATTGAGTGGGATTGAGCGTGACGTCTATTTATATGCCAAACCTGAAACAAGTATTCAGGATTTTTTCATCAATGCTTCTTTAGACGAAAACTATAAAAATGGCGAACTCGATGCCAATGTAGTTTTAGAAAACAAAAGCGGTAAAAAAGGTGATTATGTGATCAACTTTAAAGTTTGGGATGGTAACAAAGCGATTTATGAAAGCGATAAAAATTTAAGTTTTAAAAATGCATTGCTGGATTCGGTTTCATTTTCTTCAACTATAAAAAATATCAAAGCATGGAGTGCAGAGCATCCTAACTTATATACCGCTACCATAAGCCTGATGGAAGACCAAAAAACGCTTATGAGTACTGCCGTGAAAATAGGCTTTAGATCTGTGGAAATTAAAGGAGGGAACTTATTAGTAAATGGTAAACCCATTATAATTAAAGGCGTAAATAAGCACGAGCATGATGAGAACACCGGGCATGTGATTTCAAAAGAATTGATGCTGAAGGATATTACTTTGATGAAGGAAAACAATATCAATTCTGTTCGTACTTCTCATTATCCTAATGATACCTACTGGTATGAGTTATGTGATAAATATGGACTGTATGTTGTTGATGAGGCAAATATAGAAAGTCACGGTTTTGGCTATGACGAAGATAAAACCCCTGCCAATAAACCTGAATTTGCTAAAATGCATCATGATCGTGTAGAGCGTATGGTAGAGCGTGATAAAAATCATCCTTCTGTGATTATTTGGTCTATGGGTAATGAAGCCGGTGATGGACCTGCTTTTGTAGATAATTATCATTGGATTAAAAACCGGGATAAAACGCGTCCTGTGCAATATGAAAGAGCAGAAAGAGGTGAGCATTTTAAAGAACCACACACAGACGTAATCGGCTGGATGTATGCTGGTCTTCCCGAAATTGATAAATATTATATGGGCAGTTACCCAGAGCGACCATTTATCTGGGTAGAATATGCGCATGCAATGGGAAACAGCAGCGGGAATTTAATTGATCTTTGGGATTATGTGTATACGCATAAGCAACATCAGGGCGGTTTTATTTGGGATTGGGTTGATCAGGGACTGGCTCAAACAGATAGTTTAGGAAATAAATATTGGGCTTATGGCGGCGACTTTGAACCCAAAAGATATCATAATGATGGCAATTTCGTACTTAACGGATTAGTAAATCCTGACAGAACTCCGCATCCCGGATTAAGTGAGGTGAAATATGTTTACCAAAATGTAGGTTTTGAAATGACAGATAGTTTGAAATTTCAGTTTAAAATTGATAACCGTTTTTTCTTTACTAATCTCGACCAATTTGAATTTAACTACGAACTAATTGAAGACGGAAAGTCTGTTGAAAAAGGTAAACTAGCCGATTTAAATATTGAGCCACAGCAATCTCAAACAATTAGTGTAGATGCTTTAAAAGGAAAGCTAAATGCTGATAAAGAGTATTTTATTAATTTTTATGTGAAAACCAAAACTGAAAAAGACCTTCTGCCTAAAGATTTTGAGATAGCAAAAGCGCAGTTTCAATTAAGTTCAGCAAAGAAAAAAACTGAAGACTTTTCAGCTAAAGCGAAAAAGCTTAAAGTAACACAGGATACGGCGGAAATAGTAATCGCTAATGATAATATTCAATTGTCATTTGACAAAAAAGAAGGTTTGCTTAATTATTATGTTTTTAGTGGAGATACGTTAATAAGACGCGGACCAAAAATTAATTTCTGGCGCGCACCTACAGATAATGACTTTGGTAACGGCTTACAAAAGAGAGCAGGTGTATGGAAAGAAGCTACCGACAACTATAAATTATCTGCTATCGATGTGAAAAAAGAGAGCAAGGACAGGGTTTCAATTGAAATGCATTATTCAATGGATTCTGTGAATTCAACATATACTTCGGTTTATACAATTCATACAAATGGCGAAATTTTAGTAAGCAATCACTTTAATTATGATGGCGATGATACAATTGCAGAAATGCCCAGATTTGGTATGAATATGATTTTGCCAACTTCTTATGAGAATGTAACCTGGTACGGAAGAGGACTGCAGGAAAATTATCAGGATCGTAAAGAAGCTGCTTTTGTGGGGATTTATGAATCTTCAGTAAAAGATCTTTATTTTCCGTATATCCGGCCGCAGGAGAATGGCTACAGAACAGATAACAGGTGGATAGAATTTACAAATAAACAAGGAAAAGGGCTAAAATTTATTGGGATGCCATTGCTTTCATTTAGCGCACATAACAATTTGATTTCAGATTTTGATCCCGGTGTTGAAAAGCAACAAAGACACACAACAGATATTAAACCACGAGATCTTATTAGTGTAGACATAGATTATAAACAAACGGGATTAGGCGGTGATAACAGTTGGGGTGCGCGCACCTACGACAAATACCAACTTAAGCCGAAAGATTATAATTATAGTTTTTTGATAGTTCCGGTTAAGTAAGATTTAGATGAATTATCTGAATAAAAAAAAGGCGTCAATTTCAGTTGAAATTGACGCCTTTCTAATTTTAGTTTTGCTTTCGCGAAAGCAAAACTTTACTCGAGACTTACTTCAATAATCCCGATACCATGCGCTGCTTTTTGAGCATCTTGAGATAAGCCGGGACCAATAGAAAATTGTAAACTTTCTACCCGATTAATATCGAAATCTTCAGTTATATCGTGTTCCAGATAATATGGAAGAAAACTGGGATAAGGGCGAGGTAATGTCACTGTTTTGACCGGTTTTAGGTCTTTTAGAGCGATTTTATAATCAGCAACTTCTGGTTGTAGCGTGATCATATTTCCATAAGCAGACCCATCATCAAGTACAAAAGCAACCTGTATTTTTTCAGGTTTATTATTTAAAGAACGCCCTTTAAAAACCAGGGAATCTTTTGAAGTTAAATCAGCTTTTCGGCCTTTTATCACATCTAGGATAAAGTGCTTAAAGCTGTAATCATACCGCGGCTTAGCATTTAAGTTTTCATTGTCAGGAACAAAAAGCTTTTCGATATTCATATCATATTCCGCTTCGTCTTTATTTTCAGTAGGAACGAGTTTAAAACCGCGACGCCACTCACTCACTAACTTGCCACTATCTTCGGCGGCATCAAAGAGATAAACAGGATTATCTTTTGGAACTACCGTTACTTTATAAGAATCCTGATCGTAAAAATCCCAATCTGAAGGTCGGCCGTTTTCACCGGACGGATAGGAGATAAACTTATCATCTGCCAGTTTTACAATGATGCGGTAATTTAAATAACCAGTCTCCAGTTTTTCTGCAGGAATAGTGGTTTCATATTGGTATGGTGCTACTTCTTCAAGATCAAGATTAGTCCAATTCATGCCATTTTGAGCGATCAATTGAATCTGCTGAGGTTTTTCTGGCGAGACAAATTGCACATTGATTTTTAAAGGTGAATCTGCTGAGGTTTCAGCGACAGCTTCATGTTTAAGCCAAGGCTTATCTACAGAATCTTTAGGAGCGACAAAGTCTTTCAGTTTATTGGGGCCAAAAGTATCTTCTGGAGACCAATTTTTAGCGTTTCCGGTTTTACTGATGATATACGTTCCGGGCTTAATTTTAAAGGAATTCCCATCAACTGAAGGAGAATAGGAATTGTTGTCATTTATAGCTTCAACAGTTAAATATGAACCAAGTTCGTCAAGTTTCAAACTCATATTGTGTTCTGCCCATTTGATAACAGCTACTGTCTTTTTCAGACTGTTTTTTCCAAATGGATTATCTACCCAGATCGCGTCGGGCATAACTTCAAGGCGCCAAGTGTTATCACTTATTTTATTCAGAAAATAGGCTCCAGCGCCATCATAATCGACTATGGGAGAGTTACCATATCCTGCGATTTTTGCCAGTTTTGAGGCGTTTTTTGGTGCTTTTGAGGTGGTGTTTGTATATATGAAAGTGTCTTCGGTATTGTAAGTAGCCAGGTCTTTGTTATAATCTACCGTAAAGTTATCAAAAGTTGTGTTTTCAGGATAGCTTCCAAAATCTGTATACATCGGGATTTCATGAAAAACTTTAGAGGTGATCATCAAGCTCAATGCTTTTTGTGGAGCATAAGCCAGATTCATGTAATGCGTGTTATATTCTGTATTGTAAGGAGCGAGGAAAGTAGGGTCGTAGGCAAACTGGGTCGCTATTTGAATTCCAGCTTTACGGAAACTACGAGCTATGGCAGGATAAATATAAGATCTGCCTACATCTGCTGCGTCAAATTCGTAGACCAGTTTTGCACCGTGATGTTTTTTTATGTCTGCTTCGAACGGAATATTATAGTCATTTACGTTGGGCAGATAATTTCCCGGGAGTTCCTGTTGATAACCTAAACCTGTAGGATACCATTGAAATGTTCCGCCTTGAATTCCTGCGTCAAAATAAGCATCAACAAAATGCACACCATGACTAATGTTATAGAAAATGGGCTTTTTAGTTCCCGATTTTCGCATCGCTTTGACCATTTTTTTGATATACTGAGTCACTTTTTTAGCTTCACCACTGTGATGCGGCTCGTTGCTAACTTCAAACGCTATTATGTTGGGTTCATCTTTATAAGCAACGTTTGTATACGGATTAACATGATTTAGGAATTGCTCCAGATAATTCTGTGCAGCTTTAATCGCGCCGGGATCTGTGAGACTTTTGCCTTTGCCGTATTTATGAGAAAAGCCGGGTGTATCTTCATCGGGTTCCGGCCAGCCATTTCCCCAGAAAGCGATAGGTGTGATGACATAATTGATTTCTTTTTTCTTTAGTTCGTTAAGCAGATAGTCAAAAGTGTCAAGATGTTCGTTTTCTATTAAATTTCCCAGCGTATCGCTTATTTCGGTATCCCAAACGTGAATACGGTACAAGTCAAAGCCTAAGCGTGAGAAATGGTAAATATCGTCATCAATCGCTTTTTTGGGATCAATACCCATTTGTTTTGCCTGGCGATAAGCGTGAGCAAACGGAACGGTATAATTCACACCAAAACCATGTACTTCTTCTTTGTTTTCGCCCCAGCGCATAACGCCATTATTATCTACAAAAACATCTCCCTTATCAGCCTGTTGAGCGGATAAGTGTGCGCTAAATAATAAGAGTAAAGTAAAGCTTAGAAGAAAATTTATTTTTCTATTAAGGGCTTTGTATAAGTGCTGCTTTGCCATGAGTTTAAAATTAGTTGTATTTTGACATAATTAAATACGGTGTTGCGGCAAATATAAAATAAATGTAAATTGTACGCTTAATGTTTTGTCAATTTCGCCACGCCCAATAGATATTTAACTTTTACATGAAGGAACAAGCAATTGATTATTATGCGCATCAAGCAAAAATGTATGTGGCAACAGACTGCATTGTATTTGGTTTTGATAAAGGGGATCTTAAACTTTTAATTTTTAAAAGAAGAGTTGATCCTGATCGTGGTGCCTGGTCATTAATAGGTAGTTTTGTTGAATTAGAAGAAGATGTAGATGAAGCAGCAAGACGGGTCTTAAAAGAAATTACAGGGCTTGATAAAGTTTTTTTTGAACAATCTAAAACCTATGGAAAATCAGGAAGAGACTATGGTTTTAGATGTATCTCTGTTGCGCAATATGCTTTAATACGCGTTGATGATTACGACAGAGAACTTGTAGAAAAGCATGGTGCCTTCTGGTATACACTTAAAGATTTACCTAAACTGGTACTTGACCATGATACCATGGTAAAAGATGCGTTAGAAAAGCTTAGGAGAAAGGCACAGTATCAACCCATTGGTTTTGAGCTTTTGCCGGAAAAATTTACCATACCTCAGCTTCAAAGTCTTTATGAAGCAATATATCAACGGGAATTAGATCCTAGAAATTTCAGGAAGAAGGTATTATCCTTAAAGGTCCTCAGAAAATTAGATGAAAAGGATAAAACCAGTTCTAAACGTGGTGCGTATCTTTATATGTTTGAGGCCGATAATTATAAAAAACTACTTCAATCTGGCTACAATTTTGAAATATAGAATGTATTTTTTTTTGGTGAAAAATTAACTTCCGAATTTAGAAATTAGTTGTCTACTTAGAAGTTAGCTTCTATCTAAAGGATTTATTTTCATAATTTTATAAGCGTAAAAATTACATTTAAAACTTAATTTTCTCACGTGAATTCTGTTTTCAGGAATATATTATTATTTGTGTTGCTCCACGCTGTGACTATTACAGGCTATACTCAGACGCAGCCTTTATTTAATAAATTGGGTCAGGAACAGGGTTTGTCTAATTCACGTGTTACCAGTATTGTTAAAGAAGATAAAGGTTTTGTCTGGATAGCAACAAAAAATGGACTAAATAGATATGATGGTAAGGAGATCAAGGTCTATAACAAACAGAATAGTTCAATAAGTGCAAATGATATTTCAGACCTTTTATTAGATCAAAAAGGGCGGTTATGGATTAGTACGCTGGGTGGCGGTCTTAATTTGTATGATAGCAAAAATGACAATTTTCTTGCGTATAAAAGTTCATTGAGTGATATAAGAACCATTGCTTCTAATCAGGTGAATACTATTACAGAAGATAGGCAAGGCAATCTCTGGCTGGGAACGGAAAGCGGTATTTGTAAATTCAATGAAAAAGAAAATAATTTTACAAGATACATACCTCAGATTTCTGGAATAGGACCTAATCATAATGCGGTAAATAGCATTTATGAAGATGAGCAAGGATATTTATGGGTTGGCACTTTTGGCAGTGGCTTGCTACGCTTTGATATTAAAAAAGAAGAATTTAAATATATTTCTCCTGGCGACGGTTACTTCACTGCCTACATTTATGATATTTCTAAACTGAGCGCCGGCAAAATTCTTGTAGGTACGGGTGGTGGTGGCTTGCTCATGCTCGATACTAAAACGCTTAAATTCTCAGATTTCTTCAAAGATTATTTAAAACAAAGCCGGTCTGTAAATATTGTACGCTCTATCATGACAGACAGAGATGGTTCTATTTGGGTAGGTACAGATGGTAATGGTCTATTAAAAATAGAAAAACCCAACTCATTAAACCCAGCGATCGACAACTATAGATATAACTCGCAGCTAAAATCATCTCTTTCCGGAAATGCTATTTATGAGATTATGGAAGATGCACAGGCTAATATCTGGATAGGGACCGCCTGGAATGGAATCAATATTCTCAGTGAGAAAAGTGATTCTCAATTTTTGTACAGTGATATAAAAGGGCAAAATCCATACCCCGTTTTGTCGCTTTACAAAGATGAAAATTTGTTGTTTATGGGTCTGGATGGAAACGGGTTAACCGTTTACAACTATACTGATGCCTCTACTCAGTATTTTAATAAAAATGATGATTATATAAATGGGAATTACATTCAGTATATCACAAAAGGAACAAATAACAGATACTGGTTGGGTAGTTTTGCTAACGGTTTAACCGATTTTAACCTAAAAACGACCGATTTTACGCAGTACAAACATATTCCCGGTGATGCGTCTTCTCTTAGTTATAATGATGTGCGTTATGTAATACCAGAAGATAATGGCGATTTATGGGTAGCAACATGGGGTGGTGGTCTCAATTACTTTAATGCAAAGGAGCACGCATTTTTAAGCTTTCGCGAAAGCGAGGCAGACTCTACAAGCTTAAGCAGTGATAACGTGATTGCTATGCAAAAGGATGCTGATAAGTTGTGGTTAGCAACTTTTGGCGGCGGCCTCGAACTTTTTAATACCCGCAGTCAAAAGTTGACCCATCACAGGTACGAGGATACCAATACAAATTCCATAAGTAGCAATAATCTTTTCTCGTTATTAAAAGATTCTCGGGGTAATTTATGGATAGGCACTTCTGGAGAAGGTATAAACAGACTACATATTGCTACTAACCAGATCGAGCGATTTACAGACGAAAAAAATATTAGATATGCTACTATAACTGCCATTATCGAAGATGATAGCGGTCGTATCTGGTTTAGTACAAAACAGGGAATTTTTAATTATGATTATAACGCTGATAAGTTCACTGCATTTCCTCATCTAGCTGGCGAATTTCATATAAATGCTGCTTTAAAAGATGAGAAGGGCTGGTTATACTTTGGCGGAATAAATGGTGTTTTGCGCTTTAATCCTGAAGAAGTAAAACCTCATCAGGCACAACCTGCTGTAAAACTTACCAATTTTAAATTATTTAATAAAGAACTCCCAATAGGTAAAAATGCGATACTACCTCAAAGTATTGGCTTTACTAAAGAGATTACCCTAGCGTATGATGATGATGTAATTACTTTTGAGTTTGCAGCTCTGCAATTTCCTTTTTCAAATGACTGTGAATATGCAATCAAGATGGAGAATTTTGATGAGAATTGGCGTAATATAGGTAGCGATCGCACAGCTACCTTTACAAATCTATCGCCTGGCGACTATACCTTTAAAGTGAAAAGCAGAGAAGCTGGCAGCGATTGGGGAAGAGATTATGCATCTGTAGATGTTTTAATATTAAAACCTTTCTGGCTAGAATGGTGGGCATTTGTTATATACGCCCTCTTTATTATCCTCCTTTTCTATTTATTTCAAAAATATATTGTCGCCTGGGAACAGATGAAAGCTAACCTGCGCCTTGAAAAACTTACTCATGAAAAAGATACAGAGCTGTATAGTCTGAAGCAGCAATTTTTTACTAATATTTCACATGAAATACGTACGCCCATTACTCTTATTCTAAGTGCAATAAACAGGCTTAGTGAAAAAAATACGTCTGACAAAAAAAGAGAAGCTGCTTTTGTCATGGTAAGAAAACACGGTAATCATTTACTTAACCTGGTTAATGAGTTACTCGATATTAAAAATCTGGAGAATAAAATAAAACTGCAGGTAAGTGAAGGGGATTTTGTCAATTTTTGCGAGGAGATCTTTCTTTCATTTGGTGACAGCGCAGCTAAAAAAGAGATTGAATTTAAGTTTACGGCAGAAAGTGAACAAATCAATATTTGGTTTGATAAAAATCAAATGGAAAAGGTGCTTTATAACCTGCTTTCTAACGCTTTTAAATTTACCCCAAAGGGCGGAAGAATTAAAGTTGAAGTAAATGATGTAGACGAGTATGTTGAATTAAAAGTGGTAGACAGTGGCATAGGCATTGCTAAAAAGCAACTTAATAGAATATTTGAGAGATTCTATCAATCTAAGTCGGCAAATAAGATCAACGAAGCAGGTTTTGGTCTGGGTCTTTCCATTTCAAAAGAAATAGTCAATCTGCATCATGGCGATATAACCGCAAGTAGTGAACGCAATACGGGGAGTGTTTTTATAGTACGGCTACCTAAAGATAAAGAAGTATTTAAAAGTGAAGAAATACAATCTTTATCTCCTTTTAAGAACGAGTTTTCTACTTTATCTACCATGAGCAGTATTGATGAAGATGAGAGCAATTATCACAAAATCCTGCAGGGTCATACCATACTTATAGCTGAAGATAACGGTGATATAAGATCATATCTGGTAGATATTCTTAGTAGTTATTGTAATGTTATTGAAGCAGTAAACGGTGAGGAAGCTTTTAAGCTTACCGTAGATGAGCAGCCAGACCTGGTTTTAAGTGATATAATGATGCCGGTTTTAGATGGTATCAGGTTTACATCGCAATTAAAAACAGATATGAGAACAAGTCATATTCCGGTTATTTTACTCACCGCCAGAGCCACTTTTAGCAACAAAATAGAAGGTTTTGATACCGGAGCAGACGATTATATAACTAAACCTTTTCATGAGAAATTATTGCTTAGCCGTATCATAAACTTAATTGAGAATAGAAGACACTTACGTGAAAAATTTGGGGCGGAAGCTTTTCTAAATACAGAAGACAGAACTCTGAATAAAACAAATCAGAAATTTCTCAAGAAGCTTGTAGAAACTATACAGGACAATATTGACAGTGAAAATCTCAATGCAGAATTTCTCTCAAAGGAGTTGGGCATGAGCCATTCTGTGGTTTATAAAAAAATAAAAGCGCTTACGGGGATGACGTTTGTAGAGTTTGTGCGTGATTATAAACTTCAAATCGCAAAAAACCTTATATCAGAACAAGGCTTTTCTGTTGCAGAAGCTAGTTATAAGGTAGGTTATGCAGACCGCAAATACTTCAGTCGCTTATTCAAGCAAAAATTTGGAGAAAATCCATCTTATTTTTCTCTAAAGAAATAGAAAAGCAATATCACGAGGATTGCTTTAAATCAAAACCGGCATAATCTAATAAAAATAGGCCGCATACTGCAAATACTAGGTTCGTGGTAGTATAACGAATAATTCACCCCCATATAATCAATAATTCACCCCTGTATTTTTACGCAAACGTTTTAATTGCATGAAAATTATCAATTATTAAAAACAGGTATTTAAATTTTTCATTATTCTTAGTGAAATGACTGTTTAATAAGCTTATTAATAATATTATTTTTTAATTAAAATTCATGAGAATTAGACACCCAAAACGAGATTTAGCAATTCCTCAGAAATGGCTTTTTTCAGTCATTGCTTTTACTTTACCATTGCTTTTTTATGGTCAAGGTATTACAGTAACCGGAACTGTGGCAGATGCTACGGCAGGCACGCCATTACCGGGAGTAAATGTTATACTTAAAGGAACTACAACTGGTACCACCACAGATTTTGACGGGAAGTATGAGATACAGGTTAATAGCGGAGCCATTCTTCAGTTTTCCTACGTTGGTTTTAAAACATCTGAAATTGCAGTAAGCGGTTCAACTCTTGATGTTATGCTAGAGCAGGATGAAAATGTGCTTGATCAGGTTGTTGTTATAGGTTATGGTACCACTACCATAAAAGATGCTACCGGTTCTTTAACCTCAGTAACTTCTGAAGATTTTAACCGTGGTAACATTGTGACACCAGAGAATCTTTTAAGTGGGCGGGTTTCTGGTCTTACTATTAATACTGGAGGGGAACCGGGATCTGGTTCTACAATACGCATACGTGGGGGAGCTTCACTGGGAGCCTCTAATGATCCGTTAATTGTAATAAATGGTCTGCCTATAGATAATAATACAATAGGAGGCTCTCGTTCTGTTTTAAGTACCATTAACCCGAACGAAATAGAATCTTTTACAGTTTTAAAAGATGCTTCTGCCACAGCTATTTATGGGTCGCGAGCATCTAACGGGGTAATTATTATTACAACTAAAAAAGGGGGCAGATCGCTTCAGGTAAATTTTGATGCTCAAGTAGGGATTAACACACTTAGAGATAAGGTAGATGTTTTTTCTGCAGATGAATTGCGTGAAGTTGTTAGCAGAGAACGACCTGCATTATTACCTCTTTTAGGAGATGCCAATACAGACTGGCAGGATGAGATTTATCGCAACAGTATAACTTCTACTCAAAATCTTTCTGTTTCAGGATCGCTATTTGATAAAATACCTACACGTGTTTCAATAGGCCGAACTTACCAGGAGGGCTTAAGATTAACCTCAAAATTTGAAAGAAATAACGGGTCATTGGCCCTAAATCCTGACTTTTTTGACAATCATCTAAAAGTAAATTTAAATGCTAACACCACTTTTGCTAAGAATCGTTTTGCGGCCGGAGAAGAAGGGAATGCTATAACTTTTGATCCTACTCAGCCGGTGTATGATGCTAATTCACCTTTTGGCGGGTACTTTCAATACTATAATTTAAATAACGATGGTGTATTAGATGCTAATGATCTGGTTTCTGATGCGCCTTTTAACCCGGTTGCCAATTTGCTTCAAAATGAAAGCATAAGTAATGTTAAACGGTTCTATGGAAACCTAAAACTAGATTATAATTTGCACTTCTTTCCAGATCTTACTGCGACAGTAAATATAGGTTACGATGAAGAAACATCAGATGGGTATGTGAGTATTTCGCCTCAAAACCCGGTTAGTCAACCTAATGGTAGTCTTGTAGGTTCAGAATCAAATTACCATAACTTTCAGCGAAATAAATTATTTGACGGGTATCTGACCTACAATAAAGATATAGGTAAATTCAATGTGGACGCCACCGCCGGATATTCATTTCAGAAATTTGAGAGCAAGCAATATGTGTCTGGAGAACTGTTGAATGATCAGGTAGATACAGAGCCGGTTCTTAATATAGATACAGATCTTGTATTAGTAGGATTTTTTGCAAGAACTAATTTTTCGTTTAACGATAATTATCTGCTAACTCTTTCTTACAGGAGAGATGGTACTTCACGTTTTAGTAAGAAGAACCGTTGGGGTAATTTTCCTGCAGCAGCTTTTGCATGGAAGATAAAAGAAGATTTCTTTCCAGATTCTGAAGCGTTCTCTACACTTAAACTGCGCCTGGGGTATGGTATAACCGGTCAACAAGACATTGGCAGGGATAATGGAGATCTGTTTTTACAGCGTTATATAAGAGGCTTGCCAGCTTCTCAATATCAATTTGGGGATCAAACGGTGCAAATAGGCATACCACAATTTAGAAATGAGAATCTAAAATGGGAAGAGACTTCAACTTATAATGTAGGTTTTGATTACGGTTTTATAAACGATCGCATCACCGGTTCTCTAGAAGGATTTTATAAGGAGTCAAAAGATCTGTTAGCGAATGCGGCTATTTCAGACGGTTCAAATTTTAGTAATTCGGGTTTTCAGAATATTGGTGACTTTGTTTCTCAGGGTATAGAATTTTCAATAAACGCAGACCTTTTTCGTCCGGCTGATAAAGGTTTTAGCTGGAATGTAAACTACAATGCCACTTTTATTGATACTGAAATTAAGACACTTGCCTTAGGCCAGGATCAGGAAGTTGGTGGTATTTCGGGAGGAACCGGTAATACTATTCAATTACACCGTGTAGGCTATACACCTTATGCTTTTTATGTGTATAAGCAAATTTATAATAACGAAGGAAGACCAATAGAAGGAGGTTATGCCGATCTTAATGGAGATAATATTATAAACAGCAGCGACAGATACATTCATAAAAATGGTACTCCAGATGTTACAATGGGTTTTCTTTCGAATATGAGCTATGGAAATTTTGACCTTTCCTTTAATCTAAGAGCAAGTCTTGGTAATTATATTTATAATAATGTGAATTCGTCTCGTGCTCAATATGATCTTCTTCAAAATAATTCAGTCGTTGCTAATCTTCCGGTAAGCGTTCTGAATACAGGTTTTAATACCACCGAAGACGTTATTTTATCAGATTATTTTATAGAAAATGCCTCTTTCTTAAAAATGGATAACCTAACTCTGGGTTACACCATTCCTAATTTGTGGAGTGATACAGCATCTATAAGATTATCTGCCGGAGTGCAAAATGTATTTACCATAACAGACTATAGTGGTTTAGACCCCGAAGTGTTTGAAAATGGAATTGATAACACACTTTACCCACGGCCCAGAACATTTTTGTTGGGTATGAATGTAAGACTTTAAAAAAAGTACTATGATAAAATTATTTAAACTTAAAAATTTATACATCCTGGGTTGTTTAGTCCTTCTTGCAGGGTGTACTAGCGAACTGGATGTTGAGCCGGGTGATCCCAATGCTTTTCTGGCAGATGACTTCTATGCAGATCCCTCTGCATACAAAGAAGGATTAGCAGGTGTATATGCTAACTTAAGTCTTACAGGTACAGATGGTGCAGATAATTCTAATATTTCTGGTCTGGATGCCGGTACAAGTCAATATGGACGTGGTTTATGGAATTTACAGGAGCTTACAACAGATGAAGCTTTATGGACCTGGGAAAATGATCCTGGTTTACGTGAATTAAACAGAGATACCTGGACGGCAGATAATGTAGTTCTACGTGGTATGTTTGGTCGTACTATGACATCTGTGGCATTTGCAAATGAATTTTTGCGCCAAACTACAGATGATCTTCTTGATGCAAGAGGAGTTAGCGGTAGTCTTAGGGAGGAGATAACTACTTATCGCGCCGAGGTTCGATTTTTAAGAGCTTTAGCTTATTATCATATGATGGATTTGTTTGGGAAAGCTCCGTTTGTAACAGAAGATGATGCTGTGGGAGCATATCAAGCACCTCAATATAGCAGAACAGAGCTTTTTAGTTTTATAGAAAGTGAATTGACAGAAGTTTTACCTCAATTAGTAGATCCTTTACAGAATGAATACGCTAGAGCTGATAAGGCTGCCGCGTGGATGCTTCTTGCTAAGATCTATCTGAACGCTGAGGTTTATATAGGCGAAGACCATTACAGTGATTGTCTTAATTACTGTGAGCAAATTATAAATTCTGGCTACCAACTAAATCCTAATTATCTGAATGATTTTATGGCAGATAATGATCAGGGACTTTCAAGACAAGAGGTTATTTTCCCTATTGTCTCAGACGGGATAGTTACTCAAAATTACGGCCCTACTACTGTTATGATAAATGGGCAGATAGGATCTATTGAGCAAAATGGAGAGCAATTTGGTGTAAATGCAGGGGGTTGGAACGGAGCAATACGGGTTACCCAGCAATTTTCAGAAACCTTTTTAGAAGGTCCTTATTTAGAAGATGCACGTAACACTTTAATAATGGCAGACAGAACAATTAATATTCCTGATATTTCAAAGCGAGATACGGGATTTATAACTGCGAAATGGTCTAACAGAACGTCAACAGGTGAGTCTGGTTCTGCATTAGAGATTGTAGATACAGATTTCCCAATGTTTCGTCTTGCAGATGTATATCTTATGTATGCTGAAGCCCATTTAAGAGGTGGTGGTGGTACTTTATCTTCTGCGGTAGGGTATGTCAATGCTTTACGTGCACGAGCAAATAATCCGGAGCGCATTTCAACTTCGGGCTTGACATTAGATCTTATTCTTAATGAGCGTACAGTAGAATTATACTGGGAAGCACACAGGAGACAAGATCTTATTCGCTTCAATAAATTTACAGGAGGGTCTTACAATTGGTCATGGAAGGGAAGTACTGCAAATGGTATCGCAATAGATGATACTAGAAAGCTTTTCCCAATCCCAAGTGCCAGTTTAGCTGCAAACCCAAATCTTACACAGAACCCAGGATACTAAAATTAAACAGGAACAATATCATGAAAAGATCAATATTTATAATACTATCATTCATATCGTTATTAGGATTAAATAGTTGTGCCGAAGATGATACACTGCAATTTGTAGCTCAGGAACCTGCGGAAGGAGTAAGTTTTTCAAATTCATTTGCTACTGAGTATTTACTTTCTGCGGAGACTGAAGCTAATATTGCCGAACGATTTATTTGGAATGCTGCAGATTTTGATGCTCCAATAAATGTCACCTATGATCTCGAGGCTTCAACAGATGCTGATTTCTCAACATTAGATATTTTAGGCTCTACAACAGATACCAACCAGGCAGTAACAGTAGAACAGCTAATGGTGTTTGCTTCTGCTCTAGGTCTGGATGATGATCCTGACACCACAGACACTGAAGGAATTCCTAATAATACAGGGCAAGTTTATTTTAGACTGCATGCATACACAGGTACGGGTAATGCTAATACCGTAGATGTATATTCAGATGTACAACCTTTAACTATACGGGTTATAGAAAAAGCTCCTACAGATACAACAAGTTGCCCATCTCTTTATGCAGTAGGCGAGGCGGTTGCAGACTTTGGGTGGAACTTCCCCGGAGCAGAAATCTTTTGTGATAGTGAGGTTTTACAAGCTCATGTGAATTTTACGACTGGTAACTTTCGCTTTTTTGAAACTGTTGATGACTGGGCTTCTGGTGTAGGATATAATTATTTTGTAGATCAGGGATATACAATAGATGATAATTTTGCCAGTGCAGGTGATAGTGATGATAATTTTAGTTTTGTGGGCACTCCTGGTATATATATATTAACGATTGATCACACTGCTAAAACAATTACTCTTGAACCTTCAACCGCTTATTATCTTGTAGGTGATGGAGTGCCAAGCGGTTGGGGATGGGATAATCCTGTAGAGGTTGTTGAAACCAGTGCTTATATACGCACAGCGACTTTAGCCTTTGATAGTAGCGGAGCGTTTAGAATATTCACTGTACGTGATGACTGGAATAGTGGCATAAACTATCCTACTTATGAAGAAATGGGTTATACGATAGATCCCCTTCTAATTAACGCAGAAGATGGTGATAGCAATTTTAAGTTTGCAGGCGCAAATGGAACATTTACTTTGGTGATAAATGAACTGGAGAAAACTATCACAATAAAATAATATAATTGCTGATATCTAAAGGGGATGGTAGTTTTCTATTAGTGCTATTCCCTTTAATTTTAATATAACTGTTATTACCCTATCTATGCGATTTTCAGTATTAATTTTTAGTTTTTTTATTTTTCTAAGTTGTTCTTCGTCAGATGGTGAGGCAATGATTAATCCCGGTGATGACAATCCGCAGGGTGAAGCACCTACATCAGGTGAAGGCGAAGGAGAGGTAGATACTAAGACTTCGTTCTACTATGGCGCTGATCTGTCTTATGTAAATGAGATGGAAGACTGTGGGGCTGTTTATAAAGATAGTGAGGGTGTTGCTAAAGATGCATTTAAGATTTTTAGTGAAGCCGGTACAAATATTATTAGAGTGCGATTATGGAATAATCCTTCATGGACTAACTATTCTACGTATGAAGATGTGAAAAAAACCATTTCAAGAGCTAAAGCTGAAGGAATGCAGGTTTTGCTGGATTTTCATTATTCAGATTCGTGGGCAGATCCTGAGAAGCAGGAAATTCCCGCTGCGTGGGTTGAAGAAGTAGATAATACAGAAGCTCTAGGTAAATTATTATATGATTATACGTATAATACCCTTGCTCAATTAGAACAGGCAAACCTTTCACCAGATATCGTTCAGGTAGGTAATGAGATTAACCCCATGATATTACAGAAAGGGGAATTGCAATGGCCTATAGATTGGGATCGTAATTCTTTTTTAATTAATGAGGGTATAAGAGCCATTAGAGATATTTCTCAAGATACGGATAAGGAAATAGGGGTGATGCTCCATATTGCAGAACCCGAAAATGCTATTTGGTGGTTTGAACAAGCTACCCAGGCAGGTGTAACAGATTATGATTGGATTGGGCTTTCTTACTATCCCATCTGGTCAGAATATAATCTTGATAATGTAGGTTCAGTAATGTCAAATCTTATAGACACTTATAATAAAAAACTAATGGTAGTTGAAACCGCTTATCCTTTTACTATGGAGAATGCTGATAGCGCAAACAATATTTTGGGCAATGATGCACTTATAAGTGGATATCCAGCCAGCGAGCAGGGACAACTTGATTATTTAAATAAATTAAAAGAAGTCATTGCAGATGCAGGCGGGGAAGGGCTTATTTATTGGGAGCCAGCCTGGGTTTCTACAAACTGTACTACACTTTATGGTACAGGTTCTAATTGGGATAATGCTACCTTATTTGACCACGATTATAGGGCAACAGCAGGCCTAAAGTTTTATAATGCCTCTAAAGACTAACCTAACTAATTAAGCTTTCAATTAAATGAATTATTCCATTATTAATAGGCAGACGACTCTATTTACCATTCTGTTTTTATGCACATTTTCACCGATTTTTGCCCAGCAAAGGGAGGTTTTTACGCTTCAAAAAGATTGGCAATTCACAAAAGGAAATCCCGAGAATTCAGCACAACCTAACCTTGATGCTTCAAAGTGGGAAACGGTAAGAGTGCCTCATGACTGGGCGATAACGGGACCTTTTGATAAAAAAGGAAACGGCAGCACTGCAAAACTCCCATGGAAAGGCGAAGGATGGTACAGAAAAAATCTGGATATAAAACCCGCAATGAAGGGAAAACAGGTTTACCTCATGTTTGATGGTGTAATGGCTTTTCCTGAAGTTTATATTAATGGTGAGTTAGCCGGTAAGTGGGATTATGGATATAATTCTTTTTATCTTGATATAACTCCATTTTTAAACTGGGATGGCGATAATCTGCTTGCTGTACATGCAAACACTCAAAAACACGATAGCCGCTGGTACCCTGGAGCCGGGATATATCGTAAGGTACAGATGCTGGTAATGAACCCTGTTCATACAGATATCTGGGGAACTTATATTACCACGCCCGTTATAAATGACAGATATGCTAATGTGCGTATAAGCAGCACCATTTTTAACCAGTCTCAGGTTTCAGATTCAATTAAAGTAGAGCAGATTATTCTTAATCCGCAGGGGGAAGAAGTGGGTCATGCTAATTTAACCAGATATATTCCTGCGGGTAAGAAGAAAGATCTGGAAGTAACCATTCAGGTGACAGAACCGCAATTTTGGGATGTTGACCATCCTGATCTTTATGAAGTTATAACACATGTCTTCCGCGGAAGCGAGGAAACTGACAGAACCGAGAGCACCTTTGGTATACGCACTATAGAATTCACAGCAAATGACGGTTTTCATTTAAATAACCGCCGCGTGCAATTAAAAGGCGTGAATCTGCATCATGGTCAGGGGCCTCTGGGGGCAGCTTTTCATAAAAGAGCACTCGAGAGACAGTTGCAGATCATGAAAGGAATGGGCGTGAATGCCATACGTAATAGTCATAATGTCGCAGCCCCAGAACTTGCAGAATTATGCGATGAGATGGGACTTTTATTATTTAATGAAATTTTTGATAAGTATGATGCTAAAGCAGATATCGTAGATACAACAGATTTTGACGCTTTCGCGAAAAGAAACGTAAGCAATTTTGTGAAGCGTGATCGCAATCATCCTTCAGTGTTTATGTGGAGTGTGGGTAATGAGATAGGCGATGTGCAGTGGAATATAAATAATGGCTTTAAAAAGCTTCATACGATGGTTAATTATGTAGATAAGTATGACCCTACAAGACCTACAACTTTAGTTAATGATAATATGCAGGCGGCACGTATGCGCCATTTTGATTATTACGATGTGCTAAGTTATAATTATGGCAGGCGTTACAGTCTTGCACATGCGCTAGAGCCTAATAAGGCTGTGGTAATTAGTGAAAGTGCCTCGACGGTAAGTACACGCGGTTTTTATGAATTCCCTTTACCTGAGGAGAAAACCGATTTTACAAAGTCACTACAAGTAAGTTCGTATGACCTTAACGCACCTGAGTGGGCAGAGATAGGTGATGATGATTTTATGTGGCAGCAGGATGAACCATATCTGGCCGGTGAGTTTGTATGGACAGGTTTTGATTATCTGGGAGAGCCTACACCTTACGATAACATGTCTGTAAAAAAAATGGGCTTGGGCGATGAAGCTGCAGCTCGCAGCTCATATTTTGGGATTGTAGATCTGGTGGGGATTCCTAAAGACAGATACTATTTATATAAAAGCTACTGGAGGCCTGAAGAAAATACACTTCATATTTTACCACACTGGAACTGGGAAGGAAGAGAAGGTGAGAAAACACCTGTTTTTGTATATACAAATGGTGATTGTGCAGAGCTTTTTGTAAACGGAAAGTCACAAGGTAAACAATGTAAGAAACTAACATCATTCAATTCTACAGAGCGTTTTAGATTGATGTGGAATGATGTTAAGTATGAGCCTGGTGAACTTAGAGCAGTGGCTTATAAAAACGGACAAAAAATAGGTGAAGAAGTACTGAAAACCGCCGGAAAGGCAGATCACCTTAAATTAACTGCAGACAGAAAAACTATAAAAGCAGATGGGCAGGATCTGGTTTATATATTAGTTGAAGCTTATGATAAAGAGGGCAATCTTGCACCTTTGGCTAATAACAAGATCAATATCACTATAGAAGGAAATGCACATATAGCAGGAGTGGGTAATGGTAATCCACAATCTTTAGAACCCTTTCAGGCAGATCATGTAAATCTATTCTATGGTAAAGCTATGATTATTGTAGGAGCAGATTTTGAAAAGGGCAATGCAAAAATTATGGTTACTGCAGAAGGCTTAGGTAAGGATAGAATTACAATTGGAGTAGAATGATATAATAACTTCAATACGGTTAAAAAAAAGCGGCATTGCGCCGCTTTTTTATTTCAAATAATCATAATTCTTGTTAAGAAACTGCGTGGTTGCAAATTAATTACGCTTTTAGGCGAATATTTTTGTTTTTTATCCGATTTTAGCATCTTGTAGCTTGGTTTTTGGCTAGAGCTTGAAGGTGTTTCTAACATTTACCACGTTTATTTTTTATCTTAGGGAAGCAAACTCTTAAATTTTTAGATGCGCAAAATTGTTTTTGGTGTCATCCTCACGCTGCTTGTAGTTTTTACATTACGTTATTGCGATAATAAACGTGACGATGGGTTAGAAGAGGCTTCTGCGCTCATTGAGCAACAAGTTAAGAATGTAGGTAAATTAGTAGTTACAGAAGGTAATTTCTCTCAGGTTTTCACTTATGAAGATTCTAAGAAATTCTACCTCGATATATTTTCGGCTAGAAAAAAAGCACTTATCGTTGTTAATGCCAAAGTATCGATTGCATATGATCTTAGGCAGTTGCAAACGAAGGTAGATACTGAAAATAAGGTAATAACTATTAAGAATATTCCTAAGGAAGAAATTAGTATTAATCCTGATATAGAATATTATGATGTGAGTCAGGATTACTTAAATCAATTTGAGGCTAAAGATTATAACAAGATCAAAAAGCGTATTGATCAACTTATAGAGAAAAAGATAGAAGCATCAGATATAAAGCAAAATGCTAAAAACAGGTTAATTAGCGAATTATCTAATATTTATATTCTCACCAGGTCGCTGGGCTGGACGCTGAAATACGAAGATAGAATTATAGAAAAGGAGGGTGAACTCAATCAGTTTTTACCTTGATTAAAGAAGAAGGAATGAATAAATCTGCAATACAGGATTCTCGTTTGTCAACATTCAATTTTGAAATATTGCCTGGCGTTATGGCCATGCTCAATGAAGATCTCATCATTGTTGATTGTACTGCTACCTGGAAAACTAAATTCACAGTTGCAGTGAATGAGTCGATATTTTCACTTCCTGTAGCAGTAAAAAATGAAACCCTGTGGATAAAAATATTACAGAAAGCCCTTTCTGGTACTGATCAATTTTATCAGGAAGAGAATGAAAAAAATGATGAAGTATATCGCTGGGATATAAAACCGATCTATAAAAGCGGAGAACCTTTTTTGTTTATTCAACGTGTATTTGTAAAAAGTGCACGTAGCAATCGTATTCAGAAATTACGTGAGCAGGCAAACCGTGTCGCAGAAATAGGTTATTGGGAAGTAGATCTTATCAAGGATTCTATTTACTGGAGTAATGTTACCAGAAAGATACATGAAGTTCCTGCAGAGTATATACCTAAATTAGAAGGTGCGCTTTCATTTTACAAAGAGGGTCATAGTCGCAACAAAATTCAAAAACTTGTACAAGAAGCTGTTGAGAATGGGACTTCATATAATGCAGAACTGGTGCTTATTTCGCACAAGGGAAAAGAAGTTTGGGTTAATGCACGGGGA
Source organism: Leeuwenhoekiella sp. A2 (assembly GCF_047946655.1). Classification (GTDB taxonomy): domain Bacteria; phylum Bacteroidota; class Bacteroidia; order Flavobacteriales; family Flavobacteriaceae; genus Leeuwenhoekiella. Next base: position 2,178,899 of record NZ_CP172311.1, read on the forward strand.
GAAGCTCAGTTTGAAGATGGTAAGTGTGTTAGGCTATTAGGTACTTTTCAGGATATAAGTGTTGCCAAGCGCAGAGAGCTGCAAATACAAACCAGCGAAGAGCGATTTAGAATGGCATTTAAAAATACGTTGATTGCCTTTATTCTCGTTGATGCTCATACTTTTAAAATTAAGGATATAAATATCGCAGCCAAAGCTATTTTTGGCTATAGCCGAAAAGAATTTTTAGAACTTAGAATAAGAGATGTCACTCATCCTGATGATTCGCAGGTTTCTTTAGCAAAAGTAAAGCAACTCTTAAATGGTAAAATTGAAAAACTCAATTTTGAAACCAGATATATACATAAGAATGGGAATGTAATTGATGCACGAGTTTTTGTTTCTCTAACGTTTGATGAAGATGGTGTGCCATCAACTATAATTGCCCAGATACAGGATATTAGTGAACTAAAAAAGAAAAGTAAGGAAGTAGATAAATTTATTGATGTTACGACAAGGCAGAACAGGCGTCTTCTTGATTTTGCTCATATAGTTTCTCATAACTTGCGATCACATACAAGTAACATTGCAATGCTACTTGAATTTATGGAAAAAGAAGAGGAAGCAGATGAGAAAGAGCAACAGTTTAATATGCTTAAACGCGCTTCTAAAATGCTTTCTGAAACAATAGATCATTTAAATGGGGTAATCGCACTCGATGTTGATAAGCAGGATAAGCTTAATCTCAATTTGAATGAGTATCTTGAGAAGATGATTTCTTCTATCCAAGGTCATATCTTAAATAATGGTTTTAAGGTTATAAATGATATAGATCCTTCTTTTATGGTTTCTGCGGTGCCGGCTTATCTTGAGAGCGTAATTTTAAATATGCTTACTAATTCGATCAAATACAGATCGCGTGACAGAGATTCATGGGTGCGTTTTTCTGCTCACAAAAATGGATTGCAAAGCATTATAACTGTAGAAGATAATGGCAGAGGTATAGATCTTGTGCGGCACAAGAAGAAAATATTTGGTATGTATAAGACCTTTCATGATCATCCTGATAGCAGAGGGTTAGGATTATATATGACCAAACGACAAATTGAGGTAATGGGCGGTGAGATTACAGTAGAGAGTGAAGTAAATAAGGGTACAACATTTAAAATATACTTATATGAAAAAAGTTAAATTGGCTTGTATAATTGACGATGATCCCATTTTTGTTTTTGGGATTAAGAAAATGATGGAGCTAACTGAGTTTTGTGATAACTTTCTTATATGTTGTAATGGTAAAGAAGCTCTTGATAAATTAACCAGCATCATCGCTGAAGGCGAAAACATACCCGAGGTAATTCTGCTAGATCTTAACATGCCTGTTATGGATGGCTGGGAATTCTTGGAAGAGTTCACTAAAGTTGATTCACCCAAGCAGATAGTTATTTATATCGTCACTTCATCAATAGATACAGTAGATCTTGAGCGTGCAAAAGAATTTAATATAGTGTCAAACTATGTTGTTAAACCTATCGCGGTAAAAGATCTCGAGGGAATTAAGGAGAAGATATCTGCACTTTAAAAATTATACTTTTTCAATAAGTTTATCAGCATTTATGAGGTCAACACCATCATTTATAAGATGTGCTATTGACCTTTTTCTTTGTTTAAGCTCTTCTAAATAAGCCAATATTTCACCTAAAAAGGCCGTTTTTTGACGTTTGAAAGCGATTTCATACAATTCTACAGTAAGTAGCCAATCATTAGGATAGTCTTTCTTGAGAATTTTAAAAACGGCTTCAGGAGTGTGCTGGGTGTTCTTTCCTTCTCTGTAATTGCGCACCGCCAGATATAAAGAATTTAATTCACTATTGCTCTGCGATCTGCTATTCTTGTTATCGCTTGTAGATAATTTATGGGTAATCCGGTTAAAAGATTGGTCATCAGCCGGACCGGCATACGCTGAAACAATTTTTTTACCTACCGCCATGTCATATTTACCCCATTCTGGTTTGAAGAGGACACGATCGCCTAGCGTCACCGTACATTCGCGAAAGCTTATAAGCAGTATTTTTCCTTTCAGATTTCTGGTTCCTGTTATTATTTCGCCTTCCACTTTAATACCGGCTTCAAATTCTAATGCTACTCGTTGCCCTTCAAAAATTTTATAAGCCTGTAAATCACGCGGACTCATATCTTCTATAGCAAGATTAATACCTTTAAGTTTGCCTAATGCCGTACCATAGCCATTGCGGTGGCTTGCTGTGCCATGACCTACTAATTCTTTATCTCTATACGATAAAGCAGTATCCCCCAGAGTTTGTATGTAAGCGACCTTATCGCCTGAGGTAATCATTTCCTTAAAACTGCCAGATATCTGTAATCCCGTGCTTAATTCAACCGTGCCTAAAGCCTGCGAATCTATTAATTTTTTTAACCCTTCAGGACCACCGGTGCGTAAAGCCATTGTATTTGCAAACTCCTCTAAAACCTGACTTAAATAGGCAAAATCTGGAGTCACATACAGTTGTGGTTGTGGTTTAGTAATATCAAATTCTTGTTCCGCGGCAGCGATATTATACGGCAACTTTTTTACATCATTAGTCATGCACCATTTGCTTTCACCTATTGATGATAGCAACCCTGCACCGTATATCTTTGGGTTATTGAGTGGGCCTATAAGTCCGTATTCTACAGTCCACCAATGTAAATTACGTATGCGTGACATCTCGCTAGGCGTTCCCATATTTTGCTGTAAATAGTCAACTTTTGTTTCGGCAGCTTCTATTTCATCAGCGTGAGAATTTTCAGCTTCTTTTAAAATCGAAAGCTTGCGCACGGCTTCATACAACTCATAGTCTTTTGCAGATGATATGGCTTTGCATCCTATTTCGCCAAAGCGTCTTAAATATTCTGCATATTCAGGATTTGCTATTATAGGTGCATGGCCGGCACCTTCATGAATAATATCTGGGGCGGGCGTGTATTCTATATGTTCAAGCTGGCGTATATCTGAAGCAATAACGAGAACATTATATGCCTGAAACTCCATAAAAGCACCCGGTGGTATAAAGCCGTCTACAGCAACCGCAGCCCAGCCAATGTCTTTTAAAATACGGTTCATACCGTACATATTAGGAATGTGATCTATAGAAATGCCCGTTAGTTTTAAACCTTCTAAATACGATTTATGTGCAATTTTAGTAAGATAATCAACATTTTTGCGCATTACATAACGCCACACAGCCTGATTTATCGCTGTGTAATTATCATAGTTTTGAGGCATAATAAATTGTCTCAAATGAGCAGGCAGTCTGTCTATGAGTGGGTTGATTTCTATATCTGTATTGCAATTGACGTTCATCATTTAAATTTACTAATCTCAATGCGAATTTCAGCATCTTGATTTTTTGTATTGCTAGAATTTAACCATTATTTTTAGCATTCTAATAACCAAAAATCTAATTCCTGATATTTTTATGGAAGATCAATATGTAGAACTGGAGCACCAATCAGGAATTGCTACGATAACTTTTTATACTCCAGATCACAATGCACTACCGTTGTCTATTTTAAATGAGTTAAAAGATAAGATAGAAGAAGCGGGAGGGCTTGATGAGGTAAAAGTAATAGTCTTAAAAAGTGGAGGTGACCGCACATTCTGTGCTGGAGCTAGTTTTAAAGAGCTCATTGCGATTGAAAACGATGCAGACGGGGAAAAGTTTTTTATGGGCTTTGCAAATGTTATTCTTGCAATGCGTTCCTGCCCCAAGTTAATAATAGGTCGCGTTCAGGGAAAAGCTGTAGGGGGCGGAGTAGGGCTGGCAGCGGCAACAGATTATTGTTTTGCAACTAAATATGCCTCGATTAAGCTTAGTGAAATAAGCATTGGTATTGGCCCATTTGTTATAGGCCCCGCGCTTGAGCGAAAAATTGGGGTTTCAGCTTTCTCCCAAATGACTATTAATGCTAAAGGCTTTTATGACCCGCAATGGGCAAAAGAGAACGGTTTGTATGCAGAGGTCTATGAAAATATAGCAGAGATGGATATGGGGATACAGACACTCACAAATAACTTGATCACTTATAATCCGGAAGCTCTCAAAGCCAGCAAAACGGTTTTTTGGGAAGGTACAGAATCGTGGCCGGCCCTTTTGCAGGAACGTGCTAAAATGAGTGGATCTCTGGTTCTTTCTGAATTTACAAAGAAAACCTTACAAGGATATGATTAATAAAAAAAGGCCTGAAAAACAGGCCTTTTTGATATGAAAATCGGCAGTTTTAGCCTAATTATCGGCTAATTTAGGAGGATATTCAGTCATAATTTCCTGAACAATCTCATTTATTCTGTCTTGTTTTTTACTTACATCTTTTGCCAGATAACCTGTACCCTGACCTTGCCACACAAGTTCTTTCTTACCTGCATCAATTAGGTCTATGTAAAGCGTACCTTCTGTACTTCGTGATATAGAGTTACCATAACCGTAACCACCCCAATAAGGATTATAAGGTCCCCAAGGACCCCAGCCCCAACCATAGTTATTGTATACATCTACTCTTTGTTGAGCAGTGGTAAAAATGCTTACGAGCATTTCAGGATTATCAGATTTAGTAAAACCTTTTGCTGTAAGTTGAGCTTCAATAGCTCGCATTATACGTTTTTTATCAAGGTCTGATATTTCTGCTTTGTCAATCCCGGGCTTAAAAAAAGCAAAGGTTTTATATTGGTTAAAGTTTGTGCTTTGATCGTAATCTGATGCTACTTTTACACTGCTGCATGAAGAAAAGGCTGCAATGATCAAAACTAATAACAAGGGTTTAAACGCTTTCATCATTATAATTTTATGAGATTAGTACTGTTACTTGAGCCTTATTAAGTTACTAAAGCATTTGCAAAATTCAGCAAAGAAACCTAGAAATAATAGCTAAAGTTTTCACAAGAATATTCATCAAGTATTGTACCACGTTTATTTATGAGACTTGATTGAACAGGAGCTTGATAAGCTCAAAATAGAAAACTATTTCTTAGAATTTTCTTTGTAGGGGCAGTGCCTGCAATTGCTGTCACAACAGTAACCACGTTTTAAATGATACTGCTCAGTAAAGCACCGATAACCTTGTGGTGTAAGGTAATAATCTCCTTCTTCTAGCGGAATATGTTTTTTGAAATAAGACACGTGCAAATATAGACTAGAAAAGCTTTTTATTTGAAGATACAAAAACTAGGCTTTTAATGTCAATTTTAGGCTATTCAACGGTAAAATCGGAAGCCTTGATAACTCCTGTTTTTCCATCAGTATTTGAGCCCCAGGAAAATTTAAAATCAAATGGGCCCGTATATTGAAAGTACCAAAACTCAAACTTGTGTTTGCCTTTTCCCAAATTTGCAGATCCGGTTTGATCTAAACCACCTGAAGGCGCACTTAGCCAACTATCTAATACTATCGAGCCGTCAATATAAAGCCTAACTCCATCATCTGAATGAGCAGAGAAATTAAAATTTCCTGAATTCATAACTTCATAAGTTCCGGTTATTTTTATAACATATCCGGTATCATCAGTAGTAGGGTTCATAGTTGCTATAGCCGCATTAGAATCGAGAATGCCATTATATGCCCCTGATTTAGTTATAAGAGTTTCATATTCAATATTATCAATATCAGGTGCTGAATTTTCTGCTATGTCATAAGAATAAAATTGCATACCAGGATGTATAGTACTGGTATACGCTTTTATGAGATTCCATCTATTGTTATCCCAATAATAAAAACCTTCTACCACATTATTGGGTGAACTTCCTGCTGCTGTGGTATTATAAACTAAGAGTCCATCAGGTTCTGCAGCCTGAATGGTTGCGTTATCTGTAATATTTTTTAATTGAACTTTATTAATAAGCAAACCTTGATTAGATCTGCCCATGTCTATAGAAGCACTTATGGCAGGAGATACATTATTAATACCCAGTGACCCGGCGGCATTTATATTTATATCATCTTCATAAATACCGTTTCCGTTATTCATTACAGCTAATTCAAGGACCGCGTCATGTCCTGAAGAGGCACTTCCTCCTTTATTATCCTGATATTGTATAAAAGCATAATCACTGCCCGAGTTATAACCACTGGGAAAGACGATAGAAGATTTTCCTCCATCATCTCCATGCTCTATTATTATGGTGCCCTCTGTTGCTGAAACAGGAGAGCCGGAGGTTTCATATATAGTGAATGTATTATTGGGATTGTTCGTGTTTATACCAACGAGCCCATTGGTATATATGTTGTCATCAATACTAATAGGAGCATTCGTGCTTTTTTCAAGATACCAGTCATTGTTTGTTTTTCTATACCTGTCTTGAGTAGCCTCTTCAATTAAATTTCCGTTATTATCTACGTTTAAAAAGTACGCAAGCGTTCCTGAAAAATTTCCTTTACCGTAAGCATTGAGAGTTATTCCGTTATCATTTCTTAAAGTTAATGTAGGAGTTAGGCTGTTAGGATTAGAAACGTTAGAACCCGTTGCAAAAACCAGATCTGTTCCTGTGTTGGGTTTTACGTATATGGCGTTGTCATAATAATTGCCAGAATTTCTAAAACTGAACCCGTTTTCTAATGAATTATCTGTACGTTTAAGAATGTATGAATTTCTATTGGTAGAGCCAGAAAGAGAGAGGCTTTGAGTACTTGCGTTTATGATCCGATTTGAATTTAGAGCACTATTTGCTGTGTACAAATTTATATTGCCTGTATTGATTTTCTGCCATTTGGCAGAATCCCAATAATAAAAGCCTTTTCCTGTTGAGGTATTTGTATTATATACAATTAATCCCTCTTCAGCAGCTCCGGTTATAGGTGATTGATTATTTAGATTTATAATATTTACTTGAGGTAAAAGCAAACCCTCTGTAGCATTAACACCTCCTATATCTAGAAGCGATGATTCATCAGGGTTAATGTTACCTATAGCTATTTGTGCATAGATATTTATATTGAGTAGAAGAACCAAGAAACTTAACCGTTTTAATAGTTTAATTATCAATACAAATCCCTTAGCTTGAATTTTTCGGCTTACAATTGAATAGTATATTATATCTAACATGCTATTCAATTGTAAAGTCTGTAGCTTTCATAGTTCCGCTAAGGCCATCGGGATTCGCTGCCCATTCTAATCTTAATTCTTGTCCCCCAGCGTTCTCGTAAAACCAAAAAACAAATTGATGCTTACCTTTTGCAAGCGGTATGGCTGCAGAAGAAGGTAAAGGGTTTTCAAGTCCACTATCACTCCAGTCGTTAAATACGAGAGAGTCATCTATATAGATACGACCACCGTCGTCAGTTCCCATCTTAAAAGTGAAATTACCAGCAGTTTTTACAGTATATGTACCTACTATTTTAATTGCAAAACCATCAGAATCGCTTACTGCTGGATTCATAGCTGCAATAGCATCATTATTAAGATTGCCGGCATAACCACCAGATTTAGTTACTATAGTATTTGTTTCTAAAATTCTTATATCAGGAGCATTTTGATTACTTATATCATACGAATAATATTGTACGCCTGCTGCCGGGCTGTTTCCTGTATTATTGAAACTATTCCATTGAGCATTATCCCAATAATAGAACCCTTCTACAACATTATTAGGGGCGGTTCCTGCGGGAGCAGTATTGTATACTAAGAGTCCGTCTGGTTCTTCACCTACAATTGTATTTGTATCTGTTCTGCTCTGAAGGGCTACTCTGTTAATAAGAATACCTTGATTATTTCTTGCCAGATGCAGCGAAGCGCTGGGGCTTGGAGCACTTGTATTTATACCTAATGAACCAGAAGCATTTATATTGATATCATCCTGCCAAGGAGTATCTGGCCCATCATTAGACGTACCTATTTCAAGCAGACTGTTTTCAGTTGTAGAACCGTTACCACTGCCATCATCCTGATATTTAATATAGCCATAATCACTTCCTGAGTTAATTGCGCTTTTAAAGACTATTGAAGATTCACCAGTACCGTCAGTATTACCATGTTCTAATAATATTGTCCCAGTGTTAGGACCAGCTACTGTACCCATTGCTTCGTAAACATGAAAAGTAGCCTGTGGGTCTAGAATATTAATACCAACATTGCCGTTTGTGTAAATATTATCGCCAATGTCTGTAGGTGGCGAAGTAGTACTGGCCTTAAACCAGTCTTTGTTAGCTTGAGAAGAGGCTACTCCCTGGTCTATTTCTAATACATTACCGTTAGTATCTATCCCTAGAATATGAGATGGAGCACCACTCTTACTACCGGTGCCGTATCCATTTAGCACAAGACCGTTATCATTTTTTAACGTGAGTGTGGAAGAAAGATTTGTAATTGTAGATGAAGTACCTCCCGTAGCAAAAACTAAACCTTGATTAGTGCCAGGTTGCATATAGATATTGGCATCGTAAGCATTGTCAGAATTTTGGAAAGCTATTCCCTGTTCTGTATTGTTATTAGTACGCTTAAGTATAAAAGCGTTTCTACCTTGGTTGCTGGCTAACTGCAAAAAGTTATTTGATGCGCTTATTGTCCTGTTTCCTGCTAAAGTACCGTCTGCAGTGTAAAGATTATCTGCTGAACCACTACTTACCTTTATCCAGCTTGAACCGGACCAATAATAGAAGCCTTTACCTGTAGTAGTATTAGTATTATATACTAAAAGACTCTCTGCTGCTGTGCCAACTATTGGATTCTGGGAGCTTAAATTAGGTATATTAACACGAGGTATCAAGACTCCTTTATCTCCAGCGGAGTTATGAATGTCTAATAAAGAGGATTCATGTGGTGATATGTTTCCTATCCCCACTTGTGCATAACAAGCAGTTGTGATAATTAAAAACAATGTAAATAAAACAATACGATTTTGGGGGTAATTTATTCTATTCATGCGGTATACGGAAATTAGGGTGGACGAATTTAATTTTTTTATGAGCGTCTAACCTAATTATATACGTGCTTTTTCCTCTTAAAGTTTTGTAAATCTGTGTATTATGTCGATTATATAAACTCTTTATCGAAGTTATAATTTTGCATAATAGGGTATTTTTTGAAATTTAAATTTCAACCGCGTATTTAATTTTCAATAATTGCTTTTTGCATGTATTTTGCGATTTTCATATCACTATTACCCATTTTGTAATTATCGTTGATAGATAAATTGCAAATTGACTGCTTGTCATGCTTCCATATCCTGCCTTCTTCAAAATCCTTTACCTTTGCAACATCAATTTTTAAAATGCATGTTGGTCATTATTAACAGAGCTTTAATCGCAAAAGGTTACGCTGGTTTTGCAGTTTGGCCATTAGTGGTTCTCAGGAGTAAATCTCTTAAGAGCGATGTTGTGTTTATGAACCATGAGCGTATTCATTTAAGGCAACAATTAGAGTTGCTTGTGATTCCTTTTTTTATTTGGTATGCTGCAGAGTTTTTAATTAGACTTGCTCAATACAGAAATGCGTATCTAGCTTATCTAAATGTCTCTTTTGAGAGAGAAGCTTACGCGAAAGAAACCTCGCTTTCTTATTTAAAAATCAGGAAAAACTGGTCATTTTTCAGGTATTTATGAGCATTTTTCAGGGAGATTTTCAAAGTGAAAACGCCTTTGTCTATAAAGACAACAAAAGCGGAGTAGAACTTTTTATGAAAAGAGAAGATCTATTGCATCCCGAAGTATCCGGAAATAAATTCAGAAAATTGAAATATAATTTCGCTGTAGCGAAAGCCCAAGGTTTCAAAACACTACTCACATACGGTGGCGCCTTTTCAAACCACATTGCAGCTACTGCCAAAGCAGGTCAACTTGAAGGTTTTAAAACTATTGGTATTATAAGAGGTGACGAATTAGCAAAAAATATCTCACAGACTTTAGAGACAAATGCAACATTGCGCTTTGCGAAAAAGTGCGGTATGCAATTAGAATTTATAAATCGGGAAGATTACAGAAGAAAGGAAACGGCAGATTTTAAAGAAGAAATGATTGCTCAATTTGGTGATTTTTATGAAGTGCCAGAAGGTGGAACAAATCATCTTGCAGTAAAAGGGTGTAAAGAAATCTTAAGTAAAAACGACGCTTCTTTTGATTACATCTGTTGCGCGGTAGGAACCGGTGGCACAATTTCCGGAATTATAGAAGCGTCTAAAAATAGCCAGGAAATAGTCGGTTTTCCGGCATTAAAAGGTGATTTTTTAAGCGATGAGGTCAAAAAATACACCCAGAACACAAATTGGAGTTTGATACAGGATTATCACTTTGGCGGTTATGGCAAAGTCACAGATGAATTGGTTTCATTTATTAATGAGTTCAAATCAAAATATAATATTCCTTTAGATCCTATTTATACAGGGAAGATGGTTTACGGGATAGTTGATATGATAAAGAGGGGAAAATTCTCTTCAAATACTCGTATTTTAGCCGTTCATACGGGAGGACTTCAGGGAATATCTGGAGTTAATTCTCGTTTGCATAAAAAAGGAGCTCAAATCATAAAAATTTAATATGCTGAAAAAGATAGTACTGGTTGCAGTTGTAGCACTATTTATAACAAGTTGTGGCGGTTCTAAAAAAGCCGCTCGTAAAAAAGCTAAAGTAAGATCTACAGAGATCGTTATAAAAGCAGAACCTACAGAAACCCCTGCAGAGACTCAACCAGAAACTAAAGTAGCGGTAGAAACAGCTCCCGTAGATAATGTAGCAGGTTACATAAATGCATATGCAGAGATCGCTAAAGAAGAGATGCGGCAGTACGGCATACCGGCAAGTATTACACTCGCTCAAGCGGTTTTAGAATCTGGTGCCGGTCGTGGCGAACTCACACGCAAGGCTAATAATCACTTTGGTATTAAGTGCCATGACTGGAAAGGCGCTGTGGTGTATCACGACGACGACGAGAAAGGAGAATGTTTTAGAAAATATAAAGATCCCAAATTTTCATTTAGAGATCACTCCTTATTTCTTACTGGCAGACAACGCTACAATGATCTTTTTAAATTGCGAAAAGATGACTATGAAGGTTGGGCAAAAGGTTTGAGAGCTGCGGGTTACGCAACAGATAGAAAGTATCCTGAAAAATTGATAGCCATCATAGAAAACTACAAACTATATTCTTTTGATGAAGAAGTGTTGGGTACATCAGGCAGATCAGCGAGAAGTAACAACAATACTTCGGCAGAAGAAGAAATAAGTAAGTATACTGTACAAAAAGGAGAGACGCTTTATGCTATCGCCAGAAAGCACAATTTAACAGTAGAGACTTTGAAAAAATATAATGGGCTCACAGATAATACCATCTATGAAGGGCAGGTATTGTATGTAAAACCCATAAATAAAGGATAAAATAAGTATGATTTATAAGAGAAGTAGCGCACTTTTCGCGCAAGCTCAACAAGTAATTCCTGGCGGAGTAAACTCACCAGTTCGTGCATTTAAAGCAGTAGGAGGTGATCCTATTTTTGTAAAAGAAGCAAAAGGCGCTTATTTATATGATGAAGACGGCAATAGATTAATAGATTATATAAACTCATGGGGTCCCATGGTTTTGGGACATGCATACAAGCCGGTTGTAGATGCTGTAATAGAAAAGGCGCAAAAGGGAACTTCTTTTGGTATGCCTACAGAAATTGAAACACAGATCGCAGAACTTGCGGTTGCTATGGTGCCAAATATTGATAAAATACGTTTTGTAAATAGTGGTACTGAAGCTTGTATGAGCGCTGTGCGGTTAGCTCGCGGTTATACCGGAAGGGATAAGATCATCAAATTTGCTGGTTGTTATCACGGTCATTCAGATTCATTTTTAATACAGGCGGGGAGTGGCGCGGTTACTTTTGGTTCGCCTAATAGTCCGGGGGTTACTTCTGGAACTGCAAAAGATACATTGCTTGCAGAATACAATAACCTGGAACAGGTTGCCGAAATTTTTAAGGCCAATCCCGGTGAGATTGCTGCTATAATCATAGAACCTGTTGCGGGTAATATGGGTTGTATTCCTCCGGTCGAAGGATTTTTACAAGACTTGAGAGCTCTTTGTGACGAGCATGCCAGCTTATTGATCTTTGATGAGGTTATGACGGGTTTTAGACTTGCTGCCGGTGGCGTTCAGGAATTAATGGGCGTGAATGCAGATATTGTAACCTTTGGTAAAGTGATAGGTGGTGGTTTGCCTGTAGGTGCTTTTGCTGCGCGAAATGAAATAATGGAATATCTGGCACCTTTAGGTCCGGTTTATCAGGCAGGAACACTTAGCGGAAATCCATTAGCGATGGCAGCCGGTCTTGCGATGCTTAAAGCGCTGAGCAACGAACCTGAAATTTTCTCGCGTCTGGCAGAAAAAACAGAATATCTACAGAAGGGGATGACTAAGGTTTTAGCAGAACATAATATCTCACACACAATTAACCGTGTAGGTTCTATGATCTCTGTACATTTTAGTGCAGACGCCGTTACAGATTTTAAATCTTCGGCTAAAGGAGATAATGAAACTTTTAAAAAGTTCTTCCATGGTTTGCTGGAGAACGGAATATACATCGCGCCCAGCGCCTATGAAACCTGGTTTATTACAGATGCTTTAACTTATGAAGATCTTGATGAAACCATTGAGGTGATAGCAAAAGTAGCTGCTACCCTATAACTTGAAGTGTCTATTTTAAGGAATAAAAAAAGGCTGTGCCAATCAAACACAGCCTTTTTCAATAAACACTAACCAATTAATTCTTGTGATTGCGTCTTTCACGCATCTTGTGCATTTTCTTTTTGTGTTTTGCGCCTTTCATTTTGCGCCACTGTTCAAATTGTTTTTCATTTAAAATGCTTTTCATCTTTTGCTGATAAGCGATTTGAGTATCAAGCATGTCGATTTTATGATCTATATGAGCGGTTTTGTCTGCTTTTTCACTGCTTTTTGCTGCTTGTCTCTCTACCATTTTAGCTTTCATTTTCTCTGCTGCGGTAAGATTAAGATCATATAACTGCTTTTGTTGCTGGTCATTTAATACCAAAGCTAACGTAAGGCGTTTTGTTTGTAATTGCGCCATTTCCTGCGGAGTAACATTTGCAAACATTCTTCCTCGTTCTGGTCTTTTCTCCTGGCCTGTCATAATTATAGTTGCCATAAAGAAAACTGCGGCTAATACATTTTTCATATTATATATTGTTACATTTTTAGTTTTTGACTACTAATTATCAAGAAGGTTTATTTTAAGGCCGATTTTTTAACATTCTGACCGATTTTTAGGTCTTAAAAGCCGCTTTTGAAACTTCTTTTAAAAGTAAAATCAACTCACTAAAATAGACATTATGGAAATGGTAAATATTTATAGAGAGCGCCCCATGGATTTTAAAGAGTGGGCTTTAAATATTTTCTTAGCCTCTCTGCCTATAATAGGCTTTGTACTGTTGCTCGTCTGGGCATTTAGTAGTTCAGAAAATAGTCAAAAACAGGAATGGGCTAAAGGAAGACTGCTTGTTGCTTTTTTGGGGTTTTTATTTGTAATGGTAATTTTATTCTTCTTTGGCGGTCTTGCTTTTATAGGAGCGGCGTTTGATCATTAGAATGAATAAAAAAGACCACTCTAATTAAGAATGGCCTTTTAAATAAAATATAATTTTTGGCGAAAGCCTATTCCTGCAATTCGCAGATCATAGTGCCATCTTCTTTTTTAATTTCTATAACACCCAGTTTGGTAAGAGATTTAAAACTCTTATCCATCGCTTTATTGCTCAGGTTTAGTTTGGCTTTAAGTTCACTTAATTCTAATTTTTTGTGCTCTTTTACTACAGCCAGAACTTCTTTTTCTGCTTCATTTAGATCAAGAGGTTTCTTCTCTGGTTTCATTTGTGGGAAGAATAGAACTTCTTGTATAGATGAGTTGTTTGTCATAAGCATCACCAGTCTGTCGATACCAATACCAATACCTGCTGTAGGCGGCATACCATATTCTAATGCTCTAAGAAAGTCCTGATCAATAAACATTGCTTCGTCATCACCTTTTTCGCTTAAAGCGAGTTGGTCTTCAAAACGGGCGCGTTGCTCAATAGGGTCGTTTAACTCAGAATAGCAATTGGCGATTTCTTTCCCGTTTACCATAAGCTCAAAACGCTCTGTAAGATCAGGATTGTCGCGATGTTGCTTTGTTAATGGGCTCATTTCTTTTGGGTAATCTGTGATGAAAGTAGGCTGTATGTAATGATGCTCACATTTCTCACCAAAGATCTCATCAATAAGTTTACCTACACCCATGGTGTCGTCTACCTCAATGCCCAGATCTCTGGCTATGGTTGCCAGTTCACTTTCAGATTTGCCGGTAACATCATAACCAGTGTGTTCTTGAATAGCCTGCAAAATAGGTACACGTGGGTATGGCGCTTTAAACTCGATCTCGTTCTTGCCTACTTTTATTTTGCTGTTTCCGGTAGCGTTTACAGCAACTTTCTCAAGAAGTTTTTCAGTAGTATCCATCATCCAGTTGTAGTCTTTATAGGCTACATAAAGTTCCATAACCGTGAACTCAGGATTATGAGTGCGATCCATCCCTTCATTACGAAAATCTTTAGAGAATTCATAAACTCCGTCAAAACCACCTACAATTAGTCGTTTAAGATAAAGTTCATTAGCAATACGTAAATACAGCGGAATATCTAGCGCGTTGTGGTGTGTCATAAAGGGTCGTGCAGCTGCACCTCCCGGTATAGGCTGAAGAATAGGAGTCTCAACCTCAAGATAACCACGCTCGTTAAAAAACTCGCGAATCGTATTTGTGATCTTGGTACGTTTTATAAAAGTATCACGCACATTTCTGTTTACGATAAGATCTACATAACGACGGCGATAACGCAACTCGGGATCTGTAAATGCGTCGTGCGTTTTACCTTCGGTATCTGTGCGAGGTTGTGGTAAAGGTTTTAAAGACTTGCTTAGTATGCTAAACGATTTAACCATTATGGTTTTCTCGCCTACCTGAGTGGTGAACATTTCGCCTTCAAGACCTACAATATCACCTATGTCAAGCAGTTTTTTATAAACATTGTTGTACAGGGTTTTGTCATCACCGGTACAGATCTCATCGCGGTTAAAATAAACCTGTATGCGGCCTTCTGCATCCTGAAGTTCTGCAAATGAAGCCTTACCCTGAATACGACGCGTCATAAGACGGCCCGCTATCTTCACGTGCTCACCATCGTTGTACTTTTCTTTAATATCTTTTGACGTGTGTGTGATATTAAATGTCTCTGCAGGATAGGGATCAATCCCCATTTTACGTAAAGCGCTTAGTTTTTCTCGTCTTACGATTTCTTGTTCTGAAAGTTGCATACAGCTTTTACTATTTAGCCCGCAAAGATAAGTACTCACAAACTAGAAATCAATATATGTAACGAAAGGTTATGAATGTGGTCTTATATGTATAGTTAGACTAAAAAAACTACGAGTATTATGAGTATCTGGCGTGTGATCCTGGCAGTTTTCTTCCCTCCATTATCTGTGATAGGTAAAGGTTGTGGCTCTATGATTATAGTTTTTGTGTTGTGGATATGTGGCTGGGTGCCAGGAGTAATTGCTGCGCTCATTATATTAAATAACCCAAAAAGATAATTTTCTACAGCCGGTAACGACAAATCAGGTTTTAGGAATGTATTATCTTTGTGGGTATGAATAAGAAAGTAAGTATTATAGATCTGGGGAGTAAGGATTATAAGGAAACCTGGGATTTTCAGGAGTCGCTTTTTAAAGAAACTCTTGATGTCAAGATACGCAACAGGAGAGAGGAGACTAATCTTATAACTCCCAATCACTTCTTATTTGTTGAGCACCCTCATGTGTATACACTGGGCAAAAGTGGTGATATAAGTAACCTGCTTGTTAATGAAGAACAACTGGCTGCTAAAGGCGCTACTTTTTATAAAATAAACAGGGGCGGCGATATTACGTATCATGGTCCTGGCCAGATCGTAGGGTATCCTATTCTTGATCTTGAGAATTTCTTTACAGATATTCACAAATACCTGCGCTTGCTTGAAGAAACTATAATACTCACACTCGCAGATTATGGTATAAAATCTGAGCGCTCTCCCGGCGAAACAGGAGTTTGGCTTGATGTGGGGACACCGTTTGCACGAAAGATCTGCGCGATGGGAGTGCGTGCCTCACGATGGGTAACTATGCATGGTTTTGCTTTTAACGTTAATGCAGATCTGGGTTATTTTGATAATATCATTCCCTGCGGAATACGAGGTAAAGCGGTAACCTCTCTTAATGTAGAATTAGGAAAAGAAAAAGTAGATATTGAAGAGGTGAAAGAGAAGATTCTTCAGCACTTTGCTCAACTTTTTGAAGCAGAACTATCTGTTGAAAAAGTGGTTGTTTAGCAACTATTTACAGGTGCAGACTCAGGAGCGATTATTAAAAATCTATTTCGCAGAAAAACATCCAAAGTCTGAAATCTGAGAGTTATTTACTAAAGGCGGTTAGGACACTACTGCTTGCTACTCTGCCTTTATTGTCATAATCTTCTTGCTTTACCATACCCACACCTTCTGCTATCCATTGTTTTGAGCTGCTTTGTCGTGACATGCCCATATTCAATTCGGTTGTATATGTGATCACAAAACAATCAAAAGTCCCCGCCGCGGTTGTAACCTGTTCTTTACCTTCTACTTGTCGGTTTGTAATATTTACTTGAAGCTGCATTTTCATGGGCGCCATACTTATATCCATAGTCATGTTTGCATCTGGCAAAGTTTTACCCACTTCCAGGTTAGCGGGAATCTCCATATTTGTTCCAGATATTTTATAATCCAGATTTTTATATTGATCTAGCATCCCCGGCGGCATCAATGATTTAAAATCTATAGATATAGCGCCATTTATACACAACACATCAAAAGTGGTTGCGACAAGATCTTTTCCCTTGTCATCTTTAACGGTTGTTGCAATGGTGGCTTTTTCGCCTTGAGCTGAAGATTCTATAGACTCAACGAGATAATCTGCTATTGCAGCGGCTTTGTCTTTTTTGTCATAAGTAGTTATCTGGAATTTTGCGCCCTCAGTAAATGGATAATACCGGGACCGGGAGCAAGAGTCTTGCGCGTATAAAAACTGCGTTGCGATAAAAGTAAATAGAAATAAAATGGTTGCTTTCATTATTGAATTCTAATAGATTAAACGCTTCAAAAATTGTTGTTCTATCTAAAAGTACTAAAATGAAATCGCGATTTATCCCCTGATTTATGGGGTATTTTGACCCTTTTTTACCCTAAAAGGGCCGATTTTTAATTGATCCTATATATAAGGACAGAGTCGCTCTCGCCTTTTACTACAAATCCCAGGTTGGCATTTCGCTTCAGGTGACCTAAATCTGGTGCAGAATCACCATAAACCGGGAAATTGGGCAACAGACCTCCTTTTATGTCAAAAACAAAAACGCGTTTTGCCGTTTCATCAAGCAGTGTAATATATTTTGATTTACCTGCTTCCTGAATGCTTAAACCAGAGTAAAGACCAAAATCGAGTTCGTTCTCCTTATTATTTACAATGAGCCGGTTGTTATCAATAATTGCCTGTGTATTGTTTAATTGAGCTACTGCAAAACCATCGGTAAGATTTTTGTCTTTTTTAGTGACTTTTCCCTTTTGATCTATATGAAACTGAACACCATCTTTATCTACAAGTTCAAAACCGGTATTAGCTTCTGCAACAGGATACTGGCTAAAGTTGAATTTTAACTCGACAGGAACTCTCTCATCACCAGTACGATCGAGAATGTTTAAGGTTCCGTTCTGTTGTTGAATGGTGATGTAATCTTTTGTGCCTATACGAATATGTTTGGGCGGTAGTATGATTTCGCTTTTAGCGGAAGTAAATTTAAAACCGTTAACGATCGCAGCTCTGCTGTCATACATTAGCAGGTTCTTGCCCTGCGTTACTACAAATCTGTAATTTCTGTTATTATCATAATCAAAAACCGAAAGTGGTTGCGTTATATCGTCATTAAATTTTAGAGGGAAAGGCGCTACTTCATTGCCGTTTCTGTCTAAAATATAAAAGGTGTCGCTCGTGGTAAAAGCAAGTTGCAACCTGCCATTCTTGTACAAATCTACCTGACTTATTTTACCAAGTATTTTGCTGGCAAGCTGTTTTTGCCATAATATTTTACCGTTATTATCTATAAGATAGAGCACATGGTTTACATCCTGCACGGCAACATCCATACCTTTTGTGCGGTGATTGTTGACCAGCTGGGGCGATATTGCAAGGTCTGCGGCTAGTTTTACGCTCGCAATCTGGGAGACGGCACCGGCATCTGGTTTTACAGAATTTTGCTCGATAAGCGCATTAAAGTGTAAAAAATCGTCCTCTTCTATAAGCTGGGCAACGACAAAGGGATAAAGGGAGAGATCAATTTCTTTAAGATCATTCTTTAAATCTGTAGAGCCTTTTACAGTCATTTTTTCTTTTAATTTTTCGCTATTAGCAAAAAATAATAAGGACTGCTCGTTACTCACTTTCTCGATAATTGTTCTAAAATTCTCTCTTTCGTCTAAAGTGGTTTTATTCTGAATATTGGCAATAACCGTTTTTAGAATGTCCTGATCTTCTGCAAAAATTAGAAAATCATTTATTGCGCTATAAAAGGGAAGTGAAGGCGGGGCAAGCAATTCTTTGAAGTCTTTCTGTATGGCAAGAGAATCGTTAAAGGTGTTTATAATAATGTCGCGATATGTTTCTGCTTCATTGCTGGCAGCAAGTAACGATTCTTTAGCGAGTTCTATATCTGTAGTATGAATGGCCAGAGCGTTTCCAGCTTTTAGTGAAATAATACCAATTTCGTCAGAATTACTATAGAGATCGTTTAAATATAGAGCAAAATCCTTGGGTTGAATTTGGCGTAATTTTGCCAGATTTTTGATGTAAGAACCGAGGTTTTTATAACTGAATGAAGTAGCGGCGGTGGCTTCTGCGGGAACTACATTTGCAATTTGCGACGTGGTGCGCTTTGTGTCTTTAAGTAGCGCAAGTCTGTTTTTTAAAGTTTCGTCATACGTTATAACTCCATTTATTTCTATTGACGAAGTTGCAATGTCAAAATCTAAAGCGGCCCATTTAAATGCTGCACCTATAAGCTTAGGACTGGCAGAGCCCAGAATATTTCTGGATAATTGTTGGGCATCGCTGCCGCGCACATACATATTTACCGTAGCCGAATTAATACCTGTTTTATATAATTTCTGAAAATCGGCATCAAAAACTGTTTCGCTTTTTTCTTCGCGTATTTTATTCTCTATAAGGAGCCTTGAAGTACTTGCCAGGAAAGTTGATTCTATTGTAGTAAAATATAAAGTGTTTTCTCCTTTAGTATATGACGAAATAGTGTTGTCATTATATTCAACCTGTTTTATCGAACTCTGTAGAACACTATCTTGTTTAAAAAGTGAACTACTGTTTTCTGTTACCAGCGAAATGTCATATTCATTTTTTCCTAAAGAAACGAAAGAGATCAAAACTTCAGATTTTGGATTAATAAGATTGAAATTTGAACTCTTCTCCTGTATAACATTATAAAGCTCACTTTTAACGAACTTCGAAAGTAAGGCGTTATTATTTAAAGCATTTTGAAAATCTGTCCATTTATTTACCTTTAATATAACTGAAGAATTACGTGGTATAAAAGGTATGAGAGATGATTGGTTTACTGGGTTTTGATCACACCCGATCAATAGAAAAAGCAATACAATAAGTGCTAAGTAATATTTCATAGTTTAAAAAAGGTCTCGCTTAATAAATGAGGTTAAAGATTAAGAACTAATTGTTCAGGAAGCAATCTAAAGCTTTTGCGGTGATAAGGAGTTATGCCATATTCTTTAATTGCTTCTCTGTGTTCTTGTGTAGGATATCCTTTGTTTTGTTTCCAATTATACATTGGATATTCTTCATTAAGTAATTGCATATACCTGTCTCTTTCTGTTTTGGCCAGAATAGAGGCAGATGCGATTGATAAGAACTTGCTGTCTCCTTTTATAATACATGCGTGACTACAACCCATATAGATCTTAAATCTATTGCCATCTACTAGTATATGTTCAGGCCTCTTTTTCAGCTTATCTATTGCCAGATGCATTGCTTTAATAGAAGCGTTAAGGATATTTATTTTGTCGATTTCTTCAGGATAGACATGAGCTATGCCAAAGGCGATAGCGGCATCTTCTATTATAGGTCTCAGTAATTCGCGAGATTTATGAGAAAGCAGTTTAGAATCTGTAATCAGTTTATTCTCAAAGTCATCTGGCAAAATAGCTGCTGCAGCTGTCACCGGACCTGCGAGACAACCTCTGCCAGCTTCGTCAGTTCCGCATTCAATAAGTAAATTTTGAGATTTTAATTGTAAAGACATATTGCGACAAAATTATTAAACCGCTTAGTCATATTTAAATTTTAAGAAGGAGTTTTTTAGGTAGGTTTAGTTATTTGATAAAGCTTTTAAATATATAATTGATAACAAGATGTTTAAGGTGTTTTGTTTAACGATCATTTAGATTTCCTACAAACAAATTTAACATTTTGAAAGATATGGAATGAAATTGCGAAAACGATGCAGCTTTGTTAATCATTTGGGTAAATGACTTGTATTTTTTAGAGATATACTGTGTTAAAGTTTACAACCGCACATCTTTTTTTTGCGTATGTAGGAAAAGTTTATGATGTTTGCCGTTGGCTAATTCAAATAAATTAAATTACATGAAATCAAAAATTACAATGTGTTTTGCCATGGGATTGCTGTTCTTAACACAGCTTGCTATGGCTCAACAAAAAACAATCACTGGTACTGTTACCGATGATAGTGGTATGCCTCTTCCAGGTGTGAATATCGTGGTAGAAGGTACAAATACAGGTGCTCAAACTGATTTTGATGGTGTTTATCAAATAGCAGCTTCCGCAGGAGAGAGACTTGTATTTACTTATATAGGTTTTGCATCTCAAACTATTACAGTAGGAGCTTCAGACACTATTGATTTACAGTTAGAAGCAGGTTCGGAAACTCTGGACGAGGTTGTGGTGGTAGGGTATGGTACTGCTACAAGACAATCTTTTGCTGGTACTGCAACAACTGTAAAAGCTGAGCAGCTTGAGGCTAAATCATATTCTAACGTAACACAGGCCCTAGCGGGTGAGGTTGCCGGTGTAACTGTAATTAATACTTCAGGACAGCCAGGTACTACTTCTACTGTGCGTATTAGAGGTTATGGTTCTGTGAATGGTAACCGTGATCCCCTATATGTCGTAGATGGCGTGCCTTTTACGGGAGGCTTAAACTCTATCAACCCCGCAGATATAGCTACTACAACTATATTAAAAGATGCTACTGCAACTGCAATTTATGGTTCTAGAGGTGCTAACGGTGTTGTTTTGATAACTACTAAAAAAGGTAAATCTGGTGAAGATTATATAGATGTAGAGGTTAAAACAGGTATCAATTCGCAATTAATCCCTCGTTATGATGTTATAAAATCCCCAGAAGAATATGTAGGATACGTATGGGAAGGTATTTACAATAGAGGTGTTATAAACGGAGAGGCAGACCCTGTAGGTTATGCTAACTCTAATTTATTCACTAATAATTATGTAGATCCTGGCTACAACATGTGGAATGTAGCTGACGGGGGTGAGCTGATCGACCCCGCTACACATATGGTAAGACAGGGAGTAACAAGAAGATATACGCCGCAAAGATATGAGGATTTAGCTTTTGATTCTGGTTACCGTAAAGAGGCTAACCTTAGAATGGGTGGTGGAAATGAAAAATCTAACTACTATGTATCTGTAGGGTATTTAAATGACGATGGTTATGCCATAAAAACGGGATATGATCGTTATACTACTCGTTTAAGCTTAACTTCTGATGTTAAGGATTGGTTGACCATAGGTGCAAATATAGGTTATGCCTATTCTGAGACCATAGCCAATGGGCAAACTGTAGGTTCTGAAAACTTATTTGAATTTGCAGATAAGATGGCTCCTATATTTCCTGTTTTCTTAAGAGATAATAATTATAATCTTGTTCCAGATCCAATTTTTGGTGGTAATCAATATGATTACGGAACAGATTCTGGGTATAGAGCCCGTCCAAACGCAAACAACCTGAACCCTATTGCTTCGGCGTTATATGATTCAGATCAGTTTAAGCGTCATGAACTTAACGGGAGTTTTTCTTTTGATGTTGATATTACAGATCATTTAACATTTGAATCTCGCTTTGGAGCACAATATTTTATGGAGCGTGAGAAGGATTTTAGAAACCCATTTTATGGTGGAGGTCGTTCTAATGGAGGTGATATTTTCACAGATGATATAGAATACTTAACTAAGAACTTCTTACAATTATTCCGTTATAAGAATCAATTTGGGGAACATTCTCTTGAAGCCCTTGTAGCGCATGAAAGTAATGATGTTAAGCGCACGGAAACTACTCAGTATAAAGGTTTAGCTGTAAGTCCAAAACTTCTTGAATTAGATAACTTTGTAGTTAATTTGAGTCCAGCAACGGGTTACTCTGAAGGAGCTACAATAGAATCTTTCTTTGGTCAGATTAATTACGACTATGCTGATAAATATTATTTAACTGGATCTGTGCGTAGAGATGGTTCTTCAAGATTTGTAAATGATAAATGGGGAACTTTTGGCTCTGTAGGTGCTGCATGGGTACTTTCTGGTGAAGACTTCATGAAAAGTGATTTTGTGAATTTCCTTAAGCTTAAAACCTCATATGGTATTTTAGGTGATCAGGCTGGTGTAGATTATTATTCTGGATATGATACCTTTAATGTAAGTAATGTAAATGGTATTGCTGTTTCGGCTAATACCAATGGAAATCCTGAATTAACTTGGGAAACATCTAAGATGTTCCAGGCAGGGGTTGAATTTACTTTAGGTAATTTCTTAGATGGTAACATTGATGTATATAATAAACTTACTGATAATCTTATTTTTGATAGAAGAGTAGGTCCTTCTCAGGGTATTGCTATTATTACCGTGAATGATGGAGAATTACGAAACCAAGGTTTAGAATTTGACTTAACAGGTCATTTAGTGAACACAGATGATTTTAGATTAGACTTATCTGTAAATGGATCTATGATAAAAAATGAGATCGTTACAATGCCTATTGAGCCTTCAACTGGAGAGCCTAGAATATTAGATACATCTGCATCTCCATATGGTTATTCTCAAGGAAGCTCTATATATGAGTTTTATATGCGTGAATGGGCTGGGGTAGATCCTTCAGACGGTGCGCCTATGTGGTTTCAGTACTTTAACGATGTAAATGGTAACGGGGTATTAGATGAAGGAGAAGATGGTATTGCAGACATGGCTACTTACATAGATGCCAATCCTGATGCAACCGTTGCTAAGCAAGTAACTAAAACCTATGCAGATGCTACTAATAAGTACGTTGGTAAATCTGGTATTCCTGATCTTAGAGGTGCTTTTAGATTAACAGCTGGCTACAAGAATTTTGACTTCTCTATGCAATGGACTTATGGATTAGGTGGTTATGCGCTTGACAACCAGTATGCAGAATTAATGAGTGATCGTTTTGGAGCTGTTGGTAACAACTATCACACTGATATTGCTGCTAGATGGCAGAATCCGGGTGACATCACAGGTGTGCCTCGTCTTGCAGATGGTATTGATCAAAATAGCACAGCAACGTCTACAAGGTTTTTAACCAAAACAGATTACCTGGCTCTTAATAACGCTAGAATAGGTTATACACTGCCCAAGTCTTTTTCTGAAAGATCAGGTGTAGATTTAGTAAATCTTTATGTATCTGGAGATAACCTTTATGTAAAGACTGCCAGAGATGGTTTTAACCCTACTACCAGCGAAAGCGGTGCTTCTGGCCGTAGGTTATATGCTCCATTGACTACGATCACTATGGGCGTAAGAGTTAAATTTTAAAAAATAAAAAAGCATAATATGAAAAGTATAATCAAATTGCTATCGCTTACCGCTCTAATTATGGTAGGTTGTAGTGAAGACTATTTAGATGAGAAGCCCTCGGAGTTTCTTACTACAGATCAGATTGCAGATGCTGCTGAGAAAAATCCTGACGTTATAGCAGGTACTATTACTGGGATTTATTCTTTGATGGTTCAAACTGAAACGGGAGGAACCACGGGGCATGATGATTTTGGCCATAAAGGATATGATATTTTTAGCGATTTTCTATCTGGTGATATGGCACTTTCTGTAAGTACTTATGGTTGGTATAGAGCGAGTATTACAGAATTTCAGGGTACAACAGATTTCACGAATCAAGATAATTATCAAGTTTGGAGATACTACTACCGTATTATACGTTCTGCAAATACTGTTATTGATGCTCTAGGAGGTAATGAAATTGTACCTGAATTGGCAGAGAATAAATATTTATTAGGACAAGCGAAGGCTATACGTGCTCATTCTTATTTTTACCTGACTCAATATTTTCAGAATTCTTATAATCCATCTCAGGAAATACTTCCCCTTTACGATGATTTACTAGATCAAAATGGTCCAAAGGTGGCGGCTTCTGTGATTTATGATTTAATAGAAACTGATTTATTATCTGCTATATCACTTATGGACGGTTTTAACAGAGCATCTAAGAACGAAATTAACCAAAATGTAGCTAAAGGTATTTTAGCATATGTCTATGGGGCTATGGGAAGAGATGCGGATGTGAAGAGAATAACAGGTGAGATTATCAATTCTGGAGAGTTCCGTATTATGAATTCAGCTGAAGTGCTAGCTGGGTTTAATGATATAAATACTCCAGGTTGGATGTGGGGTATAGATCTTACATCAGATTTTGGTTTAGGCCTTGTTTCCTGGTGGGGACAGATTGATGCATTTACCTATAGTTATGCATGGGCTGGTGACGCCAAAGCTATCGATGCAGATTTATATGCTGAAATTCCTGCAGATGATGTTAGAAAAGATCAATTTGAGGCTCCTTCAGGAAGCTACTACGATTTATTACCTCTTAACAAATTCTACGATCCAAATCGTGTTATTGGTGGGCAGTCTGTTGTTACTACAGATTATGTGTATATGAGAGTTGCAGAAATGTATATCTTACATGCTGAGGCTTCGGCTAAAACAGGTGATGAGGCAAGAGCTAAACAGGTTCTCAAAACATTGCTTGATCAGCGTGTTGATGATTCATCATATGTTGATGCTTTAAGTGGTCAGGCATTGCTTGATGAGATCTATTTGCAATCTCGTATTGAGCTTTGGGGTGAGGGTAAAACTTACCTTGCTCTTAAGAGAAACAAAAGATCTACAACTCGAGGAGATAATCATTTATCATTTGTGGGTCAAACCATACAATATGATGATGAGCGTTTGACTTTTGAGATTCCAGAATCTGAAATTCAGAATAACCCATTTGTTAACGACCAAAATTGATTATAATTAATAGAGAAATTATGAAAAAAATATTAATACTATTCAGTTTAGTTCTGTCTATAACTTTTGTAGGGTGTAATGATGATGATGGTGCTTCTTTAAGTAATTATGTGACTTTCGAAAGCACAGGATATCAATTTGGCGTAGATATAAATTCTTCAAGTTCTAACGATATTAAGGTTTATACTAGTGATATTAGTGGTACAGATAGAACTTATGCAATTACTGTTGTAGAAGCCGGAACTACTGCAGATCCTGCAGCACTTACTATTCCTAGTGCGGTTACTGTTCCTGCTGGGTCTAATGAAGGTGTATTTACAGTTGAAATAAGCGACTTGAACATTGGGTCTAATGGTAAGACTTTAGAATTGGGTTTTGTGCCTGAGGAAGGGGTTTTTATTGGGGAGAACCTTTCTATTAGTGTATATCAGGTTTGTCCTACTCCTACTTTAGATATTGACATCCTTTTTGATGGTTACGGAAGCGAGACTTCATGGGAATTAGCAGATGCTGAAGGAACTGTTATTTATAGTGGTGGTAATTATACAGATGGACAGGTTTCTGCTTATAGAGGTCTATGCCTTCCTTCTGGAGATTATACCTTTACCGCTATGGATTCTTATGGAGATGGTCTTTCTTATCCTGCTGATGGTTCTTTCACATTAAGTTATGGAGGAGAGGTTATAGGGGTTATTACAGGAAACTATGGTAGTTCTCAATCAGTAACATTTAGCTTGTAAAGTTTGAGTTAGCCTATACGATTTTAATATAGTAAAGCCCGCCAAATTGGTGGGCTTTTTTTATTTCACATATTCTTTCAACCTGAGCCAATATTCTGCCATTCTAGACGTAATTAAAAAACCTATTTTTGCTTTTTAAATACTTTAAATGAAACTTAGATTTTTTGGGACTTTATTTTTTTTAATAGCACTTATCTCACAGACTGCTAATGGACAAACAGGGCGTAGTAATGTACAGGAAATACGTAATACAAATAACAGTGAGCCGGGGGATAAATCTAAAAAGGTTAAAAACGCTCGCCCGCCAGTCACAGATTACAAGATAATTTCAGTTGAGAATGATACAACTGTTGTAGATACTTCGCTTACTATTCAAAAGATGTATAAGTATAACTATTTGCGAAAGGATAATTTCAATTTACTTCCATTTGCAAACACAGGCCAGACTTATAATACGCTTCTCTATAATTTTGATGAAGACGGTACCAAACCGTTATTTGGAGCACGGGCAAGACATTTTAATTATATGGAGGTTGATGATATTTTCTATTATGAAGTCCCCACGCCATTAACAGATTTGTATTATAAGACCGTATTTGAGCAAGGCCAAAATCTGGATGCTTTTTTTACGATGAATACATCAAGACGATTTAATTTCTCAATAGCCTATAAAGGTTTGCGCAGTCTTGGCAAGTATCAGCATATTTTAACAAGCACGGGGAATTTCAGATTTACGTTTAACTATAGAACCAAGAATGATCGCTATCAAATAAAAGCACATTATGTTGCTCAGGATTTATTGAATCAGGAAAATGGTGGTTTAACAGCATCTGCAATTGAGAGTTTTACTTCAGAAGACCCAGAATTTGATGATCGCTCACGTCTTGCTGTAAATTATGAGAATGCCGAAAGTGTTCTAGACGGGCAGCGTTTTTATATAGATCATTTTTACGATTTATTATCTCAAAAGGATAGTTTGGTTAAAAATAGAATTCAGGTAGGGCATGTTCTTACATATAAAGACAAGTTTTTCGAATTTAGACAAACGCAGCCTACCACTCTGTATGGTGAATCTTTCGTAACCACGAATATAAAAGACAGAGTAGATTTTGAAGAATTAAACAATAAGCTCTTTGTTAAATACAGTAATAATATTTTAGGCGAACTCATCTTTCAGGCAAACCATACTAATTATAATTATGGCTATAACTCAGTACTCATACAAGACGACGGTCGTATTCCTAATAAAATACAGGGCGATATTGTAGCTGTTGGGGCAGGTTATAAGAAGAGCTTAGGAGGTTTTCTGCTCAATGCAAATGCCCAGGCTAATATAGTAGGAGATCTTGACGGCTATGATTTACACGCTACAGCATCATATAGTATAAAAGAGAAAGCAAAATTTCTAGGTAGCTTCAGTACCAATTCAAGGGCAGCAAACTATAATCACCTTCTTTATCAAAGCAGCTATAGTAATTATAACTGGTATCATGAGCCAGAATATGCTAATGTAAAAACCACGAGACTCAATTTTAAAATGGAATCTGCAAAATGGTTTAATGCAGAAGTTGCGCTAACTTCTATACAGGACTATGCATACTTTGCTCCAGATGCAGAAACAGCACTTATAAAATCCTTTCAATCTAATGAGCGTATAGATTATCTATCTATAAAGACCGGTAAAGATTTTAAGTTTGGCAAGTTTGGTCTTGATAACACAATTGCATATCAAAATGTGAGTAATGGTCAAAATGTGTTTAACGTTCCAGAATTTATTACACGCAACTCCTTATATTATACAGACCGCTGGTTTCAAAAAGCATTATTTATACAAACAGGAATCAGCTTTAAGTATTTTACTCAATATAATATGAATGGTTACGATCCAGTTCTGGCAGAATTTTATGTGCAGAACGGTCAAAAACTGGGCGGCTTTCCCTTAATAGATCTGTTCTTTAATATGAAAGTAAGACAAACCCGTATTTTCTTTATAGCAGAACATGTGAATTCTACATTCACAGGCAACGACTTTTTTAGCGCTCCAGGCTATCCTTACCGTGATTTTAATTTAAGGTTTGGTCTAGTGTGGAATTTCTTTCTGTAGATATAATATGTCAACATTAAAAATAGTTTTAAAAAAAGCTATTTAGAATATTCCGATTTTCAGCCCCTAGAAGAAGGTTTTGGCCAAGATAGGGTCGATTTTTAAGCCTTGCGGCGAAATAAACCAGAATAACATATAATTAAAATACATAACCTAGAGTATAGTTAAAAGCCGGGTTAAGCCTTCTGATTGCTCAAAAATGGGAGGTGAAATAGGGATGTCAATTTTTTTTCAGACAGTAAGACACTGTAATTCAACACCTGATAATTTATTTTTCAAAAAATCAAAATTAACCCTTGCGCAGAAGCAAAACAGTTATATATTTGCGCTCCGATTCAGTGAAAAACAGGGTCGAAACGTTCTTTAAAACATTGCAGAAAAAAAGATAAAAAAAAGAGTTGCAGTTATAAAAAAAGCTTTTATATTTGCACTCCCAAATCGGCCACTAAAAAAACCGATTTTAGTTCTTACAAATCTTCAAAAATATTCACTAAAAAAAACTTAAAAAAAGTTTTGGTGGTTAAAGAAAAAGAGTTGTATATTTGCAGCCGCTTACAGAGAGAGTAAGTGAAGTTCTAAAACAAGATGAGAGGTTAAGAAAAACGAGTTTAGGATTTGTTTTTAAAATAGGGGTTCAACTCCCTTACATCTAGCAAGAATAGAGTTGGTTAAACAACTTGAAGTTCATTGATTTATTGAATTGACAGCGCGTATTATTTAGAAGTAAATAATACTAGAAATTAAAGACTAGAATGACCATTTTGAGCTCGTAACAGATTTATTTGTTACACCTAAATTTTCCTTGAAGTCGTTGAATAGTATATAAGAAACAACGATGAAGAGTTTGATCCTGGCTCAGGATGAACGCTAGCGGCAGGCCTAACACATGCAAGTCGAACGGTAACAGTTCCTTCGGGAAGCTGACGAGTGGCGCACGGGTGCGTAACGCGTATGCAATCTGCCTTGTACTGGGGTATAGCCCAGGGAAACTTGGATTAATCCCCCATAGTATAGATGAGTGGCATCACTTATTTATTAAAGGTTACGGTACAAGATGAGCATGCGTCCTATTAGCTAGTAGGTGTGGTAACGGCACACCTAGGCTACGATAGGTAGGGGTCCTGAGAGGGAGATCCCCCACACTGGTACTGAGACACGGACCAGACTCCTACGGGAGGCAGCAGTGAGGAATATTGGACAATGGGCGGAAGCCTGATCCAGCCATGCCGCGTGCAGGAAGACGGCCCTATGGGTTGTAAACTGCTTTTATACGGGAAGAATAAGGACTACGTGTAGTCCGATGACGGTACCGTATGAATAAGCACCGGCTAACTCCGTGCCAGCAGCCGCGGTAATACGGAGGGTGCAAGCGTTATCCGGAATCATTGGGTTTAAAGGGTCCGTAGGTGGGCCAATCAGTCAGTGGTGAAAGTCTGCAGCTCAACTGTAGAACTGCCATTGATACTGTTGGCCTTGAATTGTTATGAAGTAGCTAGAATATGTAGTGTAGCGGTGAAATGCATAGATATTACATAGAATACCGATTGCGAAGGCAGGCTACTAATAATTGATTGACACTGATGGACGAAAGCGTGGGGAGCGAACAGGATTAGATACCCTGGTAGTCCACGCCGTAAACGATGGTTACTAGCTGTTGGGCCTAATTAAGGGCTCAGTGGCCAAGCGAAAGTGATAAGTAACCCACCTGGGGAGTACGTTCGCAAGAATGAAACTCAAAGGAATTGACGGGGGCCCGCACAAGCGGTGGAGCATGTGGTTTAATTCGATGATACGCGAGGAACCTTACCAGGGCTTAAATGTAGTCTGACAGATTTGGAAACAGATTTTTCTTCGGACAGATTACAAGGTGCTGCATGGTTGTCGTCAGCTCGTGCCGTGAGGTGTCAGGTTAAGTCCTATAACGAGCGCAACCCCTGTTGTTAGTTGCCAGCGAGTCATGTCGGGAACTCTAACAAGACTGCCAGTGCAAACTGTGAGGAAGGTGGGGATGACGTCAAATCATCACGGCCCTTACGTCCTGGGCCACACACGTGCTACAATGGCCGGTACAGAGAGCAGCCACTTCGTAAGGAGGAGCGAATCTATAAAACCGGTCACAGTTCGGATCGGGGTCTGCAACTCGACCCCGTGAAGCTGGAATCGCTAGTAATCGCATATCAGCCATGATGCGGTGAATACGTTCCCGGGCCTTGTACACACCGCCCGTCAAGCCATGGAAGCTGGGGGTACCTGAAGTCCGTCACCGTAAGGAGCGGCCTAGGGTAAGACCGGTAACTGGGGCTAAGTCGTAACAAGGTAGCCGTACCGGAAGGTGCGGCTGGAACACCTCCTTTCTAGAGCTTTTCTCAAGTAATTGAGATAAAGACGCGACTTTAAGGAAAGACATAGGGTTTAAAAGGACATTTTGGTCTTTATAGCTGTTAATTCAAGATATTTTGTTAGAGATACGGCCTTCTTTATAATGAAGAAGGTCATACTCTCTGATAAAGGACAGTCTCATAGCTCAGCTGGTTAGAGCGCTACACTGATAATGTAGAGGTCGGCAGTTCGAGTCTGCCTGAGACTACTTTGTGCCTGAGGTGCAGATAAGTTAAAGGTAAAAACTAGAGACTTAAAGTTCATTGATTGAAAATTTGAAGGAAATTTTAGAAGTTGAGAATTCTAAATTCTAAATTCTGAATTCTAAATTCTGAATTTATAATGGGGGATTAGCTCAGCTGGCTAGAGCGCCTGCCTTGCACGCAGGAGGTCATCGGTTCGACTCCGATATTCTCCACATACGCTTGTCGAGATATAGATA